>NZ_CP039253.1:0-670500 GCF_004795915.1 Rhodococcus sp. PAMC28707
TCGACGTCGATGAGTGTGAACCGCAGCAGCGGTGCCTCGGCCATGTTGAAGCGCGTAGCGCGATCGGTAGCCATGATGCGTTCGAGTTCGATCTGCGCCGCGGACTCGTCCAGTCCAGTGAGGTCGTATTCGTTCCATGGCACCTCGACGTCACGTTCGACGATCTGTACGGAATCGCCTTCCATGTTGTGCACGAAGGCAGTCCGCAGGTTTGCATGCCGGTCGAGAAAGTCGCTGCGCGGCAGCCCGGAAACGTGTCCGATCCAGTGTTCCACCCAGCTCCAACACCAACTGGACGATGTAGGCATCGACGGACTGGTCCGACAACTCGGCATGGAACAGCAGCCCGGATTGGAGCGGTGACATGGACCAGATGTCCACGAGCTTCGGATACCTGGACTCGATGTCGTCGATGGCCGCTTGATCGAGATGCACCAAGTCGAGATCCGACGGGGTGAACCCACCGGCGTCGACACTACGTGCGTGCCGCGCCAGGCCGGTCAAAGCCCGGACCCATAGCGCGGTCAGTTCCTCGACATCTTCGGAATCGAGCACGCCCGACGGAAAGGCGAAGGTGGCTTCGAGAACTGGGCCTGCCTCACCGGTCGTGGTCACCGCGTTGATGTCCAGTACCGCTGCTACCGGAAGATCCGAGTTCTGGACGTCGCCGATATCCGCGTCGTCGACAGGTAGCCAACCCACGTCACCGAGGTTGCCCGGGATGCCTGAGCTGTAGCGGCCGAGATAGTTGAAGCTGATCTGCGGACTGGGTATGCGGCAAGCGCCTCCCGTGACTGCTCGTCGAGGTAGCGAAGCATGCCGTAACCGATACCGTGATCCGGCACCGCCAACAGACGTTCCTTCACCGACTTGATCAGGCTTCCGGCGGATACGCCACCATCCAGGGCACTGTCGATGTCTGTGCCGGACAGGTCGATTCGAACTGGGAAAATGGTGGTGAACCATCCGAGAGTTCTCCCTAGATCGGCACCGGGCACCACGTGATCTTCACGTCCGTGGCCTTCGAGGCTGACGAAAACGTCGTCATCTCCGCCTCGAGTACGGCGCCACGCTGCGATTGCCAGCGCGAGTCCGGCCATCAATCCGTCGTTGACACTGCCGTGGAAGACATCGGGGATCGTGGTGAGTAGATCCTCGGTGACCGCTACGGAGAGCTCGACATCGATTCTCTCCACCGTGTCGTACACATCGACTGCCGGATCGAGCGGACGAGACCCGATCAATTTATCGGGACCCTCCAGCACCTGTTTCCACAGATCGAGTTCGCTGCGGCGATCGACAGCTTCATCTCGGAGACCGTGGGCCCAACGGCGCATCGATGTTCCTACCGGCGCGAGAACGGGCTCTTGGCCGGCGACTACTTGCGACCAGGCAGATGCCAAGTCCGGCACCAGAATTCGCCAGGACACACCGTCGACTACGAGGTGGTGGGCGACGATCAGTAACCGGGAAGGTTGTGAGCCTGCGTCGAACCACACCAACTGCAGCATCGACCCCGCGCCCGGATCCAACCGGCCCGCAGCTCGATCGAGTTCGGCCGACGCCAAAGTCGAGAATTCGTGACCCGAAGCCGAATCGACGCCTACGCGGCGGATGATCTCGGCTGCAGCGACCGCCCCTGCAGGACGAACGTCCATCATCCATTCGTCTTGGTCGTGCTGAAGGCGAGCGCGAAGCATGTCGTGGTGGTCGAGGACAGATTGCACTGTGCGCTCGAGCACCGTTTGTTCGATGCCGGGTGGCAATGTGAGCAATGCAGTCTGCGTATGACGATCGAACTGTCGAGTCCGCTCGATCATCCAGGACACGATCGGTGTCAGCGGGACCTCGCCGACTCCGCCGCCTGGAAGTTCCTCCAAGATCGCGGTGTCCGCATCATCCACCGACAGTGCGACCTCGGCCAGCCCAGCGACGGTCTTGCGTTCGAAGACATCGCGTGGTGACAGAACGAAGCCCGCCGCTTTTGCGCGCGGAGACCAGTTGAATCGACATGATGCTGTCGCCACCGAGGGCGAAGAACGAGTCGTCGACACCGACATGATCGAGCCGCAACACCTCCGCGAAAAGGCCGGCCAGCATTTTCTCGACCGGAGTGTTCGCGTCGCGGCCGGACTGGGGCCTGTTGTCGAACGACGGCTGCGGTAGTGCTCGGCGATCGAGCTTGCCTGCGGGGGTCAGCGGAATGGCATCGAGTTCGACGAATGCCGTCGGAACCATGTGAGCGGGCAACGCTGCCGCAACGTGCTCGCGCAGAGCGCGTACATCGAACCTGGCATCGACTGTCGGCAGGACGTAAGCAACGAGAATAGTGTTTCCTGCGGGACCGGTAGTGCCGACAGTCGTCACGAAGTCCGCGGACGGATGCGCAGCGAGCACACTGTCGATCTCGCCGAGTTCGATGCGGAAACCTCGGACCTTGACCTGTGAATCACTGCGCCCGACGAACTCCAACGCACCTTCGCGGTTCCAGCGAACGATGTCACCGGGTGCGATACATGCGCGAACCGACCTCGTCGAACGGGTTCGCAACGAACCGCTCGGCGGTCAGCCCGAGACGTCCGTGATAACCGCGGGCAAGACCTGGGCCGGCGAGATAGAGCTCACCCGGTACCCCGACCGGGACCGGATTCAATCGCTCGTCGAGGACGACCTCGACGAAACCTATTGTCGGCGAGCCGATGTCGACGGGTGCACCCGGGGACATGCTGGTGCTGATCGAGGAGAAGATAGTCGCCTCGGTAGGTCCGTAGGCATTGAACATCGACCGACCCGGTGCCCACCGAGCAACCAATTCCGGAGGACAGCTGTCGCCGCCGGTAGCGATGACCTCGAGCTGGGTCAGACCGACCGGGTCCACGGATGCAAGTGCTGCGGGTGTGACGAACGCATGGGTGACCTGCTGCTCCGCGAGCAGCCGGCTCAGATCGGGCCCACCGTACATCGCCGGGGGTGCGATCACCATGGTGGCGGCGCCGCCGAAGGCCAACATGAATTCGAGAATCGACGCATCGAAACTCGGGCTGGCGAACGCCAAGGTGCGCGAAGCAGGAGTGACCCGGAATCGGGTGCGTTCCTCCTCGGCTAGGTTGGACAGCCCCCGGTGGGTGACGACGACGCCCTTCGGGACGCCCGTCGAACCTGAGGTGTAAATCAGGTAGGCGGCGTCGTCGAGTCGCAGCGGCCGAAGGCGATCGACGTCGTCGACAGCCTCGCCCGAGCGCTCGGCGATGGTGACCATCTCGTCGGCGTCGTCGAGCAACACCCAGGTCGTTTCCGAGAGCCCTGCAGTTGCGGCGCGTCTGCCGACGTGGTGAGACCGATAACGGCTCCCGAGTCGGTCAGCATGTGTTCGATACGGTCAGCTGGATACGTCGGATCGACCGGGAGGAACGCCGCACCTGCCTTGGTCACAGCCCACAGTGCGACGATGGTGTCCGCCGAACGCGGCATGGCCAGTGCAACAACCGTGCCGGGACCTGCGCCGAGGCCGACCAACGCGCGGGCCAGCTGCGAGGAGCGAACATCGAGTTTCCCGTAGCTGACGACCGCGTCTTCGAACCACAGTGCGTCCGCTGCAGCACCCGCTGCAGTGACCGCTGCCGTCAGAATGTCCGGCAGCAGTCGTGCGTCTTCTCCTGATTCACCGCGGACGGGCGTCAGCGCATCTCGCTCGAGGGTGGAGAGTACATCGATATCCCCGACGATGATCGTCGGTCGGCCGGTCACTATATGCAGAATTTTGAGCAGACGAGTCGCGAACACCGATACGGTCGACGAGTCGAATAGATCACTCGCGTACCGGAACGACGCATCAATACCTGCCTGACGACCCGAATCATCGAAAGATTCCGAAATTGTCAGCTGGAGATCGAAGTTCGCAATGGCATTGGCAAGTTCGATCCCCTCGATTTCGAGGTCCGGCAAAGTGATGTTCGGCCGATCGGTCTGCTGGAACTCGAGCATGACCTGGAAAAGCGGCGTGTACGAGGTCGATCGAACGGGGTCGAGTGCATCGACTACCCGCTCGAACGGGATGTCCGAGTGCGTAAATGCTGAGAGGTCGCCAGTGCGCACCGTGTCGAGCAGAGTGTCGAAGGGAGCAGATCGGTCGATCTCGGTGCGCAGCACCAGCGTATTGACGAACATGCCCACCAGGTCGTCCAGAGCCGCGTCGCCACGTCCCGAGATCGGTGTGCCGACCGAAATATCATCGGATGCAGACAATGTCGACAGCAGCACGGTGAGAGCTGCGTGAACGATCATGAACACGCTGGAATCGCGAGATGCCGCCAGCTCGGTCATCGCGCGGTGAAGATCGACGTCGATGTCGAAATCGATCTGAGCGCCTCGGAACGACGCTTCCGCCGGGCGAGGCCGGTCGTACGGAAGTGCGAGGACATCCGGAGCGCCGGACAACGAGTCGACCCAGAAGGAGAGTTGAGTCGACATCAGCGATGCCGGATCGGACTCCGAGCCGAGAAATTCACGCTGCCACATCGAATAGTCCGCGTACTGGACGGGTAGCGGTGTCGGAGTGGGGGCATCGCCACCAGCACGAGCGCTGTACGCGACGATGAGATCGCGGGCGAGCGGAGCCGTGGAGAAACCGTCGGAAGAGATGTGATGAACGACGAAACCGAGAACGTATTCTTCCTCGTCGACCTCGATCAGTCGGGCGCGAACGGGAACCGAACGTGACACATCGAATCCGGTGCCCGCCATTTCGGTTACCAACTCGAGCACGTGTTCAGCTGAATTCGCAGAAATCGGTGTCAGGTCGGGTAGCGCTTGGTGGGATTGAAGAATGGACTGGATCGGTCCGGTGTCGGTCAGCGGGAAGACCGTGCGCAAGGACTCGTGCCGGTCGATCACGTCACCGATCGCGCTGCGCAGCGCATCGACATCGAGGGTTCCGGTCATCCGCATCGCGAAAGCAACGTTGTATGCGGCAGAGGACGTGTCGTACTGGTTGATGAACCACATTCGCTGTTGCGCGAGCGACACCGGGATGGATTCCGGGCGCACTATCGACGTCAAGGCCGGGCGTGCATCGGTCCGGTATCCATGGGACTCGGCGGTCTCGGCCAAAGCTCGGACTGTCGGCCCGTCGAACAGATCGCGCACTGTCAATGTCGAACCGAGAGCAGAGTTGACGCGTGCCACCAGACGCATGGCCACCAGCGAGTTGCCACCCACTTCGAAAAAGTTCTGGGTGACTCCGAGCTGGGAGAGACCGAGGAGATCGGCGAACTCTGCAGCAATGATCTCCTCGACCGGGTTCTGCGGGCTGACCAACTCGACATCAGCAGTTCCGAATTCCGGCTCCGGAAGCATCTTTCGATCGAGCTTGCCGCTCGCATTCAGCGGGAACTCGTCGAGTTCGATGAAGAGAGAGGGAACCATGTAAGCGGGCAACGACTCCGCCAGCGCTGCGCTCAGTTCGGCGCCGTCGATGACTCGCCCGCGTGCAGCGACCACGTAGGCAACCAGAACCTCGCCGGTTGCTTCGTTGCTGTGGACGATCGCGACTGCCTGGGCAACGGACTGGTCGCGCAGCACAGCAGCTTCGATTTCCGGCAGCTCGATACGCAAACCACGGAGCTTGACCTGGAAATCGGTACGACCGATATATTCGAGGTTGCCGTCGGCGCGCCATCGTACGAGGTCTCCGGTGCGGTATATCCGAGCGCCTGGCCCGCCGAAGGGATCGGCGATGAACCGATCCGCGGTGAGATCCCCGCGTCCGACGTACCCGCGAGCAAGCTGAATACCGGCGAGGTAGAGCTCACCGGGGGCACCGATGGGAGCCGGCTTCAGGGACGCATCGAGAACGTAGACCCGCGTGTTCCACACCGGTGCGCCGATCGGGACAACGGTGGGATCTGTTGCGGCGCAGTGGTAGGCAGTGACGTCGACAGCAGCCTCGGTGGGACCGTACAGGTTGTGCAGATCCGCACCGGAGAAGTCTGTGAACACGCCGACGGTTGCCGGCGGCAACGCCTCCCCGCTACAGAACACCAGCCGCAGCGACACGCAGTCGTCGGAATGTGCACCATCGGTGAACACAGCCAGCATCGACGGAACGAAGTGCACCGTGGTGATGCGCTCACGGAGAATCAAACGCGAAAGGTATTCCGGGTCGCGGTGCCCATCCGGTTCGGCGATGACGAGCTTCGCGCCGATCTGCAGAGCCCAGAAGAACTCCCACACCGACACGTCGAAGGTTGCGGGAGTTTTCTGCAGCACATTGTCCGACGGCTCGAGGCTGTATTCGTCCTGCATCCACAGGAGGCGGTTGACGATTGCTTCATGGCTGACAGCAACACCCTTCGGGCGCCCGGTGGACCCCGAGGTGTAGATGACATAGGCGGTGTTTCGTCCGCTGATCGCACTGTGACGCTCAGCGTCCGTCACCGGGCAGGTAGCCCGGTCCGAGACGTCGATCAAATCCACGGCGAGCACTGGAGTGGCCACAGGGACGTTGATCCAGTCCCGACTGGTGGTCAGGATGCACACCGGATCAGCACTGTCGATGACATACGCCGAGCGATCGGTCGGGTGGTCCGGATCTATCGGGACGTAGGCACCGCCCGCCTTGACGATTGCGTACATTCCCACAAGCAGATCGATCGAGCGCCGTATAGCGAGCCCGACGTGGGTTTCCGGACCCACCCCGAGTGAAATCAAGTGACGTGCAAGCTGATTGGAGCGGTCGTCGAACTCGCGGTAGGTCACGTGTTCGTCCTCGAAAACCAAAGCTATCGAGTACGGGCTCCGGGCCACCTGCAAATCGAACAAGGTATTGAGTGTCGGATCCGAACCGACCGTCGCCGGCAGGACGTGATCGGTTGCATTCCAATCTTCCAGAACGGTCTCGCGCTCGCGTCGCGACAGGATCTCGACATCGCGGAGCGGGACGGTCGGAGACTCGCATATCGAACGCAGCAATCTGAGAAATCGATCCACGAAGTTGTCGATGGTAGATGCATCGAACAGTTCGGTGGCATACGTGAATGCTGCTGGGAGCGAGCCTGATTCCGTTGCGGCTTCATCGACCCGCAGCTGCAGATCGAACTTGGTCGTTCCAGTGGACAATTCCTCGAACGCGACGTCGAGGCCTGGTAGTTCGAGATGTGCGCTCTGGTTGTTCTGGAATTCCAGTAAGACCTGGAACAGTGGTGAGTGATCGGTGGAGCGTGTCGGTGCCAACGCGTCGACGAGTCGCTCGAACGGGATGTCGGTGTTGTCGAAGGCAGCGAGATCTGCCGCGCGGGTAGCAGCGAGAAGTTCGGTGAAACTCGCGTGCGGTGAGACCTCTGTCCGCAGGACGAGGGTCCCGACGAACATACCCACGAGGTTGTCCAGGCCCGCTTCACCGCGCCCGGCGATGGGAGTACCGATAGTAATGTCCTCGGTACCACTGAGACGAGCCAGCAGCAATGCCAGCGCAGAATGGACAACCATGAACAGGGTGGAGTCATGGTTCGACGCCAACTGCATCAGTCCGTCCCGACTGTCGGCGGGGATCTCGAATGCGCGGGTTGCACCCAATATCGATTGTTGGTTCGGGCGTGGGTGGTCGATCGGCAACGGCAACACATCCGGCACATCCGCCAACGCCTGAGACCAAAACGCCAACTGACGCGACAGCACAGACTCCGGATCATCCTCACTACCGAGAACCTCACGCTGCCACAACGTGTAATCGACATACTGCACCGCCAACGGCTCCCACCCCGGAACCCCACCAACAACCCGAGCGCTGTACGCCACCATCACATCAGCAGCAAGCGGCGCCATCGACGCACCATCAGCAGCAATATGATGCACCACGATCGCCAACACGAACTCATCGACACCCACCCGATACAACGACGCCCGAAACGGCACATCCACCGTCACATCGAACCCCGCAGCAGCATCGGCAAGAATCCGCTCCTGCAACCGATCCGCATCTAGCTCCACAACCGCCAGCTCCACCGCCACCTCGGAAACAGACCCGATCAACTGACGCGGCAACTCACCCTCCACCGGGAAAGTAGTCCGCAACGACTCATGCCGAGCCAACACATCCCCCACCGCAGCCTCGAGAGCAGCAACATCGAGAGCACCCGACAACCGCACCGCAAGCGGAATATTGTAAGCAGGCGAAGACGTATCGAACTGATTGATGAACCACATCCGACGCTGCGCCAGCGACAACGGAATCACCAACGGACGCTCCACCACACCCAACACCGGACGAGCACCCCGGGCCTTGGAACTTTCGGCGCGTAACGCCAGCTCTTCGATGGTGGGTGCCTCGAAAAGATCGAGAACTCTTAGTCCGGTCCCGAGCTCCGCATTGACTCGCGCCACGAGTCGTGTTGCGACGAGCGAATTTCCACCGAGGTCGAAGAAGCTTTCGTCGATACCTATCGTGCGGCCGTCGAGTAGTTCGGTGAACACGTCGGCGATCTTTTGCTGTTGCGCTGTTTCCGGAGAACGGAATTCGGACTTACGTCCAAGTTCCGGTGTGGGTAGGGCTCGGCGATCCAACTTGCCCGCCGGAGTCAACGGAATCGAATCCAATACCACGAACACCGACGGAACCATATGCGCCGGCAACACCGACACCACCCGCTCACGCACCGCATCGACATCGACCACCCCACCCACCACACCGAGCACATACGACACCAAGATCGTCGCGCCCGCCGGACCATCGACACCCACCGTCGTCACGAAATCGACCTCCGGCAAAGCCGCAATCACCGCATCGATCTCACCCAACTCGATCCGGAAACCACGAACCTTCACCTGAAAATCACTACGACCCACATACTCCAAAACCCCAGAACCAGACCACCGCACCACATCACCCGTGCGATACATCCGCTCCCCCACAACCGAAAACGGCGCCGCAACAAACCGCTCCGCCGTCAACCCCAACCGATCATGATAACCACGAGCCAACCCAGGACCAGCCAAATACAACTCACCCACAACACCCACCGGCACCGGCTGCAAACGCGAATTCAACACCACCACCGCAAAACCCGACACCGGAGAACCGATATCGACCGGAACACCCGCAGACATCGGCGCACTCAACGACGCAAACACCGTCGCCTCCGTCGGACCATACGCATTGAACATCAACCGCCCCGGCGCCCAACGATCGACCAAATCCGAACCCGAAGCATCACCACCAGTAACCACCACACCCAGCGAATCCAGACCCACCGGATCCACCGACGCCAACGCCGCCGGCGTCACAAAAGCATGAGTAACCCCCTGCTCACGCAACAACTGCGCCAACTCCACCCCACCGAAAACATCGATCGGAGCAATCACCATCGCCGCACCGCCACAGAACGCCAACACCATTTCGAGCACCGACGCATCGAAACTCGGCGACGCAAACGACAACGTCCGCGATGCAGGAGTAACCCCGAACCGAACACGTTCTTCCTCAGCCAAATTCGCCAAACCACGGTGTGTCACAACGACACCCTTCGGCACACCCGTCGAACCCGAGGTATAGATCAGATAAGCAGCATCGTCGAGACGAACCGAACCCAACCGATCACCATCGGACACCGACTCGGCTGAAAGATCGTCGAGTTCTCGTACGGTCGACTCATCGTCCAAGACGATCCACGACACCCCACCGCCCGCCTGGCTCAAACCCGATACATGCTCGACCGCGGTAATACCCACTACAGCACCAGAATCGGACAACATATGAGCAATACGGTCCACCGGATACGACGGATCCACCGGTAAGAACGCACCGCCTGCCTTCGCCACCGCCCACACCGCAACCACCGACTCCACCGAACGACGCAACCCCAACGCGACGAACGAACCCACACCCACACCACGCGAAATCAACAACCGCGCCAGGCGTGAAGACCGAACATCCAACTCCCCATACGACACCGACACCCCACCACACACCAACGCTGTTGCGTCCGCACCAGCGGCATCGACCGCAGAAGACAAAATCTCCGGCAACAATCGGCCATCCACCGACACACCACCACGCACCGGCACCAACAACTCACGCTCGGACACCGACAACACGTCTATGTCGTCAGTGAAGACTCGTGGATTCTGAGAGACAACGCGGAGGATCTTGATCAGTCGAGCGAGATGACCACGAAGTGCCTCTTCACCAAGAACTGCTGCTTCGCAATCGAAGCCGATCGAAATCCCTTGGGGAGCGCCTAGCGCGTCGAACATTTCGTCGACCGACACCACCAGTTCGGCATCGGTGTCGACCGCGGGCGTCGCTTCGGTACCGAACGCCAGCACGACGCGGTAAATATCCTCGCGTGAGAGTTCCTCGAAGACGTCGGCAATCAACACATCCGCGTGAGCGAGAGCAGCGGTATCGTTGTCTTGCGCGCGAGAGGCCAATTCGGCGAACGGTTCTCCGCGCACGACCGAGGTTCGAAACACGATTGTGTTGCCCTCGGTGAACGGTGTCTGCGCGCCGATCGCGATGTCGGTCTCCCCCGAAAGGCGGGCCAACAGTGCGACAAGAGCCGCGTGAACCGTGATGAGAACGCTGGACCCCTTCTTTGCCGCATCGGAAGTAAGTCGTCGGTGGACTCCGGGGTCCACGGTGTCCTCGACTGCAAGTCTCGACTGCGGATGAACCTCGGAAGATGCGCCCTGCGGGGACGTCCCCAGGCCGACTGCGACCGGTGCGTCGGCAAGCGTTGTAGACCAGTAAGCCAACTGTTGTTGCTCGAGTCTGCGGCGGCGACCGAAAGCTGCGCTCTCGACGTGCACTTCGTCGACCAGATCATGTGGGCCGGCCTCGACGAACGCGGACAGAATATCGATGAAGCCACGATGATGACGCGCAAGATCGGCATCGATGTATCTGTTCGGATTTCCGCGGAAGTCTACGAATGTCCTCGCTGGAGAGCCACTTTGATAAATATTGACCAAAAGGTCGTCGACCGGGCCCGAGGTGACGATGTTGAATTCACCGGCGATGGGCCCGAGATGGATTTCCTGATGAAACAGCATCACGTTGACCATGGGCGCAAGTAGGCCGCTATCGAGGCCCTTGGCGGTCAGGTCGCGTCGGATGTCCTCGATGCTGAATCGCTGATGCCGCAGCGCTCCCATGAGTTCGAGTTGGACGTGCTGGACCAAGTCGCCGATGCTGCCGGCCGGAGAGACCCTGATGGGCAGCGGAGCGACGTTGACGAGCATTCCGCCGGAGCGGCGAAGAACTGCGGTCGTTCTTGCGGACACTGGAATGTTCACCAGGACGTCTTCGCGCCCAGTCATGCGTGAGAGGTAGCACGCGAAAGCTGCGATGACTACGGCGGCTGCCGTTGCGCTCTTGGTTGCGTCCGACTTTTCCAGGTTCTGCACGACGCGCTCGTCGAGAGCCGCGCTTTCGAGCTTGCTCGCGGCCACTGTGGCGCCATCGGAGTTTGCGAGTGTGGCGCCACCCTGCACGTCACGTACGTGGTCGGCCCAGTACTCGCGGTCGGTTTCGAACCGCCCAGAATGTCGGTATTTCTGATCGAGTGAGTACAGCTTCTTCAGATCCGCTGCACTCGCCGGCTTCGGATCCTTTCCTTCGAGCTCGGCTGTATAGAGCTCGGCGGTGCGGTTGACCATGGTCATCGCGCCGTAGCCGTCCAGTGCGACGTGATGAATTTTGCTGTACCACAAGAAACGACTGTTCTCGACTTGCAGAATCCATACCGTGACCAGGCGATCGCGGCTCAGATCGACTGGTGCCGTGTAATTTTCGTCGATCCATGCTTTTGCGGCAGCCATGGGATCCGGTTCGCTACGCAGGTCCAGAAAATCGACGTTGTCGTCTATGCCGTGATCGACGATCTGGATCGGTTCCCCGTCGATCTCGGACAGGCGAAGAAAGGCAGATTGAAACTCGTGCCCGGCGGTACGTGAAGACTTTCTCAGTAGCTCGAGATCGAGGTCACCTCGTAGGTCCACGTACTGCGCAATGCATACCGGGACCTCGGGTGCCAGTTGCTGTGCAAACCACATTCCACGCTGCGCCGAGGAAAGCGGAAATCCTGAGGTCGCGTCATCACTTCGAGGATGGGAGCTGTGCGACTCCCCCGAGATCACGGCTCGCATTCATTCGCCTTTCTGACGTGGGAACGTCGTGGAACTGATCGTCGGCTTCGACACCGGTCGTCGATACGATGCGCGAGCAGGATCGATCAATGTGTTCACGGTCCGTTCTGATCGGGTGCAGCGGTGCATGCCAGTACTGAACATTCGGATTCTCGGCGCGGGTGCGCGCTCGGGCAACTCAGGTTGATTCGAAGCCGACCACATCATGGATTGGAACTGTGCGCTGATTCAGGAACATGCTTGCAGTTTGTTTCCGATGTCGTGCAGTGCCGCGAGTCGGCTGTCTATCCATTCCATGCCTTCTACGGCAAGACTCATCACCGGCGCCCCCTCTCATGTGCGTACACCACCGAACGTTCAGGGCCCCGGTCTTCCTGGCGAACGGTTGGCGATATGCGTGCTGCATATCGCGCTCATGACAATTTCGACCTACCAACACACAATAGTCAGCCGCCATTGTTTTAGCGGACTATTAATTGAGAATCGAGAACAATTCCCTGTCCGTTACACTTTCGGTGAAACCGCAGGTGAATCGAGTGAATTGTCCAATTCGGTAGCGGACGATATGAGGATTAAGATATGTTCTCTGCTTATTTGCGGACTTCTGAAATGTTTCTTTGATCGATAACCGACTCGTTGCCTGTTGTTCGCGGGCGTACAACTGCGAGCAACAGAAACAGTGCCGCACTGATGCACAGGAGCCGTTCCGGCCACGCACCCAGATCTGTTGCGACGGTCGTTCGGCTATGGAGTCCGATCTGTGCGACGAGGGTATCGGGGACGAACAAGGGGGTCTGCTCGACGACCGACCCGTCCGGCGAGACAATGGCGCTGACCCCGCTGGTTGCGGCGACTACAACGGATCGCCCGTGCTCGACAGCACGAATTCTCGACATCGCCAACTGCTGATAGGTCATCTCGGTGTCACCGAAGGTGGCGTTGTTGGTCGGGATCGCGATGAATTCTGCGCCCGATCGGACAGATTCGGTCAAAGCTCGGTCGAACGCGACTTCGTAGCACGTCGCGATACCTGCAGCGATACCAGCAGCGTGAACTACGCCGTTTCCCGTACCGGGGACGAAGTAGCCGGCTTTGTCGGCGTATTCGGAGAACATTCGAAAGAAGCTTCGGTAGGGTAAGTATTCACCGAACGGTTGAATTATCTTCTTGTCGTGACGTTCGCCGGGTCCCTCGATACCATTCCATGCGATGACCGAATTAGTGGTTGTGCGATCGTCGTTGACCAGAACCGTGCCGACGAGTATCGGTGCACCGACCGCCACTGATGCCGCGGTGATTTCCGAGGTGGCGTCCGCGTTTCGCAAGGGGTCGATATCCGAAGCGTTCTCGGGCCAGACGACCAGATCCGGTCGATCCGCGCGCCCTGCCGATACTTCGTCGGCCAACGCGAATGTCTCACGGACGTGGTTGTCCAATACTGCCCGGCGCTGCGAGTTGAAATCCAGACCCAGCCGAGGCACGCTACCCTGGATTGCGGCCACGGTAATGGTGCGCTCTCCTGCCTCCGGTTCATTGCTCACCAGCGTCGGAAGAAGCGCAACTGCGACAATGGATGCTGCGCTCGTCGTCGCGACCGAGACGATCAGCATGCCTCGGATGGGACGTCTCTTTCTCGCCGCGAGAGTACAAGCGATCGCAGCAAGTCCAGTGCCGGTCAGCGCAACGCCGAAGCTCAGCAGCGGAGCTCCGCCGATGCTCGCGAGGGGCAGCAACCAACTATCGGGTTGCCCGAACGATAGTCGGCCCCAAGGGAATCCACCGAACGGAAAACTCGACCTTGCCCACTCGACGAGGCTCCACACCGCAGCCGTGGAGACCGGCCACCAGCGGTTTCGGGAGACAACGACGGCTAGTACGCCGAAAAGCCCGATGAACAAAGATTCTGCTGCAGCGAGTGCAAGCCACGGCAGCGGACCGACGTAGACACCGATCCAAGGAAGCAGTGGAACGAAGAACCCCAGTCCTGCGAGGAACCCATAGCCGAAACCGCTCTTCTTCGAGACCGACCCGGTAGTTCCGAAACGCCGCAGGACGAGGACGAGAAGTGCCACCCCGACTGGGGCGAGAAACCAAAGGGGGCGGGGAGGGAAGCTCAGGAACAGCAGGAGGCCGGACGCCACAGCGGACAAGACCGACACACCACTGCGGACCACCTGCGCCCGTGCGACCCCCAACCCTTCAAGCGCCATGAATCGTCCGCCCACGATGCACGGTGCGAAGACAGGTCGGGGACGGCGAGCCAGGCTCGAGCGATGGCAGGGCAGGGACACCGGCGCGCGGGTCGGTCGACCAACGGGCAACACTGTCCTTGGGTGCCCGGACCACGAGATCGGTTGCGTCCCAGATCGCGTAGCTTGCCGGAGCCCCCGGCGTCAGGGTGCCGGCAAGGCCATCCCGCACGCCGCCCGCGCGCCACGCACCACGCGTAGCGGCCGAGAACGCCGCTCGAGGCGAGATTGCACTCCCCTCGGTCCGGTGATTGACCGCTGCGCGCAGCATCCTCCATGGATCGAGCCCGGTGACGGGCGCATCGGAGCTGAATGCGAGGGAGACGCCAGAGGACGCCAGTTGTGCGAGCGGGTTCAGCGTCCGCGCACGATCCACCCCCAATCGACGCGCATACATTGATTCTTCGCCACCCCACAGCTCGTCGAACATCGGCTGCATACTCGCGATGACTCCCCAGGATGCCAACTTCGTTGCTTGTTCGCCGGACACCATCTCCACGTGTTCGACGCGATGTCCGAGGGCTGCCAGGGCGGGGCCACCGATGGCGGCCGCCACGCGGGAAAACCCCTGTACGACGGCGGATACAGCGGCGTCGCCGATTGCATGGAAGCCCGCTTGGATCCCGGCTTCGGTGCAGGCAGCCACATGCGTAGCAATCGCATCGACGTCGAGGAACGAGAGTCCTGTGCCGGGGCCGTCGTGGTAGGGCGCGCTGAGCCACGCCGTATGTGAGCCGATCGAGCCGTCGACGAACAGATCGCCCCCGAGCGCATGTGCACCTGTCGCGTGCCGGAGCGCGCGCGCTTGATCTGCGGTGGACACCGACTCACCCCAGTACCCGCGTACTTCGACCCCGTGTTCGGTACCGAGTAGTTCCTGGAAATCGTCACGTCCGGAGATATCCGGACCGCCGCATTCGTGCACGGCACAGATGCCGTTCGATGCGGCGTTGTCGAGGGCTCGGGTTCTCGCGGCCGCTCGAGCGGCCGGAGTCAAAAGTTTCAAGGCGGCACGACGAACCGCGTGGTGAGCGTCACCGGTAAGCGCATGCTCGGGATGAAATCCCGCGAGGGAATCGATCGCGCCACTGGCAGCACGGAGAACCGTCGAACTTGCGGCGCTGTGTCCGTCCACGCGGGCCAGATAGATCGGCCGGCCGGGGGCGGCGTCGTCCAGATCCGAGGTCGAGAGCACACCCGGCTCGTCCCACGCCGTGTCGTCCCAACCGTTCCCCCAGATCAGCGGATCGGAGCTTTCCAGCGCGTAACGGCGTATCGAATCCACACACTCTGCACGTGAGCGGCACGCACTCAGGTCGAGCGCCCCGAGAGCCAGACCGTATGCGGTGGTGTGGACGTGTGTGTCCACGAATGCGGGGGCCACGAATGCGCCGGCCAGGTCGATCTCTTCGGCGCCGGGATGCAGCGCGCGGCCCGTGCGATCCTCACCTGTCCAGGTCACGATGCCGTCGGTAATTGCAATAGCGCTCGCGTCGGGAGCCGTCGGACTGTAGATCCGTCCACCGAGAAGCAGTTGGGTACTCACGATGGTTCAGTCTGCCCTCAGCGAACCGGCTTCTGGAAATCCTGCCCGTCGATGTCGACTATCTGTCCCTCGAGCACCATGCCCGAGGACGGTCCGTCATGGGCAGTCCGTCCTGGCGCGTCGGACACGACCTCGCCTTCGATGACGGTCGGCCGCATTCTGCCTGCGGCTGTCGCTACCGTCGGCATCCACCTGGCGGCCACCAGCATCACCAGTGGACGTAGCGCCCAGCGCGTGAAGGGCAGAAGAAGCAAGATGCCGAACGCGGTGGTGACCAAGCCTGGAACGAACATCGCGACCGAACCTACGGCGAACAGCACACCGTCGGCGACCGCTCCACCGGGGGACCGTTCACCGCGACCGGCGCTGCGAAGGCCTTCCATCACGCGACGGCCCTGACCGCGGACGAGTATCAACCCGGCAGCGGAACCTGCGATGAGGAGCAGCACTGTCCAGAGCACCCCGATAGCGCTACCGACAGCCACCAGCGCGGCCACCTCGACGATGACATAGAGGGCAAATAGCGCAATCACGTGTTCGTTCCTTTCGTCGCCTTCTCTGACAACGGACGGCCACGCTGTATTTCTCCCTGAATCCGTCGTCGTTTCGATAACGATTCACAACCGGGGACGCACGACACCCGTTTCGTATGCAAGAACCACCGCTTGAACTCGGTCACGAAGGCCGAGTTTCGTCAGAATTCGGCCGATGTGGGTCTTCACCGTGGCTTCCGACAACACCAACTTACCGGCGATCTCGGCGTTGGACAGTCCTGTTGCGAGCAATCCGAGCACCTCCCGTTCACGGTCGGTGAGAGCGTCGAGCACCACCGGGTCCCGTGCGAGTGGTGCGTCCTCCGCGATGAAGCGTGACAATAGACGCCGCGTCACTTTCGGTGAGACGACCGCGTCACCGGCGGCGACGCTGCGGATCGCGGATATCAAATCCTCGGACGGGGTGTCCTTGAGCAGAAACCCGCTCGCCCCTGCCCGTAGTGCTCCCAGGACATGCTCGTCGAGATCGAACGTCGTCATGACGAGCACTCGGGAGTTCGACTCGGATTCGGTGATCATCGAGGTAGCTCGCACACCGTCGATTCCTGGCATCCGAACATCCATGAGAACGACGTCCGGGCGATGCTCGCGGACAGCGCGCACGGCTGCCGATCCGTCTGCGGCCTCCGCGACGACGGTGATGTCTTCCTGCGCGTCGAGGACCATCGCCAGGCCCATCCGCATCAATTCTTGGTCGTCGACGATGAGAACTGTAATCGGCACGGTCCCAACCTAACGTCATTCGAGCGGCAACTCAGCGCGTACTCGCCACCTGCCGTCCGCCGTTCTGCCCGCTTCCAACGCACCCTGCAGGACGGCAACACGCTCACGCATGCCGAGCAGGCCGTTCCCTGTCCCCTCGACGGCACTGGTTCCTGATCCGGCACCGTTGACGATCTCGACGAGGACGTCTTCCTCGCGGCGCACAACTACCACCCGTGCCCGCGGAGCGTGGCCCCCGTGGCGCAGAACGTTGGTGAGAGATTCCTGAACGAGACGATGAATACCCAAACTGATCGCTGGACTGATGTCGTCCAGATTCCCGGTCTGTTCGAGTTCTACGTTCAATCCGGCACGCGACATCATGTCGACGACTTTGGCCAGCCCCGCAGTCCCGTACATGGGCATGTCCTCGGAATGGGGAGTGGTTCGGAGCAATGCGACCGTGCGCCGTAGTTCCGCGAGCGCCTGCCTGCCGGTAGCAGAGATGTTCGCGACTGCTTCTTCTGCTCGATCGGGATCCCGCCGGATCGCATACGACGCCCCATCGGCCTGAACGATCATCACGCTGACACCGTGTGCGATGACGTCGTGCAACTCCCGAGCGATGCGGGTGCGCTCGTGCGCAACGGCTTCCTCGGCACGCCTGTCCCGATCATATTCGGCTACAAGCAGTTTCGCCCCGACCGCCTCGTCGTACGCACGGCGAGCTCCGAGGAACTCGGCAGCGATCCAGGCGAAGCAGTACAGCAGAACAGTGAACAGCATCGAAAGTACCGCATCGTCGTCCAGCGCCCATACCGCGAGACCTCCATCGAGCAATACGCCACCCAGATAAAACAGCCCTTCTCGGCGGCCCACGTACGCGACAAGTGTGTAGAGCATGATCGGCAGGGACAATGCAGCAGGATGAATATCGGTTGGCTCCCCGACGGCAAGTCCGCCGAGCGCGATGAGCAGCGAGCCTGCCAGCACCGCCCACGCGACCGTCCGCGGGTGCCGTCGTCGCCAGGCGATCGGAACGCTCAATGCCACCGCCCCGACGACGAACACCATCGGGCTTCTCATTTCGACGTTGCTGACGAATGTCACAACCTCGAAAAGGAACAGAGTGCCTGCTAGCAGCATGTCGGCGATGAAGGGCTTCCCCCTGAGCCACAAGCTGAATCTACGCATGTGATTGAGTTTGCCGCATGACTGCCGCCGACTGGGGATTGTTGATGGTCGCAGCGACAGCGGCAGGTTGGGTCGACGCCGTAGTCGGTGGTGGTGGGCTCATCCTCCTACCCGCGATCTTGCTCGTCGCGCCGCAACTGGCCCCACAGGCGGCGCTCGCCACGAACAAGATGACTGCCGTGTTCGGCACTTTCGCAGCCGTAGTCACCTTCTCCCGCCGAATCGCACTCGACTGGCGACTGCTCGTTCCCGCCGGAGCCCTCGCAGCCGTCGCGTCGGCGGCAGGTGCCGCTGCGGTGTCCTTGATCGACCGCGAATTGTTCATCCCGATCATCATGGTCGTATTGATCGCTGTCGCGGCCCTGGTAACCGCTCGACCCACAATCGGCTCCGCTGCAGGCTCACACGCCCCGAGCAAGCGGAAGACGCTGACCGTCGTCTTCCTCGCGGCCGGCGGATTCGGGTTCTACGATGGCATACTCGGGCCTGGCACCGGAACGTTCTTCATCATCGCTTTTGCGACGTTGCTCGGAACCGAGTTCGTGCGCAGTGCAGCAATGGCGAAGGTGCTCAATCTCGGCTCCAACCTCGGGGCTTTGGCGTTCTTCGCCGTCACCGGTCACGTGCTCTGGCAGCTGGGAGCGGCCATGGCTGTGTGCAATGTGATCGGCGCAGTGTCGGGCTCACGCATAGCGCTCGCTCGTGGTTCCGGATTCGTGCGAGTGGTGTTGCTGGTGGTCGTGTTCGGGATGGTCATCCGACTCGGATGGCAACAGTTCGGCTAACCTCGATTCCTGTGACCCAGCATCCGCGAAGACATGTGGACCCGGACTTTCTCGACCTCCCCCTGCGCGAACTTGCCGCGGCAGTACTCGATACCGCGCGGCGAGCGGGTGCTGCCCACGCCGATCTTCGCGTGCACCGGTTGACCACGCAGTCTCTCAATCTTCGCGACGGTGCGGTTCAATCGGCTGTGGACGGCTCCGAGATCGGGCTTGCAGTTCGCGTGGTGATCGACGGTACCTGGGGATTCGCCTCGGACAGCGACTTGTCCGTTGCCGCTGCGGTACGGACGGCCAAGACGGCCGTCGACGTCGCCACTGCTCTGCGCGCCCTCAATCGCGAGCACGTCGAGTTGGCAGACGAAGCGATCTATTCGGACGCAACCTGGGTTTCGGACTACGAGGTGGATCCTTTCGACGTTCCCACCCGTGACAAAGTCGAACTTCTCGCCGAATACTCGTCGCGATTGGCAGCGTCCGACGGCGTCGACCACGTGACGGCTTCGGTCCAACAGGTCAAAGAGCAGACGTTCTATGCGGACTCGGCGGGCAGTTCGATCACTCAGCAACGCGTTCGACTGCATCCACAGTTCGAGGCGACCACGGTCGACTCCGACGCCGGCGCCTTCGAGACGATGCGGACTCTTGCGCCACCGGTCAGTCGTGGGTGGGAGTACCTGGCTGCGGACAGCACGTGGGACTGGGCCGACGAACTCGCGCGCATACCCGACTGGCTCGGTGAGAAAGTGAAGTCACCCTCGGTAGTAGCCGGTCCGCTGGACCTCGTGATCGACCCGACCAACCTGTGGCTCACGATCCACGAATCGATCGGCCACGCTACGGAGTACGACCGCGCCATCGGATACGAGGCGGCCTACGCCGGTACATCTTTCGCGACACCGGACAAGCTCGGCACATTGAAGTACGGCAGCGAATCCATGCATGTAACAGCCGACCGCACCGAAGTTCACGGGCTGGCAAGCACGGGCCACGACGACGAAGGTGTCGCCGCGCAGAAATGGGACCTGGTGCGCGACGGTGTACTGGTGGGGTACCAATTGGATCGCGTATTCGCGCCACGACTCGGACTTTCGAGGTCCAATGGGTGCTCGTACGCCGACTCTGCACATCACGTTCCGATTCAGCGCATGGCCAACGTCTCCTTGCAACCGGACCCGAACGCCGATCGCAGCATCGACGACCTGGTGGCGGCAGTCGAGGACGGAATCTATGTCGTCGGCGATAAGTCGTGGTCGATCGATATGCAGCGGTACAACTTTCAGTTCACCGGTCAGCGGTTCTTTCGTATTCGACATGGACGACTCGAAGGCCAAGTCCGCGATGTGGCCTATCAAGCGACCACCACCGACTTCTGGGGCTCGATGGATCTGCTGGGTGGTGAGTCGACCAGGCGGCTCGGTGGCGCATTCAATTGCGGCAAAGCGCAACCCGGTCAAGTTGCTGCGGTCAGCCATGGCTGTCCGGCAGCTCTCTTCCGAGGCGTCAACGTACTCAACACTCGATCGGAGGGAGTCCGGTGATTCGAGCTCAGGACGTCGTCGAGCAGGTTCTACATGCCGCCACAGTCGACGAAACTTTGGTGATCGTCACCGACTCCAGTGAGTCCTCGCTCCGATGGGCCAACAATTCGATGACCACCAACGGCGTCGGAATGTCCAGACGATGGACGGTCGTCTCCATCGTTCGCGCGGACGATGGCACACGGGTTTCCACTTCTTCGTCCACCAGTGTCGACCCGAAAGACATAGCAGCAACGGTCCGCTCCTCTGAAAATGCCGCTCGCCTAGCTGAATCGGCTGAGGATGCAATGCCCCTCGTCGAGGGGAGCGCGGTGGCGCCGGATTGGGATGCTGATCCGCCGCGGACCGAGATAGGCGTGTTCGAGTCCCTCACCGGTCCCCTGTCGACCGGTTTCGACGGGTCGGACCAGCTCTACGGTTTCGCACACCACCAGATCGAAACGGTGTGGCTCGGGTCGTCGACCGGCGTCAGACGGCGATTCACGCAGCCGACCGGATCGATCGAGATCAATGGGAAACGTTCGGACGCCAGCGCATGGGTCGGCGCGAGCACGAAGTACTTCGACGACGTGTCGGTCGAAAAGCTGCTCGAAGACCTGTCCACCAGGCTCGACTGGTCCAGAAACCGAATCGATCTACCCGCAGGTCGGTACGAGACTCTACTGCCGCCGTCCGCGGTTGCCGACTTGATGATCTATCTGATGTGGACCATGGAGGGGCGTGGCGCACAGGAAGGGCATACGGCGCTTTCTCGGGCGGGCGGAACTCGCATCGGTGAGAAGCTCGGCCAGTTGCCGCTGACGTTGTTCTCGGACCCTCGGCACGAGGGGCTCGAGTACTCGCCATTCGTCGCAACGGGTTCTTCGAACGACTCCGTATCGCTTTTCGACAACGGCGTGTCCACCTCTCGCGTCGAGTGGATCCGAAACGGAACGATCAATGCGCTCGCCTACCCGCGCTTTCTCGCGGAGAAATACGACACCGAGCTGACAGTTCCGGGCGACAACCTCGTTCTTACGGGTGAGTCGGACACCACCCTCGAAGAGATGGTCGCGCGAACCGAACGAGGACTGCTACTGAGCACACTCTGGTACATCCGCGAGGTGGACCCTGCGGCCCTGCTGCTGACGGGGTTGACTCGCGACGGCGTCTACCTGGTCGAAAACGGCAAGGTAGTCGGCGCGGTCAACAACTTCCGCTTCAATGAAAGCCCACTGGCCCTGTTGAGCCGAGCCACGGAGGCCGGGGCAACGGAGAAGACGCTGCCCCGGGAATGGAAAGACTGGTTCACGCGAACGGCTATGCCGCCGTTGCGTATTCCGGACTTCCACATGTCCTCGGTGAGTGAAGCGCAGTAGCTATTCGCTGGGGCCCGCGATTTCCAAAGCAATATTGTCGGGGTCACGGAACTCAACGATCGACAATCCAGGGCCACCGCTCTTGATCGGCTCGTGCGCGATACCGAGCTTGTCCAGCGTCGCCACTGCGTCCTTCAAGTCCTGATGCTTCTCGACACTGAAGGCCAGATGGTCGAGTCCCGTTCGATTTTCGTCGAAGGAATCTCCCTCGGGTGCGACCGGGCGCAAGCCGAACAATCCGCCGGGAAACTTGTAGATCACTCCGCCGAAGAGGAACCACAGAGACTTCTTGGTTTCTTCGTCTGCATTCGGATCGAAGGCAAACGCGACCTCGAAGCCGAACACCTCGTCGTAGAACTTGCGCGAGACGTCGATGTCGCTGACTGTGAGGCGAACATGGTTGTAGTCGGATACCGCGATCGGCACGTTGAAATCTCCGTTCTGGCGACGGAACTCGTCACCGTTTATCGAGCACTCGAAAATCATTCGGAACTGTCACCGCGAACGATTGCCGACCGAACGATATGACTGTCGAATCAAGCAAGACCGGTGGCAGGAACATCGGTGGCGGCTGTAAGCGTCGACTACGCCGGCACGATCGAGATACCTACCGTCCCTGACTTTCCTCGACGAAGCGAGCTTCCTTTCACCGTCAACCAACCGAGAATGCCGTACTTGGACGATATTGCCGAGCGTGCCTTCTCGGTACCCACGGCGTCCAGAACCTCGGCAACACCGTCGGCTGCGTCGCCCTCGACCTTGCCCCGCGCCGAACACGAGGCGATGGTTACCGAGGAGTTGCGCTTGATGCGCTTGACCTTCCACGAATCAGTCGGCGTCCACACGAGAAGACGATCTCCGTCGCGCGCACCCCACAACGGCGTCGCGACGGGAGTCCCGTCCTTCTTGAAGGTGGTCAGTGACACGAATTTTCCGTCGGCGATGCTCGTAAAGGTGGTCATGCCGATAAAGGGTACGGCTACTCCCCCTCCAGGTCGCCTTCGGTTTCGAGATACACCTGGCGTAGGCCGTCGAGGATTGCGGCATCGGGCTCGGCCCACATCTTTCGCTCGGCCGCTTCGAGCAACCGCTCCGCGATCCCGTGCAGAGCCCATGGATTGGACTGCTGCATGAACTTTTGATTCTGCTCGTCCAGGACGTAAGTCTCGGCCAGCTTTTCGTACATCCAATCGGCGACGACATCAGTGGTGGCGTCGTACCCGAACAAGTAGTCGACCGTGGCCGCCATCTCGAACGCGCCCTTGTAGCCGTGTCGGCGCATCGCTTCGAGCCAGCGAGGGTTGATCACGCGTGCGCGGAACACGCGAGCGGTTTCCTCGGACAGCGTTCTGGTCCGCACGGATTCCGGCCTCGTGCTGTCACCGATGTACGCCTCGGGAGACTTCCCCGTCAGGGCACGAACAGTTGCGACCATCCCGCCGTGGTACTGAAAGTAGTCGTCCGAATCGGCGATGTCGTGTTCCCGAGTGTCGGTGTTCTTGGCGGCAACCGCGATGCGGCGGTACGCACTGCGCATATCGTCCGACGCGGGCACTCCGTCGAGACCCCGCCCGTATGCGAAACCACCCCACGTCGTGTAGACCTGCGCCAGGTCCTCGTCGCTGCGCCAGGTCTTGCTGTCGATCAGTTGCAGCAGCCCAGCGCCGTAGGTTCCAGGCTTCGAGCCGAAGATGCGGGTCGTCGAGCGACGCTCATCGCCATGCTCGGCGAGATCTGCCTGAGCGTGTGCGCGAACGTAGTTCTGGTCGGCCGGTTCGTCCAATGCAGCGACGAGGCGTACTGCGTCGTCGAGCATCGCCAGCACGTGAGGAAAGGCGTCACGGAAGAAACCACTGATCCGCACCGTGACGTCGATCCGCGGACGTCCCAGTTCGTCCAGGTCGATGACCTCGAGCTTGGTGACGCGTCTGGAAGCCTCGTCCCACACCGGTGCTACACCGAGGAGTGCGAAGACTTCTGCGACATCGTCGCCGGACGTCCGCATGGCGGAGGTGCCCCACACCGACAGACCCACGGACTTGGGCCACTCCCCGTGGTCCTTGCGGTAGCGGGCGAGAAGCGACTCGGCCATTGCCTGCCCGGTTTCCCACGCCAGGCGCGAGGGCACTGCCTTGGGATCGACAGAGTAGAAGTTCCTGCCGGTAGGTAGAACGTTGATGAGTCCGCGCAGCGGGGACCCGCTCGGTCCGGCGGGAATGAACCCACCGTCGAGCGCATGGAGGATCTGGTCGATCTCGCGAGAGGTTGCCCGAAGCCTGGGAACCACCTCGGTGGCCGCGAAGCGAAGGATCTCGGCAACGACCGGTCCGTGCTCTGCCGCTACTGCTTCGGCGGCGCCGGGATCCCACTGAGTCGTCTGCATCGTCGCCACCAGACCGTGTGCGATCGACTCGATGGCGTCGACTCGTGTTCGCTCCTCGTCTCCGTCTTCGCTCAGTCCCAACGCTTCGCGAAGTCCGGGCACGGTTTGTTCGCCACCCCACATCTGACGTGCACGCAGCATCGCCAGCACCAATTCCACCTCGGCGTCGCCGACCGGCTCCTGACCGAGGATGTGCAGACCGTCCCGGATCTGGACGTCCTTGATCTCGCAGAGCCAACCGTCGACGTGCAGCAGCATGTCGTCGAATACTTCTTCGTCGGGACGCTCCTCCAATCCGAGGTCCTGATGCATCTGGGCCGCAGTCATCAGCGTCCAGATCTGCTGCCTGATAGCAGGCAGTTTGGCCGGGTCCAAAGCCGAAATGTTGGCATGCTCGTCGAGCAACTGCTCGAGCCGGGAGATGTCGCCGTAACTCTCGGCGCGGGCCATCGGCGGGATGAGGTGATCGACCAGAGTGGCGTGGGCACGACGCTTGGCCTGCGTCCCCTCGCCCGGATCGTTGACGAGGAATGGGTAGATCAGCGGCAGGTCGCCGAGTGCGGCATCGGTGCCGCACGAAGCGGACATCCCGAGCGTCTTACCTGGTAGCCACTCGAGGTTGCCATGCTTTCCGAGGTGGACCATCGCATCGGCACCGAAGCCGCCGTCCTGAATCGACGCCTGGATCCAGCGATACGCCGCGAGATAGTGATGACTGGGAGGTAGATCGGGATCGTGATAGATCGCGACGGGTCGCTCGCCGAATCCGCGGGGCGGTTGAACCATGATGACGACGTTGCCGAACTGCATTGCCGCGATGACGATCTCGCCTTCGGGATCGCTCGAGCGATCGACGTACAGATCACCGGGAGCCGGTCCCCAATGCTTCTCGACGGCGGACGTCAGGTCCTCCGGGAGCTCGGCGAACCAAGACCGGTACCGCGCGGCCGAGATGCGGATCGGATTGCCCTCGAGCTGTGCGTCGGTGAGCCAATCCGGGTCTTGTCCACCGCGCGCGATAAGTGCGTGGATGAGTGCGTCGCCATCGCGGGCGGCCAAGCCCGGAACGGCGTCGGGTCCGTCCTCTGGTCCGAGATCGTATCCCGCGGTGCGCATCTCGGTCATGAGCGAAATCGCGCTTGCCGGCGTATCGAGGCCGACGGCATTTCCGATGCGAGCATGTTTGGTCGGGTACGCCGAGAACATCAGGGCAATCCTGCGCTCCGACGTAGGAATGTAGCGAAGTCGTGCATGACGCACCGCGATTCCAGCTACCCGCGCAGCACGTTCGTGATCGGGGACGTAGGTGGTCAGGCCATCGCCGTCGATCTCTTTGAACGAAAACGGAACCGTGATGAGTCGGCCGTCGAATTCGGGAACTGCAACTTGAGTCGCAACGTCGAGCGGCGACATGCCGTCGTCGTTCGCATCCCAGGTAGCCCGACTGCTGGTCAAGCAAAGCCCCTGCAGGATGGGAACGTCCAGCGCGGCTAGTTCGGTCACGTCCCATGCTTCGTCATCGCCGCCTGCCGACGCGCCTGCAGGCTTGGTTCCGCCCGCGGCCAACACAGTCACGATCATCGCGTCGGCCGACTTCAAAGCGCCCAGTAGTTCCGGGTCTGCGGCGCGCAACGACGCGCAGAAGAGCGGAAGCGCCTTCCCACCCTTCGCCTCGACGGCCGCGGCAAGAGCTTCGATGTATGCCGTGTTTCCGGCCAAATGCTGCGCTCGGTAGTAGAGGATCGCGATGGTCGGTCCGCCGGCATCGGCGGGTGTCACCGAAGACTCCAACACTCCCCACGTAGGTGTGTGGACGGGCGCAGAAAACCCGTGACCGGTGAGCAGAACGGTGTCGGACAGGAAGCCGAAGAGTTCGGCAAGATTCTCCGGGCCACCTTCTGCCAGGTAATTGTGGGCTTGAGCTGCGACGTTGCCGGGGACGGTCGACAACTCCATCAACTCGGCGTCCGGCGCCTGCTCCCCACCGAGAACGACCACCGGCACGCCGGAGGCGAGTACCGCATCGACGCCCTCCTCCCAGGACCGCTTCGACCCCAAGATCCGGAGCACGATCAAATCAATGCCCTCAGCCAGCCCGGCAACATCGTCGGCGAGCAGGCGCGAAGGATTTCCCCACCGATAGTCGGCGCCGCTGGCACGCGCGCTGAGCAGGTCGGTGTCCGATGTGGACAGAAGCAGGATCACGGTTACTGCCCTCCTCGGGGTTTTCGCGCCCCGCATTCGTCTTGCGTGTGGGCTCACGGGAGAGGGTCTGGCTTTCACAGTGGCGCGACCGCGCCGGAGTTACACCGGCTTCCTCTCGGCCGAAGCCGTTCGAAGGGGATGCTACCGAAGAAACCCTCCGGCTCGTTACATCGGGAAACCCCGACAGGATGCACTTGTAGCCTGGACAGGTGATGTCGAGCGACCCGAGAACAACCCCCGACCGCTGCCCAGGTGCACTGACCTTGCACCAAGCAGCCGATGGCGCGCTGGCCAGGGTGCGGCTGCCCGGCGGAATGGTCGACCCTTCCCACATGCAGGTTCTCGCAGAGGCTGCTGGCGATCTCGGCAACGGGTCTATGCAGCTGACATCCCGCGGCAACATTCAATTCCGCGGGGTTCGGGACAGCACCGAGCTGGCTCGACGGCTTGCGAATGCCGGTATGTTGCCCTCCCCGTCACACGAGCGTGTGCGCAACATACTTGCCTCGCCCTTGACTGGTCGGGTGAATGGTGTCACCGATGTCCGAACCTTGATCACCGCACTCGACCGAGGCCTGTGCGCCCGTGCCGAGCTGGTGGATCTTCCCGGCCGGACACTGTTCGCCCTCGACGACGGCCGAGGCGATGTCACCGCTCTGGACCCGGACTTCGGTGTCCAAGCGCTCTCGCCCGAGTTGTTCGCCTTGATCCTCGGTGGCGCTGATACGGGTGTCCGGGTCGAACGCGACAGCGTCGTCGATGTGCTGGTGGACACCGCCCGAATATTCGTCTCGTTGCGGGGAACGGAGTGGCGACTGGCCGAGCTCGCCGACGGACCCGCAAGAGTTCTCGCAACGCTGGGCCTCGATTCATCCGGATACGACCCGACAATCACGGGCCCACTGGCCACTCGACCGTCCGATACACCCCCGATCGGGTGGCTGTCGCAGGCCGACGGACTCGTCGCGCTGGGCGGAGTCCTTGCGCTCGGCGTCCTCGACGCACGTCTCGCCGAGTTTCTCGCTGCAATCGACAAGCCGCTCGTCGTCACGCCGTGGCGCGGGATCGTCGTGTGCGATCTCGACGAGGGCGCTGCCGAACAGGTGGTTCGAGTACTGGCCCCGATGGGCCTGATCTTCGATGCCGACTCACCTTGGGTGAACCTCAGCGCCTGTACCGGCTCACCTGGGTGCGAGAAGTCGAATGCAGACGTGCGGGGGGATCTACGTGACGCCGTGGCTGCCGGCCGGAATCTTGCTGACCAACGCGAACATTGGTCAGGATGCGAGCGTCGATGCGGCAGGCCGAAAGGCGAGATCGTGGACGTCGTCGCCACCGGCGCCGGATACCGGGTGTCATGAGGGGTCTCCGTTCTGACCTATCGTGAACTCCATGTACGACTACATCCGCGACGGTGCGGAGATCTATCGACAGTCCTTCGCGACCATTCGAGCCGAGGCGGATCTTTCGGCGTTCGCCCCTGACGTCGCGCAGGTCGTCGTGCGGATGATCCATGCCAGCGGTGAAGTCGACCTCACCGAAGTTGTCGGTGCCACACCGTCGGTTGTTTCCGCCGCCCGCTCTGCCCTTGCTGCAGGTGCACCGGTTCTGTGCGATGTCAAAATGGTCGCGGCAGGCGTCACACGTCGACGGTTGCCCGCCGACAACGAAGTGATCTGCACGCTGTCGGATCCGAGAGTGCGTGATCTCGCGGCCAAGATGGGCACGACTCGAACTGCAGCCGCGCTCGAATTGTGGGGAGATCGGCTCGATGGCGCGGTAGTCGCGATCGGTAACGCACCGACAGCGCTGTTCCATTTACTCGAGATGCTGGCTGCAGGCGCACCCAAACCCGCCGCGATCGTCGGAGGTCCGGTCGGTTTCATCGGTGCTGCCGAATCCAAGGAGGACCTCATCGCATCGAACTTCGGTCTCGAGTATCTGGTGGTTCGAGGACGGCGTGGCGGTAGCGCCATCACAGCCGCCGCAGTGAATGCCATTGCAAGCGAGGAAGAATGAGCATAATTCCAGGCAAGTTGTGGGGCGTCGGCATCGGGCCCGGGGATCCCGAACTGGTGACGGTCAAAGCTGCGCGGGTCATCGGTGAAGCCGATGTCGTGGCATTCCACAGCGCCAAGCATGGCAAATCCATCTCACGCGGAGTCGCCGCCGGCTATATGCGCGAAGGTCAGATCGAAGAGCACCTGGTCTACCCGGTCACCACGGAGAGCACCGATCACCCAGGTGGCTATCAGGGAGCTATCGACGAGTTCTATACCCAGACAGCCGAACGCCTTGCCGCACATCTCGAGTCCGGACTCTCGGTTGTCCTCCTCGCCGAGGGCGACCCGCTTTTCTACAGCTCCTACATGCACATGCACAAGCGGCTCTGCAACCGATTCGACGTCGAGATCGTACCGGGTGTGACTTCGGTGAGTGCGGCCTCGGCCGCACTGAAGACACCATTGGTCGAGCGCGACGAAGTCTTCACGGTGCTACCCGGAACTCTGCCTGTCGCCGAGCTGACGAGACGGCTTCGAAACACCGATGCGGCGGCAATCATGAAGCTCGGGCGCACCTACCCCAATGTTGCAGCTGCACTGAAAGATTCAGGACGACTCGACGAAGCTTTCTACGTCGAACGCGCCAGTACCGGTAGCGAACGGGTTCTTGCCGCTGCCGACGTCGTCGCCGACGAGGTGCCGTACTTCTCCATCGCAATCGTGCCGAGCCCGGCGAACAATCCCGTCGAATCGCGCACGCTGGGTGAAGTCGTCGTAGTCGGCCTCGGTCCGGGTGCAGACAGGTGGACGACAGACGAGGTTCGTCATGAGCTTCGCGCTGCCACGGACCTCGTCGGTTATGTGACGTATCTCGACCGAGTGCCGTTGCAGGCCGGACAGATTCGGCATGCAAGCGACAACAAGGTCGAGTCCGAACGCGCTGCCTTCGCATTGGATCTCGCGAAGCGGGGTCGACGGGTTGTAGTGGTGTCGTCCGGCGATCCTGGAGTGTTTGCAATGGCCTCGGCAGTCATCGAGATCGCCGCCGAAGATCAATGGTCTACCGTGCCGGTGCGGGTCGTCCCCGGAATGACCGCAGCCAATGCGGTTGCAAGCCGCGTCGGTGCACCCCTCGGACACGACTATGCCGTGATTTCACTGTCGGATCGCCTCAAGCCCTGGGACGTCGTGGCCGCCCGCTTGTCTGCTGTGGCCGAAGCGGACATGGCGATTGCCATCTACAACCCCGCCTCGAAGTCGAGGACCTGGCAGATCTCTGCGACACGTGACATCCTCCTCGAACATCGTGGCCCCGACACTCCGGTGGTCATCGGTCGCGCGGTGGGAAGCGAAGACGAGTCGGTGACCACCGTCCGGTTAGCCGATCTCGCCGAAGCGAAAATCGATATGAGGTGTCTTCTCATCGTGGGATCCTCGCTCACGGAGGTCATCGACACGGGTAGTGGCCCAATGATCTTCACGCCACGGAGATACCCTGCTGCAGAGGGACGAGCCTAGCCGGGAAGCGAACCAAGCCAGGCCAGCACGTCGTCCACGGTGTGAACCACACGTCGATCGGGTGGCACTGTCGGCCGGGCGATCATGATCACTGGAATGCCCAGTTCTCTCGCCGCGGTGATCTTCGCTTCCGTCATCACTCCCCCGCTGTTCTTGCTGACGACGGCGTCGATCCCACGGCGACGCATCAGTTCGATCTCGGCGTCGATGTCGAACGGCCCTCGCGCGAGCAATAATTCGTGATGGATCGGAAGTACCGGGTCCGGTCGATCGATGCTACGAATCAGAAACCAGCTGGATTCGACCGCCGCGAAGGCCGCTACCTCCTGACGCCCGATCGTCAGCAGGACGCGACCGGCGTCGGCTGGAATGGCCGCCGCTGCTTCGCCTGGGGTGAATACCTCTATCCACTGGTCACCGGGCCTGCGGGACCATGGCTTGCGATGCAGTCCGAGAAGCGGGATGCGATGGTGTGCAGCGGCGATGGCGGCGTTGTTCGAGATCGTGGAGGCGAAGGGATGCGTCGCGTCCACCATCGCGTCGATCTCGTGATCGTGCAGCCAGCGGGTCAGCCCGTCGGCCCCGCCGAACCCGCCGACGCGCGAAGTGCCCAGCGGGAGTTTCGGGTCCCGGACGCGGCCGGCCAGAGAAGTGACGAAGTCGAACCGATCGTCGCCGGACAACCGTGCGGCCAGCTCGCGCGACTCGGAGGTGCCTCCGAGTACCAGCACCCTCACTGCTTGATCGATATCCACTGCGCAACGGGAAGTTGCGGTCGCCAACTCGTGAACGAGCCCAAAGGCTCCCCCCGGTAGATCTGAAACTTTCGTAGCGAACCACCGTACCGATCCACACAGTGCAAAAGAAGCGCCTCGGATTCGGCCGTCACCGCATTCGCGACGAGTCTCCCCCCTGGTCGTAGTTGCGACCAACAGGCCTCGATCATCTCGCTCTGTGTCAATCCGCCACCGATGAACACCGCATCGGGATACTCACCGTCGCCGAAGCAGTCGGGTGCAGCGCCGCGAACCTGAAGCGCCGGAACACCGAGCGCACGTGCGTTGGTTTCGATCTGTGATCGCCGTGCTTCGAGAATCTCGAATGCGATAGCAGTGCAACGTGGATCCGTTCGCATCCATTCGATACCGATCGATCCGGACCCGCCACCGACATCGAACAACACTTCTCCCGGCGTCGGGGCAAGCGCACTGACCGTCAAGGCGCGAACCTCGGATTTGGTCAGCTGACCGTCACCTTCGTAGACAGCGTCGGGCAGCCCTGGGATCCGACTGATCCGGGATGAAGTAGGCGAGAACACACACTCGACAGCGACGATGTTGAGCGAATCTCCGGGCGCCTCGCCCCACGTGCGCGCAGTACCGGTCACCGACCGTTCGGCGTGTCCACCGAGTTGTTCGAAGACTGTGACAACCGAGTCCGCGAACCCCGATTCACGTAGCAACGACACCACCTGAGCGGGGGTGTGCCGGTCTCGGGAAAGAACGATCACCCGGCCGCCATGAGCCAATGCGGGTAACAGGGTCGCGACTTCGGAGTTGACGAGACTGACTGCTGTGGTGGTGTGCACCGCCCAGCCCAGACGCGCGCATGCCAACGACATAGATGACGGGGCTGGCATCACATGCAACCGCTGGGCGCCGAATTCCCTCGCCAACGTGACTCCGATGCCATGGAACATGGGATCCCCGCTCGCGAGTACGCATACCCGCTTACCGTCGAACTCGTCGATCGAGGCGCGCAGGCCAGGCAGCAACGGGGACGGCCACCGACGTACGCGATCGTCCGGTATGGGAAGCGTCGCCAACTGCCGAGTCGAGCCGAAGACCACATCCGAGGACAAGATCACAGCCCTGGCGGATTCGGCTACACCTTCCCAACCGTCCGCTCCGATACCGACAACCGCGATCCGACCGACTGGGAGCATCAGCGAGGCATCTTTCGCCAGAGCCACGACGGCAGCAGATTCAATCCGGCGTACAAGGGTCCGAGAATGCCGGGCACCCACACCCGAGACTTTCTTCGTGCCAGCGCATGCACGACGGCATCAGCGACTTGGCCTGGTGTACTGGAAAACGGTGCGGGGGACATCCCCTCGGTCATCGATCCGATGACGAAGCCTGGGCGAACCAGTAGCAGCGATACTCCCGACCCATGCAAGGCATCCGCTAGACCGCTCGCGAAGCCGTCGAGGCCAGCCTTGGCCGAGCCGTACACATAGTTGGCCTTGCGCACGCGGATGCCGGCCACGGAGGAGAAGACTACGAGTTCGCCGCTTCCCTGTAGTCGCATCATCCGAGCCGCATGAGTGAGAACGGAAACCTGGGCGACGAAGTCGGTATGCACGATCGCCATCGCGTGCTCGGCCTCCGATACTGCCCGTGACTGATCGCCGAGGATTCCGAATGCCAGAACCACGGTCGCCAACGGGCCGTGCTCCTGCGCGACGGATTCGAGTAACTCGCCGTGCCGGCTCACGTCGTCGGCATCGAACTCCACCGTTGCGACGCTGCGTGCGCCTGCGGCCTGCAATCGACCGACCTGCGAGGAAAGCTGATCGCTCCGCCTCGCAGCAAGTACGACGGTCCGACCGGCCGCAAGCCGCGTCGCCACCTCCATACCGATCTCGCTGCGGCCCCCTAGAAGCAGGACTGTGCCGGAACGGCGCGGAAAAGTATCACTGGGTGGAGTGGACGTCACGGCTTACAGTGTCGCCGATTACGGTCATAGGATGGCCACCACCCCCGCAGACTCCTCAGCCCTCACCGCCGCTGCGACCGAATTTCTCACCCAGCGTCATCTCGCAACACTGACCACGCTCCGCACCGATGGCACTCCCCACGTCGTGGCCGTCGGATTCACCTGGGATCCCGATGCCCGTTTTGCTCGCGTGATCACACGCCGCACGTCACAGAAGGCAATCAATGCTGCGCGAGGTGGATACGCGGCGGTCAGCCAGATCGAAGGACCTCTGTGGCTGACTTTGGAAGGTCCGAGCGAAGTTCTGACGAACCCCGACGACGTCCGCGATGCCGAACAGAGATATGCCGTGCGTTACCGAGTTCCCAGTGAGAATCCCGAACGAGTCGTCATCCGTATCGCCGTCCAGCGTGTACTCGGCTCCGCGTCGTTGCTCGCGCGTTGATCTACGTGGTCGGCAACACTGCCAGCCCATGCGGCCGGAGATTGACCGACTCACACCCGTCCGCGGTGACGATCACGATGTCCTCGATTCGCGCACCCCACTGACCTCGGAAGTAGATCCCGGGTTCGATACTGAAGGCCATCCCCTCGACCAATTCAATGTCGTTACCTGCCACGATGTAAGGCTCTTCGTGAACCGACAGACCGATTCCGTGGCCGGTGCGGTGCAGGAATACATCTCCGAGTCCCTCGGCGGACAGTACGTCGCGCGCTGCCGCGTCGATGGTCTCTGCTCTGACACCGGGCCTGACTGCGTCGACTGCCGCCTGTTGTGCTCGCTCGAGAACGGCGTACTGCTCGGCAACTTCGGCAGACGGCTCGCCCAGAACGTAAGTCCGCGTCGAATCGGAGTTGTACCCCGGCGCGACAGGCCCGCCGATGTCGATCACGACGACATCGCCTGCCTCGATGATGCGCTCCGACACCTCGTGATGCGGATCCGCGCCGTGGGGACCGGAACCGACGATGATGAACGCTGCCTCGGTGTGCCCTTCCTCCACGATCGCTGCGCCGATGTCGTGTGCAACTGCAGCCTCCGTTCGCCCGACTCTCAGGAAGTCCCCCATTCGGGCATGGACCCGGTCGATGGCGTGGCCGGCGCGCCGGAGCGCCTCGATTTCGGCGCTGTCCTTCGACATCCGCAGTTGCCGCAACACCACGGTCGCCAAAATCGGTGTCCGCCCAAACTTCTCGGCCAACGGCACGAAGTGCAATGCCGGCATGGCGTCGTCGACCGCGGTCTTCGCGCCGGACGGCAATATGGCAGCGACAAGTGCGTAGGGACTGACTCCATCCACCCAATCGGTAATGACGAGACCGAGATCACCGACCGCGGAATCCTGCAAGGCTGCCAACTCGATCCGCGGGACGATCACGGTGGGGCTCGAGCCATCCGCAGGGATCACCAGGCAGATCAGGCGCTCGAACGAACTTGCCCGCGATCCGACTAGGTATTGCAGATCTGGACCGGGGGTGACCAGCAAGGCATCCAGGCCCGCCTGCCCGGCGTACTCGGCCGCGCGAGCCAGCCGCGAGGCATAGATTTCTGTCGCGAATCGGGTGGGTGACGACGTGGAATCGGAACTCATGACTTCAGGCTAACGGCGTTTGGCAAGATGATGTCCATGACAGCCCCGGGAACATCACCTCTTCTCCTTCTCGACGGAGCCAGCCTGTGGTTTCGGGCCTACTACGCGCTACCCGAATCGATCACGGCCCCGGATGGGCGACCGGTCAATGCCGTGCGGGGATTCATCGACATGATCGCTGCTCTGATGGCTCGAACCGAGCCGAGCCGTCTCGCCGTCTGCCTCGATCTCGATTGGCGCCCGAAGTTTCGAGTGGATGCAGTGCCGTCGTACAAGGCGCATCGCGTCGCAGAAGTACTGCCCAGCACCGGATCGAGCGAGGAAGTACCCGAAACACTGACACCTCAGGTCGAGATGATCATGGATGTTCTCGCTGCCGCGGGGATCGCAACTGCCGGATCGGTCGGACTCGAAGCCGACGACGTACTCGGAACTTTGGCTGCGCGCGAGCGAGAAGACCCGGTTGTCGTCGTCAGCGGAGACCGAGATCTGCTGCAGGTTGCATCCGATGAGCCCAACCAGGTCAGGGTCCTTTATGTCGGGCGGGGGTTGGCGAAGGCCGAGTTGTTCGGTCCAACGGAGGTAGCAGACAAGTACGGGGTTCCACTGCACCGGGCGGGCGAAGCATATGCCGAACTCGCCCTTCTGCGCGGTGATGCCTCGGACGGACTCCCGGGCGTGAAAGGCGTCGGCGAGAAGACTGCGTCGACGCTCATGCTGCGCTACGGCTCGGTGGCCGATCTGCGCGCAGCGGTGAACGATCCAGCATCCGATCTAGCGAAGGGCATCCGAGCAAAACTGACCGCGGCGAGCGACTACCTGGATGCAGCACTGCCCGTAGTTCGCGTCGTCACCGATGCCGAGGTCGAGTTCTCACGCTCGGACATCATCCCAGCTGTACCCGCCGACCCGGATCGGCTGTCGCAGCTGGCTTCCGAGCTCGGAATCGGCAGTGCTGTGGACCGATTGACATCGGCACTTGGCACCTACGGCCGTCCCTGACCCGAAACCCAGCTGCTCTCCGTAGCTCAGCTGGGTTTCGTACGGCAGTTGGTCCCAGTACTTCAGCACTTCAGTTGGTCCCAGTACTTCAGCGGGGACGTGATACCTCGTAGGTTCCGGTGTCATCGGTGAACGTCAACGTCACCTTCTTGTCGATGCCATCGACTCGCACCGAGCAATCGAAGGATGCACCTTTTTCGACGGCCTGGCCGCTAGGGCAATCTATGTTCGAAACGCTTGTGGCGCCGTAGGTTCCGGAGACGATCTCTTCGATTCCGGACTCGGCAGCGTCAGTATCGAGGGTCTTCGTTCCACCCAAGGTCGCAAAAAGCACTGCACCGATGAGAAGAATTGCGACGACCAACCCGCCGATCAGGAACAGGGGTGTCTTCGACTTGGTGCCCTGCGGTGATTGTCGACCTGGATTCCACTGCTGCTGACCGGGCTGTTGACCTGGATACATTCCCCCGTACTGGCCCTGCGGGTTTTGTCCCTGTGGATACTGGCCCTGGGGGAACTGGCCCTGCGGATACTGCCCCTGGGGGAACTGGCCCTGCGGGAACTGGCCCTGCGGGAACTGACCTTGGGGGAACTGGCCCTGCGGGTACTGCCCCTGCGGGAACTGACCCTGCTCATACGACTGAGTTGGATAGTTGCCCTGCCCCCGGGGCTGCGCCGCATATTGCCCCTGTGGATAGGGCTGCTGCTGCGGGTAGCCCTGAGTCGGTTGGCCCGATGTGGGTCCGGCTTGGCCCCATGCTTGCTGACCAGGTTCTTGCTGACCGGGTACCTGTTGCTCCCATGGCTGACCGGTCGTTGGGAGTTCACCACCAGAATGGGTCTCCGACGCTGGTTCTTCCCGTTGTCCCTGATTGCGCGACCACTGCTCATCAGGGTTGTTCGGACCGTAAGGGCCGGTCATCTCGCCTCCACTTGATTCGATGTCGTCACACCTTAACGGAATTACCTCACGCCGCATCGACTGCGACGACACCACGTCGTAAGGCAGAAACTGCGCGAGCTGCCGTCTTGGATATCTCCGGATCCGGCGAAGCGAGACGTACTTGGTCGAGTAGATCTATGACCTGTCTGCACCATCGAACGAAATCGCCCCCGGACAGAGCTTTTCCGTTGTCTCCTGCAGCTACGAGGGCATCTACGAGCGAGCTGTCGCTGGCCCAGCGATACACGGCTTTCACGAACCCCATATCGGGTTCACGTGTCGGCGGCAGAGAGTGTCGAATCTCGTCGGCGCGCAATTCCGTCCATACCCGGACCGTCTCGGCCAGTGCATGACGCACGGGTCCGGTTGGCCCTTGCGGAGTCGAGTCGCCTTCTTGTCGTGACTCGAACACAACCGAGGACACAACGGCTGCAAGTTCGGCGGGAGCAAGGCCGAGCCAGAGGCGTTGCCGCAGGCACTCGGCGACAAGCAGATCCGATTCGGAGTAGATGCGGCTCAACCGCGAACCGTTGCCAGTCACCTCAGGTGTACTACCGGCAGTGATGTACTCCCTTTCGGCAAGCAGCGACAAAATCCGGTCGAATGTACGCGCCAACGAATTGGTGGTGGCGGACACCTTGCGGCGCATCGATTCGTTCTCACGAGCGAGCCTGTTGTACCGCTCGCCCACTCGGCCGAGTTCCTCCCGATCGGACCTCGAATGAACCGGATGCGAACGTATGCTCCGCCTCAACGTGGCGAGTTCGCGATCGTCGGCCGCCGTGGATTTACGGCGTCGGTGATCCGATGGCACGGAGATACCGGTTGAACGCAACGCCGCCGCCACATCACGCCGAGTACTCGCCGTTCGATGATCGACGTAACGAGGCAAACGCATCGCGCCCAATGAATCTGCAGGAGAGGGGAAGTCGGCAGCCGACACTCGTCCCGCCCACTTGTCCTCGGTCAGAACCAGGGGCCGAGGATCGGTGAGGTCGTCGTCGGGCTCGAGGACAACAGCCAACCCACTGCGTTTGCCGCTGGGAACGGATACGACGTCGCCACGCTTGAGACTCCGCAGCGATTCGACGGCATTGTCCCTTCGGTCCTGCCGTCCTTGACGCTCGAGAGTCTTTTCGCGGTCCTTCAGTCGTTCGCGCAGCTTGGCGTACTCGAAATATTCGCCCTCCGGTCCACCCAGTCGCGCACCCAATTGGGTCAGCGTCACATCGTTACGCTCGATGCCGCGAACGAGCCCGACGACAGAGCGGTCCGCTTGGAACTGCGCAAACGAGCGTTCCAGCAGAGCGCGCGAGTCGGCAGCTCCGAATTGTTCGACCAGATTGATCGACATGTTGTAACCCGGACGGAATGAGCTCCGTAGCGGAAAGGTGCGGGTCGATGCCAGACCCGCTACTTCCGTCGGCTCGGTTCCCGGCTGCCACAACACGACCGCATGACCTTCGATATCGATGCCACGACGGCCCGCTCGACCTGTCAGCTGGGTGTACTCCCCCGGAGTCAATTCCGCATGGGACTCACCATTGAACTTGACCAGCTTTTCGAGCACGACGGTGCGTGCTGGCATATTGATGCCCAGAGCCAATGTTTCGGTGGCAAACACTGCCCGGACCAGGCCTTTGACGAACAGCTCCTCGACTGTATGTCGGAACACCGGCAGCATACCCGCGTGATGAGCGGCGAGCCCACGCTCGAGAGCCTCGCGCCACTCCCAGAAGCCGAGTACTTCGAGGTCCTGACGTGGAAGCTCAGAGGTGTGTTTTTCGACAATGTAGCGAATCTCTTCGACCTGCTCCGGCGTCGTGAGAACCAACCGGGAACGCAGACATTGCGTCAGTGCAGCGTCGCAACCGGCACGGCTGAAGATGAAAGTAATCGCAGGGAGTAGACCCTCCTGGTCGAGCCGAGCGATAACTTCGGGCCGCGGCAGAGGTCGATTGTTGGCACTCGCTCCGTGTCCACCGCGCCCGCGTCCTCTTCCATGCGGCGCTTGCCATCTGTCCACGTAATCGAGTGACTGCCGTTCCTTCACATGACGGACCAGATCGCGGTCCACGACAGGTTTTGCCGCACCCCCGCTGGAGTGAGCGCGACTGTCGAACAAATCGAACAACCGGCGGCCGACCATGATGTGCTGCGACAACGGCACCGGTCGATTCTCGTCCACCACGACGGTTGTATCTCCCCGCACCGTCTCCATCCACGCGCCGAACTCCTCGGCGTTGCTCACGGTGGCCGACAGGCTGACCAGTCGAACGTCCTGCGAGAGATGAAGAATCACCTCCTCCCACACCGCACCCCTGAACCGATCGGCGAGATAGTGAACCTCGTCCATGACCACGTGGGACAGTCCCCGAAGGGCATTCGAGTTGGCATAGAGCATGTTTCGCAGGACTTCGGTCGTCATCACGACGATCGGAGCATCGGGATTGATGCTCGAGTCGCCGGTCAGCAGGCCGACAGTCGACCGGCCGTACCTTGCCGTCAGCTCGGCGAACTTCTGATTGCTCAGTGCTTTGATCGGAGTCGTGTAGAAGCACTTGCGACCCGATGCGAGGGCGAGATGAACGGCGAACTCACCGATAATCGTCTTACCGGCCCCGGTGGGGGCGCATACCAGAACGCCGTGGCCCGCCTCCAATGCCGTACAGGCATCGATTTGAAAGCGATCGAGTGGAAAGCTCAGCTCACCCGCGAACTTTTGCAATTGGGACGTCGAGACGCTCACTCGATCACGTCAGATCGTGTCGGTGAAGTCCTGCTGGGGTTGACGGGGTGCCTCGACCTTGCTCGGTGACTCGACCTTGTTCGGTGATTCGATGGATCCAGTGAAATCGATCGACGATGCTTCGTCATCGGATACATCACCCCATTCCTCGCTACTCTTGCGCAATTTACGCCTGTCGTGAATGCGAGCGATCTGCACTGCCATTTCGAACAGGATCGTAAGTGCCAACGCCAAAGCCAACATCGAGAACGGGTCTTGTCCTGGCGTTGCGATCGCAGCGAATACGAACAGTCCGAAAATCAGTCCGCGGCGCCATGCTTTCAATCGTTCGTAGGTCAAGATGCCGACGAAATTCAACGCCACCACCAGGAGCGGAATCTCGAAGCTGACACCGAAAATGATCAGCAAGTTGATCAAGAACCCGAAGTACTGGTCACCGCTGAGCGCCGTGATCTGAACGTTGTCGCCGATGGACAACAAGAAGTGCAGGCCCTTGGCCACGACGAAGTACGCGAGAATCGCACCTGCGACGAACAGTGCAGCCGCGGACGACACGAACGCGATTGCGTAACCGCGTTCCTTCGCGTACAGACCTGGGGTGATGAAGGCCCACAGCTGGTAGAGCCATATCGGACATGCCAACACCACGCCGGCGGTGAACGCGACCTTGAATCGGAGGAGGAACTGATCGAATGGGCCGGTAGCCAGCAAGCGGCAAGAATCGTCGTTGCTCAGATTCGCTCTCAAACTCGGATCGAGCGAGCAATAAGGACCGCGTAGTAGGTCACCGAGGCTCTCGATGCCGAACAAGGTGTGCGAGTACCAAAAAAAGCCGAAGGCCGTCGTCACGGCAACGGCGAGCAGAGCCCACATCAACCGAGTCCGCAACTCGTACAAGTGATCGACCAACGACATCGTGCCGTCGGGATTCAGTCGGCGCTTGCTTCGCCTTGGGTCGAACGGGATTCGCATTCTCTGTCTTCGCTCAGCAGTTAACCGGGGTGCTGATCAGCACCCCGGTTTGCTACGTGTCGTTGTTCTCAGGCCGACTTGGTGTCAGGTCGGCTGCTCACGCCGTCGACGGGATGAGCGTCAACGGAGTGTGGGTCGAACGGCGCCGCAGGATCGAGCTGGCCTGGCGCGGCAGGTCGAGCGGCAGGAGCTTCGGCCTTGCCGTCGTTCTGCATTTCCTTCACTTCGCTTTTGAAGATGCGCAGCGAGCGGCCCAGTCCCCGAGCTGCTTCGGGCAGCTTCTTGGAACCGAACAGAATTACGACGACCACCGCGACGATGGCCCAGTGCCACGGGCTCAAGGCTCCCATGTGTACCTCCCTGAATCAGTTATCTCGAGCGTACCCGACATCAGACCTAATCGGACCCGTAGAAACCGAGTGTTAACTGTCAGTTCATCGATCTCGAGCGGTGCGAAACAACCGCGTTCGAATCATTCACCGAGCTCGGCATAGGCAGCCAGCGCGGTCTGCGCACGTTCGTTGACGCTGCGCTGGAGTTCCGGCGGGCCCAGCACAGCGATTCCCGTACCGAAACCAAGCGTCAAACGGGTCATCCACGCCAAGGTCGCGAATCGCATCGTCACCGTGATCGAGCCGTCTGCCGCAGCACCTACCTGAGTCATCGGGTAGTAGTCCATCACCCACACGAAACTGGGTTGGATCTCGAGAAGCGCCTGCGGGAGCGACGGATCGTCATTGAAGATCTCGAAACTGTCGTCCTGCGGCAGGCCCTCGGGCGGGCGCGACGGCTCGGAAAGCTCGCCTGCGCTGTCGATTCGATCGAACCGAAAGAGTCGCACTCCCTCGGCGCGACGGCACCAGGCCTGCAGGTAGCTGTGATCGTCGATCAGGACAGTTCGGATCGGATCGACGATTCGTTCGGACACGGCGTCACGCGAAGCGGAGTAGTAGGTCAATTCGAGCGCATGTCGATTCCGAAGGGCAGAGCGGATGGCGGCCGCAGCCTCGCTCTCCGGTGCCGATGTTGCCGAATCTTGCCCGGATGACCGGGGGACGTTGGCGGCAGCAGCTCCGGCAGCATCCTCGATCTTCGCGATCGCGCGCTGCGCCGCTGACGGATCCACCATTCCCGGCATCGAGGTCAGTGAGCGAAGCGCGACAAGCAGGGCCGTAGCTTCGGTCGACGTCAACCGCAGTGGACGATCGATTCCAGCAGAGAACGTCACCTCGATGCTCTCCTCGGAGAAGGACAGGTCGATAAGATCTCCGGGACCGTAGCCGGGCAATCCGCACATCCAGAGCTGATTCAGATCGGTCATCAGGGTCGTGGTGGATACCCCGAGCTCGCGCGCTGCTTCGGCTGCGCTCAGGCCTGGATTGGCCAGAAAGAAGGGCACCATGTTGAGGAGTCGGGCCAACCGCACCGACAGTCGCGCGCTCACCGTGACGCCTCGACCGCTGCCGAACGCAGTGCACGAATGACATCGGCTCGTAGCTCTGGCGGATCCAGCACCAAAGCGTCACCCCCGTGCCCGGCCACGAGACGGGTCACCCATTCCCACGAACGCACCGGGATCTGTACGACAGATCCACTTCTTCCGCCGACCGTGCGGTTCTCCAACACAGTTCCCAGTCTTCTGATCTCGAATGCGGCGTCGTCCACGACCCAGACGGTTGCCGATCCGCTGACCTCCGCGGTTCCGGCAACTCGTTCGACAATGGACTGAAGATCGATGCCCTCGGGCTTACGCACACTTCCTGTGCGCCCGAACGTGGAAACATCATCGCCGATCCGCGACAACCGGAACGTCCGAGTGTCGTTGCGATCGACGTCGTGCCCCACCAAGTACCACCGCCCGCGGAACGTGACGACGCCCCACGGTTGCACGGTGCGAGTGACGAAGGGGTCTGTGGCCGAGCCCCGATGCTCGAAACGGACGGACCGCCCCGCGTCGATCGCCGTGAGCAAGGCGCCGAGCGCAGGTTCGGAGCCTCTTGTCCGCGCTGGAACCGCGGTGACCGATGCCGCCGATTCGTCTTGATCGACCTGAATGCCGGCGGCGCGTAGCTTGAGGAGCGCGCTTTGCGCTGCAGAAGTCAACTCTGGGGACTCCCACAATTGCACAGCAACTGCGACAGCGGCGGCTTCTTCTCGGCTGAGATCGATGGCCGGGAGCTCGTAGGCATCTCGATTGATTCGATACCCCTCGACCCCACCCGAGCCGGCAGCCAGCCCGGTCTCCAACGGCACGCCTAGATCGCGGAGTTCGTTCTTGTCTCGCTCGAACATGCGACTGAACGCTTCGTCGGTTCCCGAGTCTCCGTACCCTGCGACGCTGTCTCGGATCCGCTCCGCGGTCACGAACTGCCGCGTCGACAGGAGACAGATGACCAGGTTCATCAACCGCTCCACTTTGGTGATCGCCACTATGGCAGCCTAATGGTCGACACGTGACCCGCTACATCGAAGCGATCAGACGCTCCACGCGTTCGTCGACCGAACGGAACGGATCCTTGCACAGCACGGTGCGCTGTGCCTGGTCGTTGAGCTTGAGATGTACCCAGTCCACGGTGAAGTCGCGTCCTGCTTCCTGCGCGGCGGTGATGAATTCGCCTCGCAGCTTCGCGCGAGTCGTTTGCGGTGGCAGATTGACCGCCTCGTCGATTTGTTCGTCTTCGGTGATGCGTTTGACCAAGCCTTTGCGTTGAAGAACGTCGAACACCCCGCGACCGCGCTTGATGTCGTGATACGCCAAGTCGAGTTGAGCGATCTTCGGATCGGACAGCTCCATCGAGTAGCGATCCTGGTAGCGCTGGAACAGCTTGCGCTTGATCACCCAGTCGATCTCGGTGTCGACCTTCGCAAAGTCCTGCGCTTCCACGGCGTCGAGAGTGCGGCCCCACAGATCGACCACTTGCTCCACCTGCGGGTCGGGTTCGCGGGACTTCAGGTGTTCGACAGCTCGCGCGTAGTACTCACGCTGGATCTCCAATGCGCTCGCCTGACGGCCACCGGCCAGGCGGACAGGCTTCCGGCCGGTCAGATCGTGGCTTACCTCGCGAATCGCCCGAATTGGGTTGTCCAGAGCGAAGTCTCGGAAGGAAACGCCCGCCTCGATCATTTCCAGAACGAGCGCAGCGGTACCGACCTTGAGCATGGTGCTCGACTCGGACATGTTCGAGTCACCGACGATCACATGCAGACGCCGGTACTTCTCGGCATCGGCGTGTGGTTCGTCTCGGGTGTTGATGATCGGTCGAGAGCGCGTAGTCGCGGAGGACACACCTTCCCAGATGTGTTCGGCCCGCTGAGAGAGGCAGAACGTAGCAGCTTTGGGGGTCTGCAAAACCTTGCCGGCACCACAGATCAATTGGCGAGTCACCAGGAAAGGCAGCAAGACGTCGGAGATTCGGGAAAACTCCCCTGCGCGTGCCACCAGAAAGTTCTCGTGGCAGCCATAGGAGTTGCCAGCCGAATCGGTGTTGTTCTTGAACAGGTAGATATCGCCGCCGATACCTTCTTCGGCGAGACGCTGCTCCGCGTCGATCAGCAGGTCTTCGAGCACGCGCTCACCGGCTCGATCGTGCGTGACGAGCTGCAGAAGGCTGTCGCACTCGGCCGTCGCGTACTCCGGATGCGAACCGACGTCCAGATACAACCGCGCACCGTTGCGAAGGAAAACGTTGGAGCTACGGCCCCAGGACACGACGCGGCGAAACAGATAGCGGGCCACTTCGTCGGGACTCAGCCGCCTGTGCCCGTGAAAGGTACATGTCACACCGAACTCGGTCTCGATGCCCATAATTCGTCGTTGCACACTTCGACAGTACAACGACACAGCACCTACCTGGGGTCCGAACGTCCCGACTTCTGTCGTGTCCAATCGCTCCGCATAGGCTCGAACTGTGAAGCACAGGCCATCGCGACTACCCGACCTGATCCATACCTGGGACGTAAGACTGTTCGATCGCATTGCCCTGAGCCGCGCGTCCGCTGCCGATCCGGTGCTGCGCGAACTCAGTACGTCCGCGAATCACAGTCTTCTGTGGGCGGCCTCAGCAGGCCTGCTCGCTGCCCGCCCCGGCCCGGCGCGTCGTGGCGCTGTTCGCGGACTTCTTGCCGTCGCCGGCGCAAGTGCAGTCGCAAACGGCGTTCTCAAGCCACTCCTACCGCGCACCAGGCCAGGGTTCGAGCGGACTCCACTCGTCCGGCGCCTGCTGTCTCCACCCGAGTCGTCCTCGTTCCCGTCCGGGCACTCCGCGTCGGCGGCGGCATTCGTCGTCGGGGTGTCCCTCGAATCACCGCTCGCAGGAGCGCTTGTGGCTCCGTTGGCAGTCGCAGTCTGCTATTCGAGGGTGCACACCGGCGTCCACTGGCCATCCGATGTCGTCGCCGGCGCTGCTCTGGGTGCGGGAATCGCCCTGTCGACCAAAAGGTGGTGGGCGGTTCGCTCAGAGGAAGCAGCGGAGCTCGGCACTTCCATCGAAGCGCCTGCGTTGCCGAAGGGTAGAGGGCTACTGGTCCTCAGCAACCCTGGTTCCGGGACGAACGACGACATGTCCGCCGTGATCAGCAAGATGCTCCCCGAGGCCGAACTATTCACCCCGGATACCGACACCGATTTCAACGAACAGCTCGAGAAGCGCATCAGCGGAGGGAGACCGCGAGCACTGGGAGTCTGCGGCGGTGACGGCACGATCGTCAGCGTGGCGGAATCAGCTGTTGCACACGAACTCCCGCTTGCAGTATTCCCTGGAGGAACGCTGAACCATTTCGCCCGGGACGCCGGAGTAGCCAGCGTCGAAGCGACGGTGCATGCCATCGAGAGTGGATACGCATCGCGGGTCGACCTGGCATCGGTGATCGTCGATGGTTCTCGGTCTGTTCATTTCGTCAACACGGCAACGTTCGGCGGGTATCCGGATTCCGTACGACTTCGAGAACGCTTGGAAGGCAAGATCGGTAAATGGCCTGCAGCGGCGGTAGCGATGATCCGTGTTCTGGCGGCGGCGGAACCCTTGAAGGTTTCCCTCGACGGCCAACCGAAATCGGTGTGGATGCTGTTCGTCGGGAACGGCCAGTACCACCCCAGTGACCAGGTTCCGATGTCTCGACGCTCCATCGGTTCTGGCACGCTCGATGTTCGGTATCTTCCATCGGAGCCGTTTCTGTCGCGCACGCGACTGCTGATCGCAGCGTTGACCGGCACGCTCGGAACTTCGGCGACCTATGCGCATTCCGTTGCTCGAACGTTGAGTGTGAAGGTCACCGGCTCGGAGGTTGCACTCGCGACCGACGGTGAAGTAACCGCTGACGGTAGTGAATTCGCCTTCTCCACCGAAGACAACGGCCTCGTACTCTACCGCGACAGGTAGCGCACGAGGCCGGTTCGCAACAACTCAATCAGCCGTCGAGGTCTCGGAAGCCGTTGCGAGATTCGGCAACATTTCCTGCAACGCCGGGCCCGCTATGCGTCGAAATGCACGCCGGGGGCGAGCTTGATCGAGAACGGCGACTTCGAGGGAACTGACTTCGAGAACTTTCTTCTCGGAGTCAGTTCCGGTTGTAGTGGTCGACACCGTGCCCTGCGCAAGTGCGTCGACTGCGATTTTTACCGCAGCGCTGAGGTCGAGCCCCTGCCGGTAGGACGTCCGCAGCGCGGTCACGATCGGTTCGGTAGTGCCGCCCATGACGACGAACTCTTTCTCGTCGACGATCGAACCGTCATAGGTGATTCGATACAGCTGCGTCGACGACGGCTCGTCGGAGTGACCTACCTCGGCAACACAGATCTCCACCTCGTACGGCTTGAGTTGCTCGGTGAAGATCGTGCCTAGCGCCTGGGCGTAGGTCTTGGCGAGAGAACGTCCGGTGACGTCACGCCGGTCGTAGGTGTAGCCCTTGGTATCAGCGTGCAGAATCCCAGCCTTGCGGAGGTTTTCGAACTCGTTGTACTTGCCTACGGCTGCGAAACCGAGTCGGTCGTAGAGTTCGCTGACCTTGTGGAGTGCCGAAGAGCGGTTCTCGGCGACGAACAACACACCCTCGGCGAAGGTCAAGACGATAACACTTCGACCTCGTGCGATGCCTTTGCGTGCCAGCTCCGAGCGATCGCGCATGATCTGCTCGGCAGATGCGTAATACGGCATCGTCATGACGAAAGCCCCCCGTCCTGAGCGCGCTCGGCTATTACTGCCCGAGCGGCATCGGCAATGCGTGATTCGGCAACGTCGACCGCACCGACACTCGTGATGGTGACGGCAGTCGGATAGATTCCGCGCGTCACGTCCGGTCCACCAGTCGCGGAGTCGTCATCTGCTGCGTCGAAGAGGGATTCCACGGCTGCACGCAGCGCGGCTCCTTCGTCCATACCCGGTGAAATCAGCTTCTTCAGTGCCGATTTCGCGAAAAGCGATCCTGAACCCACCGAGTGATAACCGGATCGCTCTTCGTACCTGCCGCCGACCACGTCGTAAGAAACAATGCGACCAGCAACCTCGGGATCGGCTGCGTCGACGTCGAATCCGACCAGCAGGGGCACCGCTGCCAGGCCCTGCATTGCGGCACCCAGGTTGCTACGGACCATCGAAGACAGCTTGCTCGCCTTACCGTTGAACGTAAGCGGGACGCCCTCGATCTTCTCGTAGTGTTCGAGTTCGACGGTGAACAGACGCACGAGTTCGATTGCGATGCCTGCAGTCCCGGCAATGCCCGCCGCCGAGTATTCGTCCGTGACGAATACCTTCTGCATGTCCCGGTTGGCAATGAGATTGCCCTGCGTCGCACGACGATCGCCGGCAATGAGAACGCCACCGGCGAAGGTAACCGCGACGATGGTCGTACCGTGGGGCGCCAAATCCGACATCGTCACGAAATCGCCTGCACTTCCGCGTGGATCCGCACCTGCTTCCGGCGAAAATCTATTGCCCGGAAGCAGGTGCGGCGCATGATCACGTAGGTGGTCGGTGAACGATGAGTGATGCGAGCCGAATGTCGGCAGCAGATCATCGAGCACAGACGCCGTCCGGTCCAACCTCACTGGCCGCCCTTCTGAACGTAAGCACGTACGAAGTCTTCGGCGTTTTCTTCGAGCACGTCGTCGATCTCGTCGAGTAGGTCGTCGGTTTCCTCTGCCAGCTTCTCGCGCCGTTCCTGACCACCGCCGGTCTCACCGGGGACCTCATCGTCGCCGTCGCCACCGCCAGAGCGTCGTGTCTGCTCTCGAGCCATAGTCGCCGACCTCCTTACGTATTCGCAGTACCTGCTCGGACCTTCACCCTACCGATTCGGCGCTGGGACGGGTGGCAAGACACCAGATCAGGCAGGAGCGGAGCATGCGGAGTGACCCAGGTCAGGCAGGAGCGGAGCATGCGGAGTGACCCAGGTCAGGCAGGAGCGGAGCATGCGGAGTGACCCAGGTCAGGCAGGAGCGGAGCATGCGGAGTGACCCAGGTCAGGCAGGAGCGGAGCATGCGGAGTGACCCAGGTCAGGCAGGAGCGGAGCATGCGGAGTGACCCAGGTCAGGCAGGAGCGGAGCATGCGGAGTGACCCAGGTCAGGCAGGAGCGGAGCATGCGGAGTGACCCAGTTCAGGCAGGAGCGGGAGCCGCGTGGGTCAAGTGGTGAGTTGTTCGACGAGTTCTGCGGCAGTGTCGGCGGACTCGAGGAGTGCCCCTACATGCGCTTTGCTGCCCCGCAGTGGTTCCAGTGTCGGTATCCGTACCAAGGAATCGCCGCCGAGGTCGAAGATCACCGAATCCCAGCTTGCGGCTGCGATGTCGGCGCCGAATTTACGTAGAACCTCACCGCGGAAATAGGCCCTGGTGTCGGTCGGCGGGTTGGTCACTGCGTCGAGGATCTGCTGTTCGGTGACAAGGCGCTGCATGGATCCGCGCGCCACGAGTCGATTATAGAGGCCCTTGTCGAGCCGCACATCCGAGTACTGAAGATCCACGAGATGCAGCCGCGGCGCTGACCATCCGAGGCCTTCGCGCTGCCGAAACCCTTCGAGCAGGCGGAGTTTCGCCGGCCAGTCGAGCAGATCCGAGCATTCCATCGGGTCGCGTTCGAGTAGGTCGAGGACCATCGCCCATTTTTCGAGGATGTCCGCAACCCGTGGGTCGTCGTTGCCTTCTCCGGCTACGAACTTGGCGACGCGTTGATGGTAGATCCGCTGCAATGCCAATGCTGTCAGTTCTCGACCGTCGGTGAGTGCGACGGTTTGCCGCAGTGTCGGGTCGTGGCTGATCTGGTGAACTGCGGTGACGGGACGCGCAAGCTGAAGGTCCGATAGGTCGACGCCTGCCTCGATGATGTCGAGGACGAGCGCTGTCGTTCCCACCTTCAAATAGGTCGCCATCTCGGCAAGGTTGGCGTCGCCGATGATGCAGTGCAGTCTCCGGTACTTGTCTGCATCTGCATGCGGTTCGTCCCGGGTATTGATGATTCCGCGCTTGAGTGTCGTTTCGAGGCCAACTTCGACCTCGATGTAGTCGGCGCGTTGCGACAGCTGGAAGCCTGCTTCGTCGCCGGACTGACCTATACCTACCCGGCCCGATCCGGTGAAGACCTGACGGGACGCGAAGAACGGCGATAGGCCGGCAATGACAGCCGAGAAAGGTGTCGCGCGGGACATGAGGTAGTTCTCGTGAGTTCCGTACGACGCGCCTTTGCCGTCGACGTTGTTCTTGTACAGCTGGAGTCGCGGGGCACCGGGCACGCTGGAGGCATGCCGTGCCGCGGCCTCCATCACCCTCTCGCCTGCCTTGTCCCAGATGACTGCATCGAGCGGATCACATACTTCTGGTGCCGAGTACTCCGGATGTGCGTGGTCGACGTACAGCCTTGCACCGTTGGTCAGAATCATGTTTGCGGCGCCGATCTCGTCGGCGTCGATGATCGGCGCAGGTCCGCTGAAACGGCCGAGATCGAATCCACGAGCGTCACGCAGGGGCGACTCGACCTCGTAGTCCCAGCGGGTTCGCTTCGCCCGAGGCACTCCGGCTGCGGCTGCATAGGCCAGCACTGCCTGAGTGGACGTGAGAATCGGGTTGGCCGTTGGATCGGTTGGGGAGGAGATTCCGTACTCGACCTCGATGCCAATGATGCGCTCCATACATCCGAGCCTAGGTGATAGCTGGGTCTGCAATCGAACGAACAGGCCGGACCGGATCGATACCGGCGCAGCATTGCGTCGTATCAGCGAAGGCGACGTGCCGTTTCTTCGTGAAATCAGAACTGCTCGACACACCTACCGAACGAGCGGCGTGTGCGTCGAGCAGTTCTGGACGACGATATTAGCTACGAGAAACTTGGTTGCTACAGGTACTGCCCCGTGTTCGATTCGGTGTCGATCGCGCGGGAAGCACTTGCGTTCTTGCCGGTGACCAGGGTGCGAATGTAGACGATCCGCTCGCCCTTCTTCCCCGAGATCCGAGCCCAGTCGTCCGGGTTCGTGGTGTTGGGCAAGTCCTCGTTCTCGGCGAATTCGTCGACGATCGAATCGAAGAGATGCTGAACGCGAAGTCCTGGGATCCCCGACTCGAGGACAGACTTGATCGCGTACTTCTTCGCACGGTCGACGATGTTCTGGATCATGGCTCCGGAGTTGAAGTCCTTGAAGTACAGGACTTCTTTGTCTCCATTTGCGTAGGTCACTTCGAGGAACCGATTGTCGTCGCTTTCCGCATACATGCGGTCCACTACACGTTCGATCATTGCCCGGATGCAGGCAGTCCGATCCCCGCCGAATTCTGCGAGGTCGTCAGAATTGACCGGTAGTGAATCGGTCAGGTACTTCGAGAAGATGTCCTGAGCCGACTCGGCATCGGGGCGCTCGATCTTGATCTTCACATCGAGCCGACCGGGACGAAGAATCGCCGGATCGATCATGTCTTCACGGTTGGACGCACCGATGACGATGACGTTCTCGAGTCCCTCGACGCCGTCGATCTCGGCGAGAAGTTGTGGGACGACCGTTGTCTCGACGTCCGAGGACACCCCAGAACCACGGGTACGGAAGATGGAATCCATCTCGTCGAAAAACACGATGACGGGCGTACCCTCGGAAGCCTTTTCACGCGCACGTTGAAAGATCATCCGGATATGCCGCTCGGTTTCACCGACGAACTTGTTCAGCAGCTCTGGACCCTTGATGTTGAGGAAGAACGATTTTGCTTCCTTGGCATCCTGGCCGCGAGATTCGGCAATCTTCTTGGCCAGCGAGTTCGCGACAGCCTTGGCGATCAGCGTCTTACCGCAGCCGGGTGGGCCGTAGAGCAGTACTCCCTTGGGGGGCCGTAGGGAGTACTCGCGGAACAGATCCTTGTGAAGAAACGGAAGCTCCACCGCATCGCGGATTTGCTCGATCTGGCGGCCGAGACCACCGATATCTTCGTATCCGACGTCCGGCACTTCTTCGAGCACCAAATCCTCGACCTCGGCCTTGGGTACACGCTCGAAGGCGTATCCGGCTTTGGTATCCACCAGGAGCGAATCGCCGGGCCGCAGTTTGCGGGACGGCTCGTCCGGATCTTGGGGAAGGGTGTCGTTGACCATGTCGAACAGCGGCTTGGCGAGCCACACCACACGCTCTTCGTCCGCGTGACCCACGACCAGAGCGCGGCTGCCGTCACCGAGCAGCTCTCGGAGCGAACAGATCTCCCCGACTTGCTCGAACGATCCCGCCTCGACGATCGTCAGCGCCTCGTTCAACCTCACCGTCTGGCCGGGCGCGAGTGAGGCTGCCTCGACGTTGGGCGAACACGTCAGCCGCATTTTGCGACCGGAAGTGAACACATCCACCGTGTCGTCCTCGTGCACCACCATCAAGATGCCGTAACCGCTGGGGGGTTGTCCGAGCCGATCGACTTCTTCACGCAGCGCGATGAGTTGCTGACGCGCTTCCTTGAGGGTGTCCATCAATTTCGAGTTTCGTAGCGACAACGAGTCGATACGGGTCTCGAGTTCACGGACACGCTCCGGCGATTCCCCGAGTTGACCGAGTTGTCGCCGTAATGCCGCAGCCTCGGTACGAAGCTCGTCGAATTCAGCCCGCGCCGCAGCCGATTCTGGATTGTCCGTTGAGCTCATGAGCGACTCCTCCCAGTCCGATCTTTCAACGCTACCGGCACAGCGACCAAAGCGCGTGTGGACGCGTTCGAGTGTTGTCGGCCGGGTGACGAATAGAGCCATCGAAGACTTCGTAAAGCCATGTTAGCCTCGCCTGGCCTAGCGGCCTGAGAGCCCCGCCAGAAAGAGGCTCCACCAGTGAGGATGCGAGGTTTTTGGGTGCTGATTGCACCCTCGCAACAGTGATGGCCGTTGCCGGTTGCCGCGACAGCGAAGGTTCCGATCACGCTGATCACAGTTCGGACTCCACCGTCGATACACCCGAAAACGACGTTCACCGTGTGCGGTGCCGGCAGTCAGGCAACGTGGACCTGGCATTGGGCCACGAGCCTGTACCGAGAACTGTCGAGATCCGTCAGCCCTTGCCGGATCGACGCTGAGGCTTCGGGGTAACGGTCCCGGCTGCCAGTTTGCGAGCGCTGATCAAGAATGCGGTGTGCCCCTGCATACGATGCTCGGGGCGCACTGCCAATCCCACGACGTGCCAACCGCGGACGATGGACTCCCACGACTTCGGTTCGGTCCAGCATTCTTGCGCGCGCAGAGCTTCGACGACGCGTGAGAGTTGCGTTACCGTCGCGACGTAGACGATCAACACCCCTCCGGGGACGATCGCATCCGCGACGGCGGGCAGGGCATCCCACGGCGCGAGCATGTCGAGAATTGCGCGGTCAACCGTCTCACCGGGATGATCCGCGGCGAACTGATCGATGTCGGCCACGGTCAAATCCCAGTTCGACGGCCGCTCGCCGAAGAACGTTTCGACGTTCTTCACGGCATAGTCGGCGTGGTCCTGCCTGATCTCGTACGAGATGACGGTGCCCTCGGATCCGACCGCCCGAAGCAGCGAACACGTCAGCGCACCGGAACCCGCTCCGGCTTCCAGTACGCGCGCTCCGGGAAACACGTCGCCCTCGTGGACGATCTGCGCAGCATCCTTGGGGTAGATGACCTGTGCGCCGCGCGGCATCGACAGAACATAGTCGGTCAACAGTGGGCGAAGCGCCAAATACGGCGTGCCGTTCACGGACGTGACGACGCTGCCCTCGTCGGCACCGAGGAGCTTGTCGTGGGTGATTCCGCCGCGGTGAGTATGGAACTCCTTGCCGGGCTCGAGTACCACCGTGTAGTGCCTGCCCTTGCCGTCGGTCAGCTGGACTCTGTCGCCGGTGCGGAACGGTCCGCTCCTGGCGGGTCCGGCACTTTCGGTGGGCTCAGGAACCGCATCGTGTGTGGGAGCTGGGCCGGATGCAGGAACTGGGTCGGATGCGAAAGCCTCCTCGGATGATTCGATTTCGCCCGAAGACACGCTCTCGTCCGAAGACACAGCCATTCCCACTTTCTAGTACTTGCAGCTCAACCATCCGCCCGCGCGTAAATCTGCATGGGAAGGCGGCCGCCGATCCGGATATTCGGAAGCGACTCGACCGCCCAGACTACGGCCTTCCCCGATTCTGTCGGGGCAGGGGCTTACCCTGCCCTATGTGAGTATTTTGGAATTGCCGGCGCAGCCACGTCCGCGCCGGAGTAGGCCCGCACTGTCGCCCTCCCGCGCGAACGACTTCAAACAGTGTCCTTTGCTCTACCGATTTCGAGCAGTGGATCGTCTTCCCGAGAAGTCCACCACAGCTCAGGTCAAAGGAACCGTCGTTCACGCTGCCCTCGAAGCGCTGTACGCAATGCCAACCGAGACAAGGAATTCCGACACTGCGGTCGAGTTGGTGTCCCCCGCGTGGGATCGTGTGCTCGAAGAATCACCGGAACTGGACGCACTGTTCGAGGATAAGGAACGCGAGACACTTCTCGACCAAGCGCGCGCACTGGTGGCCGGGTACTACGAGATGGAAGATCCGACCAGATTCGATCCGGAGTCTTGTGAACAACGGGTGGAGATCGAACTGGCCGACGGCACTCCTCTTCGCGGATTCATCGATCGAATCGATGTTGCACCCAATGGCATGATCCGTGTCGTCGACTACAAGACAGGCAAGTCTCCTCGTGAGTTCACCGAGGCCAAGGCGCTCTTTCAGATGAAGTTCTACGCACTGGTGATCATGCGGATGCGCAGCGTCGTGCCCTCCCAGCTCAAGTTGATGTACCTCGGTGACAAGAAGTCGCTGACCTACACACCCGACGAGGAAGAATTGATTCGGTTCGAACGGATGCTGTCGGCGATATGGAAGGCAATTCTCGAGGCAGGGCAGTCCGGCGACTTTCGACCGAAGCGAACCAAACTGTGCGGGTGGTGCGATCACCAGGCCGTATGTCCTGAGTTCGGTGGCACTCCCCCGGCCTATCCAGGGTGGCCGGACGAACTTCAGGATCAGAACCTGCTCGTGTCGGAGATGAGCCTGTGACCTCGAGCGAGCACACCCCGATCTCCGCGACCCCCGCTGCCCAGACCGAGCCGGACGCATTCTTCGTGCCCCTCGGGCTCAACGCTCAGGGCAACGAGGTGTTCTCCACGACTCGTCGTACGGTGAGCTTGTGGGCACCGACCATGCAGCACGGCGCACCCCCATCGGCCTTGCTCGTTCGGGCTCTCGAGCGTGTCGCACCGCGCGAGGACGTACGCGTGAGCCGGGTCGTCGTCGAATTGCTCGGCCCCGTGCCCATCTCGGAAATCGAAGTTCGCTCCTGGGTCGATCGACCGGGCGCGAACATCGAACTCGTCGTTGCCGAATTATGGGCTCGGTCTCCTGATCGAGTCGATCGGGACGGTGTTGTCCGCGAGGGTGTCGAACGCGCGGTTGCCCGAGGCACAGCGTGGCGGATGAGCACCGTCGACACCTCGAGCGAGTCCCACCAAGCCGACTCGTCCTTGAAACCCCTGTCGGAGGGCATAAGTCACAACTGGGGAGGAATCTGGAAGTCCGGGTATCTCGACAACATCGAGATGTTCGCGCTCACCGAACTGGGCGGTAACGGACCAGGACAGGTATGGGCAAGGCCTACACCAGCTTTGGTATTGGGCGAGGAGATGACGCCCCTCGAAAGATTGTTCTCGATTGCCGATATCGCGAACGGTATCGGTGCCAAACTCGACCTGAACCGGTGGACCTTCCTCAATACCGATCTCACCGTCCACATCTTCCGCGTACCGGAGGGTGAGTGGGTCGGAATTTCGGCCGAAACGTCCACCGGGCCAGATGGGTTCGCAATGTCTGCCGGTGTGCTACACGACGAACGAGGGCCGATCGGTCGTATCGCACAGACAGTGCTGGTCAGACCGCGCCCATAGGGGCGAGATCCGACTGGTCAGAAGGCGCGACAGGACCTGATATCCGAAGCGAGAATAGCTTTGGCTCCCAGGTCCGCCAGTTCGTCCATGACGCTGTTGTGCACCTTGCGAGACACCATTGCCCGCACCGCAACCCAGTTGTCGTCGACCATCGGTGAGAGCGTCGGGGATTCGATGCCGGGCGTGATCTTGACGGCCTCTTCGAGAATGGACTTCGGGCAGTCGTAATCGAGCATGAGGTACTGCTGCGCGAACACGACGCCCTGTACGCGAGCGATCAACTGCTTCCGAACCTTGTCGGTGTCCTCGCTACCTGCCCGCGAAATCAGAACACCTTCCGAATCACACAGGGACTCACCGAACGCGACCAGATTGTGTTGCCGCAAGGTACGACCGGAGCCAACGACATCGGCGATGGCGTCGGCGACACCGAGCTGGATGGAGATCTCTACGGCGCCGTCGAGTCGAATGACCTCTGCAGTAAGGCCGCGACGAGCCAGGTCTGCTCGTACGAGGTTCGGGTACGAGGTTGCGATTCGGAGTCCGTCGAGGCTCTCCGCCGTCCATTCTTTTCCTGCCGGCGCAGCATATCTGAAGCTGGATCGCCCGAAGCCGAGGGCCAAACGCTCATCGACGGGGGCACCTGAATCGAGTGCAAGATCGCGGCCGGTGATGCCGAGGTCGAGCTCGCCGGAGCCGACGTAGATGGCAATATCTTTCGGGCGCAGAAAAAAGAACTCGACCTGATTGGCTGGATCGAGGACTGTGAGATCACGAGCGTCGGTCCGGCGCCGATATCCGGCCTCGGACAGAATCTCAGCGGCAGATTCGGAGAGCGAGCCTTTGTTGGGAACTGCTACACGCAACATGGAGTTTTCCTGTTCGGGGGTTTCGGTCGGGAATCGTCGGGGCGGAGCTCACAGATGTCGGTAGACATCTTCGAGTTCGAGGCCCTTACCCACCATCAACACCTGAACCCAATAAAGAAGCTGGGAGATCTCCTCGGCGAGCGCTTCATCGCTCTCGTGTTCCGCGGCGATCCACACTTCGCCTGCTTCTTCGAGGATCTTCTTTCCTTGCGCATGCACGCCTGCATCCAACGCAGCGACGGTGCCGGAACCCTCAGGGCGTGTCGCGGCGCGATCGGTGAGCTCGGCGAACAGGGATTCGAAGGTCTTCACGGGTTGTGATTCTTTCATGACGAAGTAGTGGAACGCGCATCGCACCACGCCGAGGAGAGTTCGTCGGCGGTAAGCCCGACGAGCGAGCTGCGTACGACATAACCCGCACGAGGGGTTACCGCGAGTTCGGAGGGCACAAAAAGCACGGAACAACCGGCGCGATGAGCGGACAACGATCCGGTCGGTGAGTCCTCGACAGCGAGGCAGTCCTCCGGAGCGACACCGAGTAACGAGGCCCCGCGGAGATAGGGCGCAGGATGCGGTTTGCCGGCCTCGACTTCGTCGCCGCTCACAGTGGCGTCGAAGTAGTCACGGCCGACGGTATCCAACGCGTACTCGACCAGGCCCCGCTCGGTGTTGGTCACCAGAGCTGACCTGAGACCGAGATCGCGGACCAGCGCAAGAGCGTCCTTGGCACCGGGGCGCCACGAGATTCCCTCGGCGAACAACACAGCGACACGGTCGGTGAGCCAGTCCCTTGCGGTGGCCAGCGACTGATCGGTCACCTCGGTGCCGGTGTGGGCGAACACTGTGCGGAGGGCGTCCTGCATCGAATTTCCGAGAGTGCTCTCGCGAACCTCCGGCGTCAGTTCACGTCCGAGATCGAGGGACAGTTCCTCGACCGCGACGTCCCAGATCTTCTCGGAATCGAGCAAAGTTCCGTCCATGTCCCACAGCACAGCCCGCAGACGGCGGTCAGAAGAGTCAGACATTGAAATACTTGGCCTCCGGGTGATGAAGAACGAATGCATCCGTGGATTGCTCTGGATGCAGTTGTAGTTCTTCCGACAGCTTGACGCCGATCCGTTCGGGTTCGAGAAGGGCAGCCAACTTGATGCGATCCTCGAGGTCCGGGCACGCACCGTAACCGAACGAGTAACGCGCACCACGGTATTCGAGTTTGAAGTATCCCTCGGCCTCGGTCGGGTCCTCGGCCGCAACACTCGCACCACTGGAAAGCTTCAGTTCTTCACGGACTCGACGATGCCAATACTCGGCGAGTGCCTCGGTCAGCTGCACACCGATGCCGTGCACTTCGAGGTAGTCACGGTACGAGTCCGCAGCGAACAGTTCGTTTGCGAAATCCGCGATCGGCTGCCCCATCGTGACCAGATTCATCGGAAGGACATCCACCTGACCAGATTTCGTGGCGTCTTTCCGCGACCGAATGAAGTCGGCGATGCACAGGAATCGATCACGATTCTGACGTGGGAAGGTGAACCGGAATCGTTCGGGCGCATCGACGCGCGGCTCGGTCAGTACGACGACGTCGTCACCTTCCGAGACCGCCGGGAAGTATCCATAGACGAGGGCCGCATGCGCGAGAATGCCGTCGGTGCTGAGACGATCCAGCCAATACCGTAGTCGCGGTTTGCCTTCCGACTCGACGAGGTCCTCGTACGTTGCTCCTTCGCCCTTGCGCGCGCCACGCAAGCCCCACTGGCCGAGAAAGAGTGCGCGTTCGTCGAGTAGTTCGGAGTAGTCGGACAACGACACGCCCTTGACGATGCGAGTCCCCCAGAACGGCGGAGTCGGAGTCTCGATATCCGTCGCGACGTCCGAACGCTCCGGCACCACGATAGGAACCTCGTTCGCCTTGCGCTGCTCGGCGATTCGACGTGAGCGTTCGTGGCGGGCCTTGCGCTCTTCGGTTTTCGCCTTGGCCGCCAATGCCTCTGGGCTGTCCGGCGCCGGCCCACCTCCACGCTTGGTCGTCATGATGGTGTCCATCAGGCTCAGACCCTCGAACGCGTCGCGGGCATAGTGGACATCGCCTTGGTAGACGTCCTGTAGATCGTTCTCGACATAGGAGCGCGTCAAAGCTGCGCCACCGAGCAGCACCGGAAACTTCTCGGCGACTCCCCTGTTGTTGAGTTCGATCAGGTTGTCCTTCATGACAACCGTGGATTTGACCAGCAGTCCCGACATGCCGATGACGTCGGCACGCTTGTCGATCGCCGCTTCCAGAATTGTCGCGATCGGCTGTTTGATCCCAAGGTTGACGACCTCGTACCCATTGTTGCTGAGAATGATGTCGACGAGGTTCTTGCCGATGTCGTGCACGTCGCCCTTGACGGTGCCGAGGACGATTCGCCCTTTGCCGTCGTCGTCCGACGCTTCCATGTGGGGTTCGAGGTACGCGACAGCGGCCTTCATCACCTCAGCGGACGCCAACACGAACGGCAGCTGCATCTGACCGGAGCCGAACAACACTCCAACGGTCTTCATGCCCGACAGGAGCGTTTCGTTGATGATCGCCAGCGGTGGCTTTTCCTTCATTCCCGCATCCAGATCCGCTTCGAGTCCGTTGCGTTCACCGTCGACGATGCGCCGCTCGAGCCGCTCGAACAGCGGCAATCGGCCAAGTTCTTCGGCACGAGACTCGCGTGCCGACGCCGCCGAAACCCCTTCGAAGAGCTGCATTAGCTTTTGCAGCGGGTCGTACCCCTCGGATCGACGGTCGTACACCAAATCGAGTGCAATCTCGCGATGCTCGTCGGGGATCTTGTTCATCGGCAGAATCTTCGATGCGTGCACGATGGCCGTGTCCAACCCGGCCTGGGTGCACTCGTGCAGGAACACCGAGTTGAGGACCTGCCGTGCAGCGGGATTCAAACCGAAGGAGATGTTCGACAATCCGAGCGTGGTGTGCACCCGGGGATAGAGTTCCTTGAGTTGGCGGATGGCCTCGATCGTTTCGATTCCATCGCGTCGTACTTCTTCCTGCCCAGTGGAAATCGGGAAGGTGAGTGTGTCGACGATGATGTCTTCCTGACGAAGACCCCAGTTGCCGGTGATGTCCTCGATCAGGCGTGCGGCGACGCGGACCTTCCACTCGGCGGTGCGTGCCTGACCTTCTTCATCGATGGTCAGGGCGACGACAGCAGCGCCGTGCTCCTTGACGAGCCGCATGATCTTCTGAAAACGCGAGTCCGGGCCTGCTCCGTCCTCGTAGTTGACCGAGTTGACTGCGCTGCGACCACCGAGATGCTCCAGTCCGGCTTCCAGTACGGCAGGTTCGGTGGAGTCGAGCATGATCGGCAACGTGGATGCCGTTGCAAGACGACTGGCGAGTGCAGCCATGTCAGCGGCCCCGTCCCGGCCCACGTAGTCGACGTTCAGGTCGAGCATGTGTGCGCCGTCGCGAGTCTGGTCCTTGGCGATGTCGAGGCACTTCTCGTAGTCCTCGGCGAGCATTGCGTCGCGAAATGCCCTGGAACCGTTGGAATTGGTACGCTCGCCGATCACCAGGATGCTGGAATCCTGTTCGAAGGCCACAGCCGAATAGAGCGAGGAAACACCCGGTTCCGGGGTGGGCGTGCGCTCGGCCTGGCGGGTGCCGTGAACGAGATCGGCGACCTGACGAATGTGCTCGGGCGTCGTTCCGCAGCACCCGCCGACCAGCGATAGACCGTATTCGGAGACGAAGCCGCTCAGTGCGATCGCCAACTCGGGCGCGGTCAGTGGATATTCGGCTCCCCTGGCTCCCAGAGTGGGTAGCCCGGCGTTCGGCATGACGGACACCGGCAACCTCGAGTGCTTCGACAGATGCCGAAGATGCTCACTCATCTCTGCGGGTCCAGTTGCGCAATTCAGCCCGATCATGTCGATACCGAGTGGCTCCAGCGCAGTCAGCGCTGCGCCGATCTCACTTCCGACGAGCATGGTGCCCGTGGTTTCCACGGTGACGTGCGTGATGATCGGAATGCGCGCACCCAGCTTGTCCATCGCGTGCTGGCTACCGATGATTGCCGCTTTGACCTGAAGCAGGTCCTGGCAGGTTTCGATGAGAATTGCATCGGCACCGCCGTCGATCATGCCGAGCGCGGCCTCGGTATATGCATCACGTAGGCGTGCGAACGGCGCGTGACCCAGCGTCGGAAGTTTGGTACCCGGGCCCATCGAGCCCAGCACGAATCGGTCCATCCCGTCGCGACCGGGACCCATCTCGTCAGCCGTTTCACGCGCGAGACGTGTCCCCTTCTCGGCCAGTTCGCGGATCCGATCCTCGATGTCGTAGTCCGCCAGGTTCGGAAGGTTGCAACCGAAGGTGTTGGTTTCGACGGCGTCTGCGCCCGCATCGAAGTAGGCGCGGTGGATCTCACGAAGTACATCGGGACGGGTGTCGTTGAGAATCTCGTTGCAGCCCTCGAGACCGATGAAGTCGTCGAGCGTCAATTCGGCGTCCTGCAACATAGTCCCCATCGCACCGTCACCGATGACAACGCGCGAACGAATCGCTTCCAGCAGACCGGTCTTGTGTAGCGCAGGCATTGCTACAGCCTAGTGGTCACACAGCGATACCCAAGACGGGCCGGGCTGGTCGTAGGCTGTCGTGGTGAGTCCCCGAAACAGCGACGGCAATATTCCAGCTGACAACGACGTTACAGAACGCGACAATTCAGACAACGCTGCAGAAGCGCTGCTCGAAGCCGTCTCCGATGTTGTGTCCAATTCCACATCGTTATTCGTCTCCGAAGACGAAAATTCGGACGTCGAGCCGGAGCTTCCCACGCTGCGCGACCCGATTCTGGTGGCCGCATTCGAGGGCTGGAACGACGCGGGGGACGCAGCGAGTGGCGCCGTCGAGCATCTGGAATTGATCTGGGATGCCAGTCCGTTGGCTGAGCTGGACTCCGAGGACTACTACGACTACCAGGTGAACCGTCCGACGATTCGACAGGTCGAGGGTGTCACCAGAGAAATACAGTGGCCGTCGACGCGCTTGTCGGTGTGCTCGCCCCCCGGCAGCAGCAGGGACGTCGTGTTGCTGCGCGGTATCGAACCCAACATGCGCTGGCGGAGCTTTTGCGACGACCTGCTCGAGTTCATCGAGCAACTCGGCGTGGACACCGTGGTCATCCTCGGCGCTCTGCTCGCAGACACCCCGCACACCCGACCGGTACCGGTGACGGGAAGTGCGTACAGCGTCGAGGCCGCCGAACGTTTCAACCTCGAGCAGACTCGATACGAGGGGCCGACGGGCATCACCGGTGTCCTACAGGACGAATGCGTCAAGGCAGGCGTTCCGGCCGTCTCGTTCTGGGCAGCCGTGCCGCACTACGTGTCGCAGCCACCCAACCCCAAGGCGACCGTGGCGTTACTCCAGCGCGTCGAGGATGTACTGGATATCGAAGTTCCGCTCGGTGAGCTCCCTTCCCAGGCCGAGGACTGGGAAGAAGCCGTCAACGAAATGACCGCGGAGGACGAGGAAATCAGCGAATACGTTCGAACGCTCGAGGAGCGCGGAGATGCCGAGGTGGACATCAGCGATGCGATCTCGAAGATCGACGGCGACGCCATCGCAGCCGAGTTCGAGCGTTATCTTCGACGTCGGGGGCCCGGGAACTTCGGGCTGTAGCGGAACTCGGTCCGGGTCGCAGTTGCAGTTGCAGTTGCAGGCCCGAGCGCAACCGCACAGCGGCAGAACGATCATCGTGAGATCTTTCTGACCCCTACGTAACGTCAACGCAGCGGGAGTGCAACCCCGACGCGGCACCGTGGCGTCATGGCCAGCACACCGCGATTTCTCCAGGGCGTCTTCCCGTTCACCGGGCACGGGCTGAGCAAGCCCGAGTCGATAGATCCGTCGACCAGGTTCGTCGTTCCATCCGGGGCTACCGCTCAATCGCTGTACTTTCGTGGCGGCAATTCGAGCGAAGAGCTGGTGGTCGTGACCTTGCTGAGGGACGGGCAGCCCATGCGGATGTTCCCCATGGGCTCCAAGAGCGGGGTCAACATCGCGCTTCGTGTCGTCGAGGACGTGGATCCGGATTCCGTCCTCGAGCTCGTCGTGGCGGCACCGGAAGGGACGACCGGCGAAGTCGTCGTCGACTTCGGACTGGTGCTGATCTGATGAGTGCAGACGCGATGGGTGGCGGGAAGACCGGCGTGAGGAAGTTGCTCGTAGTCGGGAACGGTATGGCGGGCGCACGCACAGTCGAGGAGATCCTCAAACGCGGCGGAAGCACACTGTTCGACATCACGATGATCGGCGACGAGCCGTACGGCAACTACAACAGGATCATGCTGTCGCACGTGTTGTCCGGTGAAGCCGGCATCGACGACGAAGATCTGCTCCTCAATCCGATGAGCTGGTATCGCGAAAACGGTGTCACGCTCTATGCGGGCGACCGTGCCGTCTCGCTGGATCGGTTCGCCAAGTCCGTGGTGTGTGAAAGTGGTCGAACTGTCGCGTACGACGTCCTGATCATCGCCACCGGTAGCAACACGTTCTTTCCGAACATGGACGGGCTTCGTGAGAGCGACGGTCGCCTCGCCCGCGGGGTGTTCGGATTCCGGACCATCGCCGACACGAACGGCATGTTGCAGATGGCGGAGGCTCAGGACGACGTCGCTGCGGTCGTGATCGGCGGCGGACTGCTCGGATTGGAAGCTGCGTACGGTCTTCGAACGCAAGGCTTGGACGTCGATATCGTGCACTCGCCCGGCCACCTGATGAACCAGCAGTTGGACGAACGCGGTGGACGGGTACTGCGCAACAAGATCGAAGCACTCGGCGTCGGTGTGCACACCTCCAAACGCACAACTTCGGTGTTGCGTACCAGCGAGGGCGCAGTGGCTGGTGTGGGCTTCAACGACGGCACCTCACTTGCCGCCGACATGATCGTCGTGACCGCCGGAATCCGTCCCAATGTCGAGTTCGCACGCGGGGGCGGACTGGTGATCGAACGCGGAATCGTGGTGGACGATCAACTGCGCTGCGAGGACGAGGGGTCGATCTTCGCAGTGGGTGAATGCTGCCAACATCGCGGTGAGGTGTACGGCCTCGTAGCCCCGCTCTGGGAACAGGCCGTCGTCCTCGCCGATCATCTGACCAATGCGAATCCTTCTGCCGCATACCATGGTTCACGCCTGACCACCAAACTCAAAGTGGCCGGTGTCGACGTGGCAGCAATGGGCGTCAAAGGGCCGGAGCGTGAGGACGACGAGTTCGTCCAGTTCTACGAACCACGCAGCGGAACGTACAAGAGCGTCGTTGTCCGCGACGGCAAACTCATCGGTGCCACGCTTCTCGGGGACATCAGCAAAGCGAACTTTTTGACGCAGGCGTTCGACGAGAAGGTTCCGCTCCCCGAGGAACGAATCAGCATGTTGTTCGACATGGGAACCCCGACAGCGGCAACCGGTGCAGCCGAACTGGCCGACGACGTCCAGGTGTGCAATTGCAACGGCGTCACCAAAGGTCAGATCGTCGCCTGCGTTCACGCAGGTGCCACGACGATGAGCGACGTCACCGCCAAGACCCGCGCAGGTAAGGGGTGTGGTTCCTGCAAAGGCCTCGTCGCCGATATCTTGGCCTGCGCTGCCGGAGGCGCGGTCGCCCCCGACCCCGCCGCCGACTGGTATGTGCCGTCCATCCCGTTGGCCAAGCCTGCCTTGATCGAGATCATCCGCGCGCGCGACCTACGTTCGGTGTCGCAGGTGTTCAGCGAACTCGCTGCAGGTGGCCGCGAAGATGCGAGCGCGAAGATGCCACTCGCCTCTTTGCTGCGAACGATCTGGGGACCGGACTGGGTAGACGAACGGGGTGCGCTCTTCATCAACGATCGCGTCCACGCCAACATCCAGCGTGACGGCACCTTCTCGGTCGTACCGCAGATGAAGGGCGGGGTCACTACCCCGGATCAACTTCGCAAGATCGCCGACGTCGCCGACAAATATCACGTTCCGCTGGTCAAGGTCACCGGCGGGCAGCGCATAGACCTGCTCGGAATCAAGAAGGAGGATCTACCCAAGGTCTGGGGTGACCTCGACATGCCGTCCGGGTTCGCGTACGGCAAGAGCATGCGAACCGTGAAAACGTGCGTCGGCAGCGACTTCTGCCGCTTCGGCCTCGGCGATTCGACGGCGCTGGGAATCGCACTCGAAGAGCGCTTCCAGGGACTCGAGACCCCCGGCAAACTGAAGCTTGCCGTCGCCGGATGCCCGCGAAACTGTTCCGAAGCACTGTGCAAGGACTTCGGTGTCGTGTCCGTCGGCGAGGACAAATGGGAGCTCTATGTCGGCGGAGCCGCAGGTGCCCACATCAGGAAGGGCGATCTACTGGCCATTGTCGTCGGCGGCGAAGAAGTTCTGCGGATGGCCGGGATCTTCATCCAGCACTACCGAGAGACGGCGCAGTGGCTCGAGCGAACATATGCCTGGGTCCCCCGGGTCGGGTTGGACGAGCTTCGACGAGTTCTGGTCGAGGACGGTGACGGAATCGTCGCTGGACTCGAACAACGCATGCAAACATCGGTGGACGGGTACCGGGACCCCTGGCAGGACCGGGCCGAACCCAAGTCGCCTGCGCAGTTCACACCGTCCTTGCCGCTCCTCCCGCTCCCCCAGGTACCGGTCCGATGAGCGTGCCGGTAGGTCCTGTCGAAGACCTGACACCAGGTGAGGGCCGCGCCTACGTCGTCGACGGCAGGCAGGTAGCGGTATTCCTCCTCCAGGATGGGAGTGTGCGCGCCATGGACGCGGTGTGCCCGCACAAAGGTGGGCCATTGGCGGACGGTCAAATCGACGGCTCGATCGTGATGTGCCCGATGCATCAATACGCGTTCTCTCTCGACGACGGCACCTGTCCGAGCGGAATTACCTCCGTACGAACGTATCCCGCAGTAATCGTCGATGGAAAGGTCATGGTGGAGGTGTAGCTACACCCGCATTTCTTTCGTGGGGCTTACGACTGGGCCGGCTTGTAGAACATGATGTGCGGTAGGTACCAGGGTAGCTAGATAGTCTCGAGTCACCGCAGATCGTCAACTTATCTGGCATGGTCGAGAGATGGACAATCGCGCCGACTCGAGTTCAGACGCCATGGGTGACGGGGTGCCGACCCGACCGTATGGCGCCGCTGAGGCACATCGAAACCTGCGCCATCAGCGTGCCAATCGGGTGAGCCGCGCCTGGAAGCAAAGCCTGGATCCGGGCCAACAATCTGCGGTGCTGTCGTGGGCTTCATTCACCGCTACCTTCGCCGTGGTCCGCGCACTGACTCACTGGATCAAGGATGGTCACGGCCCCTCTGGTGGCGGTATGAGCATGGGCGGTAAACACTTTCATCATTACAACATCGGTATAGCAATGCTTGGGGGCGTCGGTGCGATTGCTATTCGCGGTGCGGAGGAGCACCGGCGACATCCGGTAACCGCATTGAGTTACGGCGTAGGCGCGGCGCTGATCGTTGATGAGCTCGCGCTGCTTCTCGATCTTGAAGACGTCTATTGGGCCAAACAGGGCCGACAAAGCGTCGATGCGGCGATAACAATTATCGGTGCCGGAGGCCTGGCCATTGCTGGTTTCGCATTCTGGCCCGAAGCACGCAAAGCACTGCGGTAGCACCATACAAACTCGCCGACGTTTCATAACGAACGAATTGTGACGTTTGGTCAAGATGATCTGCCGCGGGGATTTCGGACACTGGAGATGGTTCAATTCTCCTCCCGTTCGGCGAACGACAGGCTCCGCCCGGTGAGGTTCCTGCCATGTCGTGGAAGCACCCCGCCGTATCTGGCCAGCCACCTATCTATCGGCATCTCAGCTAGCGACTCTCGGCCCGCACCGCTCGAAGTTGCGAGACGGGGCCGGCCCACGAGGTCTGCATCGTCCAAGGCAAATCAACATGTTTGCTCGGGTGCTGTTGTGTCATTGGCGCGGGAGCGTGGCTCTAACGGTGATTTTCATCGGCGACCGCACTTCGAGGTGGGTAGTTCGGGCCGAATCAGTTCACGGGCGGCGGGACGATGCGTATTGATCGCGGCGGGACCCTCGACGCGCGACGCACGCATTTCACTCACCCCCCGGCCAACGCCTACCCTGTTCCAGTGAGCGATTCAGACGACAACGCACGGCTCGATGCCGCGGCAGCGTTCTTGCAGGAAGATCGCCTCAAACTCTTTGCATTCACGGTCGCGGAAAAACACAACGAGTATCTTTGGGTGCTCCGTGCCTTCGACATCGCCCGCGCCAACTATGTCGTTCTTCTACATGCGGCCGAGATTGCGGACACGCTGGCCAAGAATGCGCCCGAGGACGCAAGGCTCACCCCGGCCGAAATCGCACCGCTGCTCGAGCAACTTCATACCTGGGAGCTTCTCGAGCGCAGCTACGACGGCTCACGCGCGGCCACCTTGGCCGAATACCGCAACCGCCATTACGTCTACCAATTCAGCCAGGCCGGCTACAAGGCGTTTCGAGCCGTCGAGGACGTGCTCGGTGCCAGGCTCGACGACGCATCACTGTCCCGGCTCGTCCTGCCTGAGCTGCTCGCCGACATGCACGAATTGGCCGAGGCGAACCGTCAGGCCGACGGCGACCGCATCTACCGCAAGCTCAGCCGACTCGACTCGACCCTTTCCGAAATGGCCACTCGGGCGGCACATTTCTATCTGGTCCTCGGCGACCTCGTCCGCACCACCGAGATCACACCCGAATCGTTTCTGGTCCACAAAGATGCACTCCTGACGCATATGCGTGAGTTCAGCTCGGACCTGACGCGGTACGCCCCGAAGTTGGCGGAGGCCATTGCCGTCGTCGAATCGACATCCATCTCGACGCTGATCGAGCGTGCCGCAATCAGTGACGAGCGGGTCTTCCTGACCATCGATGAGCGTCGTGCCGACTGGCAGGCGCGGTGGTCGGGTCTGTCTCATTGGTTCGTGGCTGCGGAGGCCGAACTCAGTGAGTCCGAACGTCTACGTGAAGGCACGATGAGCGCCATTGCCGCGGTGTTGTCGCTGCTTCGACGGGTAACCGAGACGCGCAGAGGTGGTGTGAGCCGCGAGAGTCAACTCCGTCACCTCGCAGGTTGGTTCGCCAACACCGAAACCAAGGATAGTGCGCACGCACTCTTCCATGCCGTGTTCGGTCTCGGCAGACCCCGTCATCTGTCCATGGTCCACCCGGATGCGGACATCATTCCCGCATCTCGATCCTGGTGGGAAGCCTCTCCCGTCGAAATTTCTCGCACCTTGGCGGAAACCGGTCGCGCGCCGTCGCCCGGCCTGCCTGGCCGCGTTCAACGCAACGATGGCGGAATTCGTCGCCTCCGTGAACAGCAGCTCGCCGCGCAACGCACTCGCAGTGCCGCAGCTCGATCTTTGGCCTCGGTTGGTGTGTACGACCGGACGCTGAACGAGGAGGAGACCGAAGTGTTGCTGAGCTTGCTCAATGCGGCGCTCACTGCCCGGGTCCGGGTGAGTGGTCGTACGTCCGGCTCGACGGGTTCGGACAGTGGTGTGAAATTGACACTGACCGACTCCGAAATATCGACAGTCGTCAGGACGACGCGTGGACGGTTACATCTGGATCGGCTGCAACTCGAGGTTGCGGATGTGACGCGCCGGTGAGAGCACGCGAAATACCTTCCCTGGCACTCGATTCCTATCAACGTGCGGCGCGCGTTGCGTTGGCGAACCATCTGGTGACGGCGACGTACCCGGACCGTATCGCTCTTCCACTTCTCCGTAGATGGGCAACCGAGCTTCGCGAGGATCTTCTCGAGTTGTTCGGCTATCGCCTCGAGGTCACCGAAACGACAGCCCGCTTGTTTCCGGTTCTCGACGCGCTCGATTCGACCCAGCCTGCCCGAACCGCCTCGGACCGCGTCTTCGATCGACGCAGGTACACCTACCTGGCGTTGGCCTTGGCTGCGCTCGGCCGAGCAGGCAATCAGATCACGCTCTCCGAACTCGCCGACCACGTCGCCGCCGAGGCAGGCCAGGTGGACGGGGTGGAGCTTGCGACCGACCGCGCTGCGGACCGAGACGCGTTCGTCGACGCTGTCGGCTGGCTGGCCGCGCGGGGCGCAATTTCGCTCGCCGATGGTGATGCAGGCGGCTGGGCGAACAATCCCGCTTCGGGTGAGGCTCTCTACGACATCGAGCGATCGGTGGTCGTGGCGATGTTCCGTCCCCCCAGAGCCGTGCAGCACCTCCGGTCGGTCACCGGTCTGCTCGTGGGATCCGACGAGCAGACCGAAGACAGCGAAGAGGAATCCCGGCCGCCGATAGATCCCAATGAGACTCTCCGAAAGGTGCGTCGCGCGTTGGTCGAGCATCCCGTCGTCTATTTCGACGATTTCGATCGGGACGGTCGCACCGCACTCGCTGCAGTACGGACAGTCGCCGACGTCGAACTCCTGACCGGTCTGATCGCCGAGCGTCGCGCCGAGGGCGTCACGTTGATCGATACATCCGGGCGGATGTCGGACCTCCGATTCCCCAGCACAGGAACGATCGCTCAAGTCGCGCTGCTTCTGGCCGGTGAGATATCGGACCGGGTGATCGACCCCGATGCCCTCGAATTGCCACGCCATCCGATTCCGTATGACAGCGACCTGATCGACCTGGTCGACTCGGCGATACCTGGAGGTGGGGTGTTCGACGACCTCGCCGAGTTCGGTGGGCGAGGTCGAACCGGTGAAAACTCTACTACCGAGCTCTACCCTTTCGTGGAGAACAGTTGGGTGAACGGCGCGGTCTCCGACCTGGTCGAGAGGTACGGACGCACGTTCGCGGCCCAATGGCAGGCCGACCCGATCGGTCTCGGTGAGCGAGCGGTCGGCATGCTGCATCGACTCCGGCTGGTGCACATCATGTCCGGCGGGATACTCGTTCTACCCGTCATCGCTCGCTACCGCGATGTGGTGATCAGTGTGCGAGACCGGGTACCCCAAGATTCTCTCTTCGAGACCACAGAATTCGACGGCACAGAACCGAGTTCGCATTCTCACACCACGGAAACCGAGGCGCACTAGATGACCGCACATGCTCAGCGCTTCCGCCCGACCCGCGCCGGAATCATCAATCTGTGGGACTACCGCGATCAGGAATTCTCCTTTGCCGACGGTCGCCTCGTGCTTCGTGGACCGAACGGTTCTGGAAAGACCAAAGCGCTCGAGGTTCTGTTTCCCTTCGTGCTCGATGGACGAATCGAACCGAGGCGGTTGAACCCGTTCGCCGGTGAAGAGCGCACGATGAAGTCCAACCTCCTCTATCGCGGTCAGGAGAGCGCGCACTCCTATGTATGGATGGAGTTCGGGCGGGGCTCACGCGAGGATCCCGAGTCCGTCACCGTCGGTATCGGAATGCGCGCAAGTCGACAGAACGACAAGGTCACTCGCTGGTACTTTGTCGCCGATGGCCGTGTCGGCGTAGACTTTTCGCTCCTGGGTTCCGATGATCGGCCGCTGACCAAGAAACAGCTTGGCGATCGACTCGGCACCGACGCGCTGACCGACCGGCCGGTCGACTACCGAGCGGCCATCGACGCTCGGATGTTCGGTCTCGGCGCGCAGCGTTACGACCAATTGATCAATCTGATCTTGACGTTGCGTCGTCCGCAACTGGCGAAGAACCTGGATCCCAAGGGACTCTCTCAGGCACTGACCGATGGTCTGCGCCCGCTGGACGAGCAACTGGTTCTCGAAGCAGCGCGCTCGTTCAGTGACATGGAAGAGGTCGGTCGCGCGCTCGAAGGCTTGACTCGGGCAGATCAGGCCGCCACAACCTTCGTCGGCGTGTACGCGAAATACCTTCGAGTGCAAGCTCGCTCGGACGTGGAACAGATCAGCCGCAGACTCGAGTCCGTTACCCATGCAACCACGGCGCACTTCGCGGCCGCGGCGCTGAAGGAACGCCGGCTGTCCGAGCGCGCTGCCGCCGAGAAGCGATTCGACGACGCCGAACGAGGCCTGGACCAAGCTCTTGCCGACCGCGAAACACTGCAGCGATCGAGTGCCTACGAGGGCAAACAACAACTCGACGATCTCGCCGAATCGGCAGCGAAGCTGAAGATCTCCGCCGCCCAGCAGTCCGAGCGTGCCGGTAAAGCGCAGGCGGATCTGGCGCAGCGTTCCACCGAGGCCATCGACGCCGAAAGCTCGGTACGCGACTCGGTCGCCGCACTGACACGCGCCGAGGACGATCTCCAGATTGCGGCCGAGGACGCCGGCATCGCGTGGGCGTCGATGCCGGCCAGTGCGCGCACCGACCAGTTCAGCACGGCACTGCGCGGTCATGCCGAGGAACGTGACGGTGATGTGCGCGCCGTCCGCGAAGCGCTCAGCACCGTCGAGAAGGCGATGACCGAACGCGCCCGTGCAGACAGAAGCGCCTCTCGGGCAAGAGAATTGCTCGAAGCTGCTCGCGCGTCGGTCACCGAAGCCGAAGCTGCCGTGGAGTTGGCTCGTGCGCAGTATGCGTCGGGACTCCGGTCCTGGTGGGCCGAGAAATCGACCCAGTACTCGGCTGCTGGAATCACCGTCGCCGCATTCGATTCCCTCGACGCTGCGGTACCTCACATCGGAGAGGACGACGCACCGAGCCTGGATGCCGTCCTTGCTGAGGCTTCGGCCGAGGGCCTCGAGAACGTGCGCGGACGGCGGACGCAAGCGGGTGCCGCCGCTGCAGCGCTGACCGAAGAACTGGCATCGATGCGTGCCGAACATGACCTCGTCACTGCTCAACGCGACGATGCTCCCCCACCGTTCGCAGCTCGTACGTCCTCGCGTGACGGGCTTGTCGGAGCGCCGTTGTGGCAACTCGTTCGATTCGCCGACGGCGTGGAACCTGCTGTAGCTGCTGGTGTCGAAAGCGCATTGCAGGCCGCGAACCTTCTCGACGGATGGATCTCGCCGACCGGCGCTCTCGGGTCCATGGAGTCGGACCAATTTCTGGTCGGCGTACCGAAAGCCGAGCGTCCGACGGGCCGCACGCTGGCTGACGTCCTCGAGATCGAACCTGGAACAGACGTGCCAGAGGCCGTGGTGCGCGATGTACTGACCTCGATCGCACTGCTGGAGGAAACTGGCGCATCGAAGAATGCGGTGACCTCGATCTGCATCGACGGGCGCTACTGGCAAGGCGTTCAACGGGGACGTCACGTCAAGCCGGATGCGGAATACATCGGGGCTACTGCCCGTGCGCGTCGTCGGGCTACGCGGCTCGCCGAACTGGACACCTCGATCGAAACAGCCGGCATGTCCTTGGCGGCCGCCCGCGAAGAGGAGCAGTCGGCTACCGAACTCCTGCGCCGCCTCGCGGTTGCTGCGAAGAATTTGCCGAAGGTCTCCGGAATCGTCAAGGCGCAGAAGACTGTCACCGAGTCGGCGGGCGCCCTTCGTACCTCACAGGCAGGTTCCACGGCCGCGGACAGTGAGCTCGACCAGGCTATCGCGGAGCTCTCGGCGAAGGAGAGACACCTGCGGAGTACCGCGGTCGCCCACCGAACTCCCCATAGTGCACGGGATATCGACTCACTCGCTGCAGCGATCCGACACTTCGAGAATCAGGGTGGTCTCGTCCTTCGTCGCCGAGGCGAACACGTTCGCGAAGCCGAGCGGGCACGCGAAGCACAGAACCGATTGGAAGAATCCACCGGCCTCGCCGAGGAGTTGGCCGAGGAGTCCGCGATCGCACAGGAAAACCATCTCCAACAGGTTCAGCGGTTGGACATTCTCACCGAGAAACTCGGCTCCACCGCCGAACAGATCAACGCCGACCTGGAGAAGGCACGCGAAAAGATCGAAGCATGCAAGGTCGAGCAACGCGCAGCACGCAAAGCGGACAAGGAAGCCGGAGAGGCGATCGGTAAGGCCGAAGGTGCATGCAACACAGCGCAGGAGGGTCTGCGCGCCGCACTCACCGAGACTCTCGACGACACAGCACGCCTCGCCCCGTATGCCCGCAAAGATCTACTCGCCATCCTTGGTGTGCACGAGCTCTATTCCTGGCCCTCGTCCGACTCCGCGTGGCTCACTGTCGAACAGATCCTCTACCGAATTCAGAGTGCCTCGTCACCGGATGACGAGATTTCGGTGCTGCCACCGGTGGTGCACCAACTCCACTCGGCGCTCGACGAGGCCACCGCGTCGGTCAAGGCCGGCGACTCCTACCGCAAGAGCACGCGGACTGCGTTGACCGGTGCTCTGCAGGAATTCGACTCACAGCTGGCGTCGTCCGGGCAGGACTACCGGTTGCAGTGGGATGCACCAGACGGACTGACCATCGTTCGTGTGCAGGACGAGCAAGGATTCACCTCGGTCGGCGAGTTCGCTCACCGTATCGGTGACGCGCGGTCGAATCAGGAGACGTTGCTCACCGAACACGAGCGTCGAATTCTCGAGGATGCGCTGTTGACCGGCTTGGCGCAGCAGATCCACGAACGCACCGTCGATGCCCGCGAGCTCATCGCGCAGATGTCTTCCGAGATGAAGCGACGGAAGATGTCCTCTGGCAACACGATCGGTGTGCATTGGGTCCTCGCGGACAATCTCGACGAAGGCGCACGAGCGATCTCGAAGCTACTCGATCGTGACGCGTCCGGACTGAATTCGGACGACCTCGCCTCCATGCGAGCACATTTCGCGTCCGAGATCAGAATCGCGCGCGCGGCACACCCGGAACGTTCATACCCCGAGATTCTGTCCTCCACGCTCGACTACCGCCGTTGGCGGGTCTTCTCGTTCACGCTCATTCGCGGCGACGGTACCGAGGATCGCCTGACGGTCGCGCGACACAGCGCGTTGTCCGGCGGTGAGCAATCGGTGTCTCTACATCTACCGTTGTTCGCGGCCGCGCACGTCATGCTGTCCTCGGCCGATCCGCACGCACCCCGGTTGCTGGCACTCGACGAAGCCTTTGCCGGCGTCGATGACAACGGTCGTAGTGAACTGCTCGGGCTCAGCGTGCAGTTCGATCTGGATCTGTTCATGACGGGCTACGATCTGTGGATCACCTACTCCGATGTCCCCGGGTGTGCGCACTACGACCTCGCGCATTCGACAGCGGAAAACACTGTCAGCGCAGCGTTACTCGTCTGGGAGAACGGTGAACTGTTCGCCGAACACGATGGTTCCGATCTAGCCGCCGCTCTGGGTTCGCCGTTGACACGACGCGTGCCCACTCACGCCGAAGGCGGTCTCGAATTTGTCCGGTAACGAAGAACTCGGATGGCGAAACACGCCGGAACTCGACGCACTCTTGGCCGCCGCGCGCAAGAAGTTGGAGTCGAACTACCTGAAGGTCGGTGGCAACATCACCGTGCACCTGGGTGAGCCGGCAGAGCTGTGGCGATTGTGCAGTGCAATCTCTCGATCCAGTACCGGCCTGCACAGCCGCGCCCAGACTACGAAACTCGATCTCGCCCGTTTCGACGAATGGCTTACCCACCCACGAAACGGTGGGATCGGCCTGATCGCAACTCTCGACGCCGTCGCTCCGCTACAGGACAGAAAGCAGATCGCATCCGACAAGGCCGAGGTCAAGGCCACTGCACTCGCCGATGCGCGGGCTCTACTCGCCGAAACAACCGACGACGACTGGGCCGAGCATTGGTTGTCCTCGTTGCTGAATCAGGACGGCACACTCGGAGGACGCGTGGCCGTCGACGCCCTACGGGTGGCTGCACGGGTGTTGGCGTGCCTTCCCGTCGACGGCTTGTCGTTGACCGAACTCGCCGAATACGCGTGCGGGGACACCAAGGCGCTGTCCTCCGGTGGTGCCCCACGTCTCGTTCTCGACGCACTCTCGCTCCGCGAAGGGATACCCCGTCCAGTCGACCCCGTCGGCATTCGGCTGCTGTGGGAAACCGCCGGAGTCTCGGTCGACGCACTGTCCAGCCGGGTTCTGGTGTTCGGGTATCGAGTCGACGAAACGCATACCGTCGGACGGTGGCTGAACGACGCTGCAGACGCCGGGATTGCGTTCCCACTCACCCTCGACATGGCCTCGCGCGGCCCGCTCACCAACGTCGCAGATCGAATTTACGTGTGCGAGAACGTCGCAGTCGTAGCGGCAGCCGCTCGATCGTTGGGAAGTCGTTCTGCGACTCTCGTCTGCACCGATGGCCAGCCGTCGGCTGCGCTGCACAAACTACTCTCGGGCGTGCGGGCAGGCACCGAACTTTTCTGGCGCAACGACTTCGATTGGCCAGGCCTGCAGATGACCGCCCGCGCCCGCTCGCGCTACAACGCAGTCCCGTGGCGGATGGATGCGCAGTCGTATGTTCGTGCGCTCGACGCGCGAAATTCCGAACCGTTGAAAGGTCATCCGGGGCCGAGTGAGTGGGATCCTGATCTTGCGGCGGCGATGCACGAGTCGGGCCGCGCGGTAATGGAAGAGCGTCTCGTGCCCGACCTTCTCCTCGACCTGGCGTAGTTCTATGGGGACGGTTGATCCCGGGTGCCGAAACGCCCCGGGATCACAGCCGGTTCGAAAGGCGTATCAGCGTAAAGGCACGCCGAGGAGTGCGTCGACGGCGTCGGCGAATGCACCGGGAGCGGTGGTGTCCGATCCCCCGCGCTCGACGGCGAAACTTGCCCACGCATCAAGTGCATCGAGAGCCCTCGGTGTGTCCAGATCGTCGGCCAAGTGCTGACGTAGGCGAACTACTGCGTCGTCGGCGCTGGCGGCCGACCCCAGTGCAGCTGCCTTGCGCCACAACGCCAACCGGGTATGTGCACGTTCGAGAACTTCGTCCGTCCACGGACGATCCTGACGGTAGTGCCCGGACAACAGACCCAACCGAACTGCAGCCGAATCGACATTGTCGGCGCGAAGCTTCGACACGAACACGAGGTTGCCGCGACTCTTCGACATCTTCTCGCCGTCCAGACCGATCATCCCGGTGTGCACATAATGCCGAGCGAACCGACCGCCACCGGATACAGCTTCGGCGTGCGCGGCCGAGAACTCGTGGTGCGGGAAGATGAGGTCGCTGCCGCCACCTTGCACATCGAAACCGGTCCCGATGCGATTGAGCGCAATTGCCGAGCACTCGATGTGCCAGCCCGGCCGGCCAGGACCGAACGGAGACGGCCACGACGGCTCACCCTTGCGCTCTGCACGCCACAGGAGAGCATCGATCGAGTCCTTTTTGCCTACTCGGTCCGGGTCGCCTCCACGCTCGGCGAAGAACTTGTCCATCGTCGCCCGGTCGTAACCCGACTCGTAACCGAACTCGGGCGTGGCGTCCGCACGGAAATACACATCGGGATACTCGGCGTCGTCGACGACATATGCCGCACCCGAGGCGACCAGCTTCTCGACCATGTCGATGACCTCGTCGATGGATTCGACAGCACCGATGTAATCACGCGGAGGCAGAACTCGAAGCGCCTCCATGTCCTCACGGAACAAGGCGATCTCACGATTACCCAGGTCGATCCAGCTTTCGCCGTCGCGGTCGGCTCGTTCGAAAAGTGGGTCGTCCACATCGGTGACGTTCTGCACGTAATGCACCTCGTGACCCGCGTCGCGCCACAGTCGGTTTACCAGGTCGAACGTCAGATATGTCGCGGCATGACCGAGATGCGTCGCGTCGTACGGGGTGATTCCACACACGTACATCTTCGCCACTTTGCCGGGTGTGACCGGTCGCACTTGCCGATCTGCCGTGTCGTAGAGCCGGAGCGTAGGCCCCTGGCCGGGGATCGAGGGAACGGCTGGTTCGGACCAAGACTGCATGAAGACGAGCCTAACGGAGAGGCTTCAGAAGGCGGGCCACGGTATCGGCCTGCTCGATCGCGGCTCCGGCATCACCGGATGTGCCACGAGCGCACGGGCTCGGCCGAGCAGGGCCTCGATCTCCTCGTCGGTGATGTGCCCACGAATTCGTGGTTCGACGACAGTGGCGAACGACTCTACGAAAGCGACGACGTCGGACATCGCAGCGTCGTCGATAGCGGTGCCGGCCCAACCCCACAGCACCGTTCGAAGCTTGTTCTGCGAGTGCAGACAAATGCCGTGGTCGACGCCGTAGACATATCCGTCCACCCCTTCGAGTGCGTGGCCGCCCTTCCGGTCGGCGTTGTTGATGAGTACATCCAGCACAGCCATCCGCTGCAGACGAGGATCGTCGGCATGAATGAGCGAGACTTCCTCGCCATCGCCGTCGTAAGCCTGCATGACCGGTATCCATCCGGTCGGAACGAGGTCCGGCCTGCAGATATCGACCAGGTCGAACGTGCGGCCGTGCTCCCCGTCGCGGTCCGGCGTGTCGATCCACCGTTGCACCATCCCCGGGCCGAACGGACCGTCCCGAAGAATCGTGGTCGGAATCACATTCCAACCCAAAGAGTCCGACACCTCGTAGGACGCGATCTCTCGCCCGGCCAAGGTCCCATCGGGAAAGTCCCAAAGCGGCACTTCTCCGCGAACAGGCTTGTAGACGCACCGAACCGTGGACGTCTCACCGTCATCCCCGGTGCCCGTTGCCTCGCAGACCAACGTCGCGTTGCTGGCCGACACCACTCGACCGATGATGGTCAACTCACCGGTTTCCATCACCTTGCGGCCCGCGAACGGCGGCCGGTCTTCGGTCAAAGCTCTTCGCCAAGTTCGCCGACCGAACCGAAGGTGGCGTCTCGTTTGTATCCGTTCGATCGAATACAGGTGTGTCCGTCTTGAGTCAGCGGCTCACCACACAAGGGGCACGGCGCACGGCCGGCAGCGATCACCCGCTCGGAACGAAGTGCGAACTCCCGGGCCGCGAGCGGCGTCAGGAAGACCCGGACTGCATCAGGACCTTCGTCGGTGTCATCGAGGACGACAGACTCGTCGACCTCGACCTCACTGATAGCCAGGAGTTCTACCACCACCGCGTTCGCATCCGCGTCCCAGCCCAGACCCATGGTCCCGACCCGAAACTCGGTATCGATCGGAGTCATCAACGGACTCGTGTCGCCCAGTTCGGTTTCCTCGGGCGGGAACTCCGCGCCGAACCTTCGTTGAACTTCGTCCAGCAGCAAACCTATCCGGTCAGCGAGAACCTGCACCTGCTGCTTTTCGAGCGCGACCGAGACGACGCGAGCGTCGTGGACTGCCTGCAGAAAGAACGAACGATCGCCTGGCTCTCCCACGGTTCCCGCGACAAAACGATCAGGGGTGCGGAAAACATGTATTGCGCGTGGCATTGCACCTCCTGGAGCTACATTCTCGGACCCGAAAACTCGGACCCGAACTTCATTATCCGCTATCGCCGGGCCTACGTTCCAGAACCGCCACCGGGCACCGCGTCGGAGTCCATGCTCGACGCCGTCGGCACCGCAGGTACCAACGCGGTCAAGTCGAGGCCAGTGTCGTTCGTCCGAAGCACGAACGGCCTGGTCGAGCTGTACCGGACGACACTGACAGAGGCAGGATCGGCGACGATACGTTGGAACGAATCCAAGTGGCAGCCCAATGCATCGGCGAGGATCGATTTGATGACGTCACCGTGTGAGCACGCCACCCAGAGGACGTCACGGCCGTACTCCTCGGCGAGACGCGCGTCGTGTTCCCGGATTGCGAAGACTGCCCTCGACTGCACCTGAGCCAGTCCCTCGCCACCAGGGAATACCGCTGCGGACGGGTGTTGCTGGACCACCTTCCACAGCGGTTCCTTCACTAGATCCTTGATCGATTTTCCCGTCCACGACCCGTAATCGACCTCGATCAGCCGTTCGTCGACCGTCGGAGTCAGACCGCGCCGGGCGGCAAGAGGTGCCACCGTTTGCTCACACCGCTGCAGCGGTGAGTGCACGATCTCCTCGACCGGGAGCCCGCCCAATCTCTCCGCAACATGAGCGGCCTGTTCCAGTCCGCGTTCGTCGAGTGCGACCCCGGACGACCGCCCTGCCAGAGCGCCCGCAGTATTCGCCGTCGAGCGGCCGTGCCGCAGCAAGATCACCGTCATGGAACCCAGCCTAGGGCGTCTGACGAATCAGGTGGCCGACACCACGCCCGCAGACAGCAGCGCCATCACGCCGATGCCGAGCACGATGCGATAACCGACGAACCAGTACAGCGAGTGATTCGCAACGAACTTCAGCAGCCATGCGATCGAGGCGTAGCCGAGTGCGAACGCGACGATGGTCGCGACCAGCAACTGTGGGCCGGAGGCGTTGAGACCTTCACCGGCCGGCTCGAATGCATCGGGCAGCGAGAACAGGCCGGACGCAGTCACAGCCGGTATGGCGAGCAGGAACGAGAACCGCACGGCTGCTTCGCGTTCGAGGCCCATGAACAGGCCTGCACTTGTAGTGGCGCCCGACCGCGACACCCCGGGAATCAACGCCAGACATTGCGCGGCACCCATCACGAGCCCGTCCCGTGTAGTGATCTTGTCGAGTGGTCGCTTCTTGGAACCGAGGAACTCGGCGACTGCGATGACGATGGCGAACACGATGAGCATCGTTGCGATGAGCCACAAGTTGCGGGCCCCGGTTCGGATCTGGTCTTTGAACAGGATCCCCAACAGCCCGATCGGGATGGTGGCAATGATCACGTACCAACCGAGCCGATAGTCGAGGTCGCGCGCAGCCTTGTCGAGTATGCCGCGGAACCATGCCTTGACGATTCTCACGATGTCGCGCCAGAAAAACACGAGCACCGCCGCTTCGGTTCCGAGTTGTGTGACAGCTGTGAACGAAGCTCCTGCATCGGACCCGAAAAAGACGCTCGAGACGATTCGTAGGTGTCCTGACGACGATATCGGTAGGAACTCGGTCAACCCCTGAACTGCGCCGAGGATGACTGCCTGAAGCCAACTCATGGACTCACCGATCATCCTCGAACCTCCCCGAAGGTCGACGAGAGCAGAGGGGTTCGGCTGAGGAAAGGTGCGCAATTCACGGCCCGACGGTACCTGGCGCGGCTCGCCCGGATCGACCGACACTCGCACCGCCGCCACCGGCGCACTACTCTGCTCACCTGGCGCCGTTTTCGTGATCGACTCAGAAAACCGACACCATCACAATCGACAAGGAATGTTGAAAACTATGAAGCAGCGATCAGTCGGCTCCAGTGGCCTGCGCGTGTCGAGGATCGGGCTCGGCACGCTCGGATGGGGCAGCGGCACCGACGGTGACGACGCGGCTGCCCAACTCGCTGCCTTCGCCGACGCCGGGGGAACACTGGTCGACACCTCACCCGTATACGGGGATGGACGAGCGCAACGAGTGCTCGCGGAGGTCCTCGACGACGTGGTCCCGCGCTCGAACCTCATCGTGAGCAGTGCAGCCGGTATCGAAACCGCGAGCGGCCACTACCGCATCGACTGCTCTCGGCGCGCACTACTCGGCCAACTCGATGCGACGCTGCGTGATTTGGGTACCGACTACCTCGATCTGTGGCAGGTGGCGGCGTGGGATGCGAGCACGCCCGTGGACGAGATCGCGTCCACCTTGGACTACGCCGTATCGAGCGGAAAAGTCCGCTATGTCGGAGCACGTGGCTATCTCGGCTGGCAACTCGCGACTGCGGCTGGAGCCGCGAGCGCAGGCCGCATCGTCGCCACGCAGGCCGAGTATTCGCTTCTTGCTCGCGGGATCGAGGACGAACTGCTGCCGGCCGCGCGTCATCACGGTGTCGGCATCCTCGCTGCCGTCCCTTTGGCCGGCGGAGTACTGACCGGAAAATACCGAAATGGCACGCCGGCGGACTCGCGAGGTGCCGACGATCTCCACGCAGGATCGCTTGCCGGTTACCTCACCGACGCTGCCGTCAACGTCGTCGATGCGGCCGTCATGGCCGCAAGTGGCCTGCAAACTTCACCTCTGGCAGTGGCCTTGGCCTGGGCACGCGATCGCCCGGGTGTGAGCTCGGCGATAGTCGGAGCCAGGGACCTCGCGCAATTGACCGGGGTACTCGTCGCGGAAGACCTCGAGTTGCCTGCGGCAATCACTTCGGCGTTGGACGACGTCAGTAGCTGACCGCGTGCCTACGCCGTCACGTTTTTCCGCGTCAGGATCCGGTCGAGGATCGACCCGACGCGCCGCAGAAACGACCGTGGGCTCGTGCTCAGCTCGTTTGCAACTGTCACCGCGTCGCGGACGGCGGCGACGATACTGCGCTGATCGGTCAAATCGATTTCGGTGGCCGACTGCTCCACGACGGCGATGACGTCCGACTTGCTCGGGACCAGCTCGCGCAGATCGTCGCGATATATTTCGACGTACAGCGTGGACTTGTGCACTCGAAACGCGAACTGTCGGCCGTCCAGGTTTCGACCGAATCCATTTGCGTGTGCCCCGACGGTGATTTGTTCGATGGCGAATCCTGACGCGTCCGACAGTCTCGCCGATCCACAAGCAACTAGGTAACCAGGGTCACAAGAGGTCGCTGTCCTACCAGAACCAACATGGCTACCAGCTGTAACCGAGCGATGAGAACCGTCCGGTCGACTGAAATCCTCGGTAGTTACCATCTCGACTCCTCGTTCTTTTCTATGAAAACACGGTACCGCCACCTCGCCTCGACCGCACTCGGGTAGTCCGGGAGTGTCGACTTCCGACCCATCAGGCAGGGTGGACTCGACACTTTGTTCCACTACGCCACACCATGGCACCCTTCAGACACACGATCACAGTATCCAGGAGCAGGCATTCCCATGAGAGACAGACGTTTGCGGTGGCGAACTCTCGCCGCGGTCGCGGCAACCTCGACGATCTTGTTGGCGGCCGGTTGTTCGGGTGACGGAGCCGACGAACCCGATCCGGTAAGCGTCGAACCCTTGGCCGGGGTCAGCTCTCCTGAAACCTCGACTACCCCAGCAGGAAGCATCACCGCGTCTCCATCCGGGATCCACTTCACCACTTTCGACAATGCCACGCGCAGCGTTCTCGCGCTCGACGATAGTTTTTCGAACCTGTTGGTGTTCGATACATCCGACAGCCGTGCCGAACCTCGAACGATAGCGCTAAAGGGCGAGGCAGCCGCCATAGTGGCGCCCGGGGACGGCACCGTCGTACTCCCGATGAACGGAAGCCTCACCCGCGTCGATATAGGTGACTCGAAGGTCACCTCGACGAAAGTCGAGGCGAATCTACTCAGTGCCGCTGTTCTCGAGGACGGCAGAACAGCTGTAGGAGATGATCGTGGTTCGGTTCATATTCTCGAGCAAGACGGGACCGAATCGCAGACCATAAATGGTTTGACCTCGGTCGACGCGCTCGCCTCGACCATGTACGGACTTACTGCTCTGGATCGCGATCAGACCTCGGTCACCGTCGTCGACATCGACAAAGGTTCACTCGGCATCGCTCTCCGCGCCGGTGAGGGCGCAGCCGAGCTGGCCACCGACCGGTTCGGACGAATCCTGGTGACGGATGCCACCGGAGAAGAACTGCTCGTGTTCTCCTCGGACGACTTGTTGTTGCGTCAGCGCTTTCCAGTCGATGCTCAGCCATGGGCAGTCACCTACGACAACCAGTCGGACGTCGTCTGGATCAGCGTGCCCGCCATCAACGAAGTTGTCGGATACACGCTCGACACGGGAATTCCTGTCGAGGTTTCCAGGTTCCCGACCGTAAGGCAGCCGGATTCCCTCGCAATCGACGCCGCGACGGGCGACTTGCTCGTGGGGTCGGCCGCCGGGGAAGGATTGCAGCGCATAGCGGTTGGCGACGGCCGGTAAAGGCAACGAGAGTCGAGGCGATAACCCACGGTGTCGAAGAATCGGTACGGGAGCGGACGCTTCCCGCGAGAGTGGGACTTGACGTCCGAGGAGTGGGAATACGTTCCACTCCGCCTGCCCCCAGATGTCACACGGGTGGCGGCCTCGATGAGGCTTGCCATTCAGGCCGAGTTCGGCGGTTGGGAACTCTCCCGCTTGCGCGTTTACACCGATGGAAGTCGGCGGGTGCTGCTCAAGCGAAAGAAAACTGCCCAGCACATACCCGATCCTGGAATATGAGACAAAGAACGAAGACGGAAAGAAGAACCGTGGGCCAGACCTTGTACAGCGCACTGCTTCGGTTGATGTTTTTGCTGCAGCCGGAGCGGATTCACCATCTCGCGTTCGCGACCATGCGCACGCTGACCTCCTTTGCTCCGACGAGGAAGCTTCTATCGCAGGTATTCGTGGTCGACGATCCACTACTTCGAAGCACAGTTTTCGGGGTGAACTTCCCCAGTCCGCTCGGTCTTGCTGCAGGCTTCGACAAGAACGCCGACGGCGTGGATGCCTGGGGGCCACTGGGCTTCGGGTTCGCCGAGGTAGGCACGGTCACCGCACAACCCCAGCCCGGTAATCCGACTCCCAGGCTCTTCCGGCTGCCTGCGGACCGCGCTCTGATCAACCGAATGGGCTTCAACAACCACGGCGCCGGCAACGCCGCCAACGTACTGAGGAACCGCCGAGGCGGTGTACCGATCGGCGCGAACATCGGGAAGACCAAGGTCACGCTCCCCGCCGACGCTGCTGCCGACTACACCACAAGCGCAACGCTTCTCGGGCCGCTGTCCGACTTCTTGGTGGTGAACGTCAGCTCACCGAACACACCGGGCTTGCGGGATCTTCAGGCTGTCGCGTCTCTACGTCCCATCCTCGAGGCGGTGCAAAGTGTCGTCACGGTTCCCATCCTGGTGAAGATCGCACCCGATCTGTCCGATGAGGACATAGACGCCATCGCCGACCTTGCTGTCGAGTTGGGACTGGACGGTATCGTCGCGACCAATACGACGATCGACAGGTCGGGGCTGTGCACTTCGGCCGAAGAAGTCGAGGCGGTCGGCGCCGGCGGATTGTCGGGGGCACCGTTGGCAGACCGCTCGCTCGTGGTTCTGCGAAGGCTGTACGCCCGAGTGGGGACACGCATTGCCCTCATCTCGGTCGGTGGGATCGAGTCGGTGGATCAAGCGTGGGAGCGCATCACCTCGGGCGCGTCACTGATCCAGGGTTACACCGGTTTCATCTACGGGGGCCCGTTCTGGATGCGTCGAATCAACAAAGGCATTGCCCTCCGATTGAGAGCGCACGGGTTTACGTCACTGTCGGACGCGGTCGGATCGGACCACCGCAGCAGCTGACACGGCGGACAGGGTCGTGACATGCGACGCTCCTGATGGCACGGACGTATCCGAGTGGGACAGTCACCGGTCGGGGCTTGGACGGTCTTTCTGCTACGCGTGCAACCATGCGTCAGCTCACGCGTCGAACGGCCTCGATCGGTGACCAAACGCCGCCGCGTGATCTGGTGAGCGGGTAGCAGCACAGTCCCAGAACCACCGCAGTGAAGTGACCGACCGCGGTGAAGTTCAAATCGACGGACAGCGGAACTGCATAGAAAACCAATACGCCAGCGATATACAAGTACCGCCAAGGGAGGGCGATCCGGTAGGTCAGTACCGCTATCACTCCTGCGAGTCCGTAGCTGACACCTACGTCGAGTGTGTCGACCGCCGACCCGGGTGTATAGCCGTGTCGGATCGCCCAGTACAGCACTCCTTCGCTCACATAGGTAGCGCCGACGTGGGCGACAACGACGACGGACAACCAGCGCAGGGTCCCCAGCCACCGCTCCGCCGGCACATGAAAAACGTTGTACAGGACAAAGTAGGTAAGCCATCCGCCACCCTCGAGCCAGAACGCGCTCGAGACCAGAACCCGAACCGGGTCTTGGGCAAGGTGATGCAGGTTGGTGGACCGATTGCCCAACAACACATCGAGAGTGTCCGGCGACAAATACCTCATCGTTACCGACGTCGCCAGCAGAATCGCTAGCCAGACGAAGGTGCCCGGCGCCCGGCGGACATAGAATCCGGCAGCACGCACATACCTCCGAGGGCGCGAGGAAACCGATCCATCCATCGACGGGCCTCGACTACTGCGTCAGCTCGAGCGGACGATCATCTGCGATCGGCGGAAACCTACGCTGAACGCTGTCGAACATAACGACTCCCATTCGCCGCCGGGTGAATGCTTCCGTGCGGTCGCACCGAACTCGGGACTACTCCCGACTACGCCAACCTTGCAGCCTCTGCAGGATCCGTCCTCACCCAGCAGGGATGAAGACTGACCGTCTCCATCCCTCGAGGGCCTCATCGAGCCTCGTACACACCCGTCAGGACGGCTCGTCCGATCGCGTGCGAAAACAGGTTGAAACCGAGAAACGCCGGCGTTGCTGTCTCGTCCACTTCCAGTCGCTCGACGTCGACCGCATGGACCACGAAGAAGTAGCGGTGCGGTCCATGACCCGCTGGAGGTGCCGCACCGATGTATCGAAACAGACCCGCATCGTTCTTCAACGTGACAGCAGCACCGGGCACACCCGTACCGCCGTCGTCACCGGCACCGACGACGAGCGAAGTCGTGTCGACTGGGATGTTCGCTACCGCCCAGTGCCAGAAACCCGAGGCCGTCGGTGCGTCCGGGTCGAAGACGGTGAGTGCGAAACTCTTGGTGCCCTCGGGGAACCCGGACCAGGACAGTTGCGGCGAATTGTCGTAGCCGCCGGCACCCATGATTCCACTCAACTGCTGGCTACCGAGAGTTCCACCGTCCTCCACATCCTCCGAGGTGAGTTCGAAGGAAGGCAGTGCGGGAAGTGCGTCGTAAGGGTTGTACGCCATCAAAAGATCCTTTCGATTCAGCTGTGAAGCAGAAAGTGTTCCAACACCTGTGTACCGAACTCCAGTGAACTCACCGGTACCCTTTCGTCCACGCCGTGAAACAGGGCTGCGAAGTCGAGCTCGGGCGGCAATTTCAGCGGCGCGAAGCCGAAGCATCGAATACCCAAGCGCGCGAAAGCCTTTGCATCCGTGCCACCAGACAGCATGTACGGAACCGTACGTCCGTTCTCGTCGTGTGCAAGTATCGCGTCGTTCATAGCGTCGACGAGGTGCCCGTCGAATGTCGTCTCGTAGGAGTCGAGCTTGGTAACCCACTCGCGTTCGACGTTGGGCCCGATCAGTTCGTCCACTTCCCGCTCGAACGCAGCCTGACGCCCGGGGACCACCCTGCAATCGATCATCGCCTCGGCGGTCTGCGGAATCACGTTCGCCTTGTATCCGGCCTGGAGCATCGTCGGGTTGGCGGTATCTCGCAGCGTCGCGCCCACGATCCGCGCGATGCTGCCGAGCTTGAGCAAAGTGCCGTCGAGATCCGGGCTCTTCGGGTCGAAATCGAGTCCGGTTTCCTCGGCCACCGCTGCGAGGAACTCAGCAACGGAATCGGAGATCACCAACGGGAATGTGTGGTTGCCGAGCTTGGCCACAGCTTCGGCCAGATAGGTCACCGCATTCTCTTCGTGCAGAAACGACCCGTGTCCGGCTCGCGCCTTCGCAGTCAGTTTCATCCAGCCGAGACCCTTCTCTGCCGTCTCGACCATGTACAGCCGCTTCTCGGTGCCGTCCGGCCTGGCGACGGTCAAAGAGAAACCCCCGACCTCGCCGACGGCTTCGGTGACACCCTCGAACAAGTCGGGACGATGCTCGACGAGCCACTGCGAGCCGTACTTGCCACCGTTCTCTTCGTCGGCAAGGAAGGCGAAAAGAATATTGCGTGGTGGAACAGTGCCGTTCGATTTGAATTGTCGCGCCAGCGCCAGCGCCATCCCGACCATGTCTTTCATATCGATCGCGCCGCGACCCCACACGTACCCGTCTTCGACAGCGCCGGAGAACGGATGCACGCTCCAGTCCGCAGGCTCTGCCGGGACGACGTCGAGATGCCCGTGGATCAACAAAGTGCCGCGGCTCTGGTCCGCACCCGGCAACATCGCGAATACATTCCCACGGCCGGGGGCACCGGATTCGACGTACTCGGTCTCGTAACCGACCTCGTGAAGTTTCTGCGCCACCCACTCGGCGCACTTCTTCTCACCCTTGGTCGTTTCGAGTTCGCCGGTGTTGGAGGTGTCGAATCTGATCAATGCGCTGACGAGGTCGACAACCTCGTCGAGCGCGGTCGTCGGGACAGGGTCGGGATGGGGATGATCGGCGGAAGACACCCCACGTTCCTACCACCCGGACCAGGGCTATGGGTGAACTGACGTGGGGATTTGGGCGATAGGCCACCCGTCGTATATCTTTGTCCAGCAAGCAGCGAGCAGGCGTGCGAACAAGATGTGTACACCGTGTCGCTGGTAATTGCAGTGCACAACTGGTCCGAGTGGCGGAATGGCAGACGCGCTAGCTTGAGGTGCTAGTGTCCTATTAACGGACGTGGGGGTTCAAGTCCCCCCTCGGACACCAGGGAATTGCACAAGATCTTGTGTATATGTTCCAGAAGTTCTGCGTTGAGACAGACGACATAGGCCCCGATTCCCCGGAATCGGGGCCTATGTCGTTTTCGCACGTAGCAAGGAGAGGAAGACGGATGGTCGACGGGGACACTGTTGTCGATTCGGAGATGCTCGGCTCGTCGCCCGAATGCTCGGGGATCGAGCCGGCCGATCTCGCAATCTGCCTTCGTGTCCTCGCCCAGGCTGGGTCGCTGGATAAGGAACATCCCGATTCGATTGTTGTGCAACGCGCCTCGGGGCAACTGTTCAAGGACCTGAAACGGGCACGCCGTGTCGCTGCACGTACGGCCAAGTCGGATGCGGATCGGGCAGTTGTCGAGGCGACCGCCACCGGGTCACCGGATCGTATCGACGACGAAACCGCGGGCATATCGCTGACCTCGCGGACCGAAACCGAATTCGCAGGTACGTTGATTCGCCCCCGGCCGTGCTACATCTGTAAACAGCGTTACACGCTGGTCGACTCGTTCTATCATCAGCTTTGCCCGGACTGCGCAGCGCTGAATCGGAGCAAACGTAATGCCACTACCGATCTGACCGGGCGCACCGCGCTTCTCACCGGTGGGCGAGCAAAGATCGGTATGTACATCGCGCTGCGACTGCTGCGGGACGGCGCGCATACGACGATCACGACGCGTTTCCCCAATGATGCCGTCCGCAGATTCGCGGCGATGCCGGACAGTGACAAGTGGCTCCACCGGCTCCGCATCGTCGGAATCGATCTGCGTGACCCGGCTCAGGTTGTCGCTCTTGCAGATTCGGTGGCCGCTCATGGACCGCTCGACATCCTGATCAACAACGCAGCTCAAACGGTCAAACGCTCGATAGGGGCATACAGTGCGCTCGCAGACGGCGAGTCGACGCCGCTGTCACTGGACTACATCCCAGCAGGATCCCGGCCGGAAGTGACGAAGTTCGGCACGACGAGTGACGCGCATCCCGCGTCGCTGGCGAGTTCGCTGCCGGAGACCGCCATAACGGCGGGCGGTCGTGAATCCCTCACCGCCGAGGCCGTCGCATCTCTTGCGCTGGTTGCGGGATCGGCGAGCGCCGATCGAATCGAGCAAGGTATCGCTATCGACGCCGGTGGACTCGTGCCGGACCTGGCAGATACGAACAGTTGGATACACACCGTCGAGCAAGTCGATCCGGTGGAACTGCTCGAAGTTCAGCTATGCAATTCGGTGGCACCGTTCATTCTGGTCTCCCGCCTGCGCGCAGCCATGGAAACCTCGACTGCACGCCGCAAGTACATCGTGAACGTCTCCGCGATGGAGGGACAGTTCGGTCGGGCGTACAAGGGTCCCGGACACCCGCACACCAACATGGCCAAGGCCGCGCTCAATATGCTCACCCGAACGAGCGCCAAGGAAATGCTCGATCACGGAATCCTGATGAGTGCCGTCGATACCGGTTGGATCACCGACGAACGACCCCACCCGACGAAGATGCGGTTGGCGGACGAAGGATTCCACGCGCCACTCGATCTTGTCGACGGTGCGGCGCGTGTCTACGACCCCATCGTGCAAGGCGAGTCGGGTATCGATCTGTACGGCCAGTTCCTCAAGGACTACGGCCCCTCACCCTGGTGATGTCGCGCCCTGGGCAGCAGCCGCCATGATCGGCCCTCGCACGTTTGTGCTGGGACACTCGAGGGAATACCGGTTTGCGAAGATCGGGTCTCGGGCGTGGTGACGGATAGGCGGTTGGGGTATGGGCGACGACGTCGAACAGCAGAAGTTCACCAGGCAGGACCGTCATCGGTTCCGACAGAAGGTTCAGGACTGCCTCGACGCACTCGCGACCATGCTCGCGGAGCAGACATTCGAGGTAGGACAGCCGCAAATAGGGATGGAGATCGAACTCAATCTCGTCGACGACGCCATGGCACCTGCGATGGCCAACGCGACCGTCCTCGACGCGATTGCCGACCCGGACTATCAGACGGAACTCGGCCAGTTCAACATCGAGATCAATGTCGAACCACGACCGTTGCGCGGCAGCAGCATCGAAGATCTCGAACGAGATCTTCGGACTTCGCTCAATGCTGCTGACGAGCGTGCACGGGCGTCGGGTAGCAGACTCGCGATGATCGGAATGCTGCCGACGTTGACCGAGAATCACTTCGAGCATCGCTGGTTGTCGGCGAACCCCAGGTACGACCTGCTCAACCAACAAATCTTTGCAGCTCGCGGCGAGGATATCGAACTCGATATCCTCGGGGTCCGACTACCCGGCGCGGATTCTGCCGAGAAGCTGTCGACAATCACGGACACGATCCTGCCCGAGGCGGCCTGCACGTCGGTGCAACTCCACCTACAGGTTGCCCCGGAGGGATTCGCCTCGCATTGGAATTCCGCGCAGGCGCTCGCCGGCGTACAGGTGGCTCTCGCGGCCAATTCACCGTTCCTTGCCGGCCGCGCACTGTGGCACGAGACGCGTATCCCGTTGTTCGAGCAGGCAACCGACACCAGGCCGAAGGAATTGGTGAATCAAGGAGTACGGCCGAGGGTCTGGTTCGGTGAACGATGGATTACCTCGATCTTCGACCTGTTCGAGGAGAACTCACGATACTTTCCAGCGCTGCTGCCCGTCTGCAGCGACGAGGATCCATTGGCAGCGTTGGCGGAAGGAGTGACACCAGACCTGTCCGAGTTGCGCATGCACAACGGAACCGTCTACCGCTGGAATCGGCCCATCTACGATCGCTCGTCCGGCGGTCACCACATTCGACTCGAGAACCGGGTGCTACCCGCCGGTCCGTCGATCGTGGACACGCTCGCCGATGCCGCCTTCTACTACGGGACCGTCCGCTCGCTCGCAGACGCCGATAGGCCACTGTGGTCGCAGATGTCGTTCGATGCAGCAGAAGAAAACTTGCATTCAGCCGCTAGAGGCGGATTCGATTCTCGGCTCTACTGGCCGGAAGTAGGCTCGGTGAGCCCACAGGAATTGGTCCTTCGACGGCTACTGCCGATGGCCGATGCCGGGCTCGCATCTTACGGCGTGGATGTCGCCGTGCGCGAGAAGTATCTCGGCATAATCGAGGGCCGCTGCTTGGCTCGACGTTCGGGCTCGGTCTGGCAACGCGAGGCGGTAGCGGCGCGCGAGCGTGCCGGAGAGGACCGAGAGTCCGCGTTGGCCGGGATGCTCGGTGACTACATGACGTTGATGAACGAAGGCGAACCGGTCCACACCTGGTCTTTCTGACCCGGTGGGGGCATAGGATCGGTTCATGATGTTCCGGGCGCTGGCCGACATCACGGTAGTGGCGCACCTCGCGTTCGTCGTGTATGTCGTCGCGGGCGGTTTTCTCGCATGGCGCTATCGACGCACGATCTGGCTGCACGGCGCCGCAGTGGCGTGGGGGTTCGTCTCGATAGTGATCGGCGTCGACTGCCCGCTGACCCAACTCGAAAGCTGGGCCCGAGTGCGCGGCGGCGAATCAGCGCTGCCGTCCACCGGTTTCATCGATTACTACCTCACCGGGGTCCTCTACCCCGAAAGCATGCTCGGCGTGATTCGGTTTGCGGCAATCTGCACCGTCGCCATCTCGTGGGCAGGATTTGCGGTGCTCCGATCGCGGAAGCGGCACTTCAGCGCGACCTGATCGAGGACGGTGGGCGTCGTCGACTCTTGCCGTGATCCACGTTACTGTCGAGTACATGACTTCGAGTGTTCCCGAACCCGCCGAGACTGCTGAAAAATCCCGCCGCTACGACATAGTCGTCTACGGCGCAACGGGCTTTGTCGGACGTCTTACTGCCGACTATCTGGCCCGCCACGCGCCGAAAGGCACGGTGGTAGCCCTAGCCGGCCGGTCCACTTCCCGTATCGAGGCGGTTCGGCGCTCTCTCCCCGCCGCTGCGGCGCAATGGCCCATCGTCGAGGCCGACGCTGCGGACGACGAGGCACTCCGCGCGCTCGCTGAATCCACTCGTGTCGTGCTCACTACCGTCGGCCCCTATGCCAAGTTCGGACTGCCGCTCGCTGCCGCATGCGCGGTCGCCGGCACCGACTACGTCGATCTCACCGGCGAAGTTCTCTTCGCTCGCCAAAGTATCGACAAAAACCACGAGATCGCCCAGAAGTCCGGCGCCCGCATCGTCCATTCCTGTGGATTCGACTCGATACCCTCCGATATCGGTGTCCACGTTCTGCACTCAGCAGTTGCCGCCGATGGCGCCGGCGAACTGACCGACACCACCCTCGTCGTCTCCTCCATGCGCGGCGGCGTCAGCGGCGGCACCGTCGACTCGCTTCGAACGCAACTCACCGCGATGAAGAAAGACGGCAAACTTCGCAGGCTTGCCGCTCGCCCCTATTCTCTGAGTCCGGACCGTAGCCGCGAGACAGACTTCGGTCGGCAACTCGATGCCCAGGTCGTCAACGGCACCCACATCTCCCCCAGCGTTCGAGGGTGGAAAGCGCCGTTCTTCATGGCGTCGTACAACACCCGCGTCGTCCGGCGAAGCAATGCTCTTCGAGATTGGGCTTACGGCAAGCAGTTTCGCTACCGTGAGGTGATGAACGTCGGCACCTCGTTCGCGTCTCCCGTCATTGCCGGCGCAGTCTCCGTCGGGCTCGGCGCCGCATTGGTAGGAATGACCGTTCTGCCCGGCAAACTTCTCGACCGCATCTTGCCCGAGCCAGGCAAGGGTCCGAGCACCCAGGCCCAGGAGAACGGTCACTTCACGGTGGACGTGTACACGACCACGACGTCCGGTGCTCGATACCGCTCGCGAGTGAAGGCCGACGGCGATCCAGGCTACAAGGCCACCGCGGTGATGCTCAGCGAGTCAGCGCTCGCTCTTGTCCACAACCGGGACAGCCTGCCCGAGGCTGCTGGAGTACTCACTCCGGCAACGGGCATCGGTGATGCACTGGTAACTCGCCTCAAGAATGCGGGCCTGGAAATCTGGGCTCGCAAGGAGTGACCGGAGCCGACGGGTTCGATGCCCACACCGATCTCGTGCGAGCGTACGAGAAATCGGTGGGGGTGTCCGGCGCCTACAGCGAGTTCGTGACGGCGCCGTGGGGCGATCGACTGTCGGCTGTATTGCCGGTACGCGCACTCGCATCCGGTGCTGTCGCAGCGTTCGCGTCATCGGTGGATCGGTATCGGCGAAGCGTGGGACTCGATACCACTGCGTGGAAACTCAGCCCCGATCGCATTTCCGCGTCCTTCAGCGGTGACCGCATGTATCGAGAAGGCGGTAAGCCGATACACGCCTTTGCCGAACTCTCCGGGTTCTTCGAATGCGCGGACGGCTGGGTGCGCACGCACGCCAACTATCCGCACCATCGACGTGCGCTGTTGCGGGCGATCGGCCTCGACGAAACAGCAACAGTCGACCTAGCTCGCACGCGCATCGGATCGCTCGACAGCGACATCATCGAGCGCAGATGCGCACGCGCCGGTGCGATAGCGGTCCGGGTCCGCACCGAGCAGGAGTGGGCCGAACACGAGGTAGGGGCAGCAATTTCCTCCGAGCCTCTCGTTCGATCCAGTCTTCGATCCGATGCAGCACCGCGCTCCGATTCCGCGGCGACACAACAATATCCACTACGCGGACTTCGGGTACTCGACTCGACCCGCGTGATTGCAGGACCCGTTGCATCGCGCGCGCTTGCGCTTCTCGGCGCGAGTGTGCTGCGCATCGACCCACCCGACCTACCCGAGATCGGGTGGCAACACATGGAAAACGGCCAAGGCAAACGTAGCGCGCTACTCGACATGAAAACTGCCGAAGGATTGAATACGGCGCGACAATTGTGCGCCCAGTCCGATGTCTTTCTCTCAGGCTACCGACCGGGCGCCATCGAGAACCTCGGCTTCCTACCCAGCTCGTTTCGGCCGGGGATCGTGTGTGGATCGGTGTCGGCCTGGGGGCACGGTGCTCGGCAGAACAGTGCATGGCTCCAGCGTGGCTTCGACAGCATCGTCCAGGCCGCGAGCGGGATAGCGGTGATCGAGGGATCCGAGAAAGATCCTGGCGCCTTGCCCGCGCAGGCACTCGATCATGCCAGTGGTTACCTTCTGGCCGCGGGTATCGTGGATGCACTCACCGCAACACGCACGTCGGAATCAGGCTGCGATGTATCGGTGTCACTGGCGCGAACCGCGTCCTGGTTCACCTCGGCAAGAGGTCGGACCGAACACCCCGAAGCTGCGTCCTTACCCGGACCGGACTCCACCGTCACGCATGGATCCACGACGACCGCATTGCCTGCGCTCGCGGACTACAGCGACTACCCGTTTCCAGCACACCCGCTCGGTTCGCACGCCCCGAGCTTCGACGACGACCGAGGACCTACTTCCGCATGACTACTCCGCTGATCGTCGACGTCGACACCGGAATCGACGACTCCTTGGCTCTTCTCTACCTGTTGGCCAGCCCCGAGGCCGAGATCCTGTCGATCGCATCCACCGCGGGCAACGTCTCGGTGAACCAGGTGGCTGCAAACAACCTGGCGTGGCTCGACCTGTGCAAAGCAACCGACATCGAGGTGACGCTGGGTGCACAGGTGCCGCTGGTATCCCCGCTCATGACAACCGAAGAAACGCACGGCCCACGCGGAGTCGGGTACGCCGAGCTTCCGGTTTCCGATCGCTCACTGTCGAATCGTGATGCAGCAACTGCCTGGGTGGAACTGGTACGCGAACGTCCAGGCGAGATCGTCGGATTGGTCACCGGGCCGTTGACCAATCTCGCACAGGCTGTTCGAATCGATCCAGACCTTCCGCGCTTGTTGAAGCGACTCGTGTTGATGGGTGGGGCTTTTCAGCACCCCGGTAACACGACACCGACAAGCGAATGGAATATCGCAGTCGATCCGGAGGCAGCATCGGAAGTGTTCGCGGCATTCTCCGGCCTTCCAGAGGCACGTCTTCCCATCGTGTGTCCACTCGACATCACCGAAACCATCGAAATGCTCCCCCACCACATCGCGCGTTTGGCCGAACGCGCGGGAAGTACACCGCGCGAGATCATTTCGGAGACAGATGGATCCGACATCAGATCCACCGCGTCCAACGCGGTCGTGCGCCACTTTTCCGATGCAGTCCGCTTCTACATGGAGTTTCATCGCGATCACGACCAAGGATTCCTGGCGCACATGCACGATCCGTTCGTCGCTGCCGTAGCACTGAATCCCGCGATCGTGACTCTGCGAACAGCCACCGTGGATATCGAACTGGACGGAACCCTCACCCGCGGAACAACGGTTGCGGACTGGAGGGGAATGTGGGGCCGTCCGCTCAACGCAGCCATCGCATCGACGACAGACCCGGAAGCCTTCTTCGACGACCTGATCGACCGCATCGGAGCGATGGCCGCACGCCTGTACCCCTGAGCTACCGATTCCTCGGCACGGTCAGGGGTACAGGATGTTCACGGTCGAACTACGTCCACGAGGGCGGCGCGGCAGCATCGAAGGTGTCGAGCAACTCCTGAGCTGCCAATGCCGCGGTCAAAGACCCGTCGCGAACACGCTCTTCGACCCCGACGCGAATAGCTTTCACCGCAGGATTCTGTGCGATTCGGCGCAGCATCTGATCGTTGACCATCGTCCACATCCAGTCGACCTGCTGGCGTCGACGCTTTTCGGCGAATTCACCGGCGTCGGTGAGCACCTGTCGATGCCTCAGAACGGTGTTCCAGAATTCGTCGAGCCCGGTCCCCTCGATCGCGCTGATAGTGAGAACCGGTGGCTTCCAGATCGCATCGTGCGGATAGATCATCCGAAGCGCGCCTGCCAACTCCCTGGCCGCGCTCTTGGCCTCCATGATGTGTTTGCCGTCGGCCTTGTTCACAGCCACCAGATCGGCCAGCTCGAGGACGCCTTTCTTGATGCCCTGCAACTGATCTCCAGTCCGGGCGAGAGTCAAGAACGCGAAGCAGTCCACCATGTTGGCAACCGACACCTCCGACTGCCCTACCCCGACTGTTTCGACGAGGATGACGTCGAATCCAGCAGCCTCGAGTAGAACAATGGTCTCGCGGGTAGCTCGCGTCACTCCCCCGAGAGTGCCCGACGTCGGCGAGGGCCGAATGTAGGCATCCTTCTCCACCGACAACCGAGCCATCCGGGTCTTGTCGCCCAGAATCGACCCACCTGTACGGGTAGACGAGGGATCGACGGCCAAGACCGCGACCCGATGACCCTGTTCGATCAACCGCATGCCGAGTGCGTCGATGAACGTCGACTTCCCTACCCCCGGTACTCCAGTGATGCCGACGCGATGTGCGCCACCGGCTTTGGGCAGCAGTTGCAGAAGCAGTTGCTGTGCAAGGTCGCGATGATCCGCTCGCGTCGACTCGACCAACGTGATCGCCCGAGCAAGCCCGGAACGATCGTTGGCGAGGACCGACTTCGCCACCGCGTCGATATCGATATTCAGCGGCGTTCTGATCGAGCTACTCATGTGAGTACGTCGCGATCACGCCGTCGCCTCGTGCGGCTCCGGCCCGTTTCCGTGACCGAGCTGTTCCGAGATCTTCTGGACAAGTCCGATCGCGGCGTCGGCGATGACCGTCCCCGGCGGGAAGATCGCGGCAGCGCCTGCGGCATACAACTCCTCGAAGTCGCCGGGCGGGATGACGCCACCGACGACGATCATGATGTCGGGCCGATCGACTGCCGCAAGTGCTTCCCTGAGTGCAGGCACCAACGTCAAATGGCCGGCTGCGAGCGAGGACACACCGACGACGTGTACGTCGTTGTCGGCCGCCTGCCGAGCAACCTCTTCAGGAGTCTGGAACAGCGGTCCGACGTCGACGTCGAATCCGATGTCGGCGAACGCGGTCGCAATGACCTTCTGACCACGATCGTGGCCGTCCTGGCCCATCTTGCACACCAGAACGCGGGGACGTCGACCTTCGTCCTCGGAGAACTTCTCCACCAACTCTGTCGCCCTGATCAGGTTCTCGGACTTTCCTGCTTCGTCGCGGTACACACCACTGATTGTCCGGATTTCGGCCTGGTGCCGCCCGTAAACCTTCTCGAGTGCGTCGGAAATCTCTCCGACCGTAGCCATCTTGCGGGCAGCGTCGATCGCCAGATTCAGCAGGTTGTTTTCCATACCGGGCTCGTCGGACGCCGCTGCACGCGTCAGGTTCGCCAGCGCTGCCTCCACCTCTTCGGTGTTTCTTTCCGCACGCAGGCGCTCGAGTTTGTCGATCTGTTCTTTGCGGACCTTCGAGTTCTCGACCTTGAGAACCTCGATGGTGTCGGGCTCATCCGGCACGTACTTGTTGACGCCGACGAGCGGCTGGCGACCGGAGTCGATACGAGCCTGGGTTCGTGCAGCTGCTTCCTCGATCCGCAACTTCGGAATGCCTTCGCCGATGGCCTGCGCCATTCCGCCTGCGGCTTCGACCTCGGCGATGTGTGCCCGTGCGCGGTTCGCGAGCTGGTGAGTGAGCCATTCGACGTAGTGAGAGCCGCCCCACGGGTCGATCGGTCGTACCGTGTTCGACTCCTGCTGAATCAGCAACTGCGTGTTACGGGCGATTCGAGCGGAGAAGTCGGTAGGCAGCGCCAATGCTTCGTCGAGTGCGTTGGTGTGTAGCGACTGCGTGTGCCCCTGGGTTGCGGCCATCGCCTCCACACACGTGCGTGCGACGTTGTTGAACACGTCCTGGGCAGTCAGAGACCACCCTGAGGTCTGCGAATGTGTACGCAGCGACAACGATTTGGCGCTCTTCGGCTCGAATTTCGCCACCAACTCTGCCCACAGCAACCGGCCTGCACGCAGCTTGGCAACCTCCATGAAGAAGTTCATCCCGATGGCCCAGAAGAAGGAAAGTCGAGGCGCGAACGTATCGATGTCCATTCCCGCGGCCAGTCCTGCGCGGATGTACTCGACGCCGTCGGCAAGGGTGTACGCCAATTCGAGATCGGCTGTCGCACCGGCTTCTTGGATGTGATAGCCCGAGATCGAGATCGAGTTGTACTTCGGCATGTTCGCACTCGAATACGCGAAGATGTCCGAGATGATCCGCATCGACGGTTTCGGCGGATAGATATAGGTGTTACGGACCATGAACTCTTTGAGGATGTCGTTCTGAATGGTCCCGGCAAGTTTCTCCGGCCCGACGCCCTGCTCCTCGGCCGCAGCGACGTACAGCGCGAGGATGGGCAGCACGGCACCGTTCATCGTCATCGATACCGAGACGCTGCCGAGATCGATACCGTCGAACAACTGCCGCATATCGTAGATCGAATCGATCGCTACACCGGCCATACCCACATCGCCTTGCACGCGCGGATGATCCGAGTCGTACCCGCGGTGGGTCGCCAGATCGAACGCAACCGACAGACCCTTCTGACCAGCCGCGAGATTTCGCCGATAGAACGCATTCGATTCCGCTGCAGTGGAGAATCCGGCGTACTGACGAATCGTCCAAGGCTGGTTGACGTACATCGTCGGGTAGGGCCCACGAATGAACGGTGGCGTGCCCGGATAGCTGTCGAGCGGGTAGCCCTCGGCTTCGGCGGCATCGCGATCGGCCTTGGTGAACACAGGCTTGACGTCGATGCCTTCGGGAGTGGACCACACAACCTGCTCAGCGGTGTAGTTATTGGCCTTCGCACCCGCCGCAATGTGCTCCGACGCTTCTTCGGCAGTGGGCGCGGACGGGGTCGGCGACTGCGGATCCTTCAGTGGAACATCGGCAAAACTACCGACGACATGAGTTACCCGTGGTTCGGCTTCGTTGGTGGTCATTTCTCAGGCCCCCAGATTGGTGAGGAGATCGGACAGAACTGCGATGGCATCGACCTTGGCGGTCAAGAAATCGTCCGGCCGACCTTGGCCGGTGATATCGGTGAACAGCTTTTCGGGCCCGGCGAGAAGTACCCGTTCGATTCCAGCCGCGCGGAGCGCGCTCACCGCGGACGAGGCCTCGTCGGTGTATCGCTTGTCGGTGCCGCACACGACCGCGATACGAGCGCCCGCCGTGCGTACGGCTTCGGCGATACTCGACTCGGTCAACGGTCCTGGATTCTGCGACTCGATTCCGCCCGAAGCCAATAGGTTCGCAGCGAAAGTCGTTCGTACATTGTGCTCGGCTACCGACCCGAGCGGCACGAGCAGCGCCAGTGGCCGCGCATCGTGCTCGGCGAGATATGCATCCGAGCGGTCACGTAGAGCTTCGAACGCAGCTCCGTACCGGGCAACCCGCGGCGCTGTACCCGCCTGCTTCGGGCCTACCGACGGAAGCGGAGCCTCAGCGAGGTTGGGGAACTCGTTGACACCCGTGAGCGGCGTCCGGCGATGAGCGACATCGGAATCACGAGCGGCTTTGGTCTCCTCGATGGACGACGAGAGCGTCCCGGACTCGAGTGCAGCACGATAGCCACCGTCGGCTTCGATCTTCTGGGTGAAAGCCCATGCCTTCTCGGCGATGTCATCGGTGAGCTGCTCGATGTACCAAGAGCCGGCACCCGGGTCGAGAACGCGTCCGAGATGAGACTCCTCGAGGAGCAGCAGCTGCGTATTTCTTGCGATTCGCGCCGCGAAAGTCTTCGAAACCCCGGCGGCTCCCCCCTCCAGCGCCACATCGAACGGAAGGACAGTGATCGCGTCGGCTCCGCCGATACCCGCACCGAAGGCCGCCAACGTGGTGCGAAGCATGTTGACCCATGGATCGCGCTGCGACATCATCGCTTCGGATGTGACCGCGTGTTGCGGAGCGCCGCCGGCGTCGGGCGCACCGGACACCTGTGCGACGCGTGACCACAACACGCGTGCCGCGCGGAACTTCGCGATCGTCTGGAACTGGTCGTCGGTCGCTGCAAAGCGAAACTCCAGTTGCCCGAGGGCATCTCCGATCGAAAGTCCACTCGACGTCAGTGCACGGAGATATTCGAGTCCGGCAGCAACCGATGCGCCGAGTTCCTGTGCGTCGCCGGCTCCGGCGTTGTGGAACACGGTGCCGTCGACGGTGATCGCGCGAACGGTCTCGGCGCGGGCAGCCGACTGTGCGGCCAGGTCCACGAGCGTCCGAAGTTCGGGTCCGGTAGCCCCTGAGAACTGCGAGGTGAGAGTGGCACCACCCAACCGAATGTCCACCGCTTCCGGATTCTCGGCGGTGGTCCGGTCCAGCATTTCGAACACTGCGTGTGCGGCTGCTTCGGTAGCGTTGCCGGCGTCCACGACCAACGGTGCGAGATCGAGCAGGACGCCGTCGACTGCTTCGGCGATCGAAGCTACCGGCAGATCACTGTCGCCGACGCGGAGCCAGAGTGCGCTCACACCGTTGTTCAGCCCGTCCAGTATCGACCGGTTGACCTTCGCTGCGTCCGACTCCCCGACACCGAACCTGGCACTGACCTTCCACCCAGCGTTGACGTCACGGGCCGCATCCCGTCCACGTACGAAGGGGAACACCCCGGGGAGTGTGTTCTCGGGGTGCTCGTCACGAGGACCGTAGAGAGGCGAGATCGTCACCCCGTCGTAGGTCGTCGTCTCGAGGAGACGCTCAGGATCCTCGGGCAGATCTGCGACGTCGACTCTGCGCGACTTCGCCAGAACTCCGGCAACTGCCTTCTGCCAGGCTGCATACGCAGTGCGTGAGGCGTCTTCTTGTGAAGCAATGGGCACGATGACTGCTCCCTCAACTCGATCGACGAGAGTCGGTCGACAATAGCGACTTTTGCGATGTGAAAACCGATCTCTCCGACAGTATCGTGAGGATCACCTCATGTTCGAATCGGAGGTCGTTTGGTCGCGGCGCTAAACGCTTCGACGCAGGTAGGCTCGTTGATCGTGACGAGGCGATTGCGAGACCCACGGTTGATCGGCATCGTGGTTCTTCTCGCAACTCTGGCAGCGGCAGCGGTATCGGCACCTCATCTGTCGGCAGATCAGCTTCGGCACTGGGCGCTGTCGATCGGGCCCGTCTTTCCGCTCGTGTTCTTTCTCGTCCACGCGATCGTGACCATTCCGCCTGTGCCGCGAACACTGTTCACTCTCACTGCCGGAGTTCTGTTCGGCCCGATCACCGGCATCGCTGTCGCGGTGGGTGCGTCGACCCTCAGTGCCGTTCTTGCACTGTTACTCGTTCGGATAATCGGTCGGGAGTGGTTCGCCGCGAGGATGACACATCCTGCCGTTCGCGCGATCGACGACAGTCTGATTCGGCGCGGATGGCTGGCGGTGGGATCTCTCCGGTTGATCGCGCCGGTTCCGTTTTCGGTCGTCAACTACTGCTGTGGAGTTTCTTCGATTCGACTCGTACCGTTCGCTGTGGCCACTGCGGTAGGCATGGTGCCGGGAACGGTGGGCATCGTCGTCCTCGGTGACGCTATCGGCGGACACACGAATCCGCTGCTGCTCGCGCTCTCCGGTGTGTGTATTGCTGCCGGGGTGATCGGCCTCTACATCGATTGGCGTCTGTCGGCGTCGTCTCGGCTTCGAAGGCGAATTCCGAAACCCACAAGTAAACTCTTGTAGCTTTACTTCGTCTAATCAAGCCTTATTCGTTGACTAGGAAAAATCAACCCTCTAGACTTGACGTATGTTCGTTATGACAGTGGATCAACGTCGAAGTCGACGCGATGTCGACAGAGTCGAATCAGTGCTGGAACTAACTCGCCACGCTCCCCTTCTTCGAGGTTTCGAACGTACGGCAGGCGATGAAATCCAGGCAGTGGCAACCGACGCGCACACTGTCGTGGACCTCGCGCTCACACTGGTCAGACTGGGAACGTGGAGCGTCGGCATCGGCATCGGACAGGTCGAAGAGCCACTGCCCGACACGACACGGGCAGGGCGGGGCCCAGCTTTCGAGGCAGCGCGTGACGCGGTCACCCGTGCCAAGAACGCGCCCGCTGCCGTCGCCGTCACGGCTGCGAATCCAAATCTCGTTACGCCATGCCGAGATGCCGAGACCGCATTGACGCTGATCGCACTACTCATCACCGATAGAACAGAACAAGGGCATGAGGCGACAGACCTGATGGCCCGCGGCCATACGCAAAAAAGCGCGGCGGAGACTCTCCGGATCACCAAGCAGGCCATGTCTCAACGGTTGTCGGTAGCTCGGTGGAGTATCGAGGCGAGCGGACGCGCCCTCGCCGAGCGACTACTCACCGAACTCGACGTCACCACCGAAAACCACTGAATCTCCGGTCCGATCGAGTGCTCTCGGCAACACTGCACGGAATACATAGGGGGAATTCATGATCGCGGTGACTCTGATACTTCTGGGGCTGTCGGCAACAGCCTCTGTCTTCCAGGCGAGAGCCTCGGTTCCGCGTTGGGCGCCTGCCGCACTATCTCTCACGTTGTTGGTATCGGCGGCAGCGGTCGGGACGACCACCGATCCGGCCCGAGGATTCGCCCTGGCCGCTACCTACGTCGTCACCGTTCTGGCGGCCGTGGCGGGTGGGTCGCCGATAGTCGCCGAAGTCTTCCGCTTGGCGCGACGAGACGGGACACCGAACCCGGACACGCCCGTAGAACCACTACACGGCGGGCGCACAATCGGAATGCTCGAGCGCACTGCGGTCGCGGCATCCATTCTGGCCGGATGGCCCGAGGGAATCGCAATCGTTCTGGCGGTGAAAGGTCTTGCCCGATATCCCGAGCTACAAGGATCCCAGGCGTCCGCGGCGTCCGAGCAGTTCATCATCGGAACCTTCACCAGCGTCATGTGGGCGGTTGCCGTCTGTGGCGTCGGACAGGCACTCGCCACCTGAACTGTGGGCAGATACACCTCATCCCTCGGCCGTCACAAAGTGACGTGCCGAGGGATGATTCGAGCCTGATGAGTCTGGGCGGGCCTAGTTCGGCTCTGCCGGCGGAGCCGTATCGGACTGCGGTGCAGCAAGTTGTCCGACTTCCGTGCCCTTGGTCAGACTGGGGTCAGGCGCCAACGAGGTATCGACCGGCGTCCGGGCAACCGCCTCGGCCGCAGCGACCGCCTGGGCCACTGCGGGATCCGTTTTCGTTTCGAACCACTCGGCAACCTCGTCGGAATCGTCTGCAGCCTTGGGCTCGTCGCCGCTACTCGAGCTCGGCTCGTAACGGAAAACGCCGTCCTCGCCTGGTGTCCCGAGAGTCTTGGCGAAACCTTTCAACGCATCGCCGAAGTCGCTCGGGATCATCCAGACCTTGTTGGCGTCGCCCTGCGCCATCTGGGGAAGGGTCTGCATGTACTGGTAGGCAAGTAGTTCCGGAGTCGGCTTTCCCGCCTTGATGGCCGCAAATACCTTCTCGATTGCTTTTGCCTGACCTTGAGCCTGCAGATACTTCGCGGCCCTGTCACCTTCTGCCCGCAGAATGCGAGACTGACGCTCACCTTCAGCTGTGAGGATCGAGGCCTGTTTGCCGCCCTCGGCAGCAAGAATACGGCTCTGCTTGTCGCCCTCCGCGGTCTTGATCGCGGACTCGCGATGGCCTTCTGCCGTAAGAATGGTGGCCCGCTTCTCGCGGTCCGCCTTCATCTGCTTCTCCATCGACTCTTGGATCGACGGAGGTGGATCGATACTCTTCAGTTCCACGCGTGCGACCCGCAGTCCCCATCGACCTGTCGCCTCGTCGAGAACGACGCGCAGTTGGCCGTTGATCTGATCACGAGACGTCAGAGTTTCTTCCAGCGTCATGCCACCGACGACGTTACGCAGCGTCGTAGTGGTCAACTGCTCGACACCCACGATGTAATTGTTGATTTCATAGACCGCGGACTGCGGATTGGTCACCTGGAAATACACAACGGTGTCGATCGAAACCGTCAGGTTGTCCTTGGTGATCACCGGTTGCGGCGGGAACGACACGACGCGCTCTCGCAGGTCCACCTTCGCTCGAATCCGGTCGACGAACGGTACGAGGAAGGTCAGCTGCCCGGAAACGGTGCGAACATAACGCCCGAGCCTCTCGATAACTGCGGCCTCGGCCTGCGGAATAATCGATACGGATTTGGCCACGAGTATGACGACGAGTAGAACGATGACGCCGAGAACGATCAATGCTGCCATTAACTACGGTCCCCTCCACACGACGGCAGTAGCGCCGTCTATCTCCATCACGGTCACAGTCACTCCCGGTGCGTAGACCTCGGATTCGTCGAGAGGACGCGCAGTCCACACCTCGCCGCCGAGCTTTACCTGACCCTCGTGTGCCGAAACCTGTTCGAGCACGATCGCACTCTTTCCCGACAACGCAGCTGCATTCGTGGCGAGCGCAGGCGGAGCGGCGAAGCGTCGCAACAGCATCGGCCGCACACCCAGAACCAGCACCAAGGACACGAGTCCGAACACGACGGCATCGGCCCACACCGGGAAGTCCGTGACGGCCGAAATGCCGGCGGTGGCAAGAGCACCACCGGCGATCATGAGCAGAAAGAAATCTCCCGTCAGCGCCTCGGCTGCCGCGAGTGCGATTCCTGCGATGAACCAAATTATCGCCGCCACAACTTCCATCTAACCAGAAATCGGACACCGGGCGGCGGCACTCACTCCGTTACGAAGTCGACCAGCTGTTCGACCGCTCCGATCAGTGGGGCTTCGAGATCTCGGAACGTCGAGACCGACGAATACACATGTCGCCAGCCCTCCTTCGGAGTTCCCCACCCGAGCTCGCGACAGATTCCCGTCTTCCAATCCTGACCGCGAGGAATCTTCGGCCAAGCGCTGATTCCAACCGCTTTCGGCCGTACTGCTTCCCACACGTCGATGTACGGGTGACCGGTGACAAGTACATGCGGGCCGAGCGAGGCAGTCAATTTCGACTCCTTGGATCCCGTGACGAGGTGGTCGACCAGGACACCTACTCGCCGGCCAGGGCCTGGTTCGAATTCGGCCAGGCGCTCACCCAGATTGTCCAGCCCCTCCAAGTGCTCTACAACGACACCCTCTACCCGGAGGTCGTGGCCCCACACACTTTCCACCAGGGCAGCGTCGTGCACGCCCTCGACCCAGATCCGGCTGGCACGAGCGGTACGAGCACGCAAACCCTCGACCTTGGTAGAGCCGGAAGCCGATCGCGTCGACTCGGCCTTCTTCGGAGAAGCCGTCGCACGCACGAGGGTGACGCGCTTGCCATCGATCAGAAATGCCGCTTCGCGCAATGCGAACAACCGCGTCGTGCGAGCTGAATCCTCCAGGCGTACGAAATCACCGTCGTATGTGCGCTCGAACCCGACCACCGCACCGCAATAGCCGGTAGCCGAGTCCTCGACGACGAGTCCGCGCTCGGCCGGCACCTGCGGGACAGGCACCTTTCGCATGCGGCTGTGTCCTGAAAGTATGTCTTCGCCGTACATGTTCGTCACGGCCGACAACGGTAGCCACCCCCACGCCCGAGCGCGCGTCGCCACGCCGACCTATGCTTGGAAGTCGTGAGTTCTCCAAGTGCAAGCCTTGCCGTATGGGCCAGCTCGTGGCTGGCCGGATTCAGTGCGCCCGACAACGTGATCGATTCGATGGCGGAGTGGGCACCGATGCATCTGGCAGTTGCCGGCGACCAAGAAACGGCGCTCGAGACCGGGCTGCCATGGCCGAGTCCTCGCGACGAGGGCGTGGCAGGCCTACTGACCCTCATTCGCGCTCAGGTACCGAGTGACCGCACCAACCCCGCAATCGAACTCCTCCTCCCCCATCCTGGTGCCACGTCGAACGTGTCACCGAAGAGCATGTTCGGGCGCCTGGCCATTCAGACCGGAGAAGCCGTTCTGGTCGGCGATCCCGAGACCCGAGGACTGGGACTCGTACCGACTGTAGAGGGGCCGGACGTCCTCCGATGGACGGTGTTCTCGATCGTCCTGCCGCCGCGTGCGATGCGCGACTTCACGCTCGGGGAAGCCGAATACGCCATGCGTGAAGCGGTTCGTGGCGCTGCCGAAGCCCTCGGCTCGCTTCAATCACTACCGACGCGAACCGAACTGGGAGACCCCCGAACACGTATCTCCGCCGAACTCGCCGATCTCGGCCGACACCGCTATCCGTCGGAAATGTCGGACCGGGCACTTCGAGTGCTCGAGTCGGCAGATCGAGTGGCAGCCATTCTTTCGGTGGCGCAACACTCTTCCCCGACCGAGCCCGCCACGGCACTCGGAGCGGCAGCACGTGAGGATTTGATCAGACCGTTGTGGGCTGCGGTGAGGAAAGCTCGTGCGATAGCACTCTCCACGAGTATCGAATCCAGGGCGCCAGGCCGCTAGCTGGGCCGTGTTGGGCGAACGGGCTGCTCGCAGCATCGAATTGCGCATCGACTGCCGTTGAGTGTCGAGCCGTACTTCGGGACACTTCCGATTCCACGCGGCGTCGCGTGGCTGAGGTGCTCTTCGACGAGTTCGAGGATCATCTGCGCGAACCGAGGATCGGTTCCCGGTGTCGAGGCCCGCGCGAAAGCCATATTGAGCTCCGTGGCCTTTTCCTCGGCCTCGGTGTCGAGGTCCCAGACGACTTCGAGGTGATCGGAGACGAATCCCACCGGACAAACGACTACCGCTTCTACGCCCTTGTCCGACAGTGCATCCAAATGGTCGCAGATGTCCGGTTCCAGCCATGGCACCTGCGGCGGACCTGACCGCGACTGCCAGACGAGGTCGTAGTCGTCCACACCGACGGCTGCCGCAGCGAGCCTGGACGCTTCCGCCACCTGCCTGCTGTAGAGGTGGCCGCCGTCGGCCGGGGGCCCGGCATTAGCGTCGGCAGCGCTCGGAATCGAATGTGCTGTGAACACCAATCTCGCCTTCGAGCGATTCTCGGGAGACAGCGAATCCATCGCGGCCGTAATCGAATCGGCGAAAGCGGCGATCAGTAAGGGATGGTCGTAGTACTGCCTGATCTTCACCAGGTCGGGTGCGTCGGAACCGACAGCTTCCCTGGCTCTGGCCACATCCTCGTGGTACTGGCGACAACCCGAGTAACCACCCCACGCCGACGTCGGAAACACCAGCGCGCGTTCGATACCGTCCGATTGCATCTGCGCGAGGGTGTCCTCGACCATCGGATGCCAGTTCCTGTTACCGAAATAGATCGGCAGGTCGACACCGGCCGTGGCGAATTCAGCTTCCAGAGCGGAGATGATGTCGCGATTGAGCGCATTTATCGGCGACACACCGCCGAAGTGCATGTAGTGCTCGACTACCTCGTCGAGTCGCTCGGGCGGAACCCCACGCCCGCGCGTCACATTTTCCAGAAACGGCCGAACATGTGCAGGCTCCTCCGGGCCGCCGAAGGAAAGAACCAGGATCGCATCGAAACCCGCAGACTCGGTCATGTCCCCATTGTGCGCGCTCGAAGACAACAGGTTCGCTCAGGTCGCCTCATGCAAGCATCGATCCACCATCTGGTAGGCCCCCACTCGTCGATGCTCACATGAGGCGAGGCGGACTACATGTCGTCGGGCAACCAGGTGTTGTGGCTGGCGCCGCCGTCGACGTACACGATCGAGCCGGTCGTTCCTGGCAACCAATCCGACAGCAACGCCACGATCGACTTGGCGACCACGGTCGGGTTGTCTACGTCCCAGCCGATCGGCGCCGATCCGGACCAGTAATCGTTGAGCTGATTCATCTTGGTGGCGTCGCCGGTAGCCGTTCCGGCGATGGCCTTGGCAGCAAGGGTCTTGATCGGCCCAGCAGCAACCAGATTGGACCTGATCTTCTTCGCGGCGCCTACTTCACGAGCCACGTACCGGTTGACCGACTCGAGTGCAGCCTTTGCCACGCCCATCCAGTTGTAGTACGGCATCGAGGTACGCGGATCGAAGTCCATCCCGACGATGGAACCGCCCTCGTTCATGACAGGCAGAACAGCCCGCGCCAGCGACGCGTAACTCCACGCGGAGATTTCGAATGCACGCGCCGCGTCGGGACCGGGCCCCTCGAGGAACGGCAACGCACCCGGGCCCATGAGTGTGCGAGGCGCAAAAGCGATCGAATGCAAGACGCCGTCGATGCCTTCGGGGGCTACTTCACGAATACGATCGGCGAGCGCCGACAGGTGCTCCTCGTTGGTGGCGTCGAGTTCGATCGCGGGGGGCACTTCCTTCGGCAGGCGCTGTGCGATGCGATCGATCAACCGAAGCCGATCGAACCCCGTGATGATGACCTTCGCGCCTTGCTCCTGCGCCATGGCTGCGGCGTGGAACGCAATGGAGGCATCAGTGATGATGCCGGTGATGAGAATTGTCTTTCCTTCGAGCAGTCCGCCCATGTTCTTCCTTACCGATCGAATCGAAATGAGAAAAGAGGTCTACCAGTTGCGAAAACTTGGATGTCCGAGCGATCAGTGGCCCATGCCGAGACCACCGTCGACGGGAATGACCGCGCCCGAGACGTACGCGGCATCCTCGGAGGCAAGCCAACTGACGACGCCGGCAACCTCGTCCGTCTTACCCTTGCGACCAAGCGGGATAGCGCTGACAGCCATCTCTTGGTACTTCTCGTCCAATGCCTGAGTCATCTCCGTGTCGATGAAGCCGGGAGCGACGACATTCGCCGTGATCGACCGGGACCCCAGCTCACGAGTGAGCGACCGAGCAAGCCCGATGACGCCGGCCTTCGACGCCGCATAGTTGGCTTGTCCGGGAGTTCCTGCCAGAGCCACGACGGATCCGATGAAAATGAAGCGGCCGTAACGGGCACGGAGCATCGAGCGGCTGGCGCGCTTGGCGACTCGGAAGGCGCCGGTCAGGTTCGCGTCGATCACGCGTGAGAACTGATCCTCGCTCATTCTCATGATCAGGGTGTCGTCGGTGATGCCGGCGTTCGACACCAGAACCTCGACCGGTCCGTGCTTCGCTTCGACCTCCTTGAAGGCGGCGTCGATCGACTCGGAATCGGTGACGTCACAGACAACCCCGAACAGGCCGTCGGGCACCCCGGAACCACGATGCGTCACGGCTACCTTGTGGCCGTCCTCCGCAAGTCTCTGAGCGATGGACAGACCGATACCTCGGTTCCCTCCGGTGACAAGTACCGATCGAGCAATGAAGTCTGGTTTGGACATGCCTGCAACCTATCTGTTCGTCCCGGAATGACAAAGCGAAACTTACTGGTGAGTAATAACAGCGAATCAGGGCAATCGTTGCCGAAGAACCAAAGCCGTGCCCAAACCCAATGCGGTGAGTACGACTCCGAGAATCAACCACGGACGGCTGGCATCTCCACGGGTGGTCTCGAACCCGATCTGCTCCTCCAGCGTGTCGTACACCGCGCGCAGTTCTTCGAGTGAGGACGCAGTGAAGAAGCTCCCACCGGAAAGATCGGCAATCTCCCGCAAGGACGGATCATCGACTGGAACCGGAACCCGCTCGACTCCCGACTCGTCTTCGATATCGACTGTCCCATAACTCGTTCCGAACGAGATTGTGGAAATCGGTACGTTCTTGTCCTTCGCGGCGCGCGCGGCAGTGTATCCACCCCGCGGATCGTCAGGGCTCTCCGGGACGGTCTGCTTGCCATCGGACAACAAGACGATTCGAGCGGGCGGGGCCGCATCGCCGCCACCGAGAACGGCTCCCAGCGTGTCGATCGACTGCAGCGAGGTGAAAATAGCCTCGCCAGTGGCCGTGCGTTCGCTCAATTGCAGTTTGTCGATGGCCGCCTTGGTCGCTTCTCGATTGGCGGTCGGAGATACGAGCACCGACGCCGTTCCAGCGAAAGCGACGAGTCCAAGGTTGATACCTGGAGTCAACCCTTCGGCGAACGACTTTCCTGCCTCCTGTGCAGCAGCCAGCCGAGACGGTTCGACGTCCGTTGCCTCCATCGACAACGACACGTCGATCACGAGTATCACCGTCGCCCGGTTTCGCGGCACTTTTTGATCAGCAGTCGGGCCCGCCAATGCAATTGTCAGCACGAGCAGACCGGCCAGGATCAGCGCAGTCGGCACGTGGCGCCAGTAACCCGGCCGCGTCGGCGCTACTTTCTCCAACAGCTCCATGTTCGAGAACCGCAAAGTGTGTTTGTGACGCCGTCGCTGCGCCAATACGTAGCCGACGACCAAACCGACAACGACGAGCACGAACAGCAGCCACCACGGTGAGGTGAACTCGGACAGACTCACCGGCGACCTGCCCGAGCCGAATTGACTGCGCTGGAGCCGAGAGTGTGTCGGCGTGAAGAAACGAAGCGGACGACGTCCGCTATCCAGTCGCCGTCGGTTCGAAGTGTCAAGCGCGGAGCGCCACATCGACGAAGCGCACGCTCGACGTCCTCGCGATGAGACGCGGCGGCTTCAGCGAAATCGGCACGCAACTGCGGCGTCGTGCTGAATTCACGGGTGCGACCGGTTTCGGGGTCGTGTAGGACCACATCCCCGACATCTGGCAGTTCGAGGTCCCGAGGATCGAGTACTTCCACTGCCAACACATCGTGTCGTGCAGAGATCGCTCGCAGAGATCGCTCCCAATCGATCGGCCCGAGAAAATCACTGATCACCACTGCCATCCCCCGCCTGCGTTGGGGGCGGCGGAGCGCCTCGATTGCCTCACGAAGATTTCCGCGCACACCGTCGGCGGCACTGGGCATCGTCGCGATGGTCCGCAGCAACGTCTGCGTGTGGATTCGGCCACCCCTGGCCGGGATCCGAGTCGTCTGTGCCCCAGTAGCAACCACAGCACCGATGCGATTACCTCCACCGCTGGTCAAGTGCGTGATTGCGGCGGCTGCCGCGACAGCCAGATCTCGCTTCTCGCATCCCGTCGTACCGAAATCGAGACTGGCCGACAGATCGACGACCATCCATGTTTCCAACTCGCGATCGGCAACAGACTGACGAACGTGTGGATGAGTCGTCCGAGCAGTCACCGACCAGTCCATCTGTCGGACATCGTCGCCAGGCTGGTACTCCCGCGCGTCACCGGGCTCGGAACCAGGTCCCGGAATCAATCCGAGATGGTCGCCGTGCAACACCCCGTCGAGACGACGGCGGACTGTCAACTCCAAGGTGCGCAACGCAGCAGCGAGTGTGGGGTCACGTAGTTCACCGCTCCGGAACGACGGGGGCCGCGAGTCGGGTGTTGGACCCGTCCCGCGGGCAAGTGCCCCGCTCACTGCTGCTGGCTACCCACGGCTGGGGAACTCCCCGCGGATTTGTCCAGGGACGGCGCTGGACCGGGCTGTCCTTGTTGCACGCCTGGGTTGTATCCCTGCTGCGGTACACCCTGCTGCGCTACCCCCTGCTGAGGCGTTCCTTGCTGCGGCATTCCCTGTTGCGGGGGACGCTGCGAAGCCGCGCCTTGGGTCGTCGGTTGCTGCGGGAAGAACGGCGTTTGAGGGGCCTGCTGCGAACCGATTGCTTGAGGGGCCACCTGGGGAAGCCCCACCGCCTGCAATACCCGAGTGATGACATCTTCCGGAGTCACCTCGTCGGCGAGTGCGTCGTAGGACAGGACGAGTCGGTGACGGAGAACGTCGGGGATCACTTCGAGCACGTCCTGCGGCACCACGTAGTCACGTCCTCGCACCAGAGCAAGGGCCCGCGATGCCGCGATGATTCCGAGAGTTGCTCGCGGCGACGCACCGTAGGCGATCCAACTTGCAACGTCATCGAGGCCAAGTTGTTCCGGCGTTCTCGTCGCAGCGATGACGCGGACGACGTAGTCGACGAGTGCGTGATGAACGAATACCGAACTCGCGACGTTTTGGAGCCGCACCAGCTCCTCTGGATCGAGGATCTGCTTCGGCGTCGGGACAGCGGTGCCCATCCGGTAGACGATTTCGCGTTCTTCCTCGACCGAGGGGTAGTCGACGACGATCTTGAACAAGAACCGGTCACGCTGAGCTTCCGGAAGGGGATAGACACCTTCGTTCTCGATCGGGTTCTGTGTCGCCATGACAAGAAATGGGTCGGGCATCGGGAACGTGTGACCACCGATGGACACTTGCCGCTCCGCCATAACTTCCAGCAACGCGGACTGCACTTTGGCGGGCGCGCGGTTGATCTCGTCGGCCAGCACGAAGTTGGCAACGACCGGGCCTAGTTCGGTGTCGAATTCTTCGCGACCCTGCCGGTAGATGCGGGTACCGATCAGGTCGGTGGGCACCAGGTCGGGCGTGAATTGAACGCGAGAGAACGTTCCACCGACAACCTTGGCGAAAGTTTCCACGGCAAGGGTCTTCGCCACTCCAGGCACTCCTTCGAGGAGTACGTGACCGCGTGCAAGAAGCCCTACGAGGATCCTTTCGACCAATCGATCCTGGCCGACGATCACCCGCTTGACCTCGTACACGGCCTTCTCGAGGATCTGCACATCATGTGCGAGCCCCGCTGCATCGGTGCGGCCCGATCCATTCCCGCCCGAAACGCCGCCCTTGGTCATGCTGCCGTTCGACCCGCTGTCCTGCGAGACGCTACCGTTCGATTCGGCGCCGTCACGTGATGTCACCAAGAATTCACCGCTTTCACTCGAATCACTTCTCGGGCACGTTCGGTATCGACCATCGACTATTTCAGTCGATGACTACTTGCGCCGTGGGGCCGCCCCCCAAGGCTACCGATGTCTCCTGTGGGGCGAGCCTACCGAGTGGCCCCCGAAGAACTCTGTCAGGACACCATACGTACTGCATACGGCGTCATACCGTCGTATCGAACGGATGAAACCTTCACGATGTCACCGGATTGAGGGGCTTCGAGCATCTTCCCGTCGCCCAGATACAACGCAACGTGCTGACTGGCGTTCGGTCCATAAAAGATCATGTCCCCTCGCTTCATATTGGAGGACGGGACCTGTTTGCCTGCCGTGTACTGATAGCCCGTGTAGTGAGGCAGCGAGATGCCGAGTCCCCCGAATGCGTAGATCATCAATCCGGAGCAGTCGAAGCCGACCTTGTTGTAGTCGCCGTAGCTATCGGCCACTCCACCGTCCCGGATACCTTTCGTCGGTCCGTTCTCGTTGCCGCCACCCCAGGAATACGGGACGCCCAGCTGAGACATTCCGCGGTCTATGGCGAGTTCGATTGCTGCACTGCCGGTGAGAGACGGATTCGATTGACCTGAGCTTCGCGGCTTCTTCGGTGTCGTGGTTGTCGTGGTGCCCGTGCTGTCGGCAGAGTCGCCGCCGGTGGAGTCGCTGACGACAGAGTCCAGATCCTCGTCGATATCGGTGTGGGATCGTTGACCTGCTGCTGCGGCCGCCGCAGCCGCACTTGCAGCCTGGTTCGCTGCAACCCTCGCCGCGGCTTGAACTGCCGCTTGCTTCGCTGCTGCCGCCGCCGCGGCAATCGCCGCATCCTCGGCTGCCTTCTGTGACTCCCAGGTCGAGTATGCGACGCGCTGATCGGCAAGTCCTGCCACGTTCGATCGTGCGGAATCGAGCTGACTCTGCGCGGAGTCGCGCTCGCTCTCGATCGCAGCCTTCTGTTCTGCCTGGGCTTGCAACGCGGCGCGGGCTGTCGCTATCGCTTCCTCGGCATCTGCCTTCTTGGACTCTGCTGTCGAGGCTGCGGCATCGGCTCGCTGTTTGGACTCGCGAGCCGCGGAGTCACGGTTGGCCTGTTCGGTCCTGGCCCGCTGAAGACCGTCGAGCACAGCGTTCTGGCTGTTCGACAGAACCTTCAGCACCTGTGCACGGTCCAGAACGTCGTCCGGTCCACTCGATCCGAGGAAAGAGGACACCGAGGCGACACCTGTGCCCTGGGTGTAACTCGACACGGCGAAGTTGTTGAACTTCTGCTGTGCCGCCTGGATTTGAACACCTGCATCGGTGAGAGCCTGCTGAGCAAAGACCACGAGTTGGGCAGCTACGTCAGCGGCGTCCCGAGCATTCTGAAGGTCGACGAGGGCCTTGTTGACGTCCTCGCGTTTGATCGCCACATCGGCATCGAGCTGGGCAAGCTGTTGGTTTGCAGACGCGACTTGGTTGATCAACGAACCCACGGCACCGAGCTGTTGCTCTACCGCGGATCCCGCGGCGGCAAGGTCGGAGTCGGATGGATTGGGCGGCGGCGGCGGAACAGCGAGAGCCGTGCTGGACGCACCGCTGATCAACGCAACAACAATTCCGGCCCCAACGAACATTCTCGCCGTGTTGGAGAACGCGCAGCTGCGTGTTCCGCGGAATGCTCGTCGCCTCAAAGTTGTCTCCCTCTGGTCCGGCGCTCGCGACGTTCTATCGATCGTCGACGCCGGAAGAGAGGACCCGGCACCCACATCGGGTGCTGGAAATCACGCTCACCGGGCAGGGAGGAAGCACGCAGCATCAGCACAGGTGTAAACCACGTCGGTCCCACCCGAAGCAGGCGTCACCCGAGGTAACTCGGATAGACCTCTGCCCTCTGCGACACTCCTTCCCCAGCAGTGCCAATGGCACCGTACGACACTTTGCACACTAAAGAAACTCCAGCCTCTAAGAACACATATGTAATTCGACCAGCGCAAATACCCTGAACTCGGTATATACGCGAAACAGTTTTTTCGACTTTTTCCGAGAGACGAAGAACGCCCCGACCAGAAGGTCGGGGCGTTCGTTTCTGCGGTCTCCAGCAGAATCGATATTCAGCGGTCGGTGGCAGACTCGCCAGAAGTGTTGCTCGGTTCGGAATCCGGCGTAAGCCGCTCCGTCTCGCGGGGCTCCGACGTCGAGATACTCCGCGCTTTATGGCGCCGGATCTTCGCAACTGCAGTTACTGCTGCCGCCGCCGTCACGAGCACCAGGATCAAACCCGTAATCAAACCCCACGGAGTCTGCGGGCCGACCAGTGAGTCGACGAAGTTGTCGGCTCCGATGACGGGATTGCCCGTGTAGGTGCGATCTTGCCCAGCCTCGAGCGTGACTCGACTCACCGCGTCAGAGAAGGACCCCACCTGACCTGGACTCAAGACAAGGATTGTGCCGCCGTCCTGGGTTCCGACCGCCGTCGCGAGATCACGCAACTGAGAATCGTGAACGGGGTCCCTTTCCATGACCACGATGCCGAGATCGACTCCGTGCTCTTCTGCGCGCTGGACTACGGCCTGCAGATCGCTCCGAAGTGCAGAAGGCGCACTGACACCGGACTCGGCGATGTCGGCCACGATCGAATCGATGTCGGTGCCGGGCGGGACTTCGGCGGCCAGCGGGACAACAGCAAGAATCGGATCAGGCATCTCTCGTCCAGTTGCAATAGCGGAGTCGGTGGGTGGCGGTCGTTACCGAAGAGTACGAGCGGACCGTCCGAACCCTACGTCACCGACACCTGTCGGGACCGCATTGGACACTCACCGCATCGCCCGAAATGAGGTTGCCCTGCATTGCGAAGGTAGTGCCACTGCGTGAGGATTGTCGGTGCGGGGCACGCCGACGCACCATCAGGCCTGCCCTCAGGGTTTCACAGGACAAGCGTACTGTTAGACTTACAACGAGGCGTTCGGCGCACCGCTCGGTCGCGTAGAAGGTCTCGCTTCAACCGTCGACACAGCCCCGTCGGCGGTGTGCCTCATAGACGAGTGGAGCTGAAGTGACCGCTAGTAATAACTCATTCGGTGCAAAGGGCACCCTCGAGGTCGGAAAGAACTCCTACGAGATCTTCCGACTGTCGGCCTTGCCCGGTGCCGAAAAGTTGCCATATGCACTGAAAGTCCTCGCGGAGAACCTCCTTCGCACCGAGGACGGTGCCAACATCACCGCCGACCATATCCGTTCGATCGCTTCGTGGGATCCGTCCGCGGACCCGAGCATCGAAATCCAGTTCACCCCAGCTCGTGTCATCATGCAGGACTTCACCGGCGTGCCATGCATCGTCGACCTGGCCACCATGCGCGAAGCCGTGACCACACTGGGCGGCGACCCGAGCAAGGTCAACCCGCTCTCTCCTGCCGACATGGTCATCGACCACTCGGTGATTCTCGACGTATTCGGCCGCGCCGACGCCCTCGAGCGCAACGTCGACCTCGAGTACGAGCGCAACGGCGAGCGCTACCAGTTCCTTCGCTGGGGACAGGGCGCATTCGACGACTTCAAGGTCGTTCCCCCCGGCATGGGTATCGTGCACCAGGTCAATATCGAGTACCTGGCACCGACCGTCATGACCCGCAACGGCCAGGCGTATCCCGATACCTGCGTCGGCACCGATTCACACACCACGATGGTCAACGGCCTGGGCGTGTTGGGTTGGGGCGTCGGCGGGATCGAAGCCGAGGCAGCAATGCTCGGCCAGCCCGTCTCGATGCTCATCCCCCGCGTCGTCGGCTTCAAGCTCTCCGGCGAGATTCAGCCCGGCGTGACCGCGACCGACGTCGTCCTCACCGCGACCGAAATGCTCCGTAAGCACGGCGTCGTCGGCAAGTTCGTGGAGTTCTACGGCAAGGGCGTCGCAGAAGTACCTCTGGCCAACCGAGCAACGCTGGGCAACATGAGCCCCGAGTTCGGCTCCACCGCGGCGATCTTCCCGATCGACGAAGAGACCATCAACTACCTGCGCCTGACCGGCCGCAGCGACGAGCAACTGGCGCTCGTCGAGGCGTACGCCAAGGAACAGGGCATGTGGCACGACCCGGAGAACGAGCCCGTCTACTCCGAGTACATCGAGCTCGACCTCAACACCGTCGTTCCGTCCATTGCCGGACCGAAGCGCCCGCAGGACCGAATCCTGTTGTCGGAGTCCAAGCCTGCGTTCCGCAGGGACATCCACAACTACGTCGATGAGAGCCACGCCGCACACGAAGGTGACAGCAAGCTCGACGAGGCACTCAACGAGTCCTTCCCGGCGAGCGACCCCGCTTCCCTGTCCTTCACCGAGGACGCAGCCGTCGCCGTCCAGTCCGCCGCATACGGCTCCGACGGTCGTCCGAGCAAGCCGATCACCGTCAAGTCCGAAGAGGGCGCCGAGTTCGTACTCGACCATGGCGCGGTCGTCGTCGCAGGCATCACCTCGTGCACCAACACCTCGAACCCGTCGGTCATGCTCGGCGCTGCACTGCTCGCACGCAACGCCGTCGACAAGGGCTTGACCACCAAGCCATGGGTCAAGACCAACATGGCGCCCGGCTCGCAGGTAGTCACCGACTACTACGAGAAGGCCGGTCTGTGGCCTTACCTCGAGAAGCTCGGCTACTACCTCGGTGGCTACGGATGCACAACCTGCATCGGCAACACCGGTCCGCTCGCAGAGCCGATCTCGAAAGCGATCAACGACAACGACCTTTCGGTCACTGCAGTGCTCTCCGGTAACCGAAACTTCGAAGGCCGAATCTCCCCCGACGTCAAGATGAACTACTTGGCGTCTCCGCCGCTCGTCATCGCATACGGCCTCGCCGGCACGATGGACTTCGACTTCGAGACCGATTCGCTCGGAAACGACCACGACGGCAAGCCGGTCTACTTGAAGGACATCTGGCCGTCCGCACAGGAGATCGACGACACGATCAAGTCGTCCATCAGCCAGGACATGTTCCGCAAGTCGTACAAGACGATCTTCGACGGAGACAGTCGCTGGCAGAACCTCTCGACCCCCGAGGGCGACACGTTCGCGTGGGACGAGAAGTCCACTTATGTGCGCAAGCCTCCGTACTTCGACGGTATGACGATGGATCCGGAGCCGGTCAAGGACATCAAGGGCGCTCGCGTCCTCGCACTGCTGGGAGATTCGGTCACCACCGACCACATCAGCCCGGCCGGCCCGATCAAGGCCGGAACGCCTGCTGCCCAGTACTTGGACTCGCATGGCGTCGAGCGCAAGGACTACAACTCGCTGGGTTCGCGCCGGGGCAACCACGAGGTCATGATTCGTGGAACGTTCGCGAACATCCGCCTGAAGAACCAGCTCCTCGATGACGTCTCGGGCGGTTACACCCGTGACTTCACCCTGGAAGATGGACCGCAGGCGTTCATCTACGACGCTTCGCAGAACTACCAGGCTGCGGGAATTCCGCTCGTGGTCCTCGGTGGCAAGGAATACGGTAGCGGCTCCTCACGTGACTGGGCAGCCAAGGGCACCAGCCTGCTCGGCGTGAAGGCCGTCATCACGGAGTCCTTCGAGCGTATTCACCGCTCCAACCTCATCGGGATGGGCGTTGTTCCGCTTCAGTTCCCGGTTGGCGAGAGCGCAGCATCGCTGAAGCTCGACGGTACCGAGACATTCGATATCGTCGGCGTCGAGAAGCTGAACGAGGGTGTCACACCCAAGACGATGGCTGTCACTGCGACGAAGACCGACGGCACGAAGGTCGAATTCGACGCCGTGGTGCGTATCGACACCCCCGGTGAGGCGGACTACTACCGCAACGGCGGAATCTTGCAGTACGTCCTCCGCAATATGATCAGAGGCTAGGCACTTCTTTGGGCTCAGCGCTGGTGAGTGAACTCGACCAGTGAGCACGCAGAACGCGCACGACCACTTCGAGCACGGTTCAGGCTCGAACAGACAGTGGGCGTGCGCGTTCTGCGCTGAAGGCGGGAACACGTATCAGCCGATGAAGGAGGCAGTGTGCCGAAGGTCAGCGAGGACCATTTGGCAGCACGGCGTAGTGAGATTCTCGACGGCGCACGACGTTGCTTCGGTGAATTCGGCTACGAAGGTGCGACGGTCCGCCGCCTCGAGGAGACGACTGGCCTGTCCAGAGGCGCGATCTTTCACCACTTCAAGGACAAGGACGGGCTGTTTCTCGCGCTCGCGCAGGAAGATGCTCGGCGGATGGCAGAAGTGGCTGCTCGTCAAGGCCTGGTTCAGGTCATGCGGGACATTCTCGAGCAACCCGATCGGTTCGAGTGGCTGGGTACTCGGCTGGAAATAGCGAGGCGCTTACGCACCGACCCGGAGTTCAGGAAGAGCTGGGCGGAGAAATCCTCGGAACTCACCGATGCAACCCTTGCCCGGCTGGAACGTCAGAAAACGGCAGGCAAACTGCGCGAGGACGTCCCGAAGGATGTGATGCACGATTATCTCGATCTCGTGCTCGACGGTCTTGTCGCTCGCATCGCCTCCGGTCAGGGGGGCCCCAACCTCTCGGCGGTACTGGACCTTGTCGAAGCATCGGTTCGCAGGCCCGACAGCGCTTAGCTTGATGTACAGCTAATCGGCGCGATGTGACTTCTTACGATTAGGGCCGCCCCTCGAACGTAACGCGACACCCGATTCGGCCAGGATCTTGTGCACGAATCCATAGGATCTGCCGAGATCGTGAGCGAGACTACGAATGCTGGCGCCTGCGGAGTACTGCTCCTGCAGTGAGGCACGCAGCCTCTCTCGCGAGTCGCCGATGATACGTACGCCTTTACCGATAGGCGGACCCTCGGATTCGGCGCAGGACCCTCGGGCCGGTTGTGGTGGCATGGCGTTCCTCCAGTCAGCGACACTTCACTCACCGAACACCCCCGCACATCCAGGGTAGAGGAATCCCCACTCCGACCACGAGAAAACCGCCGATCAGGCCAGCTGAATCAGTTCCAGATAGTCCTGTGACCAGTGGTCCTCGTTGCCGTCGGGCAGCAAGATGACTCGCTCGGGTGACAGGGCTTCGGCCGCACCGGGGTCGTGAGTGACCAGCACGACGGCTCCCTTGTAACTGCGCAGAGCATCGAGCACCTGTTCACGTGAAATCGGGTCGAGGTTGTTCGTAGGCTCGTCGAGAAGCAAGACGTTGGCAGCAGAGGACACAAGCCCGGCAAGTGCAAGCCTGGTCTTCTCGCCGCCCGACAGCGTGCCTGCCGGCTGTTCCAGCTGTGGTCCGGTGAACATGAACGCCCCCAGCAGCGAGCGCAACTCCTGCTCCCCCGTGTCCGGAGCCGCATGGCGAATGTTCTCCCACACCGACGCGCGATCGTCGAGTGTGTCGTGCTCCTGTGCGAAGTATCCGACGCGTAGCCCGTGGCCGGCGAGGATCTCACCTGCGTCGGACTTTTCGGTACCCGCCAGGATCCGGAGCAAGGTTGTCTTGCCCGCACCGTTGAGTCCGAGCACTACGACGCGGCTGCCGCGGTCGATGGCCAGATCGACTCCGGCGAAGATTTCCAACGACCCGTACATCTTGGTGAGGTTCTTCGCCATGAGGGGGGTCTTTCCGCAGGGTGCAGGCTCAGGGAAGCGGATATGCGCAACCTTGTCCGAGACTCGCTCGGCGTCGAGGTTTGCCATGAGCTTGTCAGCACGCTTTGCCATGTTCTGCGCGGCAACAGCTTTCGTGGCTTTCGCGCCCATCTTCGCGGCCTGCACGCGCAATGCGCCTGCCTTCTTCTCCGCATTGGCACGCTCACGCCGCCTGCGCTGCTCGTCGGTTGCCCGAGCATCGATGTACTTTTTCCAGTTCATGTTGTAGACATCGGCTTCGCCGCGTACCGCATCGAGGAACCACACGCGGTTGACTACGTCACTCAGAAGGTCGACGTCGTGGCTGATCACGATCAGTCCGCCATCGTGATTTTGCAGGAATCCCCGGAGCCAGGTGATGGAGTCTGCATCGAGGTGGTTGGTGGGTTCGTCGAGCAGCAGTGTCGTGTCGGACCGTCCGCCGCTCCCGTCGGAGGCCGCGAACAGAATGCGCGCCAGCTCCACGCGCCGACGTTGGCCACCGGACAGTGTGCGCAGTGCTTGCGCGAGGATGCGATCGGCAAGTCCCAGGCTGTTACAGATTCGCGCTGCTTCGCTCTCGGCTTCGTAGCCGCCCAGCGATGCGAATCGCTCCTCGAGCTCGCCGTACTTGCGGACCGCCTTGTCCAGAAGCGCCTCGTCGGCGACCTCGGCCATCAACGCCTGCTGCTTCTCCATTTGATGCAATAAAGTGTCGAGTCCGCGCGCGGAGAGAACTCGATCCCTGGCAAGCACATCGAGGTCGCCCTCTTTCGGATCCTGTGGCAAGTATCCGAGATCGCCTGTACGAACGACGGTGCCCGCGTAGGGCTCGCCCTCACCCGCAAGGATCCTCAGCGTCGTGGTCTTGCCGGCTCCGTTACGGCCGACCAACCCGATACGATCTCCGCCTTGTACGCGAAGTGCTGGTCCTTGAGTCGACAGCAACGTGCGGACACCGGCACGAACTTCCAAGTCGGTGGCGGTAATCACGCGGGTGCTCCTAGCTATAGCGGGCGAAGTTCGGCGTCTGGCCGTTTTCACGAGCGGTCGAGTCGCAGGCGGTAGCGAACGATGACTCGTCGAAGGTGCGCTGGGCCTGGCCCTGAAACCACTCATGGCCCATGAACCTCTCATTTTAACCCCTTGGGGGCCGTGCTACCGACCGTCCGAGCAGTGACACCGGTAACGTCTTGATTCATGACCGCCGCAAACACAGCCCGAGAACAGGATCTGACAGGCAAGGTTGCCCTCGTCACCGGTGCCAGCCGAGGAATCGGCAAGGCAATCGCCGCCGAATTGCTTGCTCGAGGCGCACGAGTAACGATCACCGCTCGCAAACCTGAACCGCTGGCCGAAGCGGCCCGCCAACTCGGCGAAGCCACAGGTAGCGGAACCGACAGGGTCCTTGCCATTGCAGGAAACGCCAGTGATGCCGACTCTCGTCGCGACTCGGTGGACAAGACGATCGAGGTATTCGGTTCGCTCGACATCCTGATCAACAACACCGGTATCAATCCTGTCTACGGTTCGCTGATGGACGCCGATCTCGACGGCGTCAAAAAAATCTTCGACACCAATGTCGTCGCCACACTGGGGTACATCCAGGAGGCCTACCGAGCCTGGATGGGAGCGCACGGTGGCGCGGTGGTGAACGTCGCGAGCGTCGCGGGCCTACGCTCGACGGGCGTGATCGCTGCGTACGGCGCGTCCAAAGCCGCCCTGATCCGCTTGACCGAAGAACTCGCGTGGCAGCTAGGACCATCGATCCGAGTGAACGCGGTCGCACCGGGCGTGGTGAAGACGAAGTTCGCCGAGGCACTGGTGGCTGGAGGCGAGGAGCAAGCTGCCGCGGCATATCCGATGAAGCGGCTCGGATCTCCGGAAGATGTCGCAAGCCTCGTGGGCTTTCTCGTGTCCGACGCATCGTCCTGGATCACCGGCGAAACTGTCCGAGTGGATGGCGGATTGCTGGCCACCGGCGGACTGTGAACGATTCAACGCCGTCCGAAGACGTCGCGGCGGACCTCGTTGTAGTCGGGCTCGGCCCGGCGGGTCGCGCCCTCTCACATCGAGCATCCGCCGCTGGCGTCGACGTCGTAGCCATCGATCCTCATCCGAACAGGCGCTGGACCCCGACATATTCAGCCTGGTCGGACGAGCTTCCCCACTGGCTCCCCGCCACAGCCGTCGCGTCGACCATCGCTCGCCCGGCGGCCTGGACTGTCCGACGTCACACGATCGATCGGACGTACTGCGTCCTCGACACCGCTGCGCTGCAACAGGTGCTCAGCGAAGGATCGGCTCGGGTGCTCCGGGGAACAGCACTATCGGTGACCAAGGACGCTGTTCGTCTCGCCGACGGGAGAACGGTCACCGGACGCACGATCGTCGACGCGCGCGGATCTGCCGGCGTGGTTGGTCTTGCCGAACAGACGGCATACGGCATCATCGTCGATCGCTCTGCCGGCGTTGAACTTCTCGAGGACACCAATGCTTGGTTCATGGACTGGCGATACGACAACGGCACGTCACCGCAGGAGGTACCGAGCTTTTTGTATGCGGTCCCGCTCGACGACGATCGAATTTTGCTCGAAGAGACCTGCCTTGTCGGAAGTCCGCCGCTGGGTCTCGATGTCCTACGAGATCGCCTCGCGAAACGATTACGCAACCGCGGCGCCCGCCCGACGGGCACCGAGCCGATCGAACGTGTCCGGTTCCCGGTACAACCGCCGACGCACCTGCGAGGTGAACGCGGCGCTGTGCGATTCGGTGCGCGATCCAGTCTCATGCACCCGGCCACCGGCTACAGCGTCGCAGCATCACTGGCCGCGGCCGACACCGTTGTAGCGACACTCCGCACCGGCAATTCCGTTCGCCCCCTTTCAGTTTGGGCGGTCCAACGTCTACGCAACCTCGGGCTTCGGACTGCTCTGAACCTCGAACCCGAACTGATCCCCCACTTCTTCGCCAGTTTCTTCGAGCTTCCGGTCGCCCAGCAGACCGCTTACTTGTCCAACCGAGCGGATCCACTCGCAACGATCAACGCCATGATGCGAATGTTTCCGACGCTGCCACCACGAGCTCGCATGGCGATAGCGCGAACGGTAATGACTCCGCGGCGGGGAAACGGCCACGACCTTTCGACTCGATAACGCAACTCTCGACACGACACCCTTGCCTCGTGAATCATGAACCGCATGCGTTCCATATGGAAGGGATCTATCGCCTTCGGGCTCGTCAATGTTCCGGTGAAGGTGTACTCAGCGACGGAGACACACGACATTCGGTTCCATCAAGTGCACGCGAAAGACGGCGGTCGGATCAAATATGATCGCGTCTGCTCCGAATGCGGAAAATCGGTGCAATTTGCCGACATCGACAAGGCGTACGACTCGCCCGACGGTGAACGCGTCATCCTGACGGACGAAGACTTCGACAAGCTTCCTTCCGCCGAAAGACATGAGATCCCGGTCCTGGAATTCGTGCCCACCGAACAAATCGATCCCATCCTGTACGACAAGAGCTATTTCCTCGAGCCCGACTCTTCGTCGCCGAAAGCATATGTGCTGTTGCGACAGACACTCCTGGATACAGAACGCACCGCGCTGGTCCATTTCACCTTGCGGCAAAAGACACGACTGGCCGCATTGCGGGTTCGCGACAACACTCTCGTCATCCAGACATTGCTGTGGCCAGACGAGGTGCGGGCCGCGGAGTTCCCCTCGCTGGACGACGCACCCGAAGCACGGCCTCAGGAAGTCAAGATGGCCACCTCGCTGGTGGAGAGCATGTCGACAGATTTCGATCCCACGGAATACACCGACGATTATCAAATCGAACTACGCAAGCTGATCGACGATACGATCGAAAACGGCGGCGAGAAAGTCGTCCGGGTCGAGGACGAGACCTCCAGCGATGGCGAAGACGCCGAGGTCGTCGATTTGGTGGCTGCCCTCCAACGCAGTGTGGAAGCCGCGGGCAAGAACGCCAAGACGGCACACTCGTCGTCCAATACCAAGACGGCCGCTAACAAGGATGCGTCGGAGAAGGATGCGTCGGAGAAGAAAACTCAGCAGAAGAAGACGACTGCAAAGACAGCACCCGGAAAAAAAGCTGTGGCGGCAAAACAGACTGCCGCCGACAAGTCATCGAAGTCGACGCCGGCTCGAAAAGGCGCGTAGAACGAACCTGCATCAAACATAACCCTGCAGCTTCGTCGACTAGGACACCTTCGAGTACCGGTAGGTTCACCAGAACGTCCAGGAATTACTGACCGTACTGGTGAACCTACGCGTCGCTACCCCTCGCTAGGCAAGGTTACACGGTAAAGCCGAGGGCCCTGAGCTGCTCACGTCCGTCGTCGGTGATCTTGTCCGGTCCCCAAGGCGGCATCCACACCCAATTGATCTTCAGGTCGGCGCACAGACCACTTCGTACAAGCGCGCCACGTGCCTGATCCTCGATGACGTCTGTCAGCGGGCACGCAGCCGAAGTCAGCGTCATGTCGACCGTGACGATGTCGTCGGCATCGATATTGATGTCGTATACCAGACCGAGGTCGACGACGTTGATCCCCAACTCGGGGTCGACCACATCGCGCATTGCCTCTTCGAGGTCTTCGAGAACCTTGATCTCATCCGGGGTAAGCGCTGCAGGCACCGTCGTAGGCGACGACTCGGCCACGGCCGACCCCGCCAAGTCGGTCTCCGGGGCGACAGTGCCACCGTCCTGCGAATCGGTTGTCTGTGTCTGGGTCATACTTGTCCTCCGGATCGTGCGGGTACTGCGGGAGTCTCTTCTACTATTCGAACAACCGCATCCTTGAAAGCCATCCATCCGAGCAGCGCACACTTGACGCGGGCCGGATATTTGGACACTCCGACGAACGCGATTCCATCACCGATGACTTCCTCGTCGCCATCCACGGTACCCCTGCTGCCGACCATTTCACTGAAGGCATCCACGACTCTCAACGCTTGCTCGACAGGTAGTCCGACGACCTGATCCGTCAGGACCGAAGTCGCAGCCTGACTGATCGAACAGCCCTGACCGTCGTAGGACACATCAGTAACAATGCCGCCATCATCGATGTTCACCCGCAATGTCACCTCGTCGCCGCAAGTCGGGTTCACATGGTGGACCTCGGCTCCGAACGGCTCGCGAAGACCGCGCCCGTGCGGATATTTGTAGTGGTCGAGAATGACCTCTTGATACATCTGTTCCATACGCATATCAGGCAGCACCCTTGGTCCCGAAGAATCTCTGGGCGTGCTCGATTGCGAAACCGAGCGCTTCGACTTCGTCGAGCGTGTTGTACAGAGCAAACGACGCCCTCGCGGTGGCTGCGACACCGAAACGACGGTGCAACGGCCACGCGCAATGGTGTCCCACCCGAACAGCAACACCGTCATCATCGAGAATCTGACCGAGATCGTGTGCGTGGACGCCCTCGACGACGAACGACACTGCTGACCCTCGATCGATGTTCTCGGTCGGTCCGATCACTCGAACACCCTCGATTTTCGCAAGCATGTCGAGTGTCGCGCCGACGAGTACGTGCTCGTGCGTCGCAATTGCGTCCATGCCGATGGACTCGAGATATGCGACCGCTGCGCCGAGGCCGACCACCTGAGAAGCCATCGGTACGCCCGCCTCGAACCGCTGAGGCGGCGGCGCGTAGGTGGTCTTCTCCATCGTCACAGTCTCGATCATCGAACCGCCTGTCACGAATGGCGGCATCGCATCGAGGAGTTCTGCCTTGCCGTACAACACGCCGACGCCCGACGGCGCCAGCATCTTGTGACCCGAGAACGCCGCATAGTCGACATCGAGTGCATGAAAGTCAACGCTCATGTGAGGCACGGACTGGCATGCGTCGAGCACGACGAGCGCCCCGACCTCACGAGCCCGTCGAACGAGCTCGGCAACAGGTGACACCGCGCCCGTCACGTTCGACTGATGAGTGAACGCGACAACCTTGACTGCGTCTGTGAGCTGCAGGGAATCGAGATCGACCCGTCCCTCGTCGGTCACCCCGAACCACCGCAGCGTGGCACCGGTTCGTCTGGCCAGTTCCTGCCAGGGCACGAGGTTGGCATGATGCTCGAGTTCCGTGATCACGATTTCGTCGCCAGGTCCGACGTGGCGATCGAATCGATCGTCTCCGAGAACATAGGTGACCAGATTGAGAGCCTCGGTGGCGTTCTTGGTGAACACGAGTTCATCGGCATCCGCACCGACGAACGACGCAATGGCGGCGCGGGCGCCCTCGTACGCATCGGTCGCTTCTTCAGCGAGCTGATGTGCGCCACGATGGACCGCGGCGTTGCACGTCAGCAGAAAATTACGTTCTGCGTCGAGAACCTGGACCGGGCGCTGAGAGGTCGCGCCCGAGTCCAGGTACACCAACGGCTTACCGTCGCGAACCGTACGCGAAAGGATCGGAAAATCGGCACGGATCGAGCTGACATCCAATGCGCTGTTCGACAGTGCTGCTGGTGCAGCCATACTTACGCTCCTGTGGTCGCAGGCTGAGTGAAAGCGGTGTAGCCGTCGGCCTCCAGCTCGTCTGCCAACTCGGCTCCACCGGACTTCACGATCTCGCCATCGACGAACACGTGAACGTAGTCGGGTTTGATGTAGCGAAGAATCCGCGTGTAGTGCGTGATCAGCAGAACGCCGCCGTTCTCCCGTTCCTTGTACTTGTTGACACCCTCCGAAACGACTCGAAGCGCATCGACGTCGAGACCGGAGTCTGTCTCGTCGAGGATGGCGATCTTGGGCTTCAGCATTCCGAGCTGCAAGATCTCATGGCGCTTCTTCTCACCACCGGAGAAGCCTTCGTTGACGTTCCGCTCGAGGAAAGCCGGATCGATTTCGAGTTCGGAGAGCGCAGTCTTGGCTTCCTTGACCCAGTGCCGAAGCTTCGGAGCCTCACCTCGGACCGCCGTCGCAGCAGTGCGGAGGAAGTTCGACATCGACACTCCGGGAACCTCGACCGGGTACTGCATCGCGAGGAACAAACCTGCGCGAGCCCGCTCGTCGACGGTCATCGCGAGCACGTCTTCGCCGTCGAGCGTGATGGTGCCCGAGGTCACTGCGTACTTCGGGTGACCGGCGATGGCGTAGGACAACGTCGATTTGCCGGATCCGTTGGGGCCCATGATCGCGTGTGTTTCACCGGACTTCACGGTCAGGTTCACACCCTTGAGGATGTTGATGGGCTCTGCGGTGGTATCGGAGTTTGCGACGCTGACGTGCAGGTCGCGGATTTCGAGCGTGGACATGAAATTTTCCTTACGAATGTCGAGAAGTACGGGAGCCGGAATTTACGAGCCGACGAGGGCCAATTCGGCCTCGATCGCAGCATCGAGTCGTTCACGAACCGCGGGGACCGGAATCTTGTCGATGACCTCGTGGAAGAAGCCGCGTACGACAAGTCGACGAGCCACTTCCTCGGAGATTCCTCTGGACCGGAGGTAGAAAAGCTGTTCGTCGTCGAACCTGCCGGTCGCACTGGCATGGCCTGCGCCGACGATCTCGCCCGTTTCGATTTCGAGATTCGGTACCGAATCGGCGCGCGCACCGTCTGTGAGAACCAGGTTGCGGTTCAATTCGAAGGTTTCGGTTCCCTCTGCTTCAGCACGGATCAGAACGTCGCCGATCCATACGGTGTGTGCATCGTGCTTGCCGACACCGACCTCGCCCTGAAGGGCACCCTTGTACATGACGTTCGACTTGCAACGCGGCGCTGAATGATCGACGAGCAGACGCTGCTCCAGATGCTGACCCGCATCGGCGAAGTAGACGCCGAGCAGGTTTGCATCGCCGCCGGGAGCGTCGTAATGCACGGTCGGGCTGATGCGAACCAGGTCGCCACCGAGACTGACGTTGAAGTGCCTCAGTGTCGCGTCACGGCCGAGCCGAGCGTGGTGGGCTCCGACGTGCACTGCATCGGACTCCCATTCCTGGATCAGTACGACAGAAAGGTTGGCGCCGTCACCGATGACGAACTCGATATTCTCCGCGTATGTGCCCGACCCGACCTGGTCGATCACCACCGTCGCCTTGGCGAACTTGTCGAGCCGAATCTGCAGGTGTCCGTATGACACAGCGTCGACGCCAGGCCCCGTGACCGTGATCTGCACAGGCTCGGAGACCTCGTTCTCGGACGCCACCGAAACGATCGTGGCCTCGGTGAACGCCGAGAATGCTTGCGCAGCAATGCGATCGGCGGGAACGCCGGCGACACCGATACGTGCATCGTCACGGCCGACGGTCTCCACGGTCACATTCTCGGGTGCCCGCACGAGAACGTCGGCCCCAGCGGTCGCCACCGCAGATCCGTCGTGCAGTCCCTTGAGTCGACGAATCGGTGTGAATCTCCACAGCTCGTCGCGGCTGGAGGGGACCTCGAAAGCGTTGACATCGTACGAGGTGAACTGGGCACCCTTGTTCGCAACGATGACCGACTTGTCCTCGGCCGTTGGATTCTCCGACGCTACGGCGCCTTGCACTCCGGTGAGCGACTCTTCTGTATTCGGATTAGTCACTTATCCGACCGACCCTTCCATCTGGAGCTCGATGAGCCGGTTCAGCTCGAGGGCATATTCCATGGGAAGCTCACGCGCGATCGGTTCGACGAATCCGCGCACCACCATCGCCATCGCTTCGTCCTCGGTGAGGCCTCGGCTCATCAGGTAGAACAGTTGGTCGTCACTGACCTTCGAGACTGTCGCCTCATGGCCCATGGACACGTCGTCCTCGCGGATGTCGACGTAGGGATATGTATCCGAGCGCGAGATATTGTCGACCAGTAGTGCGTCGCACTTGACGGTCGAGCGGGAACCATAGGCGCCCTTGTTGATCTTGACCAATCCTCGGTACGAAGTCCGTCCACCGCCGCGAGCGACGGACTTGCTCACGATATTCGACGAAGTGTGCGGCGCGAGGTGCAGCATCTTCGAGCCAGTGTCCTGGTGCTGGTCGGGACCGGCAAACGCCACGGACAGGACCTCACCCTTGGCGTACTCCCCCGTCATCCATACAGCGGGGTATTTCATGGTGACCTTGGAGCCGATGTTGCCGTCGACCCACTCCATCGTGGCGCCTGCTTCTGCCTTCGCGCGCTTGGTCACCAGGTTGTAGACATTGTTGGACCAGTTCTGGATAGTCGTGTAACGGCAGCGACCACCCTTCTTGACGATGATCTCCACGACGGCCGAGTGCAACGAGTCCGACTTGTAGATGGGCGCAGTGCAGCCCTCGACGTAGTGCACATAGGCACCTTCGTCGACGATGATCAGAGTGCGCTCGAACTGCCCCATGTTCTCGGTATTGATCCGGAAGTAGGCCTGCAGCGGGATGTCCACGTGGACGCCCGGCGGGATGTAGATGAAGGATCCACCCGACCAGACCGCGGCATTCAGCGCGGAAAACTTGTTGTCCCCTGCGGGGATGACCGTGCCGAAGTACTCGCGGAAGAGCTCAGGCTGTTCCTTGAGCGCGGTGTCGGTGTCGAGGAAGAGCACGCCTTGCGCTTCCAGGTCCTCGCGGATCGAGTGATAGACGACCTCGGACTCGTATTGCGCGGCTACGCCCGAGACGAGGCGCTGCTTCTCGGCCTCTGGGATACCCAGCTTGTCGTAGGTATTCTTGATGTCCTCGGGAAGATCTTCCCAGGTCGCGGCCTGCTTCTCGCTGGAGCGAACGAAGTACTTGATGTTGTCGAAGTGGATACCTTCGAGGTCCGCACCCCAGTTGGGCATGGGCTTACGGTCGAACGTCTTCAGTGCCTTCAGACGCGACTCCAGCATCCACTCGGGCTCGCTCTTCTTCGCCGAGATGTCACGCACCACCAACTCGGACAGTCCACGCTTGGCGCTGGCTCCGGCGACGTCGGAGTCCGACCAACCGAAACCGTAGGTGCCCAGCGACGCAATCGTCTCGTCCTGAGTAAGAGGAGCAACGGGGGTCAGCGGCGCAACGGGTGTCACCTGGTCTGGTGTGACGGTCATGCGAGCTCCTTCCGGGGGCTTGTGCGATCTCCGGTACTGGGCTGAGCACCGGAAGTTATGGATGAAACGGGGTGGGGCATCGAGTTCGACTTCTTCGAAATTTCGGGGCGGTTGCGACCGGTCAACGGAACATGCGTAGTGCAGGCACAGTCGCCGTTCGCGATGGTCGCCAAACGTTGCACATGAGTTCCGAGCAGATCGGAGAAGGCTTGCCGCTCGGCGTCGCACAGCTCAGGAAACTCGGACGCCACATGCGAGACGGGGCAGTGGTGTTGACAGATCTGCACGCCATTGCCTACCTGACGAGTAGTCGCGGCAAATCCAGCAGCTGTGAACGCGTCGGCGATCCGGACCGCTGCTTCTTCCACATCCACAGGGTGACTTCCCACCGCCGGCTCGACGTCGGCCACGATGGCTTCGACCCGCTGGCGTGCGAAGGTCTCGATCGCCCGGTCCCCGCCGATCTTGCGTAGCTGACGCATTGCTGCGCCTGCAAGATCGTCGTAGGTGTGTCCAAGCCTGCTGCGACCGACTGCCGTCAACTGGAAATACTTGGCCGGTCTTCCGCGGCCTCGTTGAGTGACGACGGCAGAGGACGCTATTCGCGCCTCACCGTTGTCGATCAGTGCTTCGAGATGCCGTCTTACCCCAGCAGCGCTGAGGCCAAGACGGGTACCGATATCGGAGGCGGTGATCGGGCCCTCTTCGAGAAGTAGGGTGACAACAGCTCCCCGCGTCTGGCCTTCGTGACCGACAACAGCTGAACCCGTCACCGTGGAGGTGGTGCCGCGACGTGCGCGCTCTCCCCCATGCGTCGTACTCGCTGATGATTTCACAACACCAGTGTGACGGAATTAGCCAGGATGGTCCACCAAGGGTGCCCTACTTCACCAGAGGCATTACCAGGGAATACCGGCGCGGTCTTCACTCGCTGCCGAATCTCCGCCGGATCGACTGCGATCAACGGGCTGTGCAGAGTCACAGTTACGCTGCCACTCGTGTCGACGACCCCAGCCGAGAAGCAAACCGCCGAAAATTCCGGCGTGCAACTTCGCATCGTCGACCCTCTTCGCAAATTGGTCGGACTCGATAGCGATCGGCCCGCATCGACCGTCGCTGCGTTGCACGGCGACGAGGCCGAGGCACCCGGCCTGAACAAGACCGAGACGGCACAGCTCCGCGGAGTCCGGCGATTCGGCGCAGTGGGTTCGATACTGATGGCGATCGGTGCACTCGGGGCAGGCGCCCAACCTGTTCTGCAGAACCCGATCGTCGGTGTTCGCATTCTGAGTCTTCCCTCGCGGATGGCCACCTCCGCGCTGACCATCACCATGACGGGCACCGTCATGGTGGTCCTCGCCTGGCTCCTGCTCGGGCGATTCGCAGTCGGGCGTCTACGCGACGGAACTGTTCCGAGAAGACTGAGCAGATCACAGTTGGACCGCACGCTGCTGCTGTGGATCTTGCCACTGTGCGTGGCACCACCGATGTTCAGCAAAGACGTCTACTCCTACTTGGCACAGAGCGAGATCACCGCGCGGGGACTCGACCCGTACGAGATCGGGCCGGCCGGGGCCCTCGGCGTCGACAACGTCCTCACCCGGACCGTGCCGAACATCTGGCGCGAAACCCCCGCGCCATACGGTCCGCTGTTCTTGTGGATGGGTCGCGGCATCACGTGGTTGACCGGCGAGAACATCGTTGCCGGGATCTTCCTGCATCGACTTCTCGCGCTCGCAGGAGTTGCGATGATCGTGTGGGCACTTCCCCGGTTGGCGCGCCGATGCGGCGTCGCGGCGGTCAGTGCACTGTGGCTCGGTGCCGCCAACCCACTCTTGCTCTTCCATCTGGTCGCAGGCATACACAACGAAGCGCTGATGATCGGTCTCATGCTCGCCGGGGTGGAGATCGCACTACGAGCAATCGAGCCCAGTCATCCGATTCGCGGATCGTCCTTGCTTCTCCTGCTCTCCGGTTCTGCCTTGATTGCACTGTCGTCGACCGTGAAAATTCCGTCCTTGCTCGCGCTCGGTTTCGTCGGGATGGCATTGGCCCGAAGGTGGGGCGGGACGATGCGAGCGGTACTGAGCGCGGCAGCAGTCCTTGGGCTTGTCACCGTCGTGGTGCATGTCGGAGTCAGCCTGGGTAGCGGCCTGGGCTTCGGCTGGATCAACACTCTCGACACCGCCAGCGTGGTGAGGAGTTGGATGTCGATTCCCACGATCCTGGGAATCGGGACCGGATTCGTCGGTGTATTGCTCGGACTGGGCGACCACACCACTGCGGTGCTCGGCCTCACTCGACCGATTGCAGCGGCCGTCGCCGCATTCGTTGCTCTTCGTATGCTCGTAGCCGTACTGAAGGGCCGGTTGCATCCGGTGGGCGCACTCGGTGTCGCACTCGGCGCTCTCGTTCTGCTGTTCCCCGTCGTCCAGCCGTGGTACCTGTTGTGGGCCGTGATACCCCTGGCCGCATGGGCGACCCGGCCGGCGTTCCGCGTTCCGGCAATTGTGTTCTCTTCCATAGTCAGCGTCATCTTGATGCCCAACGGGAGCGAGTATTTGCCGTTTCAAATCGTTCAGGCCGCCGTCATGACGATTCTGACCGTCGGTCTCATGTTCTTCGTCACCCGTAAACGACTGCCCTGGCAGTCGAACCTCGGACCGTCGGCACACCCCACTGCCGCCGGGGCATACGCTGGATCCTCGTGATCGTTAGCGCGTCGAATTCGACGCATCCTGCAGTGCAGCTCACGGGTGTACGAAAGTCGTACGACGGTGTCGCCGCCGTCGACGGACTCGACATCACCGTCGAGAGGGGCCAAGTTCTCGCGCTCCTCGGCCCGAATGGAGCAGGAAAGACAACGACGGTCGAGATGTGTGAAGGATTCGTCTCACCGGAGTCCGGGTCCGTTCGGGTTCTCGGACTCGATCCCATTGCACAATCAGCACAGCTCAGACCACGCATCGGGGTCATGCTGCAGGGTGGCGGCGCGTATCCGGGCTCGAAAGCGGGCGAGATGCTCCGCCTGGTTGCGTCCTATTCCGCAAACCCGTTGGACCCTGACTGGCTTCTGGACTGCCTGGGACTCGACCGTGCCGTGAAGACACCCTATCGACGCCTGTCCGGGGGGCAACAACAACGGCTCGCCCTCGCGTGCGCCATCGTGGGCCGCCCCGAACTCGTATTTCTGGACGAACCGACCGCAGGACTCGATGCCCAGGCTCGACTACTCGTGTGGGAATTGATCGACGCACTGCGTCGGGATGGAGTGAGCGTGCTGCTCACAACCCACCTGATGGACGAAGCAGAACAGCTCGCCGACGAACTGGTAATCATCGACCACGGCAAGATCGTCGCCTCCGGTACCGCTTCCGAGCTGACCAAACAGGGTGCAGAGGGGAGACTGCGATTCAGTGCGCCGGCTGGACTCGATCTGACCTCGCTCTCCGAGGTGCTACCGACCGAATACAGCACTCACGAAGAAGGGCCAGGCTCTTATGTCGTCGTGGGCGTCATCGAACCCGGAATCCTTGTCATCGTCACCTCCTGGTGTGCTCGACAAGATGTGTTGGCTACCGAACTTCAGGTGGACCAGCGCCGCCTGGAAGACGTCTTCCTGGAGCTGACCGGAAAAGAGTTGAGAAGATGACGATCCACGGCAGCGACCGTCGTCCGGACAACCGATTCGACGTAGGATTGTTCAGTCCCAATCCGACCCCCAACACGGCCGTTGCGATGCTCACTGCACAGTCGGTTCTCGAGCTCAAACTGTTGCTACGCAACGGCGAGCAGTTGCTCCTGACGATGTTCATTCCGATCACGCTTTTGGTCGGGCTCACATTGCTGCCACTGGGGGCGATGGGCGACCATCCGGTAGACCAGGTCGTCCCTGCCGTGATGATGGTGGCGATCATGTCCACCGCCTTCACAGGCCAGGCAATTGCCGTCGGCTTCGACCGCCGCTACGGCGCACTCAAACGTCTCGGTGCAACGGCACTACCCCGGTGGGGAATCATCGGCGGTAAGAGCATCGCAGTGGTGATGGTGGTGATTCTGCAGACCGTGGTTCTCGGCTCTATCGCGGTGGCGCTGGGTTGGCGTCCCGACATTGTCGGGCTGGCACTCGGAGCAATGGTGATCGCACTCGGCACGGTGACATTCGCCACCATGGGGCTGCTGCTCGGAGGCACACTCCGAGCCGACATCGTCCTGGCTTTGGCAAACGTCTTGTGGTTCGTCATGCTGGGAATCGGCAGCCTGGTCGTTCTCTCCGAGGACATGCCGACGGTACTGCACACCATCGCCCGATTGGTTCCGTCCGGCGCGCTTGCAGAGGCATTGGGACAGGCAGTCGATGGATCTTGGGACTGGTTCGGCGTTTCGGTGCTCGCTGCCTGGGCAGCAGGCTGCGCTTGGCTCTCGGTCCGCACCTTCAAGTTCACGTGAGGTGCAATCCCGGCATCGTGCCGGGCCTACAGCATGGGGTCAACGACGCTCTGTAGTTGACAGCCGTTTACGATCACATAGTGCTGTATCGAGCGTTTCTCCGCGTCGTGGACCTGCTACCTGTGCCTACCCTGCGGGTGCAGAAAATCGTGGCATTCATCGTCATTCTGACTCAGGGCGGAATCGCCGTCACCGGAGCCATCGTGCGGGTGACGGCGTCGGGACTCGGTTGCCCGACGTGGCCGCAGTGCTTCCCAGGCAGTTTCACGCCGGTCGGCGTCTCGGAAGTTCCTGTTCTGCACCAGGCAGTCGAGTTCGGCAACCGATTGTTGACCTTCGCCGTGGTACTTGTTGCAGCGTTGATAGTTCTCGCGGTCACACGTGCCCGTCGGCGTCGGGAAGTAATTCTTTTTGCCTGGCTCATGCCACTCGGAACCGTCGTACAAGCAGTGGTCGGCGGCTTGACTGTGCTGACAGGGCTGCTGTGGTGGACGGTCGCCGTACACCTCGTCTTGTCCATGATCATGGTCTGGCTCGCAACGCTGCTGTACTTCAAAGTCGCCGACCCCGACCCTGCCGGACCTTCTGTCCCCACAGTCCCCGAACCGCTGCGGTTGCTGACCGGCTTGTCTGCGATCGTGTTGGGAGGCGTCCTGGTAGCTGGGACGATGGTGACCGGTGCGGGCCCGCACGCGGGCGACAAGAGTATCGACGAACCTGTGCCGCGCCTCGGAGTCGAGATCGTGACCCTTGTGCATCTGCACGCTCAGCTGCTCGTGGGGTACTTGGCCCTTCTGGTCGGACTGGGTTTCGCACTCTATGCGGTGAAGGCCCCGCTGACGATCAAATTCCGGTTGAAGGTACTGGTCGGCATCGTTGTGGCACAGGCTGTGGTGGGAGTCGTCCAGTACTTCACAGACGTGCCGGCTGTCCTGGTTGCAATCCACGTGGCAGGCGCAGGCGCGTGCACTGCTGCTACTGCCGCGGTCTGGGCGGCCTGTCGTACCCGCAGTTCCCTCGATGACGCGGCGGCCGACAAGCTGCCCGCCGCCCAGAGAGCAGCCACCATCAACGAATAGAAGAGGAGAGGTGGTCGGACTCCCCCTCAGACGACCGACTACCTCTCCTGCTTTCTTTGACGCACCCGATCGGTGAACGGTTCCGCCTTCTCCGAACTATTTTTCCATCGACGCGTTTCTGGCCTTGGGAAAGCGTGTCTGACGTGCGACCCACCCGGCCATTTTCCGGTAATGACCTGGTGCAGGGTTGACAGAACTGACGAGTTCGCGGTCCCACTCCGACTCGGTCAGATTGCCGGCGGCCTCGACCAACGCACGCGCGACTGCCGGGCTCTCCACTACCTGGTCGCCCAGTACGCCGTCCGAGCCGACCATCGTCACACGTGTTCCGGCCCGTCCGACCGGCTGAATGACGACTTTGCCCGAACCACCGTGTTCGCCGACGAAGGATCGGACGGCAGACAACGCACCAGCAGGCACATCGATTGTCGGACCGGACTTGTTCTCGGAGGTCGAATCCTCGACGGGCGAGTTCTTTGCTTCGGTTGCCATGGTTCGACAATACCGCTGGGTAACAGGGATAGAACAGACAGGTCCGCACCGGGCGCCATCCACGCGTGTCGGCAATCGAATCCCACGCAACCGATTGTCCGAACATGCCGCGGCAGTTGTGCGTCAACAGAACACACGGGGTTCGAACTCAGGACAACAGTTGAGCGAGCGTGTCCCAGCCGACGACGGAGTCCACTGCCAGGCCACAGAAAACCAGTGCCAGATATTCGTTCGAGAGAATGAAAAGCTTCATCGGCTTGACCGGAGTTCCCGCCCGGACACCTGCGTAAAGACGATGGGCCACGATAAGGAACCAAGCGCCGGCCGCCACGGCGATCACGGCGTAGATGACGCCGGATCCGGGCGTGAGTGCCAACGTCGCAGCAACAGTCGCCCACGCGTACAAGACGATGTGCTTCGTCACCTTCTGCTCGGATGCCACCGCCGGCAACATCGGAACGTTTGCAGCCTGGTAGTCCTCCTTGTAACGGAGCATCAGAGCCCACGTGTGCGGGGGGGTCCAGAGAAAGATGACGAGGAACATCACGACGGCCTGCCAGCCGATCGTGCCGGTGACAGCCGACCAGCCGATCATGACGGGCATGCAGCCAGCGGCGCCGCCCCACACCACATTCTGCGATGTCCGGCGTTTGAGGACCAGGGTGTAGACGAAGATGTAGAAACAAATCGTGACCACGGCAAGGATGCCGCTGAGCAGGTTGGTGGTTGCCCACAACCAGAAGAACGAGATGACGCCGAGGCTGACCCCGAACACGAAGGCGTGCGACACCGGCATCGCTCCACGAGCAAGAGGCCTCTTGGCAGTGCGAGCCATGATCTTGTCGATGTCTGCATCAGCGACCATGTTCAGACTGTTCGCACTGGCGGCCGCAAGCATTCCGCCGAACAGCGTGGTGAGGATCAGCATGGGCTGAACATGACCACGGTCGGCAAGCAACATCGCCGGAATCGTCGTCACCAGCAGCAGTTCGATCACTCGAGGCTTGGTCAGGGCGACATAGGCCATGAACAATGCCAAAGCCCGACGGGGGGCCGAAGTGGGACGACTCGGAGCGGCTTCGCTTCCAGCGTCGGTACCGAGGTCGTTGTCCTCTGGATTGCTGGGACCGCTTGCGAATCCGTGGCCGCCGGACTGCTGCCCAATTCGCACTACGTCTCCTTGCACAGGCTCGAACACACATGGTCATGCGTACGCGCGGTGATCACAGTCGGCGATTACCTACGTACTACTACAGGCGATGGTAGACGCCGAGCATCGCGGCTCCAATTCGCAGGCCCCCAAAGTGAGAAACATATCCCCTGCCGGGTAACTGCGTCAGGCCCGGGCAGCGAATGCAGCAGAGCCCGACGGGGGGAAGACACGACAATGAGCTGCCGCGGAACTAGGCTGGTGCTCGGCGGCATCTCGATCGAACCATGATCGAATGCACGTCGGCCTCAATTATACGAATGTCAGGAGATCTCTGCTCGTGTCGACCACAGACGATATTGACGTCCTCACCACGGCGCACCACCCCAGCGACTGGACGGACCTGGACACCAGGGCGGTCGATACCGTCAGAGTCCTCGCTGCGGACGCGGTTCAAAAGGTCGGAAACGGTCACCCCGGGACGGCGATGAGTCTCGCGCCACTCGCGTACACGCTGTTCCAGCGGACCATGCGCCACGATCCGACCGACACACACTGGATCGGTCGCGACCGCTTCGTGTTGTCCTGCGGCCATTCGAGCCTGACGCTGTACTTGCAGCTCTACCTCGGCGGATTCGGACTCGAACTGATCGACATCGAGTCCCTACGCACATTTGGGTCGAAGACACCCGGCCACCCCGAGTTCCGGCACACCGACGGCGTCGAGATCACCACCGGTCCGCTCGGTCAGGGACTGGCGTCGGCTGTCGGCATGTCCATGGCGTCGCGACGTGAGCGGGGATTGTTCGATCCTGAACCTGCGCTCGGCGCAAGTCCGTTCGACCACTTCATCTACGTCATCGCTTCCGATGGCGACATCGAAGAAGGAATCACCTCCGAGGCATCCTCACTTGCCGGTACGCAGCAGCTCGGCAACCTCGTTCTCTTCTACGACGACAACAAGATTTCGATAGAGCATTCTACCGATATCGCATTGTCGGAAGACACCGCAGCACGCTACGAGGCGTACGGGTGGCACGTCCAGGTCGTCGAGGGCGGCGAGAACGTCACGGCGATAGAGACAGCCATCGAGGCAGCCAAGGCGGTGACCGACAAGCCGTCGATCATCGTTCTGCGCACCATCATCGGCTTCCCCGCGCCGACGATGATGAACACCGGCGCCGTTCACGGTGCGGCGCTCGGCGAAGAAGAGATCGTGAAGGTCAAGAAGGCTCTCGGTTTCGACCCGGAGAAGACGTTCGAGGTGACCGACGAGGTCATCGCGCATACACGCACCCTCCAGGAACGCGGCCGCAAGGCGCACGAAGAGTGGAACATCGAATTCGACGCCTGGGCAGCGCGTGAGCCCGAGCGCAAGAAGTTGCTCGACCGTCTCACCCAAGGGACCCTCCCAGAAGGATGGACCGATGTCCTCCCGACCTGGGAGCCCGGCAGCAAAGCCATCGCCACCCGAGCGGCCTCAGGCGAGGTTCTCAACGCGGTAGGACCCGTTCTCCCGGAACTGTGGGGCGGATCGGCAGACCTCGCGGGCAGCAACAACACCACCATCAAGGGTGCCAAGTCGTTCGGCCCCACCTCGATCTCCACCGACGACTGGGATGCAGAGCCATACGGTAGGACCCTGCACTTCGGTATCCGCGAGCATGCCATGGGCGCCATTCTGAGCGGCATCGTCATGCACGGACCGACGCGCGCCTACGGCGGCACGTTCATGCAGTTCAGTGACTACATGCGCCCCGCCGTTCGGTTGGCGTCGCTGATGGACATCGATCCCATCTACGTGTGGACACACGACTCCATCGGTCTCGGCGAGGACGGCCCGACCCACCAACCGGTCGAGCATCTCGCTGCTCTCCGCGCAATTCCGAATCTCTCGGTGGTCCGCCCAGGTGATGCCAACGAGACAGCCTTCGCATGGCAGGCCGTGCTGGCCAAGTCGAGCAGTAGTGGCCCGGTGGGGCTGGCACTGACGCGTCAGGGCATCCCGGTCCTGGCGGGAACCAGCTACGAGGGTGTGTCCAAGGGCGGTTACATTCTGTCGGACTCCCCGACCGCACCCGACGTCATCCTGATCGGTACCGGCTCGGAACTCCAGTACGCAGTAGAGGCCCAGAAGCTGCTCGCAGAGCAGTCGATAGCCGCTCGCGTCGTATCGATGCCGTGTGTCGAGTGGTTCGAAAGCCAGGACCAGAACTACCGCGACCAGGTGATTCCACCCACGGTCAAAGCCCGCGTCTCGGTCGAGGCCGGAATCGCAATGCCGTGGTACAAGATCGTCGGAGGGTTCGGGGAGATCGTTTCGCTCGAACACTACGGCGAGTCGGCGGACGCCAAAACACTGTTCCGCGAGTACGGATTCACAGCCGAGGCCGTCACCGCCGCCGCGCAGCGTTCGATCACCAACGTGAAGGGATGACAGACATGACCCAGAACAAGAATCTCGCCGCTCTCTCAGCCGCTGGAGTATCGGTATGGCTCGACGACCTGTCGCGTGACCGTATCTCCTCGGGCAACCTGCAGGAACTGATCGACAGCAAGAGTGTCGTCGGCGTGACGACCAATCCGTCGATCTTCCAAGCAGCTCTCAGCAAGGGCAACGCCTACGACGCTCAGGTGACCGAACTGGCCGAACGTGGTGCCGATGTCGACGCCACCATCCGCACCGTCACCACAGACGACGTACGGAACGCGTGCGACATCTTCACTCCGGTCTTCGAAGCGACCGACGGAGTCGACGGACGCGTGTCCATCGAGGTAGATCCGCGCCTGGCACACGACACCGAGAAGACGGTCGCTCAGGCGGTCGAACTGTGGAAGATCGTCGACCGGCCGAACGTCCTGATCAAGATCCCGGCAACCGAGGCAGGTATCCCTGCCATCGCCAAGGTCATCGGTGAAGGCATCAGCGTCAACGTGACGCTGATCTTCTCCGTCGAACGCTACGAACTGGTCATCGGCGCATACCTCGAAGGTCTCGAAGCTGCTCGCGCGGCAGGGCACGACCTGTCGAAGATCCACTCGGTCGCGTCGTTCTTCGTCTCTCGCGTCGACACCGAGATCGATGCGCGCCTGAACAAGATCGGCACCCCTGCCGCGAAGGAACTCGAAGGCAAGGCCGCGCTGGCCAATGCGCGGCTCGCGTACGTGGCCTACCAGCAGGCGTTCGAGGTGGGCTCACGGTTCCACGATCTCGCTGGGTCCGGCGCACGCCCGCAGCGTCCACTGTGGGCGTCGACCGGGGTCAAGAATCCGGCATACCCGGACACCTTGTACGTCACCGATCTGGTCTCCCCCAACACTGTGAACACGATGCCGGAAAAGACCATGGATGCGGTCGCCGATCATGGTGAGGTCACCGGCGACACTATTTCCGGTAAGGGTCCCGAATCCCAGGAAGTGTTCGACAAGCTTTCCGCCATCGGGATCGATATTTCGGACGTATTCCTCACCCTCGAGAACGAGGGCGTCGAAAAGTTCGAGGCATCGTGGAACGAACTGCTCGAAGCCACCGGTGAGCAGCTTCGCCAAGCGGGCCAGAAGAGCTGATACGTGGCCACCGCAGACACCGACCCGAAGAGCAATGCGGAGTGGCACAACCCACTTCGCGATCCTCGCGATAAACGCCTTCCTCGTATCGCCGGCCCGTGCAGCCTGGTGATATTCGGCGTCACTGGCGATCTCGCTCGAAAGAAGCTAATGCCTGCGGTGTACGACCTGGCGAACCGGGGGCTACTCCCCCCCGGTTTCGCTTTGGTCGGCTTCGCTCGTCGCGAGTGGGGCAACGAAGATTTCGCGAAGATCGTGCACGATGCAGTTCGCGATCACGCACGAACGCCCTTCATCGAAGAAGTGTGGAACACACTCGCCGAAGGATTCCGATTCGTACAGGGTTCCTTCGACGACGACGCCGCCTTCGACGAATTGGCCCGCACGCTGGGCGAACTGGATGCAACACGTGGAACCGCCGGGAACCACGCCTTCTATCTTTCGGTTCCTCCCAGCGCGTTTCCGGTTGTGCTCGAACAACTTTCGCGATCCGGGTTGGCGCAGAGCACGGACGACAAGTGGCGTCGCGTCGTTATCGAGAAGCCTTTCGGCCACGATCTGGCGAGCGCCAAGGAACTGAACGCCGTCGTGAACCGAGTGTTCCCCGAAGACACCGTCTTCCGCATCGACCACTATCTCGGCAAGGAAACAGTCCAGAACATACTGGCGCTGCGATTCGCGAACCAGTTGTTCGACCCGATCTGGAACGCGCACTACGTCGATCACGTCCAGATTACGATGGCCGAGGACATCGGCCTCGGTGGGCGGGCCGGCTATTACGACGGCATCGGCGCAGCACGTGACGTGATCCAGAATCACCTGCTGCAACTGTTGGCCATCACTGCCATGGAGGAACCGGTCAGTTTCAGTCCCACCGAATTACAGTCGGAGAAGATCAAAGTTCTCTCGGCAACGAAACTGGCGGAACCACTGGCCCAGACTTCGGCGCGCGGGCAATACAGCGCGGGCTGGCAGGGCAGTCAAAAGGTGAAGGGCCTGAAAGAAGAAGAAGGTTTCGACACCGAGTCCAATACCGAGACCTACGCCGCAATCACGCTCGAGGTCGACACGCGTCGATGGGGTGGAGTTCCTTTCTATCTCAGGACAGGTAAGGCTCTCGGTCGCCGGGTTACCGAAATTGCGATGGTGTTCAAACGTGCGCCGCATCTTCCTTTCGACGAGACCATGACAGAAGAACTCGGTCAGAATGCACTCGTCATCAGAGTTCAACCCGATGAGGGTGTGACGATGCGTTTCGGGTCCAAGGTGCCTGGCTCGAGCATGCAGGTTCGGGACGTCAGCATGGACTTCAGCTACGGCCAGGCGTTCACGGAATCATCACCGGAGGCCTACGAGCGGCTCATCCTCGATGTGCTGCTCGGTGAGCCGTCACTGTTCCCGGTCAACGCCGAGGTCGAGCTTTCGTGGCAGATTCTGGATCCGATTCTCGACTTCTGGGCAGCGGGTGGAACGGCCGAGCCGTACGAAGCGGGTACGTGGGGTCCGACATCGGGCGACGAAATGATGCACCGTACCGGACGCGAATGGAGAAGGCCGTGATCGTCGATATCCCCGCCACGACGACGAGGGCGGTGGGCAAGAAGCTGGTCGAGCTTCGTGAGTCCGGTGGCGCTGTCACCATCGGACGGGTGCTCACGCTCATCGTCGCCAGCCGTGACGGCGCGCAAGCCGAGACTGCCATCGAGGCAGCCAATGAAGCGAGCCGAGAGCATCCGTGTCGCGTCATCGTCCTCATTCGAGGAGACCGCTCTGCCGAATCCGGGCTGGATGCCCAGATTCGAGTGGGTGGCGATGCGGGAGCATCCGAGGTAGTGGTGCTCACGCTGCACGGTGAACTTGCCGAGCACGAGCACAGTGTCGTCATTCCTTTTCTGTTGCCGGACACCCCGATCGTAGTCTGGTGGCCGAACGAAGCGCCCAGGATCCCCGCGCAAGATCCGTTGGGCAAGTTGGCAATTCGGCGAATTACCGATGCCACGAAGTCACCGGATCCGACGTCGACGATCAAGTCACGGCTCGAGAGTTACTCCCAGGGCGACTCGGATCTGTCGTGGAGTCGAGTCACCTACTGGCGTGGGTTGCTCGCCACCGCGCTGGATCAGGCTCCACACGAGAAGGTCGTGGACGTCACTGTTTCCGGCCTCGCAGAGGAGCCCGCACTCGACATCCTCGCCGGGTGGCTCGCAGCGAAACTCGAGGTACCCGTGCACCGCAGGACCGGTGAACTGAAAGTCGAACTGAAACGCGAGAACAGCGCGATCAGCATCGTCCGACCCCAGACCGGAAAGACGGCAACGCTGTCGAGAACAGGTCAACCCGACGCCGAGGTCGCACTCGCGCGCCGTGAGACTCGCGAGTGCCTTGCCGAAGAACTGCGCCGACTCGATACCGATGAAATCTATGAACTCGCATTGAAAGGGCTGTCCAAGGTGAGCTATGAGTGAGACTTCGGTTCTGCAATTCCTGGACGCGCAAGCACTGGTCGACGCTGCGCGGTCCCGGTTCGTCGAAGTGGTTGTCGCCGCCCAGGCCGATCGTGGGTCTGCCTCGGTCGTACTGACGGGGGGCGGCACCGGAATCGCACTGCTCGAAGCCCTGCGAGAGGACTCCGGCGCAATCGACTGGTCGCAAGTGGACGTCTACTTCGGTGACGAACGCTTCCTTCCATCGGGCGATTCGGAGCGCAACGAAGTGCAAGCCAGGAACGCTCTGCTCGACCACGTCCCGGTTCATCCGGACCGTGTGTTCCCGATGGCCGCGTCCGACGGGCCGCACGGGAGCGATGCACGACTCGCCGCCGTGAGCTATGCCCAGATTCTGGCGTCGCATTCGGAGGGGGACCATACTCCTGCGTTCGACATCCATCTGCTCGGCATGGGAGGTGAGGGCCACATCAATTCGCTCTTCCCGCACACCGATGCAGTGCGCGAGAAGACTCACTACGTCGTTGCCGTCGAGGACTCCCCCAAGCCACCGCCGGTTCGAATCACGTTGACACTACCGGCAATTCAACGTGCCAAGCATGTGTGGTTGCTGGTGTCCGGTGCCGCGAAGGCCCAAGCGGTATCCGCTGCCGTAGGTGGCGCCGACCCAGTCGACATACCGTCTGCCGGCGCGCTCGGCTCTACCTCGACCGTATGGTTCCTCGACGCGGATGCAGCATCGGGACTTGCCACCGACTGAAGGCACTCTAGACGGCGCCGATCCTTGTCATCTCAGACAGGTTCGGCGCCGTGCGTGCCGGATTCGAGAGCCTGTTCGGTGTCGACCGGGGTCTGGCTGATCGGGGTTTGCCTTGCCGGCATCTGGACTCGACGTCCCCCGTGCCCGACCGAGCGGTAAGCCCTTCCGTCGCGCCATGATTCGATGCTTTCTCTGCATTGTGACATTTCTGCCTCCTTGGTCCGCGGTCCCGTCCCCCTACCTCTTATGACGCGCCGACAACGGGACCGGTTCCACCGACGCCCCTATTCGTTCGATCGTGCCGAACCGCTCGCCGCCCGGGACCGCTCGAGCCCCGGGCGAACGAAACCTCAGCCGCTGTTGCGAAGTGCGGTGGCGAGACCGTTCATCGTCAACAGAATTCCGCGTTTGACGCGTTCATCCGTATCGCCGGCGCGGAACCTGCGCAACATTTCCACCTGCATCTGGTTCAGCGGTTCGAGATACGGGAACCTGTTGTGAACCGAGCGCTCCAACGCAGGGTTGTCCTCGAGCAGTCGAGTGTGACCGGTGATCCGCAGATACATACGCACCGTCTTAGCGTGCTCGACCTCGATCATGCCGAAGATCCGTCCGCGTAGCTCCCGATCCGGGACGAGCTCTGCGTAGCGCGCGGCAATACCCAAGTCCGACTTGGCCATCACCTGGGCAAGGTTGGACAACACGGTCTGGAAGAACGGCCATGTCCGATACAGATCGGTGAGAGAAGCAAATTTGTCCTCGTCCCCGCCCACCCACTCTTCTATCGCAGTTCCCGTTCCGTACCAGCCCGGAAGCATGACTCGACACTGACTCCACGACATGACCCACGGGATCGCGCGGAGGTCGCTCACCGAGTTGGTCGGCTTACGGGATGCTGGACGGCTACCGATGTTCAACTCACCGACCTCCGCTACCGGCGTCGCCATCCGGAAGTACTCGACGAATCCGGGCTCGTCATGGACCAGTCGGCCGTATGCCGCACGCGCTCGCTCGGCTAGATCGTCGAGTACTGCGTAGGCAGGCTCCGCATCCTCGCCCAGGCCCTCGACATCCAACAACGTCGACTCGAGCGTTCCTGCTACGAGCGATTCCAGATTCCGCCGAGCCCTGGAAGGCTCGGCATACTTAGCGGCGATGATCTCGCCCTGCTCGGTCAGTCGAAGTGAGCCCTGGACGACCCCCGGCGGCTGCGCCAGTATCGCGTCGTAGCTCGGGCCACCACCGCGGCCGATAGTGCCTCCGCGGCCATGGAAGAGCCGCAACCTGACCCCAGTCTTGCGCGACGCCTCGAGTAGATCGAGTTCAGCTCGATACAGCGCCCAGTTGGCGGCCAGATATCCGCCGTCCTTGTTGGAGTCCGAGTAACCCAGCATCACTTCTTGGTTCATACCGCGACCAGCGATCAACGCTCGATACACGGGAACTTCGAGAGTGGCGATCAACGTCGCCGCGCCCTGTTGCAGGTCCTCGATTGTCTCGAACAACGGCACGACGCCCACGGACGACGTCGGTGCCGACCCGTCGACTCCGGGGTCGAAGATTCCCGCCTCCTTGAGCAACAAGGCTGCCTCGAGCATGTCGCTGACGGACTCGCACATGCTGATGATGTAGTTCTGGATCGTGTCGGGACCCAGATGATCGATCGCTTCCTTGGCAGCTCGAACGATGCCCAGTTCCTTCGTCGCGAGCTCGCTGAGCTCTGCGGTCGGACCGATCAATGGACGCCGGGTCGTCAGTTCACGAGAGAGTACTGCCACTCGGTCCGCCTCGTCGAGTGACAGGTAGTCCTGGTGTACGCCGGCCCATGCGAGAAGCTCGGCGACCACAACTTCGTGAGTTTCGGAATTCTGTCGCATGTCCAACGCTTGCAGGTGAAAGCCGAATGTCTCGACGGACTGCCGCAACTTACGAAGGCGATCATCGGCAATCAGTGCGTCACCGTCTGCACGCAAAGCACGATCGACCGTGTCCAAATCGTCGAGAACGTCCTGTGGCCGAGGATACGGCGCCGCCCCACGATCGAGCGTCGAGACCGGTACCGAGTCGAGGACCGCGGCCGCCGTGGCCGACAGTCGTGCTCGAATACCTGCTATGGCCACTCGATACGGCTCATCGGACCGACGATCATCCGGCTCACGGGAGTTGGAAGCGAGGGTGAGCAGGTCCTCGGTGACGGCCACCAGCCTGGCAGACATCGACAGTTCCTTCTCGAGGGAGACCAATTCGTCCAAGTAGTACGCAAAGGCGACGTACCCGGCTTGGTGCGTGGCGGTATGTACCACCTCTGCGGTGACGTTCGGATTTCCGTCCCGATCTCCACCGATCCACGAACCAGGACGCAGGATGGGTCGCGCCAGCAGATTGCTGTCCGGCCACCGGAGCCGAAGTGCGCTCCGCACATCGGCGTTCAGCGCGGGGATGACATCGAACAACGAGGATTCGAAATAGCGAAGACCGACTTCGATCTCGTCTTGAATACGCAAGCGCGACAGACGAATCAGAGCTGTTTCCCACAGGGTCAGTACTTGACGTCGGATCTGGGTGTCGATGGAAGTCAATTCCTGCGCGGAACTCGAGGCCTTGGCCGTCGAGACGACCTGGCGCCGACGCATGAGGTCGGTGATTCTCGCCTGGACGTCGAATACGGTACGTCGACGGGTCTCGGTGGGATGCGCGGTGATCACCGGCGAGACCAATGCGTCCGCCAGCGCTTCGGTCACCTGCGACTGCGTGAGGCCCGCTGCATCGAGCGCGAGCCACGTTGCATCGAGACTGCTGGCCTGCGGCGGATCGTTTCTGTCGACGTGGATGGCGCGACGCCGCTCGCGGTGTAAGTCTTCCGCGAGATTTGCAAGGAGCGAGAAGTGACTGAACGCTCGAATCAATGGAATCGCTTGGGCTACATCGGCATCGGCATAAAAGCCGGCAGAATCCTCGCGCTCCACCTCGGATCGGCGAACAGCAAAAGAAGCGAGCCGCGCTCGTTCGACGAGATCGAACACGTCAGAGCCTTCGTGTTCGCGGATGATGTCTCCGAGGATTCCACCGAGATAGCGGATGTCCTCACGGAGGGGCTCGGTCAACTCACGGCCCTGAGTGGTCGGTGTAACGAATGCGGGTGAACCGACCGACTCGAAGGAGGATTCGCTCATTCCCTCAGTATCGCCGAGTCGAGCCGCGAGCGCAGCCCAAGACCGGATCGATACCGCAGTCAGCCGAATATCAGGAGTACTTGATCTCCAGACCGATTCCGAGAATCGCGATGAGCCACACCACTCCGGTGAAAATCGTCAAACGATCGAGATTCTTCTCGACCACAGTCGAGCTGGACAAGCTCGACTGGACGCCGCCACCGAACAGACTGGACAGACCGCCGCCCTTGCCGCGATGCAGCAGGATCAACAAAATCAACGCCAGACTGGTGATAACCAGCAGGATATCCAGAAACAGATCCATGTCCACCTCAAAATCGATTGGATGCCTTTGGCAGCTTACCTGCCTTACGAACAGGTTCGGACACCGTGCCCGAAGAGCACGGTGTCCGAACTGTTCGAATCTGTCACGATCGCGTCAACTGCCCGTCGAACGTTCGTACTCTCTTGCCTGAAAACCGAGGCGCGAGGTAAAAAAACCTCTGGATCAGGGAAGAGGCCCACCGGCGGCGATGGCCGACAGCGTGGCAAATTCATCGGCCTTGAGTGAGGCCCCACCGACGAGTGCCCCATCGACATCGACCTGTCCGACGATCTCGCCGACGTTCTTGGCGTTGACCGAACCTCCGTAGAGAACACGAACCACCGCGGCAACTTCGTCGGAAGCCAGGGTCCTCAGTTCCTCACGGATCGCGCCGCACACTTCCTGAGCATCGGACGCGCTGGCCACTCGACCTGTACCGATGGCCCAGACCGGCTCGTAGGCGATGACAACCTTCGAGATGTCCTCGGCAGACAATCCACTCAGCGAGCCGCGCAGTTGCTTGACGTTGTACGACACGTGCTCACCGGCCTCCCTGATGTTCAAGCCCTCTCCGATGCAGACGATCGGGGTGAGCCCGTTCTTCAGCGCAGCCTTGGTCTTGGCCAACACCGTCGCGTCGTCCTCACTGTGTAGCGTACGACGCTCGGAATGACCGACGACCACAAAGGTGACACCCAGCTTCGCCAGCATCGAACCGCTGATTTCGCCTGTGTACGCACCCGAGTCGTGCGCCGAGACGTCCTGCGCGCCGAAGGTGAGCAGAAGCTTGTCACCCTCGATCAGAGTCTGCACGCTGCGGATGTCGGTGAACGGCGGAATGACCGTCACATCGACCTTGTCGAAGTACTTTGCCGGCAAAGAGAAAGCGATCTTCTGCACCAGCGAAATCGCTTCGAGGTGGTTCAGATTCATTTTCCAGTTGCCCGCGATGAGCGGCTTGCGTGACACGAGTCAGACCTCCAACGCTGCGAGTCCGGGAAGGTGCTTACCCTCGAGGTACTCCAGGGACGCGCCACCCCCGGTCGAGATGTGCGAAAAACCATCGTCCGGCAACCCGAGGGCACGAACGGCTGCAGCGGAATCACCACCGCCGACGACGCTGAACGCGCCGTTGGCAGTAGCCGATCCGATTGCCTCGGCCAAGCCCTTGGTCCCGGCTGCAAACTTCTCGAACTCGAACACGCCCATCGGACCGTTCCAGAACACTGTCTTGGCCGCGCGTAGGACCGCTCCGAAGCGTTCCACCGACTCAGGTCCGATATCGAGCCCCATCCAACCGTCCGGAATCTCGTAGGACTGAACGATCTTCGATTCGGCAGAAGCAGAGAACGAATCAGCGACGACGACATCCTTGGGAAGATGGATGACGTCTCCGAATCGCTCGAGCAGGTCCTTGCAGGTCTCGATCATGTCCTCCTGCAGAAGCGAGGTGCCTACCGAAACACCCTGAGCAGCAAGGAATGTGAAGCACATGCCCCCGCCGATCACCAGAGTGTCGACCTTCGGTGCAAGTGCCTCGATCACCGCGAGCTTGTCCGTCACCTTCGAACCACCCAGGACCACTGCGTACGGGCGTTTCGGGGTCTCGGTCAGTGTCTTCAAGACCTCGACCTCGGTGGCCACCAGATTCCCCGCATACGACGGCAAGAGTGCGGCAACATCGAAAACCGAAGCCTGCTTGCGATGAACCACCCCGAACCCGTCGGATACGAAAGCGCCCTCGCCATCGGTCAATGCAACCAGTTCGGCAGCCAAGCTAGCGCGCTCGGCGTCGTCCTTGCTGGTTTCACGCGGGTCGAAGCGGATGTTCTCCAGCAGGAGTACATCGCCGTCCGTCAAACCCTCGGCACGTGCCTGTGCGTCCTGGCCGACTACGTCGCCCGCGAGTTGAACATGGCGCTCGAGCAGCTCACCCAGCTTCGCCGCGACCGGAGCCAGCGAATACTTTGCCTCCGGTTTGCCGTCGGGTCGACCGAGGTGCGCTGTGATGATCAGCTTCGCATCGGCGTCGAGCAGCGCTTTCAGCGTGGGCAGCGACGCAACGATCCGACCGGGATCGGTGATGACACCGTTCTCGATCGGAACGTTGAAGTCGGCGCGCACGAGCACTGCGCGGCCGGACACGCCGGCCGATAGCAGGTCCTGCAGTGTCTTGACGGCCATGTTGATCAGAGAGACTTTCCGACGAGTCCGATGAGGTCGACGAGGCGGTTGGAGTAGCCCCACTCGTTGTCGTACCAGGAGACGATCTTGACCTGGTCGTCGATGACCTTCGTCAGCGGTGCGTCGAAGATGCTCGAGTGCGGGTCGGTGACGATGTCCGAGGAGACGATCGGGTCGGTGTTGTACTTCAGGATGCCCTTGAGCGGTCCCTCTGCTGCAACACGCATTGCCTCGTTGATTTCCTCGACGCTCGCCTTCTTGGCGAGGTGCGCGGTGAGGTCGGTGACCGAGCCGGTCGGGATCGGAACCCGCAGCGCGTAGCCGTCGAGCTTGCCGAGCAACTGCGGGAGGACCAGGCCGATGGCCTTCGCTGCGCCGGTACCGGTCGGAACGACGTTCAGAGCGGCCGCGCGTGCGCGACGGAGGTCCGAATGCGGACCGTCCTGCAGGTTCTGGTCCTGTGTGTACGCGTGGATGGTCGTCATGAGGCCCTTGACGATGCCGAAGTTGTCGTCGAGAACCTTCGCAATGGGGCCGAGGCAGTTGGTGGTGCACGACGCGTTGGAGATGATGTTCTGGCTGCCGTCGTACTTGTCGTCGTTGACGCCCATGACGATCGTGATGTCCTCACCCTTGGCGGGAGCGGAGATGATGACCTTCTTCGCGCCTGCGTCGAGGTGTCCCTTTGCCTTGGCAGCGTCGGTGAAGATACCGGTGGACTCCACGACCACGTCGACACCCAGATCGCCCCATGGGAGCGCCGAAGGTCCCTCGCGCAGCGACAGAACCTTGATCTTCTGGTTCCCGACAACGATCGTGTCGTCACCCTCCAGGCTCACCTCGTGAGGCAAGCGCCCAAGGATGGAGTCGTACTTCAGGAGGTGAGCGAGGCTCGCGTTGTCCGTGAGGTCATTGACGGCGACGATCTCGATATCGGTTGTGCCCAAAGCCTTCTGCGCATCTACCGCCCTGAAGAAGTTACGTCCGATACGGCCGAAACCGTTAACGCCTACCCGGATCGTCACTATTGGCTCCTAAGTTGTTGAATCGGTGTTGTTGCACCGATGTTGTCGAACGATGTTGTCGAACGATGTCTTCGAACCGGTGCTGTTGTACCGGTTCTTCGTGGTCTGCGCATGCGAACTTCCGCACGCGCAGATTCCACCCTAGTGTGCGGGCACCGCTTACGCGCGCGACACCCAGCACCGGACCGTTCAGGCCTCGTCGAGTAATTCCGCGGTGACGGCCGACTCGGTGTCCGGAATACCGGTGTCCTTGGCTTTACGGTCCGCCATCGACAACAGTCGACGAATTCGTCCGGCGACGGCGTCCTTCGTCATCGGCGGATCGGCGAGCTGACCGAGTTCTTCCAGCGACGCCTGGCGATGCTGTACACGGAGAGCACCTGCGTCTGCCAGATGGTCCGGCACCTCGTCCCCGAGAATGTTCAAGGCTCGCTCTACCCGGGCCGCAGCTGCGACGGCAGCTCGAGCCGATCTCCGGAGGTTGGCGTCGTCGAAGTTCGCAAGACGGTTTGCGGTGGCACGCACTTCCCTGCGCATCCGACGCTCTTCCCACACCAACCGGGTGTCCTGAGCGCCCATCCGGGTCAAGAGTGCGCCGATCGCTTCACCGTCACGAACGACGACTCGGTCGGTACCGCGAACTTCGCGTGCCTTTGCTGCGACACCGAGGCGCCTGGCAGCGCCGACCAAAGCCAACGCCGCTTCGGGTCCTGGGCAACTGATCTCGAGCGCCGAGGAACGACCCGGCTCGGTAAGTGACCCATGGGCGAGGAACGCACCCCGCCAAGCAGCTTCTGCATCGCCGATCGTTCCGCCGACAACCTGTGCTGGGAGACCTCGGACGGGACGGCCCCGCATATCGAGCAGTCCAGTTTGTCTGGCCAACGCCTCGCCGTCCTTGGCAACCCGGACGACGTAGCGCGAGGTCTTACGCAGACCACCGGCACTCAGTACGTGGACGTCGGACGAGTAGCCGTAGAGTTCGAAAATTTCGCGTCGCAGACGCCGAGCGATCGATCCGAGATCGACCTCCGCTTCCACGACGACTCTTCCTGCAACGATGTGAAGCCCACCGGCGAATCGCAGCAGGGCCGATACTTCGGCTCGCCTGCAGCTCACCTGGGTAATAGCGAGCCTGCTCAGCTCGTCCTTCACCTCCGCTGTCATGGCCACGAAGTGTTCCCCTCTCTGCGTGCGGAACCCATCGGTGCCTCGTCCCGCGAAGAGACGATGCTACCGAGGGCAGCAGCCAACTTGCCGAAATGATGCGCGTGAGTTCCTGATTCGGCGACGTCTACGTACATGACGTCGGCCCCGAGCCTTGCGGCAGCCCGAGCTACGTGGTCGCGTTCCGCGCCGTCCGGGACGAAGGCCGAATCCACCACGACGTAGTCCACGGAGAAATCAGGTGCGTGTTGGGAGAGTACGTGCAGATGACGCTCGGCAGAGAATCCTGTGGTCTCGCCGAGTTCCGGTGCCAGGTTCAGAATCAGAACCTTCTGCGCTGCTGTCGTCTCCAGCGCCGTCAGCAGATCTGGAACCAAGACATGGGGAATGACACTCGAGAACCACGACCCCGGCCCGAGTACAACAAGGTCGGCCGCCTCGATTGCCGCTATCGCCTCGGGCGTCGCCGGCGGACCGGGTGGCGTCAGCCGCACCCTTCTCACTTTGCCTGGGGTGGTGGCGACAGCGACCTGACCACGAATGACCCTGCTCACACGCGGATCGTCCTCGAGACCTGACACGTCGGCTTCTATGTCGAGCGGCACCAGTGCCATCGGCACCACTTGTCCCTCGATGCCGAGCAGTGATCCGATCTCTTCCAATGCCGACACCGGATCACCGAGAACTTCGGTGAGCCCGGCAAGGATCAAGTTCCCGACCGAGTGTCCCGCCAGCGCGCCGGAACCACCGAACCTGTGCTGGAGGACCTCCGCCCATCGCTGAGTTCGCGGATCCTCGGCAGCCAGAGCAGCGAGCGCCATGCGTAGATCCCCTGGCGGCAGTACGCCCAGTTCGGCGCGAAGTCGACCAGAGGAACCGCCGTCATCGGCCACGGTGACCACCGCGGTCACATCCGACGCCAGTCTGCGTGCGGCACTGAGCGTCGCGTACAGGCCATGTCCCCCACCGAGAGCCACGATCTTCAGCGAAGACCCGACAGCGCCGCCGTCTTTCGCACTCATTCGCGGCCCGCATCGCGATGCTGAACTCGCACCGACAGATCATCGTGCCGACCCAGAAGTATCGCCAACGCCTCCGACATCGCCACGCTTCGATGTTTGCCGCCCGTGCAACCCACCGCCACCGTCATGTACTGCTTACCCTCTCGCCGATAGCCGGACACCGTCAGCTGCAACAGGTGATGGAACGTCTGAAGATAGTCCTGCGCGCCGTCCTGACTCAGGACATATTCGCTCACTGCGGGGTTACGACCGGTGTGCTCGCGTAGTTCTGGAATCCAATGCGGGTTGGGGAGGAACCGTACGTCGCAGACCACATCAGCGTCCATGGGTAGTCCGTACTTGAACCCGAACGACTGAACGGTCACACCGATCAGATCTGCGTCGACACCGCTGAAGGCCGTCTCGATCTTCCGCCGCAGTTGATGCACGGACAGAGAAGTCGTGTCGATGGAGACGTCGGCGGCAGCTTTTACCTGCGCCAACCGAATCCGCTCCGCCGCGATGCCCTCGGTGAGGGTGCCGTCCTGACCGTCGTTCTGCAGCGGATGACTGCGACGATTCGATTCGAATCTTTGAATCAGGGCGGCATCGGTGGCGTCGAGGAACAGCACACGATTGCGGACGCCCTTGGAATCGAGTTCTCGCACCACCCAGTCGAGGTCGCCCGTGAACAATCGACTTCGAACATCCATCACCAACGCAAGTCGATCGATCCGCGGTTCCGACTCGAGACCGAGATCGACCATCTGCGATATCAACTCGGGTGGAAGATTGTCGGCGACGTACCAACCGAGATCTTCGAGAACTTTTGCAGCCGTCCGAAGCCCTGCACCGGACAACCCGGTGACGAGCGCCACTTCGATGCCGTCACCTCGACCGACCGATTTGTCCGGCTGGTCGGTGGCATGCTGGATATCGGGTTCACTCACGTCATGCCTGCCCTGTCGAAGTTGCTTCCTGACGACTGCGTTCGCCCCCATCGAACGCGCCGCCACCGGGGACATCATCCCCCACCTCGACGCCGGGCGCGTCGGAAGCCGTTTCGCCGCTGAGTGCCGTGAGCACAGCTTTGGCTGTCATCTCACCGATACCGGGCACCTCGATGATGTCGGCAACGGTCGCTTCTTTGAGTTTCGCGACCGAACCGAAGTGCCCCACGAGTGCGTTTCGCCGACTCTCCCCCAGTCCTTTGACCGAGTCGAGAGCCGATGCGGTCATGCGTCTGGATCGCTTACTGCGATGGAAGGTGATCGCGAACCGGTGCGCCTCGTCTCGCACGCGTTGCAGCAAATACAAAGACTCGCTGGTACGCGGCAAAATGACCGGGTCCACCTCGCCCGGCACCCACACTTCTTCGAGTCGCTTCGCCAAGCCGACGACAGCCACATCGGTTATACCCAGCTCGTCGAGAACCTCGGCCGCTGCAGCGACCTGAGGTGCGCCGCCGTCGACAACGAAAAGATTAGGAGGGTACGCAAACCGCCGCGGCCGCCCGGTCTGCGGGTCGAGCGCCGCCTCGGGCGCGAGATCTCCACCGGAACCAGCTCCGCTCGCATCGGAGCTGTGACGCAGGAACCTACGGCGCGTCACCTCCGCAATACTCGCCACGTCGTCGGAATGCCCGTCTCCAGCCGCTTCCTTGATGGAATAGTGCCGATAGTCGCTCTTGCGTGGAAGCCCGTCCTCGAACACCACCAACGACGCGACGACATCGGTCCCTTGCACGTGGGAGATATCGATGCACTCGATACGAAGCGGCGCCGAATCCAGATCCAGTGCCTCCTGAATTCCTTGCAAGGCGGCAGATCGCGAGGTGAAATCGCCTGCACGCTTGAGTTTGTGTTGCGCAAGCGCTTCCTTTGCGTTGCGCTCCACCGTCTCGGCGAGGGCCTTCTTGTCCCCACGTTGCGGTACCCGAAGCGTCACATTGGATCCGCGAAGCGAGCTGAGCCACAGCTGCACTTCGGCTGCGTTGGCGGGTAACACCGGTACGAGAACCTCACGCGGAACAGCGTTGGCACTGCCGTCGTCGTTCTGACTGTCTCGGTTGCCCGGCACGTGTGACGACAACGCTGCCTGCTCACCGTAGAACTGGGTGAGAAATTGCTCGACCAATGCCGGTAGGTCGGACTGATCGGCGGCCTGCTGCTCGATCACCTCGCCTGCCTTCTCCACGACCCAGCCGCGCTGGCCTCGCACACGCCCGCCGCGAACGTGAAATACCTGCACCGCGGCCTCGAGTGCATCGGTGGCGAAGGCGACGAGATCGGCATCAGTGCCGTCACCGAGCACGACCGCCTGCTTCTCGAGCGCGCGACGCAGTGCGCCGACGTCGTCGCGCAATCGGGCAGCGGTTTCGAAGTCCAGATCGTCCGACGCTATCTGCATCTGCTTCTCGAGCTGACGAACCAGTCTGTCGGTCTTACCGGACAGAAAGTCGCAGAAGTCTTCGACGATCGTGCGATGCTCGTCCGCCGATACACGACCCACACACGGTGCCGAGCACTTGTCGATGTACCCGAGCAGGCAAGGTCGACCGATCTGCTTGTGCCTCTTGAACACTCCGGCCGAACAGGTACGTGCTGGAAATACCCGCAACAGTAGATCGAGGGTTTCCCGGATGGCCCAGGCATGGGCGTATGGACCGAAATACCGCACACCCTTGCGTCGTGGGCCCCGGTAGACGAACAGGCGTGGATACTCTTCGTTCATCGTGACCGCGAGCATCGGATAGCTCTTGTCGTCGCGATAGCGAACATTGAACCGAGGATCGAACTCTTTGATCCAGTTGTATTCGAGCTGGAGTGCCTCGACCTCGGTCGTCACGACGGTCCACTCGACCGAGGCCGCGGTGGTCACCATCTGTCGGGTGCGGGGATGAAGAGAGGCGACGTCGGCGAAATACGAGTTCAGGCGACTGCGGAGGCTTTTTGCCTTTCCGACATAGATGACGCGTCCATGCGGATCACGAAATTTGTACACACCGGGCTCGACCGGAATAGTTCCGGTTGCAGGGCGGTACGTAGCTGGATCGGACACGTATCCCAGGCTAGTCGCAGCTACCGACGAACCAGGCCCAGCGCTGCTCGCTCACTCTTCCGTCACCCTGTCGGCACCCGTGTACTTGGCTTCGAGCGAACGGAACGCCCGCACCGCATCGACGGCGTGGCCTCGATCGTTGGACTGAATTGCCATCACCGGGATGAACTCGTCGTCGGGGATGTCCACTCGAGCCCACATTGCGCCGTCGGGAAACGACAGCCCGCGCACCAGATCCCATTCGATCAAGCGCTCGGACAGAATGTTGCGAACGGCGACGCCTTCTTTACCGACTCGCACGCGCGGTCGTGTCAGCAACAACGCGATCCCGGCGAGCAGGACACCGATTCCGGCGAGTGCAAGCTGATCGGCAGTGCGAAAAAAGACCCCGGTTGGCGATACGCGCAGAAGAATCGCCACGGTGGTGTGCGACACCAGCAGCACGACCGCCGCTGCTATCGCGAACCGGGCGGACTTGATCGAACGAACCTCGAGTTCCCAACGAGCTTCGTCGGTCATCGGAACGCCTCGTCGGTCCACGGCTGACGCAGGTGCTTGAGTGTCAGCGCGGTGTCGACAGCAGCTGCCACCGCCTGGGCACCCTTGTCCTCTTTCGATTCTGGGAGTCCTGCCCGATCGAGTGCCTGTGCTTCGTCGTTCGTGGTGAGCACTCCGTTGGTGACGGGCGTGCTCTCGTCGAGCGAAACCCGAGTCAGACCTGCGGTGACCGCGTCGCAGACGTACTCGAAATGCGGAGTACCACCACGGATGACCACCCCGAGCGCGACCACTGCGTCGTGTGATTTGGCCAGAGCCTGGGCAACTACCGGAAGTTCGATCGCACCGGCGACACGCACCACGGTGACGTCGGTGATACCGACTTCTTCGGCCTTCCGCTTGGCACCTGCCAGCAGCGCCTCGGAAATCGTCTTGTGCCACTGGCCCGCAACGATCGCCAGCTTCAGGTCACCTGCACCGGAGAGCTGCAGTTCGGGTTCGCCGCCGCCGCTCATCGATTGGTCCCTGCTTCGTACTCGTCCAAACCGACAAGGTCGTGTCCCATGCGGTCTCGTTTGGTGCGGAGATATGTCAGATTCTCGGCATTCGCACGGAGCGGCATCGGAACCCGCTCTGTCACGTGGAGCCCGTACCCATCCAACCCGACTCGCTTCGCCGGATTGTTGGTGAGCAACCGCATGGACGAGATTCCGAGGTCCACAAGAATTTGTGCCCCGATCCCGTAATCCCTGGAATCGGCGGGGAGGCCCAACTGCAGGTTTGCGTCGACGGTGTCCGAACCTGCGTCCTGCAGCTGGTAGGCCTGCAACTTGTGCAGCAAACCGATGCCGCGACCCTCGTGACCGCGCATGTAGAGTACGACGCCTCGACCTTCTGCGGCGATCATGTCCATCGCAGCATCGAGCTGGGGTCCACAATCACATCGGAGCGATCCGAACACGTCGCCGGTGAGGCACTCCGAGTGAACGCGAACGAGAACGTCGCTTCCGTCGCCGTCCGGGCCTGCGATATCGCCCCGAACGAGCGCGACATGCTCGACCTCGTCGTACACACTCTGGTACCCGACTGCACGGTACGTCCCGTGTTTGGTCGGGATGCGTGCGTCGGCGACGCGGACCACGTGCTTCTCGTGCTTACGGCGCCACGCGATGAGGTCGGCAATAGAGATCAGAGCCAGGTTGTGTTCGTCTGCAAAGACCCGCAGTTCGTCGGTTTGGGCCATCGCGCCCTCGTCCTTCTGGCTGACGATTTCGCAGATGACGCCCGCCGGCCGCAGATCGGCCATGCGTGCGAGGTCGACGGCAGCTTCGGTGTGTCCGGGGCGACGCAGAACGCCGCCCTCCTTCGCGCGGAGCGGTACGACGTGACCAGGGCGTGTGAAGTCGTTGGCACCTGTGTCCGGGTCTGCCAACAACCGCATGGTCGCTGCACGATCGGATGCGGAGATGCCGGTACCGATGCCCTCGCGCGCATCGACGGTCACAGTGTAGGCAGTGCCGTGTTTGTCCTGGTTGGTGGCGAACATCGGCGGCAGCCCGAGTCGATCACAGTCCTCACCGGCGAGCGGCACACACAGATATCCGGAGGTGTACCGCACCATGAACGCGACGAGTTCGGGCGTCGCCTTCTCGGCGGCGAAGATGAGATCGCCTTCGTTCTCGCGATCCTCGTCATCGACTACCACAACTGCTTTGCCCGCGGCGATGTCAGCGACCGCACGCTCGATACTGTCGAACCTTGTCACGTCCTGCGCTCCATACTTGTCATACCCCACCATGCATCCGAGGGTGCGGGTGCACCTTCGAGCGTACTTTCTAGGCGCCTACGGTCTGCAGGCGCTCCACATACTTGGCGATGACGTCCACTTCCAGATTGACGGGGGCGCCGACCTCGGCACTTCCCAACGTCGTCAAGTCGAGAGTGGTCGGGATCAACGAGATCTCGAACCAGTGCTCGCCGCCTTCGTCCTTGCCGAGCGCCGAGACGGTCAACGACACTCCGTCGACTGTGATCGAGCCCTTTTCCACAACATAGCGAGCGACCGACGTGGGCATCGATACGCGCACCACGGTCCAGTTCTCCGACGGCGAACGATGAACGACCGTTCCGGTCCCGTCTACGTGCCCCTGTACCAGGTGCCCACCGAGGCGCTTGCCCATCGCCATGGCACGTTCCAAGTTGACTCGGCTGCCCACCTCGAGCCGCTGCAACGACGACCTGTCGAGTGTCTCCTGCATGACATCAGCGGTGAATGCGCCTTCCGCCAGCACATCCACGACGGTCAGGCATACCCCGTTCACTGCGATGGAGTCGCCGTGACCTGCGTCCGAGGTCACGATCGGCCCCTTGACCGTGAAGCGGGCCGAGTCGACAAGGTCTTCCCTGCCGATTATCTCGCCGAGTTCCTCGACGATTCCGGTGAACACTTGGTACTCACTCCTGTCCGGTCGATCTCTTTGTCGTTCCGCTACTACAGCGGACTATGCGTGCATGTGCGGTTCAGGCGTGTCGGTTCGGAACGGCGCTGAGAAAAATGTCGGCTCCGATCGGATGCACACTCTCGATAGAAAACCTCAAGGCGTCGGTGATTGTTCCGACACCTGCATTCTCCACCGCCGCCGCGCCGGATCCCAGCACGACCGGAGCGATATAGGCCACGATTCTGTCGACCAGCCCCGCCGCCAGAAACGCGCCAGCCAGAGTCGGTCCACCTTCGATCAGTACTTCGGTGTGCTCGGCCAGCGCATGCATCACCTCGGCCGGCTCGCGGCTCCGCACGAACACGGTCGGAGCATCGGAGCTTCGGACCTGCGCAGTAGGGGCTGTCTCCCGAAGTCCCACGACGACTCGTGTGGGCTGATGCGGCGAGTCGGTGCCGTCGGGCAACCGAGCGGTCAGTCTCGGATCATCGGCCACTACCGTGCCGGTACCGACGACGATGGCGTCGAGGGTGGATCGTTGCTCGTGGACGTGGGCACGTGCTGCCGGACCCGTGATCCACTGACTGGAGCCGTCGGCCGCAGCACTTCGGCCGTCCAGACTTGCGGCGTACTTCAGGGTCACGTGTGGACGGCCGGTCCGCTGCTTGTGTAACCACGCACGCAGTGGCCCCTTGGCCACAGTCTCGGCACCTGTTCCCGACTCTACGAGCATGCCCGCTTCGATCAACGTGTCGGCGCCGCCCTGTGCCAACGGAGTGGGATCGGCAACGGCGAACACCACTTTGGCGATGCCGGCTTCGATGAGTGCCCGCGAGCACGGACCAGTTCTGCCAGTGTGATTGCACGGCTCCAACGTGACCACCGCAGTGCCCCCGCGCGCCTTCTCGCCTGCTTCCCGCAACGCGACGACCTCGGCATGTGGACCACCCGGAGGTTGGGTCGACCCCACGCCGACGACTACGCCGTCGACATCGAGAATGATCGCACCCACGGGTGGATTCGGGCTCGTTCGGCCTCTGACTGCCTCGGCGTGACCGACGGCCATACGCATCGCCTCGTCGATGGAGATGGAACCGCCACCAGCCATCCGGGCGACACTCATCCGTTCGACAGGTGCTTCGAGGCCCGGGCTGCTTGCGCGCGTAGGCCACGGACCGCGCCTGCTGGATCCGAAGTGCCATAGACCGCCGAGCCTGCAACGAAGCAGTCGATCCCGGCCGCCGCGGCCTGCTCGATCGTGTCGACGTTGATCCCTCCGTCAATTTCGACGATCAGCTTCAGCTCACCCGAATCGACGAGCGATCGGACGATCCCGGCCTTGCTCAGCACCTCGGGCATGAACGACTGCCCGCCGAATCCAGGCTCCACGCTCATGACGAGAAGCGTGTCGAACGAACGGAGGATCTCGAGGTACGGCTCGATGGGTGTACCGGGCTTGACGGCCAGGCCGGCTTTCCCACCCGCCGCACGAATGTCTTTGGCCACCGCGATCGGATCGTCGGTTGCCTCAGCATGAAACGTGACGTTGTAGGCACCCGCCTCGGCGTACGACGGCGCCCAGCGAGCCGGATCCTCGATCATCAGATGGCAGTCCAACGGAATGTCGGTGGCCTTCGACAACGATTGAACCACCGGTAGCCCCAGTGTCAGATTGGGTACGAAATGGGCGTCCATGACATCGACGTGCAACCAGTCGGAGCCCTTTACTGCATTGGCCTCTTCACCCAAACGAGCGAAGTCGGCGGAAAGAATGGACGGTGCGATCATCGGAGCTGCCACACCACTGATCCTAGTCGGTACCGTCGTACTGCTTTCTCGCAGTCGGGGTTGCCTTGTCGCGCCACGCGGCGACGATCATCTCCCGCAGTTCGTCGCGGTCGAGAAGATCGAGATCGACGATGATGTAGCCGTACCCGTCATAGTGCGGGGTCGTATAGAACGCCGGACTCCCGCCGGAGAGAAGCGCTTGTTTCTCGTCCAGGCGGCACACCAGAAGCAGCCCACCTTCCGCCTCGGTGCGCAGCCTGGCGAACAACTTGCCGGCAACCTTCAAGGCAGGAGTTCCGTACGACGTCGAGAGCGCCACTTTCGGCAGCGTCTCCGCGAATTCGACGACGCTCGTCCACGTGGTAGCGCCGTCTTCGGCGCTACCACCACCAGTACCGATGTTCATGGTTCATAAGTCTCCTCCGCTGATCGCAGCGGCGCTTGGACGAATACGTACCGGACGGTCCGTCCAGTCAGAGCGGTTTGCGCAGCGCGGCCATGAACATCGCGTCGGTACCGTGACGGTGTGGCCATAGCTGCACCGAGGGTCCGTCGCCGATCAGAGGAACATCCGGAAGCAACTCCCGCGTGTCCAGTTGCTCGACGCCGTGGCGCCGCACAGCATCGGCGACGACAGCGGTCGTTTCCGACAGATGCGGCGAACACGTGGAGTAGACGACGACGCCGCCCGGCCGCACGAGTGAGATCGCCGATGCGAGAAGCTCCCTCTGCAGAGTGACCAGTGCCGCAACATCCTTGGGTGAGCGACGCCACCGTGCTTCCGGACGGCGACGCAGCGCGCCGAGTCCGGTGCAGGGGGCGTCGACGAGAACACGATCGAATCCGGGGTCGAGGCCGGAGTCTCGGCCGTCGACGACGTGGACGGTGACAGGCAGTGATGCGGTGGTCTTTCGGACCAGTTCGGCGCGATGAGGAGTCGGTTCCACTGCGTCGACCCGTGCACCGTCGATTTCGGCGAGCGCACCGAGCAGCGCGGCCTTGCCTCCTGGCCCAGCGCACAGGTCGAGCCATCGACCGCCGTCCGGACCTTCGAGCGGCGCCAGCGTCAGCGCCCTGGCAACAAGCTGACTACCTTCGTCCTGGACTCCTGCCAGACCCTCGCGAACTGCGTCGAGCTTGCCCGGATCCCCGCCGTCGAGGTGTACCGCGTACGGCGAATACGGACCTTCTTCGCCACCGGTGACGAGAGCCAGTTCCTCCGCCGAGATCTCACCCGGACGCGCCACGAGATGCACGGCAGGACGCGCATCGTCTGCGGCCAGAACGGCCGCTAGTTCACCGGCGTCGGCTCCGAGCGCGTCGGCGAACGCCTGGGCGATCCACTTGGGATGTGCGTATTCGAATGCCAAGTGTCCGACAGGATCCTGTTCTACGGATGGACTCAGCTCCTCCACCCATTGCGCTTCGGTCTTCTCCGAGACTCGTCGCAGCACAGCATTGACGAAGCCGGCTTTGCCGCTGCCGAACTCCGCTCGCGCGAAATCGACGGAAGTGGCTACTGCAGCGTGCGGTGCAACTCTGGTGCGGAGTAGTTGATACGCCCCGAGCCGCAGAATATCGAGCAATCCCCCGTCGATATCGGCGATGGACCGGCCCGAGCCACTCTCGATGACGGCGTCGAGCAGCCCGCGGGCACGGGACGCTCCGTAGGCGAGTTCGGTTGCCAAGGCTGCGTCTCGGGTATCGAGTTTGCGCTCGCGTAGCAGGCCAGGCAAGACCAAGTTGGCATAGGCATCGCGCTCCCGAACGGCTTTGAGAACGTCGCGAGCCGCCAGACGGGCAGCGTCGACCGCACCGGCAGCGGCTGGACCGTTTCCCCGCGGAGGCCGGTTGGTGCCCGCGCCGCGCGATGTCCCCTGCGGTCGTCGGGACGCACCGTTGGTGCCGGACGACTCCGTAGATGTCGGCCGACGCTTACCTGGACGGCCACCGTGTTCGTTTCGGCCGCCTCCCGCGTTGCCGCGACTGGACTTGTCTTCCGAACTCATTGCGCCACTGCCGTTTCCGTAAGCCGGGCTCCACGAGCCCAGTCGAGTGCCTTCATCGGCTTCTTGCCCTGCGGCACTATGTCACCGAGGACGACGGCTGTGCTTGCAGTACCTACGTACACACCGTCCTTTCGTACAACGATGTGTCCGGGTTCCATTCTCTCGGTCGACACGGTCACTGGGAGGACCTTCATACGAATATCGCCTACCGTCGTCCATGCGCCGGGGTTGGGCGTGACTGCTCGGATCTGACGCTCGACTGCTGCTGCCGAACGCGTCCAGTCGATGCGAGCAGCATCGACGGTCACCTTCTTGGCGTACGAGACGCCATCCACGCTTTGCGGCAGCGCGGACGCTTCCCCCGCATCGATGGCATCCAAGGTGGCTTCCAACAGCTCCGCGCCGCTGATCGCGAGCCTGGAGAGCAGCTCGCCTGCGGTGTCCGACGGCCGAACCACTTCGGTTACGACACCGAGTATCGGCCCCGTGTCCATCCCTTCCTCGAGCAGAAAGGTCGACGCACCTGTGACGTCGTCACCGGCGGCGATAGCTGCCTGCACGGGGGCGGCGCCGCGCCACGCAGGGAGCAGCGAGAAGTGAAGGTTTATCCAACCGAATCGGGGAATGTTCAACACCGGCCGAGGCAGTAAGGCGCCGTAGGCCACGACGGGGCAGACATCGGGCTCCAATGCCGCCAATGCGTCGAGAAACTCAGGATCAGAGGGGTTCGTGGGCGTCAGGACCGGGATGCCGTGTGAGTCGGCCAGAACACCGATCGGCGAGCGAACCTGTTTGCGTCCACGGCCCGCCGCTGCATCGGGTCGGGTGACTACCGCTATCACCTCGTGCTTGTCCGAAGCGATCAGACGTTCCAGCGAAGGAACCGCCGGTTCAGGCGTCCCTGCAAACACAACACGCACCAGTGGGCTCCCACGAATAGGCAATACGACTCTTACGACGAACTCCCTATTCTAGGGACCATCTGCTCACTTCCCGACAAACCGCCGATCCTGCGCCGGTCGGTCTTGCATCGTTATAGCGCGGGACTTCACGTACTCGGCACCGTTCGGCCCGAGAAGACAACTCGCCCGCGATCACCCGCTAGCCTGGTCGGGCAAGCGAGCGTCGACTCGACCATCTCGATGTCGCCGGGTCGGACCGAGAAACCCGCGGACGAGAGGAGGGAGCTTGGCCATCACCAGCCCCCCGGCCTCGGCCGAGTCCGAATACTCGGTGCTCCGACGAACAGCGGCTTACCTCGCTGTCGTTGCAGCCGTAGTCGCCATCGTCTCATCCGGAATTCTGCCGAAAGACCTCTCCGTCGTCCTGGACGACCTCGCACAACTGATCTGTGGCACCGCAGCCGCTTCGATCTGTTGGTACACGGCCAGGCATCGCACCGGAGCCGAGCGAAGGTGGCGGGTTCTGATGGCTGCGGGTATGGCCTGCTGGTCGGCAGGGATGATGACGTGGGCTCTGTACCGTTCAGTTCTTCACACGGCACTGCCGTCGCCGTCGTATGCAGACATCGGATTCTTTCTGCTTCCGATCTTCTCTGTCTCAGCACTCCTCGCGGTCGTCGGACAGTCGCCGCGCCGCGCCGCGGTCGGCCCCACTCATGCTTGGATCACCTCGGTGCTCGACGGCATGGTGATCGTCGGCTCACTGTTCGTACTGTCATGGTCCACCGCGTTGGGACACGTCGTACGATCCGAGGAAACGAATTCCTTGCGATTTCTCGTCGCATCGATGTACCCGATCACCGACCTCGTACTTGTCGTCATGGTCGCTCTACTCGCTGTGGTCGCTGACGTTCCTCGCCGTTACCGCGCACAACTGTCGCTGCTCGGCGCCGGACTCGTGTGCGTGGCAACCTCGGACAGTCTGTATGCCTACCTCGTCGCCATCGGCGCCGAGGAGATGCCGTTGGTTGCCGACGCAGGCTTCATCGCAGGACCCGTTCTGGTTGCTCTCGCCGCGTCCGTCCCTACAGGTAGACGCCCCGACGGTACGGTTCGGATCGAACATTCGAATGGTCGACCGAGCACTCGGTCCACATCGCCCCGGTCTTCGCTCGTTTCGTTGGCCAGTGATCGAACGCAACTATTGCTCCCCTACGCGTTGATCGCGCTGATCGGCACGTTTCTCGGCGCGCAATGGGCGGCCCATGGTTCCGTCGATACCGTGGTGCTCGCACTGTTCTTCGCCGTGGTGGTGCTCTCGCTGGCCCGTCAGGTAATGACATTGCTGCAAAACGACACACTCCTACGACGATTGTCCGAAGCGCAGGCGGAGCTCAGCTTCCGAGCACATCACGACGGATTGACCGGCCTGCTCAACCGATCCGCATTCGACGAGCACCTGAGCACAGTGATCGACCTCCACAACACGAGCGGACGACTTGGCGTGTTGCTCTTGATCGACTTGGACAACTTCAAGGCCATCAACGATCGCCTCGGCCACGGTGCCGGAGACCGCTTGCTCGAGATTCTTTCGAATCGGTTGGCGGACGCGGTCGACGGCGGCGAACATGGGGGCATCGTCGCCCGATTCGGAGGCGACGAATTCACCGTACTGATTCCCGCGGGTATCGACGCCGGGTGCCGCGCCGCGAAAGAGATTGTCGACGCACTTCGTAAGCCGCAAAAAATCGAGGGCTACACAGTGTCGATCGGCGCAAGCGTGGGAGTGGTCGAGTTGAACGTTTTCGACGGCGACGTGACGGCAGATACCGTGGTTCGTAGTGCGGATCGGGCCATGTACGAGGCAAAGAAGAGCGGTAAGGCGGGGGTCTTCACCTACGATTGCGACGGCGCTCTGCGGATGGTGTACAACCTGGACGATACGGCTGCGGCATTCGACTGGTGGCCGAACCACCGCAGCCCTGACATCCAGCGGATTTCGTTCTGTTCAGGTAATCAGGGAAGCCTCGGGATCAGTCCGAAAATCGTTGCGGGTGAACCCGACCCGGCTCGGTTGATCGGACCTCCGACCAGAACATGAGCCCCGGTGCTCGGCAAAGAACCCAGGTTGGTGAGATTTTCCAAACTGATTCTGCGCCGGTCGTACAGTTTGACCGATACCGGATAGGTCTCGTCGTTGCCGAGATCAGGACCGAACGTATCGGTTCCCAACGCTCCTCGATCAGCAAGTCGGCCCGTATCGATGAGCCATTGCGCGGCGTCCGCAGAGAAGCCGGGCTGATGGCTCACACCCTGCGCATCGGCGTTGGCGTACGTATCCGAGCCCCACCGCTCATCCCACCCGGTCCATAACAGGACTGCAGCGCCTGACGGGATACGGCCGTTGACCGTCTCCCATTCCTGAAGGTCTGCGACCGTGACTGCGTAATCTGCATTCGCGGCCGACTTCTCACGAACATCTATTTTCACTGCAGGCAGGAACAGATCTTCCGGCGCGAGTTGGTCTGCGGTGAGCCCGCCTTCTTGGAAGTGAGCCGGTGCGCCCCAATGTGAACCCGTGTGTTCGCCTTCTCTGACGTTCTGGATGTAGAACCCGTCTTCGGCTACGGTGGCGGCAGTCTCCAGAACGAACTCGGGATCACCTGGGAATATCGGTGTCGTGGCCGGGTCGTTGACGTGGGAAAGCGAGACGATCTTCAGCAAGCGATCCAAGGGGATCCCGAACCCGGGAAGATCTGCCGAACCCGTTCCCGGCGCCGCCTGCGCAAGCGTGGGACCCGCCAAACGTGCGCCCGCAACTACTGCCAAACCTGTTGCCACGCGTCGAATCAGCTGTCGTCTTTTCATCGAATGAACCTTCGCTTGTCCCAGGGCCCGAACTGCCCCTTGCTCAGTGTCGTAAGAACTTGGCCCAATGCCGTAGGAGACAGACTCTATGCGCTCGACGTCGCACTCCCGCACCGACTACTCAACCGATTCTGATGGGATCGATCTGGACTCGAATCGAAGACGTACTCTTCCTGGCACTCCTGGCGGCCTGCGCCTCTGTGAGTGAACGGGCAAGGGCCCCACCGGCGTTACGGGGCACCCGAAGCAATAGTCGTTGTACATCGCCCGGCAGGACCTCTTCTCCCCCGCCGGCCGGAGCACGCTGACCATCAGGGAGATCCACCGGCCCGAGTACCTCCACCTCCTCCGCCAGCCCAGCCGCTTCGACGAGCGCAGTGATCGATGCCGTCGTCCCATCGATCGCCGCAACATGGACCGCCGGCGGGAACCGCACCTCAATGCGCTCCTCCAGCTGACTTCGCGCGTGCCCGACCGGATCCCAGCGCACCAGTGCCTGCACCGTCGGAATCTCCGATTCCGCGACCACGACCACTCGGCCGTTCTCGCTACCGGGCCGAACCAAAGCTGCGGCCGTCATCCATCGGCGAAGTGTCTCCTCTGCTGCACGCAAATCGGCGCGGCCGAGCAATGCCCACCCGTCGAGCAGTAGAGCAGCACCGAACCCACCGGGCGTGGTCGGTTCGGCTCCCACAGTGGATATGACCAGCCTCGGTCCGGAAGCGACGGAGTCGAGCACCGATGATCCCCCGGAGGTGTGGACCGGCACGCCAGGAAATGCGCGTCCCAACTCTTCCGCTGTTCGATGTGCACCGATGACAACTGCCCGCAGGGTTCGAGACCCGCAGACGGTGCAGCGATGGTTGGTATCGGCGACGCCGCACCAACTGCAGGTGGGGCTGCCTGCGCCGTCCGCTCCCGGAGCAGACGGCAATGACAACGGTCCGTTGCAGCGACGGCATCTCGCGGGATTTCGACACTTGCCGCAGGCCAGCGATGGAACGTACCCGCCGCGTGGCACTTGAACCAGCACAGCAAGATTCGCGGCCAATGCTGTTCGTGCCGCATCGAATGCGATGGCAGGCAAGCGCGCTGCACGTGCCCCCGGGTCTCTGGCCAACGCATGATCACTGTCCGCCAGCGCGATAACGTGTGGTTGCCGCGCCCGGACCACTTCCCGGGGCGCGAGAAGATCGTGTGCCCAACCGGAATCCACGAGCGCCTCGGCCTCGGCAGTTCTGGCATGCCCAGCCAATACGACCGCACATCCGCATTCGTGCGCCCGCAACAGCGCCACCTCCCGTGCATGTGAATAGGGCGATCGAGGTTCAGCGTAACCATCGTCACCGTCATCCCACATGAGCAGCAAACCCAAATTTCGTGCGGGAGCGAACACCGCGCTCCTGGTGCCGACGACGATCGACACATCGCGTCGTAGTGCCGCCAACCAGCGTCGGTAGCGTTTGGCAGGTCCGAGACCTGCGGACAATGCGATCACCGCGTCCGAGCCGGCCACCGCCTCGCAGGCCGACGCTACGCGATCCAAGTCGCGTTGATCCGGCACCACCACCACCACACTTCGCCCACTCGCCGCTGTGACCGTGGCGAGTTCGGCAATACGATGAGCCCAATCCTCACCCGGAAGTGCCTGCCAGATCGCCCGCGGACTCCTCGATGCCCGCAGTGCATCGAGGAAAGCCTCGCCGTGGGTGTACGACGCCCACGCACTCGAATCGATCGCCGGAGCAACGATGACCGGCATGTCGTCAGAAGGCTCCCCTTCGACCTTGGCGTGTCGCGGCGGAACAGCAAGACGCAGGACATCGGCTCTCGTCCCGGCATATCTCGCGGCGACGGCAGTGACCAGCGCGCTGATCTCGGGCGTCAGGACCCTCTCGGGAGAGACGACACGGTCGAGCCAGCCTAGCTTTCCCGTGTGATCGCTGGACTCGACACGCTCGACGATGTATCCGTCGACCAGCCTCCCGGCGAACCGAATTCGAACCCGTACCCCTGGTTGAGCACTATCGGCGAATTCGGCCGGTACGAGATAGTCGAATTCCCGGTCGAGGTGAGCGAGCGGCAGCAGCGGCAGCACCCGCGCGATGGGACGCTCCTCGGCTGCCGTTCTCGCTGCGCCGCTCACCTCACTCCGTCCGTGAACTGCTCTCCCTCGAGGTACCCGAAGCCGATATCAAAGACCGGCGGCAGCGCGCAGCTTGTCGGCACGATCGATCGACTCCCACGGCAGCGAAATGTCCGTTCGGCCGAAGTGACCGTATGCGGCGGTCGGTGCATAGATCGGACGAAGCAGATCGAGGTCACGAATGATCGCACCGGGGCGTAGATCGAACACCTCGGCGATCGCAGCCTGAATCCGCACGGGGTCGGTCTTTTCGGTTCCGAAGGTCTCGACGAACAGACCGACCGGCGCCGATTTACCGATTGCGTACGCAACCTGGACCTCGATGCGATCGGCAAGTCCGGCAGCCACAGCATTCTTCGCAACCCATCGCATCGCGTAGGCGGCGCTACGGTCGACCTTGGACGGATCTTTACCGGAGAAGGCGCCGCCGCCATGACGGGCCATGCCGCCATAGGTGTCGACGATGATCTTGCGGCCGGTCAGCCCAGCATCACCCATCGGTCCGCCGAGAACGAACTTGCCGGTGGGATTGACGAGCAGTCTGATGTTGGAAGTGTCGAGTGTGGGGATGTTCAGATCTGCGAGCACGGCACTGAGGACCTGGTCGCGGATATCCGGCGTCAGCAGATTGTCCAGGTCGATATCGGCCGCGTGCTGGGTGGAGACCACGACCGTGTCCAGTCGTACTGCCTGATCACCGTCGTATTCGATGGTGACCTGAGTCTTACCATCCGGACGCAGGTACGGCAGAGTGCCGTTCTTGCGAACCTCTGTCAATCGACGAGCGAGGCGGTGCGCCAACGCGATCGGAAGCGGCATCAACTCTGGGGTATCGGTATTGGCGTACCCGAACATCAGCCCTTGGTCGCCTGCACCCTGGCGGTCGATCTCGTCATCGGAGAGTCCTTCGACTCGCGACTCGTGTGAATTATCGACTCCCTGGGCGATTTCCGGAGACTGAGCACCGATCGCAACGTTCACGCCACACGAATTGCCGTCGAAGCCTTTGGCAGAGGAGTCGTAGCCGATCTCGAGGACCTTCTCGCGGACGATCCTCGGAATGTCTGCATAGGCAGTGGTATTCACTTCACCGGCGACATGGACCTGGCCGGTCGTGACCAACGTCTCCACTGCCACGCGTGCACGAGGATCCTCGGTGAGAAGTGCATCGAGGATCGAGTCGCTGATCGCATCACAAATTTTGTCTGGGTGACCCTCTGTCACGGACTCACTGGTGAAGAGCCGACTGCCGGACTTGCTCACGGATTTCCTCTCGACGCGTACTTTCGGCCGGCCAGGAGCATTACTCCCTGTCGGCCATCACATTCATTCGATTCGAGCACATACCTGGTGAAACACTCTGAACTACAACTATGGGTTCGACGCCCCGAGCCAGATTCCGACACGAAGCGCACGTCACTTTAGTCGGGCGGGTGCGTGCTGTGCACCCTTCGAATCACCGGTGATCCGAAGGCTGGATCGCGAGCATGCCGACAACTGCGTCGACGACGCGGCTCGCAAGCAAAGCTTTCGAACCCTCTCCGAGCGCCGATTCCGAACCATCGGATCCCAACAGCCATCCGTCGTTGTCGTCGACCTCGAACGCTTTTCCCTCCCCTACCGCGTTGACGACGAGCAGATCGCATCCCTTACGTTCGAGCTTCGCTCGCGCATAGGTGAGTACGTCTCCCTGCTCGTCACCGGTCTCGGCAGCAAACCCTACGATCACAGTGGCTTGTGCAATGTCCCCGTTACGACGCGACTCGACCAGTCCTGCCAAGATGTCGTCGTTTCGAACCAGCGGGATCGAATCCGGTTCGTCGGCACCCTTCTTGATCTTGCTTGCGGCGATCGTTGCCGGACGGAAGTCGGCGACAGCCGCCGCCATCACGATCACGTCGGAATCAGGGGCGAATTTGCGCACCGCCTCCTGCATCTGCCGCGCCGTCTTCACATGCACGACGTCCACAGCTGCGGGATCTGGAAGTTCGGTGGTGAAACCAGCGATCAGGGTGACGTCGGCGCCACGTTGAGCTGCCACTCGGGCCAACGCATATCCCTGCTTACCCGAACTTCGGTTGCCCAGGAATCGGACGGGGTCCAACGGTTCGCGGGTTCCACCGGCGGTCACGACGACTCGGCGACCGGACAGATCTTGCGGGAGTGCATCCGATCGCTCGGCCAGCAGCATCGCAAGCGCAAAAATCTCGGACGGTTCCGGAAGGCGACCCGCTCCGGTATCGCGGCCCGTCAGACGACCGGACGCAGGTTCGACGACGGTGACACCGCGACCACGCACGGTGGCGACGTTGGCAACCGTCGCCGGGTGCTCCCACATCTCGGTGTGCATTGCCGGTGCGAGAACAACTGGGCAACGCGCGGTCAGGAGTGTGGCGGTCAGGAGATCGTCCGCCCGCCCGCCTGCGATCCGAGCCAGCAGGTCTGCCGTGGCAGGCGCGACGACCACGAGGTCGGCCTCCTGCCCCAACCGAACATGGGGAACCTCGGGCACGTCGGAAAAGACTCCGGTGTGAACCGGGTTACCGGACAGCGCTTCGAATGTTGCCCGCCCCACGAACTCGAGCGCCGACTCCGTGGGGATCACCCGAACGTGATGTCCACCCTCGGTGAAGCTGCGAATGAGGGAACAGCTCTTGTAGGCGGCGATCCCGCCACCTACTCCGATGACTACGCGCAACGGCTGCTTCCTTACCAGCGGTTCTTATTCGCCTTCGGAATGCTCGAGGAGATCGGCATGGATCTCCCGGAGTGCGATCGAGAGCGGCTTCTCCTGCAGACCCGGCTCGACCAAGGGGCCGACGTACTCGAGGATGCCGTCGCCGAGCTGGTTGTAGTAATCGTTGATCTGACGGGCCCGCTTGGCCGCATAGATCACGAGAGCGTACTTCGACGACGTGCGCGCCAGAAGTTCGTCGATGGGGGGATTCGTGATGCCGAGCGGCGTGTCGTAGGCCGGCAGAACGCTGGATCCGTCGAAATCGGACACGGCCGCTGAAGTGCTGCTCACTATTGATCTCCTGAAAGTGCATCGGTACTGCTGCGAAAAATGCTGGTGCTGTCTGCTGGTCGAAGCCACACTGCTGGTAGTGCAAGACTGCTGAAGCTGGCAAAAATCGGCTCTACATCGCCCGGAATACGCCAGAATCAACCGACCGAAGACCTACCGACCAACAAGGATACCAACTCATCGCACGAATGGTCGACATCGGCATTGACAATGATCGTGTCGAACTCGTTCTGTGCCGCCAATTCGACCCGTGCGGTCTGAAGTCGCCGCTCGGTAGCATCCGATTCTTCGGTCGCCCTGGACGTCAGGCGCTGCACGAGATCTTCCCAGGTAGGTGGTGCCATGAACACCAACAGAGCTTCGGGCTTGGACACCCGGACGGCACGTGCACCGGCGAGATCGAGTTCGAGCAGCACCGGATGTCCTCGCTCCAAGGCCTCCTCTACGGGGGCGGCCGGCGTGCCGGAGCGGTGCAGACCACCGTGCACACTCGCCCACTCGAGTAATTCGTCTGCCTCGACCATGCGATCGAACTCGTCGGCAGTCACGAAGTGATAGTCCTCGCCGTCGACCTCGCCGGGTCGCGGCGCCCGGGTGGTTACGGAAACGCTGAACCACAACTCGGGCAGTGTCCGTCGTACAACTCGAACGACGCTGGACTTACCGACGCCGGAGGGACCGGACAACACGATGAGCCGACCCCTCCCACTCGGTGACGCGTCACTGTCGGACACGGTCGATACTCCCGCCACTGGTCGGACCTCTCAGGCTTCGAAATCGAACTTCGTCAACAGCGCCTTGCGCTGTCGGTCACCGAGACCACGTAGACGACGAGTCGGTGCAATCTCCAACTCGGTCATCAATTCCTGGGCCTTGACCTTGCCGACCTTGGGAAGTGCTTCCAAAAGTGCCGACACCTTCATCTTGCCGAGAATCTCGTCGGTTTCGGCATCCTTCAACACTTGCTGCAGGTCGGTGCCGCCTCGCTTGAGACGCTCTTTGAGCTCGGCTCTTGTTTTACGGGCGAAGGCCGCCTTCTCCAAAGCGGCTGCTCGCTGCTCTGCGGTCAACTGGGGAAGGGCCACGTTTCCTCCGTCACATCGAAAGGTGAACAGTGCAGGGGTCTTGCTTGCACTTGGCTGCGGCATACCAGCGGTAACCTGCAACGACAGCGACGGTACCCACGCTCGACGGAGTTCGCGAACCCACCCCCTTTGCCGAGCGCTTTCGGCCGGTGAGCTAAGCCAATGCAGTCTCGATCTCATCGCGCAGCGTTCGAGCGGCGTCTTGGAGGGCGCCGACCGTCGGCCCGGCAGCAAGCACTCCGCGGGACGAACTGGGCAGCAGCAGCTGTAGGCAATCCCCGAAGATATGCCGCAAATCGCCGACCTCGGCGCCCTGAGCACCGAGACCCGGTGCGAGAATCGGTCCATCGAAGCCCTCGAGGTCCAGACCGTGATCTCGGGTGGCACCGACGACGAGGCCCACCGTGCCGAGACCGTCACGACCGACAGTTCGTGATCCGTCGACGATCGCTTGCGCAACCGATCGTTCGTTGCTTTCGGCCAACTGCACCGAAGAGCCTTCGGGATTCGATGTCCGAGCGAGAACGAAGACGCCTCTCCCGTGAGCCGAAGCCACCTCGAACGTCTCGGTCAAGGAGTCGAATCCCAGATACGGCGATACCGTTACCGCATCCGAAGACAAAGGGCTCCCCTCCCCCAACCATGTCTGCGCATACGCGCGCATGGTGGTACCGATATCCCCACGCTTCGCGTCGGCGATCACCATCGTGCCGGCGTCCCGCAACACCGTGATCGTGCGTTCCAACACCGCAAAGCCTGCGCTGCCGTAGGCCTCGAAGAATGCGACTTGGGGCTTCACGACGGCGATCTCACCGACGAAGGCCTCGACGCATATCTCCGCGAATGTCTCCAGCCCGTCGGCGTTCCTGGGCAGACCCCACGCGTCGAGCAGTGCCGGATGCGGGTCGATGCCGACACAGAGTCGACCCCGCGAGGCGGTCGCGGTGCGGAGTCGATCCAACCACCCGCCGACGGTCATGCCTGACCGCGTCCGGCCATCGCGGCGTGCAGATCCTGAAGCGAGCGAACTCCGATGCCGCCTGCGATGGAGGCTTCGATGCCTTGCACTGCTGCCGATGCACCCTGGACCGTCGTGATGCACGGGATGTTCTGCGCCACGGCCGCACTCCGGATTTCGTACCCGTCGACGCGCGGACCCGAATTGCCGTAGGGCGTGTTGATCACCATCGCGATGTCGCCGGCGAGTATGCGAGCGACGATCGTCGTTTTTCCTTCCGGGACTTCCTCGCCGGACTGCTTGTACACCTGCTCGCAGGTGATCCCGTTGCGCCGCAGGACCTCTGCGGTTCCCTCGGTGGCCAGAATCGTGAACCCCAGGTCGGCAAGACGTTTGACGGGAAAGATCAAGGAACGCTTGTCCTTGTTGGCGACCGATACGAAAACAGCGCCCGATAGTGGAAGCGATCCGTACGCCGCTGTCTGACTCTTGGCGAACGCAGTGCCGAAATCAGCGTCGATTCCCATCACCTCGCCGGTGGACTTCATCTCCGGACTCAGCAGAGTGTCGACGCCGGTGCCGTCGGCGCGGCGGAATCGGTTGAACGGCAACACCGCTTCCTTGACGGCGATAGGTGCATCGAGCGGTGTGGTCCCGCCGTCACCAACCGCAGGAAGCATGCCGCTGGCGCGTAGATCGGCGATCGACTCGCCCATCATGACCCGCGCACATGCTTTCGCGAGTTGCACTGCCGTCGCCTTCGAGACGAACGGCACGGTGCGGCTGGCACGCGGGTTCGCTTCGAGGACATACAGAATGTCGTCCTTGAGTGCGTACTGAACGTTGAGAAGGCCCTTGACGCCGATCCCCTTCGCGAGGAGTTCGGTCGAGCGACGAACGTTCTCGATATCGGCTCGTCCGAGCGTGATCGGTGGAAGCGCACAGGCCGAGTCGCCGGAGTGGATACCGGCTTCCTCTATGTGTTCCATTACCCCACCGAGGTACACCTCGGTGCCGTCGCACAGTGCGTCGACGTCGATTTCGACGGCATCTTCGAGGAAACGGTCGACGAGAACAGGTCTGTCGTGCGAGATCTCGGTTGCTCGCTCGATGTACCCGGCCAGTGACGGCTCGTCGTAGACGATTTCCATCCCGCGCCCACCGAGAACGTACGAGGGACGTACGAGCACGGGATATCCGATGCGAGCGGCAATATCGCGCGCGCCGTCGAAGGTCGTTGCAGTACCGAATTTCGGTGCGGGCAAACCGGCTTCGTTCAGGACGCGGCCGAATTCACCGCGGTCTTCCGCGAGGTCGATTGCTTCCGGGCTGGTGCCGACGATCGGAACGCCCGCTGCTTTCAGCCGTTTCGCCAGGCCTAGTGGCGTCTGGCCACCGAGCTGAACGATGACGCCCGCTACCGTGCCCGACTGTGCCTCGGCTCGGTAGACCTCGAGTACGTCCTCGAACGTGAGCGGTTCGAAGTACAGACGGTCGGCCGTGTCGTAGTCGGTGGAGACGGTTTCGGGGTTGCAGTTGATCATGACCGTCTCGTACCCGGCTTCGGACAGTGTCTGCGCCGCGTGGACACACGAGTAGTCGAATTCGATTCCCTGGCCGATGCGGTTGGGTCCCGATCCGAGGATGAGGACCTTGTCGCGTTCGCGTTGCTCGGTGACCTCGGACTCGGCTTCGGGATCGAGTTCGTAGGTGCCGTAGTGGTAGGGCGTCTTCGCTTCGAATTCAGCGGCGCAGGTATCGACCGTCTTGTAGACCGGGTGGACGCCCAGTTCGCCTCGCAGAGCCCTGACGCCGTCTTCGTCGCCGAGCTCGGGTCGAAGCGCGGCGATCTGCCGATCCGAGAGTCCGTGGTACTTCGCCTGACGCAGAAGGGCTTCGTCGAACTCTGCAGCATCGCGGATGTCGTTGCCGAGTTCGTGGATCAGCTGGAATTGATCGAGGAACCACGGATCGATCTTGGTGGACTCGAACAATTGCTCGACCGTTGCGCCGAGAGCAAAGGCCTTCTCGATGCCGTACATACGGCCGTCCTGCGGAACGGCCAGGTCAGCGAGCAGCCCCTCCAGATCCTCGGCAGGATCGCCTTCGGCATTGCTCGGCCAGGTCACTTCGGGGCCGGTCCAGTAACCCGCACGCTTGGTTTCGAGCGAGCGCATGACCTTGCCGAACGCCTCGGTGAAGTTGCGTCCGATCGACATCGCCTCACCGACGGACTTCATCGTGGTGGTGAGGGTCCCGTCCGCGCCCGGGAACTTCTCGAATGCGAATCTCGGCGCCTTGACCACGACGTAGTCGAGAGTGGGCTCGAAGCACGCAGGCGTTTCCCTGGTGATGTCGTTGACGATCTCGTCGAGCGTGTAACCGATGGCAAGTTTGGCGGCCATCTTGGCGATCGGATACCCCGTCGCCTTCGATGCCAGTGCCGAAGACCGCGACACCCGCGGATTCATTTCGATGACCACGAGCCGACCATCGGCAGGGTCCATCGCGAACTGAATGTTGCAGCCGCCGGTATCGACGCCCACCTCACGCAGAATGTCGATGGAGAGGTCACGCATGGCCTGGTATTCGCGGTCGGTGAGTGTCATCGCCGGGGCAACGGTCACCGAGTCACCGGTGTGTACACCGACCGGATCGACGTTCTCGATGGAGCAGACAATCACGACGTTGTCGCGACTGTCCCGCATGAGTTCGAGTTCGTACTCTTTCCAGCCGAGGATCGACTCCTCGATGAGGACGTTCGCGGTCGGCGAGGCAGACAGCCCGCCGCCGGCGATACGCGTCAGATCGGTATCGTTGTATGCCATTCCGGAGCCGAGCCCACCCATGGTGAACGACGGACGAACGACGACGGGAAAACCGAGTTCTTCGACGGCAACTCGCGCCTCGTCCATCGTGTAGCAGACAGCCGACTTCGCGGACTCGCCGCCGACTTTGGCGACGATGTCCTTGAACTTCTGTCGATCTTCGCCGCGCTGGATGGCGTCGAAATCGGCGCCGATCAGCTCGACACCGTACTTGGTCAGAATTCCCTGCTCGTGCAACGCGACGGCCGCGTTGAGGGCGGTCTGACCGCCGAGAGTCGCGAGAACAGCTTCGATCGGGTGGCCTTGTTCTGCTTCCCGGGCGAAAATCTTTTCGATGAACTCGGCGGTGATCGGCTCGACGTAGGTCGCGTCGGCGAATTCCGGGTCGGTCATGATCGTCGCCGGGTTGGAGTTGACCAGGCTGACACGCAGGCCCTCTTCGCGCAGTACGCGACAAGCCTGGGTTCCCGAATAGTCGAACTCGCAGGCCTGACCGATCACGATCGGGCCCGATCCAATGACCAGTACATGGCTCAGGTCTGTGCGGCGTGGCATTACTTCTTCTCCTGAAGGACGCTGGTGAAACGATCGAAGAGGTATGCGGCGTCGTGTGGACCGGCCGCGGCCTCGGGGTGGTACTGGACGGAGAACGCCCGCCCGCTCAACAGTTCGACGCCTTCGACGGTGCCGTCGTTGGCACACGTGTGACTGACACGCGCTCGGCCGAAGTCGGTGTCGAATTCTTCGCCGGCCTCGCCTTCGAGCGCGAAACCGTGGTTCTGCGCAGTGATGGCGATCCGGCCGGTGGTGTGTTCGACCACCGGGATGTTCATTCCGCGATGACCGAACTTCATCTTGTAGGTAGAGCGCCCGAGGGCGCGTCCGAAGATCTGGTTGCCGAAGCAGATGCCGAAGAGTGGCAGATCCCGCTCGAGAACGCTACGGGTGAGGGCAACACTGGAGTCCGCAGTCGCCGGGTCCCCGGGTCCGTTCGAGAGAAAGACGCCGTCCGGATTCAATTCCAGAATCTGCTCGATGCTCGCCGTCGAGGGCACCACGTGCACTCGGACACCGCGCTCGGCAAACATGCGAGGAGTGTTCGTCTTGATCCCGAGATCGACTGCGACGACGGTGAATCGAGCCTCGCCTGCAGGCTCGATCGTGTAGCTCGAAGCCGTGGTCACTTCGCCGGCGAGGTCGGCTCCCAGCATCGACGGCTGACCGAGTACCTGCTCGAGCATCTCGTCTGCGCTTCCGAGTGCATCTCCGGAGAACACGCCTGCACGCATGGATCCGCGGGTGCGGAGGTGACGCACCAGCGCGCGGGTATCGATGCCGGCTATGCCGACCACGTTCTGTTTCTCGAGCTCGTCCTGCAGCGTTCCGGTCGAACGCCAGCTCGACGGACGCCGCGCCGGATCGCGAACGACATATCCTGCCACCCAGATCTTGTTGGGGTCGCTTGCGCTGGAGGCTTCACCGTCCTCCTGGTTCCAGCCCGTGTTGCCGATTTGGGGAGCGGTGGCCACCACGATCTGGCGGTGGTAACTGGGATCGGTGAGAGTTTCCTGATAACCGGTCATTCCGGTGCAGAACACTGCTTCACCGAGAGTTCGACCTTCGGCCCCGAAAGTTGTGCCGCGAAACGTCCGGCCGTCCTCCAGAACAAGAACTGCGCTGCTCACGCGGGTGTCTCCTTCGAATCATCTGTACCGGCACTCGAGCCGGAATCAGTATTTGTATCTGTGTCGACCCACGCCGGGTAGACGAACTTGTCGTCGGCGCGAAATCCGGTATCGATCTCGGTGCCCGTGGGCAATTCCCAACGGATCACCAGAAGCCCGTCCTTGCTCATGACCTTGCCGGCGAGCCCACGCTCGGTTCGAATCGCGCGAATGGACTCCTCAGGAATCCAGATAGTGGATTCGCCGGTCCTCTCCAACAAAATCCCGTGCTGGTGCCGTGAGATTTCGGCGGTGGCGCGATGGCCGATGTCACCGACCGCGATTCGGTCCTGCCAGCTCGGCGCGATGGTGCTGCCGACATACAGGCCCGTCGACGGCTCGAGCACCGTGCTGCCGATATCCGACGGCACCTCCGGAAAAGTGCCGATTCGATCTGCCTGTCGTTTCTGCCGTCCGCGCCAGCCCCAGAAGATCAACGCGATCATCAGGACCCAGAACACTACGAACGCGACGACGATGAGAACTCTGTCCATGTCCCTTACGCTCCTGTCGGCGTTCGGATCACACCGTCGCGTGCGGTGATTCGCCCGCGTAGCAGCGTGGTGGTCACTTTTGCCGAGAACGTCATCGATTCGAACGGTGTGTTGTCAGCGACACTGGCCAAGTTCTTTCCCGTGACGGTCCAGCTTGCGTTCGGATCGACGACGGTGAGATTTGCGATCTCACCGACCTCGATAGGCCGGCCCTGATCCGGCAATCCCACGATCTCCGCCGGCCGCTCGCTCATGACTCGGGCAACTCCGCGCCAGTCGAGTAGTCCCGGCTCGACCATCGTTTGCACGACAATCGACAGTGCGGTCTCCAACCCGAGCATCCCAGGCTTTGCCTGCGCGAACTCGCAGCACTTGTCCTGCTCGGCGTGGGGCGCGTGGTCGGTCGCGACGCAGTCGATCGTGCCGTCGGCCAGACCGCGCCGTAGGGCCTCGACATCGGATGTCTCACGCAAAGGCGGATTCACCCGGTTGATCGCGTCGTACGTTTCGAGCCGTGAGTCGTCGAGAAGCAAGTGATGCGGCGTCACCTCGGCGGTGATGGAAATGCCCTGGCCGCGTGCCCACGCGAGTAGGGCGACGGTTCCGGCAGTAGATGCGTGACAAATGTGCACCCTCGCACCGGCGTCTCTCGCGAGAATCGCGTCGCGGGCGACGATCGACTCTTCCGCTGCTCGCGGCCAGCCTGCCAGTCCCAATCGCGCGGCCGTCGGGCCTTCGTGTGCGATGGACCCGACCGTCAGCCGCGGCTCCTCCGCGTGTTGTGCAATCAGCACTCCGAGCGAACTCGAATACTCGAGCGCGCGCCGCATGATCAAAGGATCGTCGACGCAATGCCCGTCGTCGGAGAACATGCGTACCTTGCCTACGCCCGCGGCCATGATCGCCATCTCGGCGAGCTGCTTTCCTTCGAGTCCGACGGTGACGGCACCTACCGGATGCACGTCCACGAGGCCGACCTCCTGACCGCGACGCCATACGTAATCGGTCACCACCACCGAGTCGGCGACCGGGGACGTGTTCGCCATCGCGAAGACAGCGGTGTATCCGCCGAGCGCGGCAGCAGCCGAACCGGTTTCGATGGTCTCGGTGTCTTCTCGGCCGGGTTCACGCAGGTGCGTATGCAGGTCTACGAAACCGGGCAGCACGATCTGTCCGCGCGAATCGACGACTTCGGCGTCACCGGCATCGAGGTCTGTCCCGATCGCCACGATCTGACCGTCGTCGATCAATATGTCTGTTTCCGGGCCCTCGCCGTAGACGAGCACACCGGTGAGTACAACGCTCATTCCGCTCCTCCGTCCGAGCCGACGAGCAACCGAAACAGCACAGCCATGCGCACGTGAACTCCATTCGTAACCTGTTGCAGCACAGCAGTTCTCGGAGAATCAGCCACCGAGGACGCGATCTCCATGCCGCGAAGCATCGGCCCTGGATGCAATACGACCGCGTGCTCGGGCAGCAGATCCATACGCTTCTGCGACAACCCGTACGTGATCGAGTATTCGCGAGCCGAGGGAAAGAACCCGCCGTTCATTCGTTCAGCCTGCACTCGAAGCATCAGTACGGCGTCGAGCCCGGGCAATTCGGCATCGATATTGTGCGACACCCGAACCGGCCAGCTAGACGCTCCGACCGGCATGAGCGTCGGAGGTGCGATCAGTACCACTTCGGCTCCGAGCATCGACAGCAGGAGCGCGTTGGACCGTGCGACTCGGCTGTGCAGAATGTCACCGACGATGGCGACTCGTTTGCCTGCGATGGTCCCGAGACGCTGCCTCAGTGTCAACGCGTCGAGAAGCGCCTGGGTGGGATGCTCATGCGTTCCGTCTCCCGCGTTGATCACCGCCGGGCCAGTGCCTTCACCCTGTCCGGCCGTCCAGGACGCGATCTGGTGTGCGGCGCCCGATGCCGGGTGCCGCACAATCAGTGCGTCGGCTCCTGCGGCTCGCAGCGTCATCGCCGTATCGCGAAGTGATTCACCTTTGGAAACCGATGAGCTACTTGCACTGACGTTGATGACATCGGCGCTCATCCACTTTCCAGCGACCTCGAAAGAGACGCGGGTCCTGGTCGAATTCTCGAAGAACACCGTCATGATGGTGCGGCCACGGAGGGTCGGAAGCTTCTTGACCTCACGGCCGAGCAACGCCTGCTCGAAACGATCGGCCTCGTCCAACAGCTGTGTTGCAGACTCGACGGTCAGGTCGGCCACGGAGAGAAGATGCTTCATCAGGCCGAGCCCCCGTCGGACAAACTGACCCCATCTCGACCATCACGTTCGGTGAACAGAACTTTCACGTCCTCCGATCGCGCCGTCGGGACGTTCTTGCCTACGTAGTCGGCGCGTAGCGGCAACTCGCGGTGTCCGCGGTCGATCAGGACTGCAAGTTGGACAGCACGCGGGCGTCCGAGGTCGCGAAGAGCATCCAACGCCGATCGGACCGTGCGACCGGAGAACAGGACGTCGTCGACGAGGACCACCAGGGCACCGTCGACTCCGCCAGTGGGAACGGAGGTGCGTTCGAGTGGCCGGTGCGGCTTGTTTCGGAGATCGTCGCGATACAGGGTGATGTCGAGCGAACCCAGCGGCGGACGTACACCCGAGAACGCCTCGATACGTTCAGCGAGCCGATCCGCGAGGATGGTGCCCCGGGTCGGGATCCCGAGCAACACGACCCGCGGAGCATCGGCGGAATCGAGCGCTGTCTTCTCGATGATCTGATGTGCAATTCGCGCGATGGTCCGGCCGACATCGGCAGCGGACAACAGTTCTCGCGCGGACTCCGACTCTTCGGGCGGAGGTAACGGGCTTTCGGGCGCAGGCAAACTACGACCTCCTTCTCCGCCTCTCTGGACGGATCGTTAAAGGATGTCTGACAATTGGACAGCCTAGCAATGCATCGTGCCCTCGAGCACTGCCGGGGCGCTCTGGCGTGACGAACATTACTCGTCGGAAGCGTGCTCTCGGTTTTCGACCGATGAGGTGTCTTCGTCAGTGCCATCCGGCTGAGAACTGGGTGTTGCAGCGCGCGAAGACACCGCCGCTGCTGCCGCGCGAACCTGCGGCGCGACGAGGACGATTTGGCCGAGCACACCGTTGACGAACGACGGTGAATCATCGGTGGACAACTGCTTGGCGAGTTCGACCGCTTCGTCCACAGCAACGACCGGGGGAACGTCGGTAGCGTGGAACAACTCCCACACCGCAACGCGCAGAATCGCCCGATCGACTGCGGGCAGCCGCTTGAGTGTCCAGTCGTTGAGATGATCGGAGATCACACCATCGAGCCGATCCAAGTTCTCGGCCACACCGACCACCAAGGTCTCGGTGTACTCACTCACGGGGGCGATCGAATCGTCGGCGCGAGCAAGCTCGATGCGTTCTTTGGCGAGGTTCACCGGATCGGTATCCCGTGCCTCTGCCTCGAACAGGAAATCTACAGCGCGCTTGCGGGCCTTGTGGCGCGCACCGAGCTTCTTCACAGGCTCGGTGCGCGCGGCTGCCTTCTTGGACGACACGTTAGGAATTCACACGCCCAAGGTAGTTTCCGTCGCGCGAATCGACCTTCAGCTTGTCACCGGTGTTGATGAACAGCGGGACCGAGATCTCGGCGCCGGTCTCCAAAGTGGCAGGCTTCGTGCCTCCGGTCGAGCGGTCGCCCTGCAGGCCCGGATCGGTGTGCTTGACCTCGAGTTCGACCGTCACAGGTAGCTCCACGTAAAGCGGTGCCCCCTCGTGCATCGCGATCTGAACCCTGAGGTTCTCGAGCAGGAAACGAGCGCCGTCGCCGACCGTTGCCTCCGGGATGGCGAGCTGGTCGAAGGTGTCGCCGTCCATGAAGACGTAATCGGTGCCGTCGTGGTACAGGTACGTCATGTCACGGCGATCGACCGTGGCCGTCTCGACCTTGACACCGGCATTGAACGTCTTGTCGACGACTTTGCCGGACAGGACGTTCTTGAGTTTGGTGCGCACGAACGCGGGTCCCTTACCCGGCTTCACATGCTGAAATTCTGTGATCGTCCACAACTGGTTATCGATGCTGAGGACGAGACCATTCTTGAAATCGCTGGTGGAAGCCACTGGCTTTTATGTCTCCTCGTGTTCGCGTGTTCTTATCTCGCAGTGACCGTGATGTCACACGAGAGTGAGTTGCTTGCTGGTCATGGTGAGAAGCTCAGGACCGCCGGGGCGGACGATGAGTGTGTCTTCGATCCGAACGCCTCCGCGCCCTGAGAAGTACACACCCGGTTCTACAGTCACAGCAGCACCGCACTGCAGTGTACCGGTGCTGGTGCGTGCGATTCCCGGCGCTTCGTGGATCTCCAGTCCGACGCCGTGGCCGAGGCCGTGCAGAAACAGTTCGCCATACCCGGCTTCTTCGATAACCGACCGCGCCGCAGCGTCCACCGATGCAGTGCTCACACCAGGGACGAGCGCATTCCTTCCCGCCGTCTGAGCACGCAAAACCAGCTCGTACACATCTCGCTGCCAATCCGCAGGGTTTCCGATGACCACCGTTCGGGTCATATCCGAGTGATATCCACCGACGAGCGCGCCGAAATCGAACTTCACGAAGTCGCCCGATTCCAGGATCGCTGCAGTGGGTCGGTGATGCGGTACCGCGGAATGCGCACCCGCCGCCACGATCGTCTCGAAGGAAATCCCGTCCGCGCCGTGTTCGACCATCAGCGACTCCAGTTCACGTGCCACGGCAAGTTCGGTACGGCCAGGCCGAATCGAGCCACGCTCGACGAGCACGGCAAAAGCGTCGTCGGCCGCGCGGCAGGCCTCGCGTAGCAAGCCGATTTCATACTCGTCCTTCACCATTCGGAGCTCTTCGACGAGACCGGGACTGCACACCAGATCGAGCGAGGCATTCACTTCACTCCATCCGCGATGCTGATCGACGGTCACGACATGGCTCTCGAATCCGACTGCGCCGCCGGTCGGCGCATATTCGCTTGCCAGCAAATGTGATGCAGACGACCGGTCGATCACTGCACGAAGATCGGGGACTTGCTCGGCGACTTGACTGAGATACCGGCCGTCCGTGCAGATGACGGTTCTGATTTCATCCGACGACGAATCGCCGGTTCCGATGATCAACGCTGCGTTCGATCCGGTGAACCCGGTGAGATACCGAATGTTCAGCAGGTCCGTGACCAGCAGAGAGTCGAGTTCCTTCGCGATGAGGGAGTGTCGAAGAGCCGAGCGACGGGCAGCGAAATCTGCAGGCATTCTTACAACGTACCGCCGTCGCGAGTTCGATCCCTTGGCGACGCGAAGGCGCAGTTTGTGTGGGGCCCGACACAGTGCCGACCCGAAACGGATACGCTGTCCCCCATGACAGGGTGGGTGGTACGCGGAATCGGAATGGGACTGATCAACGTCGGAGTGCGAATTCTGCTGGGTTTGGCAGTTGCACAGTGGCCGTTGCATGGTTCGCAGCTTCGATGGTTGGGCTTGGCTGCGGTATTGCTCGCAGTCATCGTGTGGGCTGGGATCGACGGTATTCGTGACCGTCGCGCAAACCCGGACCCGGATTACGGCGCCGACCTGACGATGCTGTGGCTCAAGGCAGCGGTTGTCGGCGGTCTGCTCGCCGGACTGCTCGCATGGCTGATCGGCCTGATAGTGGACTTCAGTCTCGGCCAGAACTCACTGTTCTTCGAGATGACCTCGGGTGCAGCGTTCACCATTCTTCTGATCTTCATCCCGGCGACCATCTCGGTGTTCCTGGGCCGGCTGCTCGTCGGACGCGAGGCGAAGAAGAAGCTCGCCGCATCCGATGCCGAACACGAACAGGGACGCCACGATCGTCATCTGGTCGGCGCGGAGACTACCGCCTCGCACCAGGGGTCGGCGGCAGACCAGAGTTCGGTAGCTGACCAGAATCGATGGGCCGGCGACAATGCGGACACCGAGGTATTCCAGGCTGTGCAGCCCGAAGCCGAGGACCCGAAGGGTACGTCACACGGCGAGCATCGTTCCGAACACTGACTCTCGAAGACAAAAAATCCCCCCTGCATCTTCGGCCTTGGGCCCAACATGCAGGGGGGATTTTCGTTCGGATCGTGCCTCGGTCAGAGCAGAATTCCCGAGCTACCCGGCCCCGGGGCATCCTTGGCTACTACCGAATATGCAGCGACGAGGAGTGCCGGATCAGGCCCTTCGAGCCTCCCCGGTTTCGCCAGTCCGTCGAGCACGACGAATCTGAGCATCCCGGCGCGATTCTTCTTGTCGGTTTGCATTCCCTTGAGCAGATCGCCGAATGCGTCGCCGTCGTATCCGACGGGAAGACCGACCGACTGGAGAATGCTGCGGTGGCGGTCGGCAGTGGCGTCGTCGAGGCGGCCCGCAAGCCGTCCCAACTCGGCCGCGAACACCAGACCGACCGACACGGCTGCACCATGACGCCAGCGGTACCGCTCGCGTCGCTCGATGGCATGGGCGAGGGTGTGGCCGTAATTGAGTATCTCCCGAAGATCGGACTCACGTAGATCAGCGGCAACGACTCGGGCCTTGACTTCGACCGACCGGCGAATGAGCTCGGGTAGCACCGATCCAGTCGGGTCCATTGCTGCTTCGGGATCGGCTTCGATCAAGTCGAGAATGACCGGGTCCTCGATGAAACCGGTCTTGATGACCTCGGCGAGGCCGGAGACGATCTCGTACTTCGGGACTGTCTCCAACGTCGCGAGATCGATCAACACTGCCGAAGGCTCGTGGAACGAACCCACGAGGTTCTTTCCCGCCTCGGTGTTGATGCCGGTCTTGCCACCGACTGCCGCATCGACCATCGCCAACAGCGTCGTCGGCACGTGGACCACCTTGACGCCACGCATCCACGTCGCAGCAACGAAGCCTGCGAGGTCGGTAGCGGCTCCCCCGCCGATGCTTACCACGGCATCACTTCGGGTCAGTCCGATTCTGCCGAGAACTTCCCAGCAGAAACCGGCAACCGCGAGTTCTTTGCCGTCCTCGGCGTCCGGGATCTCGATGCGATGTGCATCGATTCCCTGCGCCGCCAACACTTCTCGGACGGCCTCGGCCGTCTCGGCAAGCGGTGGCTGATGGAAGATCGCGACAGTCTTCGTACCGACGAGTTGATCGACCAGGTCGGTCAACAATCCTCTGCCGATGATCACCGGATACGGCGCTGCAGTCTTGACCATTACGCGTACGGGGTCGGTCATCCGTTCACCTTCATCCACTCGACGACTCGTTGTGCACTGTTGATGGCGTAGTGCCTTCCTGGGCATGATGCTGCTTCAGCTTCGCCACGACCTGGCCGACCACTCGGGCCGGACTTCGCCCGTCCGTGCGGACGCGAATGGTCGCGACAGATCGATAGAGCGGACGCCGTGTGCGCATCAAAGCCTGATATGTGGCGCGTGCACCCGGACCGGCCAACAGCGGGCGGGATGTGTTGGCCCCGGTACGACGCAACCCCTCCGCGACACTGATTTCGAGGTAGACCACTGTTTGCGACGCCAGCGATGCACGTGTGCGATCGGAGAGAATCGATCCGCCTCCGAGCGAGACGATGCCCGCGTGGGTGGCAAGCGCGTCGGCAACGACCTGCTCCTCGATCACTCGAAAAGCCTTCTCACCGTCCTGCGCGAAGATCTCTGGAATTGTACGACCGGTGCGGCGCTCGATGGCGGCGTCCGTGTCGAGCAGCTCCAAATCGAGCGCCTGCGACACGCGCCTACCTATGGTGGACTTCCCCGCGCCGGGAGGTCCCACCAGCACCGCATAGGGAGTCATCGTGGTGGTCGGGCGGCGTTGCCCTTCAGGTAATGCGCGACATTGCTCGTCGTCTCCGCCAACGAATCGCCACCGAACTTCTCGAGCACTGCCTGCGCCACGACGAGGGCCACCATCGTCTCGGCTACGACGCCCGCAGCGGGCACCGCACACACATCGGACCGTTGATGGATCGCGACGGCTTCTTCGCCGGTCGTCATATCCACCGTTGCGAGCGCGCGGGGAACAGTCGAGATCGGCTTCATCGCTGCCCGGACACGAAGAGGCTCTCCGTTGGTCATGCCACCCTCGAGACCACCTGCGCGGTTGGTCGATCGCAGGATCCCGTCGGGTCCCGGTGTGATCTCGTCGTGCGCGGCGCTGCCTCGACGACGGGCCGTCTCGAAGCCGTCACCGACCTCGACGCCCTTGATCGCCTGAATCCCCATGAGCGCTGCAGCAAGTCGTGCATCGAGCTTGCGATCTCCGCTGACGAACGAGCCAAGACCGACCGGAAGCCCATGTACGACGACCTCGACGACACCACCAAGCGTGTCACCGTCGCGCTTCGCAGCCTCGATCTCGGCGATCATCGACTCGCCCGAAGCGGCATCGAAGGCTCGCACGGGGCTCGCATCGATCGCATCGAGATCGTCACCGGACGGTGGTGGACCGACGTAGGGCTCCGACGCACCGATGGAAATGACGTGGGACACGACGTCAACGCCGAGTGCCTGTTTCAAGAAGCTGCGTGCAACGGTGCCGATCGCGACCCGCGCGGCAGTTTCACGGGCACTCGCCCGCTCGAGAACCGGCCTGGCGTCGTCGAATCCGTATTTCAACATTCCCGAGTAATCGGCATGCCCGGGACGGGGCCTGGTCAACGGAGCGTTCCGCGCCAACGCGTCGAGAACCGACGGGTCCACCGGGTCCGCGGACATGACCTGTTCCCACTTGGGCCATTCGGTGTTGCCCACTTCGATCGCGATCGGGCCGCCGATAGTCCGACCATGACGCACACCACCGGTGATCGTCACCTTGTCGGCCTCGAACTTCATCCTGGCGCCGCGTCCGTAGCCCAGTCGGCGGCGAGCCAACTGGTCGGCAATGTCGTCCGAGGTCACTTCGACACCCGCGACCATTCCTTCGAGGATGGACACGAGGGCAGGGCCGTGAGATTCTCCGGCAGTTATCCAGCGCAGCACGGCCCCATCTTTTCACGTCGGTGGAGCCGCGAGTGCCAGCAGGGTCGACACGCACATGGATGGGCCATGGGGAACGGTGCAGTCTCCGCGGCCGAGCGCCGTCATCATCACCCCCACCAGCCCGGTCAGCAGCGGCGGGAGTATCGCAACCAACGCCCACGCGTCGAGACCCGCCATCGCCGCAACACCGCCGAGTGTCCACGCCAGTTTCACATCACCAGCACCGAACGCCGTGGGCAAACACACATGAACGAGGAGATAGCTGCCGAACAGGGCCGCCGCACCGACGAGCATGGGCGCGATGTCGCCGGACAATGCTCCGAGCAACAGGACAACGATCGCGCCTGCGCCTGTCAGCGGATTCGGTAATCGCCTGCACCCGACGTCGATGCACGCCAGAACCGAACACCACCAACCCAACAGCCCGAGCGCGATACCGCAACCGAGCAGCGATCCCGCCGACCACACCATACTCAGCACCAACGGAAGTCCGACGGCCTTCCAGGACGGTGCCAACCCGCTCACCGTTCGTTCGGTGACGAGTCCTGTGCCCCATCCGATCGAACCGAATACGAGTGCCCATCCCAGAGATGCCGTGGTCATGCGGCAAGTGTGGAACTACTCCCGACCCACGTCGCGTCGGATTCCCAGGTGGAGAAATGCCCTGTGTAGCGACGAGCCACCTGTGGATGAAACTGTCAGTGGGTGCCGATAGCTGCGATCATCGCCGCGCGCGGAGCGGAGAGACCCGTGAATTGCTCAACCTGCCCGAAAGCCTGATTGAGCAACATCGACAGGCCCGAGACGATGATGCCGCCGGCCGATTCCACCGCGGTCGCCAACGGCGTCGGCCATGGATCGTAAATTGCGTCGAGAACGATCGGCGCATGTGCAAGGGCCGCCGAGACCGGTGCAGCGCCCTCTGCTGGCACGGTACTGACGACGACGGCCGACGCGGCGGCCGCGTCGGACAGCGATCGGTCGGACATAGCAAGGAACGTCGTCCTCAAGCCCGCCGCTTCGCCGCATGCGAGAGTCTCGCGGGCTCGATCTGCCGATCGTGCGACAACTGTTGCCGATTGCGCCCCCATTTCGGCCAGAGCAACGAGCGCCGGCCTCGATGTTCCGCCGGCTCCGACGACCATGACTGGCCGACCGGCAAGATCAGCGACACCGACCTCACGCAGCGCCCCCTTCACCCCATCGACATCTGTGCAGTCGGCTCGCCATCCGGTCTTGGTGCGCAGCAGGGTGTTCGCCGAGCCAGCGAGAATCGCACGATCGGTTCTCGTCTCGGCGAACTCCAGCGCCGCAACCTTGTTCGGCATCGTCACCGACAGGCCGACCCAGTCCGGACCCAGACAGCCAACGAGCCCCGGTAATTGATCGGCAGAACACTCGATGCGTTCGTAGGTCCAATCGCTCAGACCCAAGGCAAGGTATGCAGCGAGATGCAACTGGGGCGATTTCGAATGTATGACCGGACTACCCAGAACGGCGGCACGCATGGGTTCTACCGTCCGCTGTCGAGGAATCCGTCCTCGACCTTTCCGATATTCGCGAGATGCTCGTCGTAGTCGCGCGTGAACAACGTCTCACCTACCTGGTTGATGGTCACGAAGTACAGCCAATCGCCATCTGCGGGTGCCTCGACCGCTTCCACTGCACCGATACTCGGCGCCGCGATCGGGGTCGCCGGCAGACCCTCCATGGCATAGGTGTTCCACGGCGTCACCGTCGCTCGGTCCTCGTCGGTCGTGGCGACCTCGGTTGTATCGAGGGAGTAATTCACCGTCGAGTCGAACTCGAGCTTCTGCGGTGCGGCCAACCGATTGATGATGACGCGCGCCACCTTGCTGAAATCCGGCGGAAGCGATTCACGCTCGACGAGTGACGCTGCCACCAACGTCTGATACGGGCTCAGACCCGAGTTGGCGCCTGCGGTCAGGATCCCAGTGTTCTCGTAGGTCGCCGCGCTTTCCTCCACGAGCTGTCGGAGAATGTCACCCGGTGCTGCGGTCGGATCGAAGTCCCACGTGCCGGCAGCAATGAGGCCTTCCAACTGGCGGTCTCGATCGGGAACAATGCTCACCTCGGCTCGCGCCCATTCGGGAACACCCAACGCCGTCGGCTCCGCGAGAGCACCTGCGGTGTTGAAGTCGGCGTAGGAAATACACGTCGGTGTGCCTGCACCTGTCGTATCAATGCAACTTGCTTCCGACAAGAGCGTGTAGATGCCCTTCTTGACAGCATTGGTATTGACGTCGCGTGAGTCGTGAAGTTGACGGCCCTCGGAAATCACGACGTTGCCGACCCGAGCGGATGGATCGACGAGTGCTGTCACTGCGTCCTCGGCGGGTACGTGACTCTCGAGAAGGTAGTAGCCGGGCTGCACCGACGACATTGCCGGATTGACAACTGCGGCTTCCATGAAGGCACCCGAACTCGCCACGATGCCCTTGTCGGTCGCCTCGACACCGATCTGATCTGCAGTATCACCCGGCTGCACCCGTAACACCGCCGACGGCCCCGAACTACCTGCCGTGAAATCGTCGGGGGCCACCGGGCCACCGGCAAACCGGTCGTACACGAAGAAACCTCCCACTGCGATCACGATCACGAGGATCATCCCCAGCGCCAGCCCGACCTTGCGGCCGCGTCGCTTGCGCTTTCGGGCCGACCGGTCGTGCCGAACCTCCGCTCGTGAACGTCCCACTTCCTGCGGACCGCCACGAGTCAGAGCGTGATGAAATTCGCTGCCCTCGTCGACCTGATACCCGATCGGATCCGTCAGCGCTTCGTCGTCGTACTCGTACTTCCCCCGGTCCGTGGACCTTTGGTTGTTCACTCGACCTCCGGCGTTGGATCGGTCTCTGCCGATGTCAGTCGCGCGGACCGCTCATCCAGCCACCCCTGCAGGATTGCGACCGCAGCAGCTTGATCGATGACCGAGCGCTGTGATTTCCCCCGCACACCACTGTCTCGAAGTGCACGCGTCGCAGTTACCGTAGTCAATCGCTCGTCCGACATCCGAATCGGCACGCCGGGCAGTCGCCGCGACAATATTCGCGCAAACCCCTCAGCTGCCTTGACCGCGGATCCACTTTCCCCTCGCAGAGTGCGTGGTAGTCCGATGATCACCTCGACCGCCTCGTATTCGGTGACGATCTCGACGACACGCGCGACGTCGGGTGCGTCCGATCCTTTGGGCTTGGACCGCACGACAGTCTCCACCGGCGTCGCAAGTACGCACCGTGGGTCGCTGACGGCAACTCCGACACGGACACTTCCGACGTCGATTCCAATTCGACGTCCGAGACCGGGATCGTCCGCGCCTGGACGGTCCGGTAGACCAGGAGGTCGACGAGAAAAATCCGGCACAGTCAGGCGCCGACGAGTTCTGCGATCCGGGCGCGCACAGCGGCCAGTCCATCGGCGATACCGCTTGGATTCGATCCGGATCCCTGTGCAGATTCGGCTTTACCGCCGCCGCGACCACCGATGGCCGGGCCGAAGCTGGCCACCAGTTCTCCTGCTTTCACACCGGCTTCCTGTGCTGTGGCGTTTGCAGTCACCACGAATGGCACCTTCCCATCGACATCGCCGATAAGGACCACGACCGCAGGTTCGGACCCGAGACGCCCGCGAACATCGGCAGCGAGACCGCGGAGATCATTGCCGCCCACGCCATCGGGGGCGCGCGCTATGACTGCTCGAATGGCTCCCAATCGTTCGGCACCTGCAGCGAGGCCACCTGCCGAAGCGAGGACGGAAGCTGCCTTCACTGCCTCGAGTTCCTTCTCTGCCACTCGCAGCTTTTCCACCAATGTTTCGATCCGGCCCGGCACTTCCTCGGTCGGAACCTTGAGCGAGGACGCGATCCCAGCGAGCAGGGCACGTTCTTTCGCCAAGTAGCGATATGAATCCAAGCCGACGAATGCTTCGACTCTACGAACCCCGGAACCCACCGACGACTCACCGAGCAGGGTGACCGGCCCGATCTGCGAAGTATGTTGCACGTGCGTTCCGCCGCACAGTTCCATGCTGAACGGTCCACCGATGTCGACGACGCGAACCTCGTCCCCGTAATTTTCACCGAACAGCGCCATCGCGCCCATGGCCTTTGCGCTGTCGAGGTCGGTAACCAAGGTGTCGACAGCGAGGTCGGCGCCGATCGCGTCGTTCGCGACAGCTTCGATGTCGTGTCGCTGCGCCTCGGACAGTGGGCCCTGCCAGGAGAAGTCGAACCTCAGGTACCCGGGCTTGTTCAGGGATCCGGCCTGGGTGGCATTGGGTCCGAGCACCTGCCGCAGCGCCGCGTGCACCATGTGGGTTCCAGAGTGACCCTGCGTTGCGCCCTTACGCCACGACGGGTCCACGTCGACGCGCACGACGTCGCCTTCGGTGATCTGACCCGATTGGACAGTGACCTTGTGCGTCCACACCTTTTTGGCGATCTTTTGGACGTCTTCCACGTCAGCGCTGAAACCTGGGCCACTGATCGTTCCGATATCGGCGATCTGTCCACCCGATTCCGCATACAACGGGCTGCGATCGAGAATGACCTCGACGGACTCCCCCGCCGTGGCCGTCGGGACGCGAACTCCACCGGAGATCAGGGCAAGCACATTCGCCTCCGAGGACAACTCCTCGAAGCCGGTGAACTCCGTTGCCCCGAGGTCGACGAAGTCCTTGTAGACGGACAGGTCGGCGTGAGCATGCTTACGTGAACGTGCGTCTTCCTTCGCGCGCTGACGCTGTTCGGCCATCAGCGACCGGAAACCATCCTCGTCTACGTTCAAACCCGCCTCCGACGCCATTTCGAGCGTCAGGTCGATCGGGAATCCGTAGGTGTCGTGCAGCGCGAACGCCTCGGCGCCGCCGATTGTCTTCTTTCCTGTCGACTTCACCGACTCAGCAGCTGTGTCGAACAGCTTGGAACCGGAAGTGAGGGTCTTGAGGAAGGCCGACTCCTCACCGACCGAAACATTGAGGATGCGATCGAAGCCGGTGACGAGCTCCGGGTACGACTGAGCCATGGTGTCGCGGACGACGGTGATGAACTCGCCCATTGTCCGGTCCGGCGCACCGAGCAGACGCGCCGAGCGCACAATTCTGCGCAACAGACGACGCAGCACGTATCCGCGCCCGTCGTTGCCCGGGTTGACGCCGTCGGAGATGAGCAGCGCGGCGGTGCGCGCGTGGTCTGCGATGACACGGAACCGGATGTCGTCCTCGTGGTTCTTGCCGTACGCCCGGCCGCTCAGTTCCTCGGCTTTGGCAATGACCGGTCGAACGAGGTCGGTCTCATAGACGTTGTCGACGCCCTGAAGCAGGAAGGCCACGCGCTCGACGCCCATGCCGGTGTCGATATTCTGCTTCGGTAGCGGCCCGAGGATCTCGAAATCGTCCTTGCTGATTCCCTGACCGCGCTCGTTCTGCATGAAGACGAGATTCCAGATCTCGATATAACGATCTTCGTCGGCCTCCGGCCCACCGTCGACACCGTATTCGGGCCCGCGGTCGTAGTAGATCTCCGAGCACGGACCACACGGACCGGGAATTCCCATCGACCAGTAATTGTCTGCCATCCCACGGCGCTGGATCCGCTCGTCGGGTATCCCGGCAAGTTCTTTCCACAGCGCAATGGCCTCGTCGTCATCCAGATACACCGTCACCCAGATGCGCTCCGGATCGAATCCGTATCCGCCGTCGGCCACACTGCCGGTCAGGAGCGTCCAGGCATAGTGGATCGCTTCGCGTTTGAAATAGTCACCGAAGGAGAAGTTGCCGGCCATCTGAAAGAACGTGTTGTGCCGCGTGGTGATGCCGACGTTCTCGATATCGAGTGTGCGGACACACTTCTGAACACTCGTAGCCGTAGCGAACGGAGGTGTCTGCTGACCCAGGAAGTAAGGAACGAACTGCACCATTCCTGCATTGACGAATAACAGGTTGGGATCGTCGAGCACCAACGAGGCACTGGCCACCTCGGTGTGGCCTGCCTTTACGAAGTGGTCGAGGAAACGCCTGCGAATGTCGTGGGTTTGCACCGGTACAGGTTAACGCGCCACCGGTGCACCCCGTGTCATCACCACCATTTGCACGTCGACGGCTTGTATGTGATCGGCTTGTATGTCAATGGCTTGTATGTCAATGGCCACGCACGATGCGGCGTAGCTTGCCTACGCGAGTCGCGATCTCACGCTCCACACCGTGATCAGTGGGCGTGTAGTAGTCCACACCCACCAACTCGTCCGGTGGGTACTGTTGCCGGAGAACGCCGCCTGAGTTGCTGTGCGGATACTTGTAACCCACCGCACTGCCGAGCGCTTCCGCCCCTTTGTAGTGACCGTCCCGCAGGTGAGAGGGCACCGGTCCGGACTTGCCTGCTGCGACATCGGCCATCGCCGCACCGAGCGCAGCAATGACGGCACCGGACTTCGGTGCGGTAGCAAGGTGAATAGTGGCCTGCGCCAAAGCCAATCGCGCCTCCGGCATACCGATGAGCTGCACCGCGGTGGCAGCAGCCATTGCCGTCTGCAACGCAGTGGGATCTGCCATTCCGACATCCTCGCTGGCATGCACGACAAGTCTGCGCGCGATGAATCTCGGATCTTCTCCTGCTGTGATCATCCGCGCCAGGTAGTGCAGGGCAGCATCGACATCTGATCCCCTGATCGATTTGATGAACGCACTGATGACGTCGTAATGCTGGTCGCCGTCGCGGTCGTACCGCACTGCCGCCTTGTCGACACTCGCTTCGACGGTGGCGAGGTCGAGTGTCGGTCCGGCAGCTGCCCCCGCGGCTGCCTCGAGCGCGGTCAACGCACGACGTGCATCTCCTGCTGCCAACCGAACCAGATGAGCCATCGCATCGGCTTCGATCGAGACAGCTCCGTCCAACCCCCGCGGATCGTCGGCGGCGCGAGTGAGCAGCAGTTCGATGTCTGCGGAACTCAACGGGTGCAGTTGGAGCACGAGGGAGCGGGACAGCAACGGCGAGACGACAGAGAAAGACGGATTCTCCGTGGTCGCGGCCACAAGAAGTACGATCCGGTTTTCCACGGCAGCCAGCAGGGCGTCCTGCTGGGTTTTGGAGAACCGATGAACCTCGTCGATGAACAGGACGGTTTGCTCACCTGCTGTCAACCGGCGGCGAGCCAGATCGATGACTACCCGAACCTCTTTGACGCCTGCCGACAACGCCGACAATGCTTCGAACCTGCGACCCGTCGCTCCGGAGATGAGCGAGGCCAACGTGGTCTTGCCGGTGCCGGGTGGGCCGTACAACATTACCGAAGATGCCCCTGAACCTTCGACAAGACGTCGTAACGGGGCACCCGGCGCGAGGAGATGCCCTTGCCCGACGACCTCGTCCAGATTCTTGGGGCGCATCCGCACAGCCAACGGAGCGTCCGGTCGGGCGTAGGGCCGGCTCGGACCCGGCGCTTCGCCTGCGTCGATGCTCGCCGGATCTCGCTCACCGGGGTCGGGTTCAGCGGCATCGAAGGTCTCGAACAGACCGCTTTCTTCTCCCTCGTCGAATCCAGCTCCGAAACCGATGCTCACCAGTCGAACGCTACAGAACTGCGGGCGAGGTTCAGCGGTCCCACTTCGACCTCAGAGACGCCAGAACTCTCTCGGCGAAATCGGCAACATCGTGGTCACCGGTACGTTGCGCCTGTTCGAAGAGGATTCGCCAACGCGATATGAGTGCCTCGGACCGTGGAACGGAGAGGTGATGGCGGCGTGCGGCGGCGATCCGGGTGTGGTCGTCGGGGAGAAACCAGTAAGTCGACATCCAGACCCAGATGAGCTGAGCATCGAGAATTTTCGATGCAAGAACACGGTCGTCGGCCAGCTGCGGCCAAATTCCGACAACCTCGGCTCGCCATGCGTCGACCATGGCTTGTGCAAGCTCTGCCGAGAGGTCGAAATGGCACAAACATCCTGGAGAGGACGCCAACGCATACGTGATGTCGAGGGTGGCGTCTCGAAAGCCGCCCCACTCGTAATCGAGGAAGCGCACACCCTCCCCGTTGACGATTATGTTGTCCGGGCACAGGTCGGACGGACTGAAGGCACGAAGCGCACCGTGCGCGAACAACCGCCCGCTTCGCTCCACCCGGTCCAGGACCCGCTGAGGAGTGTCCGTCATGCCGAGTTCTTCGGCGAGCATCCTCGGCACGGCCACAAGCGCTTTCGGTATTTGCTCCGAAATACCATCAGCCGAATGCGGCAGCCCCACCCGCCTGAGCAGTGCCGCGAAGTCGTCCTCTCGCCCAGCGGTGGCGGCATGCATACGACCGAGTGCCTGCGCCATGGCCATCAACGAGTTGGTGACCGATGCCGAGTCGGAATGTTTGAGCAATGCAGTGATCGAACTGGCATCGCCTAGATCACTGAGAACAAGCAACCTTGCCCCCAGGTCGTAGGCCAGTAGGGCAGGCCCCGGCCGACTGTCGGTCGCGAGGGCGGTAGTGAATTGATACGACGCCGCCTCGCGGAGAAAGGCCGACCTACCGCCGACCGTCTCTGCTTCGCTGTGGAGTTCGGTGTCGGTTTCGGTATCTCGAACCTGCTTGATCACCAGGGTTCGAGGCAACTGAAAACGATTGTCAGAAACTCGAACGCGGAGGACGATTGCCTGTCCACTGCCTCCGAGGTCGACGGGATCGACCAGGGTGACGTGTGCACCGGTACGTCGGGTGAGCAACTGCTCTGCAGCTGCTACCACCTCTGAGACAGGATCTGCCAATGTTGCGGTCATCGAGTACCAAGGTACCCGGTCTGTATGACAAACTATGGCGGCTCCGAGGCGTCGAATCGGCTTGTTTCGGACTGACCTGCGGAATCGCCGATACCAATTTCATCACGACAGGCATCGAACCGGATGGACCGGAAAAAAGGGTATCGACACAGGTGGAACTTCCGGCGGTAGTACCTGAATCTTCGGAAAGAGCGATTCGCTTCGACACGTGCACTGCTCGTCGCCACGTCAGGCTTGACACATCACAGCCGGTGGGGTTCGCTCACCCTGAAATTGCGTCAGTACGCGACGGCGCGTTCATGAATGAACAACGACTCCAGGGGGATATTTCGTGACCAACCCGCCCAATGATCCGCACTACGGCGGCGTAGACCCGAATCAGCCGCAGTACCCCCAGAATCCGGGCAACAGCTACCCGCCACCCGGCAACTACCCACCACCGCCCGCCTCGGGTAATGCTGGGTACGGCCTCGGTTCTCAGTTGCCAGGAGGCGGCCGGCCAGGAGGCTTGGGAGCGCGGTTCGCCGCTCGCTTCATCGACGGCATCATCGTGTCCGTAGTGGCGCTCGTCGTCTATGCGATCTCGCCGGACGGGTTCGTCGGGCAGATCATTCTCGGCCTCGTCACCGCTGTTCTGGGTTTCGCCTACTTCACGCTTCTAGAGTCGAGCCGTGGGCAAACGCTGGGCAAGCAACTGCTGGGCCTTCGCACCCTCGGCGCTGCAGGCGGCAACCCCACGCAAGCCGAAGCAGCGAAGCGAAATGCGTTCCTGCTGCTGAACATCGTCCCGGTGCTCGGCGGCTTGCTCGTTTTCGTCGCGTACATCGTCATTGCCGTGACGATCAACTCGAGCCCCATCAAGCAGGGCAAGCACGACGAACTCGCCGGCGGCACTCAGGTGATCACGGTCAACTGAGCCGGGCCCGAGTACAGGGGGTAACGATAGCGGATCCATCGGAAGAGTCCCGATGGATCCGCTTTTCAGTTCACCGACGGACGGATACGGATGTTCAGCAGACTCGAACGGCGCACAATGACCTGAAGTCCCTGAATAGGAGAAATACCGTGAGCGAGAACCCACCGAACGGCCCGCAGTACGGCAGCACTCCCGACCCCGACCGACCGGACCTGGGGAAGTCTTCACAGCCAGGGGGCGGCAGCGACACCCCACCCGGCAGCACCCCGCCTGGCAATTACCCACCTCAGGGTGGATATCCGCCCCCCGGGAACTATCCCCCGCCTGCCGGCAACTACCCACCCGGGAACTATCCCCCGCCTCCCGGCAACTACCCACCGCCTGCCGGCAACTACCCACCGCCTGCCGGCAACTACCCACCCGGGAACTATCCCCCGCCTCCCGGCAACTACCCACCCGGGAACTATCCCCCGCCGCCCGGAAACTACGGGTCGCACGGGTCCGGATCAGGTGGTGGACTACCCCCGACGCTCGACATCGGCGGCGCGATTTCCTTCGGCTGGAACAAGTTCAAGAACAACGCAGGTGTGTGGGTCGGAATTGTCTTCATCGCTGCAGTCCTGCAGTTCGTGGTCAATCTGATCTTCGGCGGATTCGACACTTCCGGGGACTTCTCGTCGAATTTCAATGTTCTGGGAATCATCGGCACACTCGTCGGTGCAGTTGTGACATACCTGATCCAGGCTGCGATGGTTCGCGGTGCATTGCACGAGGTCGACGGGACCAAGCCCACGATCGGATCGTTCTTCCAGTTCGCCAATGTGGCAGCGATTATCGTCGCCAGCGTGCTGATCGGGATCATGGCGACGATCGGCTTCGTACTACTGATCATCCCGGGCATCATCGTGGTGTTTTTGACGTGGTGGACGCTTCAGTTCGTGGTCGACCGCAACGAAGATGCGATCACTGCAATCAAGTCGAGTTTCAGGGCGATTTCGTCGAACGCGGGCCAGTTGTTCCTGCTTGCGCTCGCACTCGTCGGAATCAACATTCTCGGCGCGATCCCCTGCGGGCTAGGACTACTGGTGACCATTCCGATGACCATCATTGCCTCGACGTATGCCTACCGCATCGTGACGAGCGGACAACCGGTCGCCTGAGCCTTCGGTCGAACGAGTGGAAGGGCCCCGATTCTCGCGAGAGAATTGGGGCCCTTCCACTGTGATTTCGACTATCGAGCAGACGAAGACTCATCCTTTTCGGCCTGCGCGGATTCCTTCTTCTCCGGCTTGGCATCTATGCCGGATTCCTTACGCTGTAGCGGCGTGATCGGCGCCGGTGCGTCGGTCAACGGGTCGACGCCGCCACCGGACTTGGGGAATGCAATGACTTCGCGGATCGAGTCGACTCCGGCAAGAAGAGCAGTGATCCGGTCCCAACCGAACGCGATTCCACCGTGCGGTGGCGCTCCGTAGCTGAAAGCGTCGAGCAGGAATCCGAACTTCTCCTGTGCCTCGGCTTCACCGATCCCCATCACCGCGAATACGCGTTCCTGAATGTCCTTGCGGTGGATACGAATACTGCCGCCACCGATTTCGTTTCCGTTGCAGACGATGTCGTACGCGTAGGCGAGCGCCGAACCTGGGTCGGTGTCGAAGGTCGCCATAGAGTCCGGCTTCGGCGAAGTGAAGGCATGGTGAACGGCCGTCCACGCTCCGGAGCCGACGGCAACGTCACCGCTGGCCGTCGCGTCGGATGTCGGCTCGAACAATGGCGCATCGACGACCCACACGAAGGCCCAGGCCTTCGGGTCGATCAAGTCGAGTTTGCGCGCGATCTCGCCACGCACTGCACCGAGTAATCCGCGCGAGCCCTTGATCGGTCCCGCGGAGAAGAAGATTGCATCACCGGGCTTGGCGCCGACGTGAGCTGCGAGGCCGTCGCGCTCGGTATCGGTGAGATTCTTCGCTACCGGTCCACCGAGGCTTCCGTCCTCGCCGACGAGTACGTAAGCAAGTCCCTTGTGCCCACGCTGCTTGGCGAACTCCTGCCATTTGTCGAGCTGCTTGCGCGGCTGTGATGCGCCGCCCGGCATCACTACCGCTCCGACGTACGGTGCCTGGAATACCCGGAAAGTCGTGTCGGCGAAGAAGTCGGTGCATTCGACGAGTTCGATTTCGAAACGAAGGTCCGGCTTGTCGGATCCGTAACGCCTCATCGACTCGGCGTACGTGATCCGAGGAATCTTGTCGACGATCTCGTAGCCGACCAGTTTCCACAAGGCCGCGAGGATCTCCTCGGCCAGCAGAATGACGTCTTCCTGGGTGACGAAGCTCATTTCGACGTCCAGCTGGGTGAACTCGGGCTGACGGTCGGCTCGGAAATCTTCGTCTCGGTAGCAGCGTGCGATCTGGTAGTACCGCTCGATTCCACCGACCATCAGCAGCTGCTTGAACAGCTGAGGACTCTGCGGGAGCGCGTAGAAGCTGCCCGGCTGCAAACGTGCAGGCACGAGGAAATCCCGTGCGCCTTCCGGCGTGGACCGCGTCAAAGTGGGTGTCTCGACCTCGACGAACTCATGGTGCGCCAGCACACTACGCGCTGCAGCATTGACATGCGATCGCAGACGGATGGCGCTTCCCGGGCCCTGGCGACGCAAATCGAGGTACCGGTACTTCAGACGAGCTTCCTCGCCCGGCTGCTCATCGAGCTGGAACGGGAGCGGCGCACTCTCGGCGAGAACTTCGATCGCGGATGCGTCGACCTCGACTGCGCCGGTCGGGATTTCGAAATTCTGGTTGCCGTCCGGCCTGGTCTCGACCTTGCCGGTCACCTTCACCACGTACTCCGCCCGTAGGCGGTGGGCCTGTTCGGCGACGGCGCCTTCACGGAAGACGACCTGAGCGACGCCGGACGCGTCACGAAGGTCGATGAAAATGACACCGCCGTGATCGCGTCGCCGAGCAACCCAACCCGTCAGGGTGACTGTTCGGTCGACGTGCTCGGGTCGAAGTGAGCCGGCGAGGTGGGTGCGCAGCACGGGTTTCCTTTCACAAAATTTCACAAAGCGTGTTCGTCGGTAGCCAATCCTACGGAGACACCTACGCCGACCGGAAACGCGATCCCACCACGGCGTGCAAAGCTAGTGCCCGACCACGACCGACAGCCCACAGAATTGACCCTGAAGAGAGGATTTCGGCGATGACCTTCAACGAGGGCGCTCGTATGCAACCTGGCCGGGTGTCGACCGGCGGGGGCGGCGGCGGACGAGGCGGCAAGCTCGCTCTGGGCGGCGGCGCAGGAGGCCTGGTCATTCTGGTCTTGGCCCTGCTGTTCGGTGGAGATCCGGGGTCCGTTCTCGGTCAACTCAGCGGCTCTACCGACAATGCAGGTCAGTCGCAGGCAGGCGGCACGGTGGAGAACTGCGAGACGGGCGCCGACGCCAATGCCGATATCGACTGCCGGGTGAGTTTTACCGTTGGCAGCCTCGACACGGTGTGGGAATCGGAACTCCGATCGCAGACCGGGGTCGCGTACGTACAGCCGGACGTCAAGCTGTTCACCGGTTCGATCAGCACGGGATGCGGCAACGCCACCAGCGCTGTCGGCCCGTTCTACTGCCCGGCCGACTCGACGGCATATTTCGACTCGAGCTTCTTTCAGGTCCTCGTCGATCAGTTCGGATCCAGCGGCGGCCCTCTGGCACAGGAATACGTTGTGGCACACGAAGTCGGACATCACATTCAGAATCAGCTCGGCGACATCGGCCGCGCGCAGGCGGATCCGCAGGGTCCGCAATCAGGTGCTGTCCGGGTCGAGCTACAAGCGGACTGCTACGCAGGAGTCTGGGCGCATCATGCTGCGACTATCCCTGCACAGGACACCGGCGTCCCCTTCCTCGCTCCTTTGACCGACACCGATATCCGCGACGCCTTGTCCGCGGCCTCCTCGGTCGGCGATGATCGGATACAGCAGGCGTCGAGTGGCAGGGTCAATCCGGAGGGTTGGACCCACGGCTCGTCCGAGCAACGACAGAAATGGTTCCTCGCGGGTTACCGGACGGGCCAGGTCGCGGCCTGCGATACCTTTTCGGCGCGCGATCTACTGAGCCCTCCCGCGCTCACCCGGTGACGATCAGAACAAGGTGAGGGCAGCGACCGGGACGGAGATCTTCGATGCTGTCCCTGCCGGTGTGTTCTCCGGCAGGGATCGAGTGTCCTCGGACGCAAATCCGTGTCGGACGAGCAGCGGGTCGATTCGTTCGCGAAACCACCTCGTGTACTCGGGCGTGACATAGGAGCCGCGTCCATAGAGTTGCCGGTACCGCCGGACCAGGGCAGGGTGTTGCTCGGCCAACCAGGACATGAACCAATCTTTGGTCGTGGACCGCAAGTGCATCGGCATCGCGGTCACCGAAGTGGCGCCTGCCTCTGCCAACGCCTCGAGCAGTCCGTCGAGATGCTTGGCTCCGTCGGTCAGGAATGGGATAACCGGGGCCACCATCACAGCGCACGGCAAACCGGCCTCCCGAATCGAACGGATCAGATCCAACCGGGCCCGCGGACTCGGCGTCCCGGGTTCCAATTGCTTCTGCAGATCCGCGTCGTGGATAGCGAGGCTGATACTGATGCGCACGTCCACCTCCCGAGCCGCGAGCGTCAGCAGGGGTAGGTCACGCCGCAGCAAGGTGCCTTTGGTCAGTATCGAGAACGGTGTGCCGGACTCCGCCAGTGCTCGGATGATGCCCGGCATCAGCCGATAACGCCCCTCGGCACGTTGATAGGGATCGGTATTGGTTCCCAGCGCAACCGGTTCGCACTTCCACGATCTACGGGAGAGTTCCTTGCGGAGCACCGCAGCGATGTTGGTCTTGACGACGATCTGCGAATCGAAATCGTTGCCGGAATTCAGACCGAGATATTCGTGAGTGGGGCGGGCGAAGCAGTATCGGCACGCATGCGAACAACCGCGAGCCGGGTTGATCGTCCAAGTGAACGGGAGCGAGGCGTCACCGGAAATCTTGTTCAACGCGCTCTTGCACAGCACCTCGTGGAACGTGATGCCCTCGAACTCCGGCGTTTGAACACTGCGCACCAAGCCTGCACGTTCCAAACCCGGTAGCGCGTCCTCGTCGGCAGCGTCGAGTGATTGTCCGGCCCATCGCATGCACACAGTCGAACATTTGTTCTATGCCATGTCAAGACGCAACGAGGCGTGCACTTTTCGCTCGACGGAGCACTAGGAAGGTGAGACGAACGCGACGAAGGATAGCGTGTACCCACTGCCCGAACATGAAGGAGTAATTCTCGCCGTGACTGCACCGAATATCCCGACGCTCGAACCGATCCTCCGGCTCGGCATAACTCTCGGAGTACCGATCGACATCGGCGGTGTCCCCACGGGAGAACGAGTCGTCATCCCCGTTCTCGGCGGTGCGGCGCCCGGACCGGACATCGAAGGCACGCTGGCCGGCACTTCGTCCGTCTTCGGATTGACACGGCCGGATGGCTGCACCGAGTTCAGTGCCGAGTTCACTCTCGAACTGACGGTGGGAGGATATCTTTCGCTGTCGTACCGAGGGCTCCAATTCGGCCCGGCCGACGTCATCGAGGCACTGGGAGGGACCGAAGAAGTCGATCCGGCCACGTACTACTTCCGCGGAACTCTGGATATCGCGACCTCCGTGCCGCAGTTCACATACCTCAACCGTGCGCTGGTGGTGACATCCGGTTCACGATCGGCCGAAGCTGTTGTGCTGGACGCATTCCTGGTGACGTGACCGGTCAGCTCGACAGTTCGGCGACTTCTCGATCGGTCAAAGTGGCAAGCGGAGTTCGTCCCGTCGAGCGGACCAACTCGATCGCCCTGAACAGGGGCCGCTCGTGCAGACCCGCGTCGCGCGCTTCTGCCTTGAGCTGATCGACAAGAACCGATGCGATCGCCGCCGCCGGTACCAACTCAGTTGTCCAGAGCGCGTCGGCTAGCTTGCGCAAAGACAGGATCGGCAGCTCTCGGCCACCGCCCTGGGTGTAGAGCGCGAGTGCGATCGTGACGCGAGAGCTGCCGTCGTACAACCGGAGAGTGACGTTGTCGATCCGAGCGGTCCGCACCGCAATCTCGGCCGTCACGACCTTCGGCACCGACAACTGCTTCGTCCCGAAGCCGCCGCGGACATGGATAGTGTTGCCGCTCAGCCATGTTCGACGCCGCAGCACTATCCATGTCGAGACCACCGTCGGCACCACCACAATGACCCCGAGGGCGACTGCCACAACCACGGGTAGAAAAAAGCTCGCGATGACTGCGAGCAGGATCGCGACCACTACTGCACCGGCCATGATCTTCATCAACCGCGGCCTGATGAACTCGACTGGGACCAAATCGAGATCGACGCGATCCGAGCCGTCAGTCGGCAAGACGGGCCTCCAGATGATCGACGATGCCATCCAACGAAACCTGCTGCTGTTCACCGCTGGCGAGTTCTTTGACAACGATGGACGTCTCGGCAAGTTCTTTGTCGCCCAGTACCAAAGCGAAGCGCGCTCCCGACCGATCGGCTGCCTTCATTGCTCCCTTCACACCACGATTTCCGTAGGCCAGGTCGACGCTGATTCCCTTTTTCCGCAGATCCCCCGCGATGGCTACGATCTTCGCTTTCGCTTCCAGACCGAGCGGAACTCCGAAGACTGCGCACCTGGCGGAAGCGCCTGCCGATTTGCCCTCGGCTGCGAGCGCGAGCATCGTACGGTCGACGCCGAGCCCGAATCCGATTCCCGAAAGTTCCTGGCCACCCAGCTGCGCCATGAGGCCGTCGTAGCGGCCCCCGCCGCCGATTCCGGACTGGGCACCGAGGCCGTCGTGCACGAATTCGAACGTGGTCTTCGTGTAGTAGTCGAGCCCCCGCACCATCCGCGGATTCACGACGTACGTAACTTTCATCGCGTCGAGATGGGCAAGCACCTCGTCGAAGTGAGCCTTGGCCGAATCGGAAAGATGATCGAGCATGAGTGGTGCATCGGCGGTCATCTCTTTGACTTCCGGCCGTTTGTCGTCCAGCACACGCAACGGGTTGATCTCCGCGCGGCGTCGAGTGTCCTCGTCGAGTGGCAGCGCGAACAAGAACTTCTGCAGTAGCTCTCGGTATTGCGGGCGACAGGTGTCGTCACCGAGAGAGGTGATCTCGAGCCTGAAGTCGGTCAAACCGACACTTCGAAACCCGGTGTCGGCGACTGTGATCACTTCGGCATCGAGAGCTGGATCGTCTACGCCGATCGCCTCGACCCCCACTTGTTGCAGCTGACGGTAGCGCCCGGCCTGCGGCCGCTCGTAGCGGAAGAAGGGTCCGGCATATGCGAGTTTCACCGGGAGCGCCCCTCGATCGAGGCCGTGTTCGATTACCGCTCGCATCACCCCGGCAGTGCCTTCCGGCCGGAGAGTGACCGATCGGTCCCCTCGATCCGCGAAGGTGTACATCTCCTTGCTGACCACGTCGGTCGACTCTCCCACGCCGCGGGCGAAGAGGCCGGTGTCCTCGAATATCGGCAGTTCGATATGGGCGTACCCCGCATTTCGTGCTGCGGTCAAGAGCCCCTCTCGAACAGCGACGAATTCGGCGGAGTTCGGCGGAAAGTAGTCGGGAACACCCTTGGGTGCAGAGAAGGTCGTCGGCTTGCTCACGAGTGCATATTTCCTTGTTCGGGACCGGACATTCCAACGAGAAACGGATTGGACGCGCGTTCTTGACCGATGGAGCTCTGGCCACCATGTCCGGGAAGGATCACGGTGTCGTCGGCCAGTGGTAGTAGAGACCGGCCGATAGAGCGGAGTAGCTGGTCATGATCACCACCGGGGAGGTCGCTGCGGCCGATCGAACCAGCGAAGAGCGTGTCCCCGGTCAAAGCAATGGACACATCCCCGTCCGGCGCATCGATCGTTGTCGTGAATACCACCGACCCTCGAGTGTGGCCCGGCGTACGCAGCACGCCGAACGTGATTCCGGCGAGTTCGAGAGTCATTCCGTCCTCGAGATCGAGCACCTCGTCCGGTTCGTGGAACTCGGCGTCACCCAACATCGCGGCCAACGCCGGCCCAGTCCCTCGAATCGGGTCCGAAAGCATGTATCGGTCCTCGGCCTGAATGTAGGCGGGGATCCCGAACTTTCTGCAGACAGGTTCCACGGACCAGGTGTGATCGAGGTGCCCATGAGTCAGGAGCACAGCAACCGGCGTCGTGTTCGAGGAGTTCAGAAACTCGAACAGGGGCTCTGCCGCATCCTGACCGGGATCGACGACGACGCATTCTTTTGCCCCGTCCTGGGCGAGGATGTAGCAGTTGGTCTGAAACATTCCCGCCGGGAATCCGGTGACGAGCACAGCTGTAGCTCCTAGATCGGTCTGGCACGGTCTTTCCTCCAGCCTAGTTGCACGGTGCCCACACTGACATCGCCAGTGCCTGGCGTTGCGCGCCCGCGGTGCCCGCCAGAGTGTTCTCAGGATGTAATGGCACACTCACTGACGGCCGGTTCAGGCTCGGAACAGCCGGATCGAGCGCCGGTAATCGATCGAGGACAAGCGGGAGGACAGGCGAATTGCCCAGCAACGAGCAACGGCGTGAGGCAGCAAAAAGGAAGCTCGAGCGACAACTCGAACACCGAGCAGAGCGAGCAAAGAAGCGTAAACAGCTGACGATCGCCGGGTCAGTTCTGGGCGTGGCTGTCGTAGTCGGTGCGGTGGCAGTCGTGTTCGCCATCACCAGGGGTGGCGACGAACCCGAGACGACCGCGTCGGATACTCCGTCTGCAGAGACACTCATCACCGACGGCCGCTCCGAACCGCTTCCGGAGACCGTGAACTGCGCATACACGGCGGCACAGGCACCGGCGGCGAAGCCGAACACGCCACCACGCACCGACTCGATTCCGACGAGCGACGAGCCCTTGAGCTACAGCATGGAAACCTCGCAGGGCAACATCGGGCTCACGCTGAACAACCCGCAGGCGCCGTGCACTGTCAACAGCTTCGTTTCACTGGCAAACCAGGGGTACTTCGACGGAACCTCTTGCCACCGTCTCACGACGTCTGCAGGGTTGCAGGTGCTCCAGTGCGGCGATCCTGCCGGTACCGGTCAAGGCGGGCCCGGTTACGAGTTCGCCGATGAGTTCCCGGTCGACCAATACAACGTCGGTGACCCTGCAGCCGGCCAGCCGATCTCCTATCCCCGCGGCACCCTTGCCATGGCAAACGCCGGGCCCGGAACCAATGGAAGCCAGTTCTTCCTCGTCTTCGGTGATTCGAAGCTGCCTCCCGCGTACACGGCGTTCGGAACCATCGACGAGACGGGTCTGCAGACTCTCGACAAGGTCGCAGCAGGCGGAGTCGAAGGCGGTGCCCAAGACGGAAAGCCGGCCCTTCCCGTAGAGATCACGAACGTGGTGAGCGATCTATGATCACCCGCTCGGCTTTGTTCGTGGCGGCCGGTGCGGTAGCCGTGCTCGTGGCTGGTTGCTCATCGGACACATCGGGAACTGCGACGTCCACGACGACGGCAGCAGCATCGACACCGAAGTCGACTACCAGCGTCGCACCCGAGCCGGAATTGGATCTGAGCCAGTTCGGGGCACTACCTGCGGTCCCCGCACCCGTAGCGCCGACGACGAGTTGTGTCTATCCTGCGGCGACTCCTGCCGTCCGAGACAACAACCCTCCGCCGTCTGACGGGGTGTCGACCGAAGGGACGGTCGAGGTTGCGATGACGACGAGCCAGGGGCCGATCGGATTGACCTTGGACCGGACCGAAGCACCGTGCACAGTCAACAGCTTCACCAACTTGGCGGCTCAGGGCTACTTCGACGACACCCCGTGCCATCGTCTGACCACCTCCCCTGGCTTGGAGGTTCTCCAGTGCGGTGATCCTTCGGGCAAGGGAAACCGAGGCCCGGGTTACGAATATCCGAACGAATACCCGACCACGGCGTACCCCGCCGATGATCCCGCCGCGTCGACACCGGTTGTGTACCCACGCGGAACGCTCGCGATGGCGAATGCCGGGCCCGACACGAACGGTAGCCAATTCTTCCTCGTCTACGAGAACTCGGTGCTGCCTCCGCAATACACCGTCTTCGGGACGATTTCTGCCGAGGGACTCGCCACGCTCGACAAGGTCGCTGCGGCAGGGGTCGCAACTCCCGGCGGCGACGGCGCCCCGAACGCAGCTGTGACCATACAAACCGTCACCTAGAACCTCCGCTGGCACAGTCGAGCGCGCATACACGCCGCTCGACCATGCCAGCGGAGGCTCAGGCCGCCGAGGTCAGGCGGTAGACGTCGTAGACGCCTTCGACGTTGCGGACGACATTGAGAACATGCCCCAGGTGCTTCGGGTCGCCCATCTCGAAGGTGAATTTGCTGATGGCGACTCGATCACCTGATGTTGCTACCGACGCGGACAGAATGTTGACTTTCTCGTCGGCCAGAGCCTTCGTGACATCGGAGAGCAGTCGGTGCCGATCGAGAGCCTCGATCTGGATGGCAACCAGGAAGACGGACGACGCCGACGGTGCCCATTGCACATCGACGAACCTTTCCGACTGCTCCTCCAGCGACTTGGCATTGGTGCAGTCGGTTCGGTGCACGCTGACCGATCCACCGCGGGTGACGAATCCGAGGATCTCGTCGCCCGGAACCGGGGTGCAGCATTTGGCCAACTTCGCCACGATGCCTTCGGCGCCCGAAACGAGCACGCCTGCGTCACCGATATGCCGAGCCCGGGTGGGAATCGTCGACGGTGTCGAGCGCTCCGCGAGCTCTTCTTCGACGTCGCCTACCCCGCCCAGGTGAGCCACCAGGCGTTGTACGACGTGCTGGGCAGATACGTGGCTTTCACCGACCGCCGTGTACAGCGCGGAGACATCCACATAACGCAATTCGTGCGCAATGGTGGACATCGATTCCGCGTTCATCAGACGCTGAAGTGGTAAGCCTCCACGACGGACTTCCTTGGCGATCGAATCCTTACCGGCTTCCAGTGCCTCTTCGCGACGTTCCTTGGCGAACCACTGCCTGATCTTAGATTTGGCACGCGGAGAGACTACGAAACCTTGCCAATCACGGCTGGGACCCGCGGTGGCGGCTTTGGAGGTGAAAACCTCGACGACCTCACCGTTGTCCAAGGTGCGTTCCAGTGCGACGAGCCGGCCGTTGACGCGCGCTCCGATGCAACGGTGCCCGACTTCGGTGTGGACCGCATATGCAAAGTCGACCGGGCACGAACCCGCAGGCAGAGTTACAACGTCTCCCTTCGGGGTGAACACGAAGATCTCTTTGACCGCGAGGTCGTAACGCAAAGATTCGAGGAACTCCCCCGGATCCGCCGCCTCACGCTGCCAGTCGAGCAGTTGACGCATCCAGGCCATATCGTCGACCTCGGCGTTGTCGTTGCCGTGCTTGCCTCGGGTCTCCTTGTAACGCCAGTGCGCGGCAATTCCGAACTCCGCTGTCCTGTGCATCTCCCGGGTGCGGATCTGCACCTCGAGCGGTTTCCCCTCGGGCCCGACCACAGTCGTGTGGAGCGACTGGTAGACGCCGTATCGGGGCTGGGCGATGTAGTCCTTGAATCGTCCGGCCATCGGCTGCCACAACGAGTGCACGACGCCGACAGCCGCGTAGCAATCACGAATCTCGTCGCACAGAATACGAACGCCGACGAGGTCGTGAATATCGTCGAAGTCGCGTCCTTTGACGATCATCTTCTGATAGATCGACCAGTAGTGTTTCGGGCGCCCCTCCACCACGGCGCTGATTCGCGACGCCGACAACGATGCGTTGATCTCCGCTCGAACCTTCTCGAGGTACGTGTCACGGGAAGGCGCTCGGTCCGCGACCAGTCGGACGATCTCGTCGTACTTCTTCGGGTGCAGGATAGCGAACGCCAAGTCTTCGAGCTCCCACTTGACCGTCGCCATCCCCAACCGATGAGCAAGCGGCGCAATAACTTCCAAGGTTTCCTTGGCCTTACGTGCCTGCTTTTCCGGCGGGAGAAACCTCATCGTCCGCATATTGTGAAGTCGGTCGGCGACCTTGATCACCAACACGCGGGGATCGCGCGCCATGGCAATGATCATCTTGCGAATGGTCTCGCCTTCGGCCGCGCTCCCGAGCGCTACTTTGTCGAGTTTGGTGACCCCGTCGACGAGATGCGCGACCTCCTCACCGAACTCCTCGGTGAGTTGCGAGAGCGAGTATCCCGTGTCCTCGACAGTATCGTGCAGGAGAGCAGCGACGAGCGTGGTCGTATCCATCCCGAGCTCGGCGAGAATGTTCGCCACCGCAAGCGGATGCGTGATGTAGGGGTCACCCGACTTGCGCATCTGCGTAGCGTGCCGCTCGTCGGCGACGTCGTAGGCACGTTGCAGCAACGCGAGATCGGCCTTCGGGTACAGGTCTCGATGCAGACTGACAAGAGGCTCGAGAACCGGTTTGACGGCAGCCGAGCGACCAGCGGTGATCCGCCGCGCCAGACGAGCGCGAACCCTTCTCGATGCCGACGTAGGAACAGCCGGCACAGACCCGCGTCCGGCTGTCGGCGGGGCGGCTGGATCGGCCGTATTCGATTCGGGCATCGCGGAATCCGAAGCGGGCTGTTCGGGCGAGGGTTGGTCGAGATAACTGGTCACGCTGATCGCCTCCTGCCGCGTTTGAGTTCATGGCCCAGTCTTGCACCGGGCACACACGCTCCGTGGTCCGACTTTAGTCCTCACACATTTTTCAAGGAGGTGAGCGGGTACCCATCACACCTGGAGCGGCCTTGAAGCTCCGCTATCTCCAGCACTACGGCAGCTCCTACAACCTGAGCTCCACGTGCGCGCAGCAATGTCGCCGTCGCGGCGATCGTGCCACCGGTCGCCAGCACATCGTCGACGATGATGACGCGCCGGCCTACCAAATCGATGGATTCGGGGATTTCCAGTTGGGCGGATCCATATTCGAGCTCGTACCGCTGCGATACGACGGGCGGAGGCAGTTTGCCGGCTTTGCGCACCGCGAGTACACCAGATCCGAGCGCAAGCGCTACGCCGGCACCGAGAAGGAACCCGCGAGCGTCGATACCTGCCACGAGATCCGCACCCGTTCCAGCGACTGCCAGCGCTTCGATCACCGCCGAGAGTCCATCCGCATCGGCGAACACCGGTGTCAAATCGGCGAAACGTACACCCTGAACCGGGAAGTCGTCCGCCCAGCGGACCAATCGGTCGATGTTTGCCGAGGCAGTCTCGGCCAACGCGTTCACGTTGAAAGTTGTCTCACTGTGTTTGCTCACCGGAGGAGTATCCACCGGTCCATATTCCAGCCCGCACCCGCCGCGGTCGGATTGGCGACGACGTTCTTCATCCCGTCCGATACGAGGAGCATCCTCGGCTGGTTGAACAACGGCAACGACGGCATTTCGTTCCACAGAATGTTCTCGCCCTCCGTCGCTACCGCGAGAACAGTTGCGTCGGATGTATCGACGGCAAGCTGATCCACGATTGCATTCACCCGACCGTTGTCGTAGCCGCCCACATTGCTACCTACGCCACCACGCAGGCTGTACCGAGCTGCCGCGTCGGATACGGCACCTGCCGCTCCCGACGCCGACGCGGTCGATCCGAGTACCGCGTCTACTTCGCCCCGCTGGAGAGCAGAGGGCGAGAACTGGGCGGACGACGCGTCGACAACGTTGATTCCTGCCGGACCGCACGAGGCAGCGATAGTGGACACGATGCCCCCTCGACGTGCATCCGGAGCGAGGTATCCGATCCGGATCGTCGGATTCGTCACACCGGCGGCCTGAAGTTCGGACGACGATGCCGTCGTGTCCGGCTGGCGATATCGCCCGGCCGCGGTAGCCGACACCGGCGGGTAGAGCAGGGTGTCGGGCTGCACGAGTCTGGCGTCGACGACGCCGGATCCAATCCCGACGCTCTTGTCGTATCCGGAATGCCCTACCTCGTCGAACAATTTCTGGCGCGGAATGCACGAGGCAAGCGCTCGCCGCACCGCCGGAGAAGAAAGGGTTCCTCCGGTAGCCAACGTCAACTGTTCGACACCCTTGGAGGGAAAGTCGGTGCGGTCGAATCCGTCGGTGGGTTCCTCTCCCCCGGCACCGGAGTCGACGACTTCGAGATTACCTGCTTCGCTCCGCGCCGGGATGTCGGTTCCCTTGGGCCAGATGACAATTCGTTCGGTCTCTGGCGGGACGCCCCACCACTTGTCGTTGGCTACCAGCACCAGCCCGCCGTCGGCAGTGTAGGAATCGACACGGTACGGACCGTTGGACGGCATGAGGGATGTGTCGATCGCGTCGGGAGCGAAGTTCCAGCCGGTGTTCCAGAAATCGGCGATCCGACCGACCGCGTCCAGATCCCCACTGTTGATCGGGTCGACGATGTTGGGGACGTTCGCTGCACGCGCAACGATGTGTGCAGGGAGCAGAGCCGTCGCACCGAACAGGCTGCGCCAGTCCAGGTAGGACCGCCCGGGCGCAAAGGTCACCGTGGCTTCCTTGGTACCGCTTACACAGTCCACTTTGTCGATGTCGGAGTAACCCGCAGTCGACGCAGCGTCGAACAGCGGAGAACTGCCCACACCGGAGGTGAAACGGCCGCTCTCGGCAGCCCACGCCAACACGAGGTCGTCGCAAGTCATCGGGACGCCGTCGGAGTAGACAGCCTGGGGAGCGATCACGTAGCGAACGGTCAGAGCGGCGGCGGGCACCACCGACGCGCTTCCGATGTCGTTGTCGGACAGCGCCTCTCCCTCGGGTCCGAGATAGGTGAATCCGGTCTGAACGCGCGGGAACGCCTGGCGCGCCCCGGACGCGGCGCCGTCCACAGTTCGAGCGTTGTACGTGGACACGACATTGTCGACGGCGTACCCGATGGACGGAACTGGATCCTCGCCTGCCGAGCACCCTGCGGCCGTAGCCACGGTGACGGTGGCAGCCAGTCCAGCTGCCACCGCCTTTGCGGCAGTTATTCGACAGACTCGCACGTGATCAACGCCTCTTCTTGTTGCGCTTTCCTGTCGGCCTCGACCCTGGCTGCGGTGTCGCCGGCGCGGACACGGTAGCGGCCGAGGACTCGACCATGCCGACGACGCCTCCGCGCTGTGCGGCTTCAGCGCGTTTGGCCATCACCTTCTTCGTATGCCCGGCGACCGGTCCCCACTTTTCCTTGATGGTCACGAGCAGCGGTGTTGCGAAGAAGATGGACGAGTACGCACCCACGATCATGCCCACCAACTGTACGAGTGCCAGGTCCTTCAGCGTTCCGACTCCGAGCAGCCATACGGCAACGACCATCAGAGCCAGCACCGGCAGGACGCCGATTACCGTCGTGTTGATCGAGCGCATGAGCGTCTGGTTGACAGCCAGGTTCGCCTGTTCTGCATAGGTTTTGCGCCTGAGATTCAGAATCCCTCTCGTGTTCTCTTCGACCTTGTCGAACACCACCACGGAGTCGTAGAGCGAGAAGCCGAGGATGGTCAACAGACCGATCACCGTCGCGGGCGTGACCTCGAACCCGACCAGCGAATAGACACCGGCCGTGACGAAGAGATCGAACACGAGTGCCGCGAGGGCGGCCATCGCCATGTCCCGTTCGTATCTGATGGAGATGTAGATACTGACGATGACAAGGAACACCAGCAGCGCGATCAGTGCTTTCTGGGTGATCTGTCCGCCCCAGGTCTCGCTCACGTCGGAGATGCTGATCGCATTCGGGGACGCAACTCCGTTTCCGTCGACAGGAGTGAAGGCATCGAACAGAGCAGTCTTGACCGAGTTCACTTCGGCAGCGTCGAGCGCCTCGGATCGAACCTGCACCGTGGCGGCGGCACCGGAACCGACGGTCTGTACCGATACCGGATCGAATCCGAGGGTGTCGGCGAAGACGGTCTCGACCTGCTCGGTGCTGACGTTGTCGGCAGCGGGGATCTGAATCCGGGTGCCACCTTCGAAATCGATTCCGAGGGTGAAGCCACGGATGGCGATGCTCAACAGGCAGATCAAGACGATCGTTCCGGTCAAAATGTAGTAGAAGCGCCGTCGACCGATGATCTCGAAGGCCCCGGTGCCCGTGTACAGCCGATTCATCCAGCTGTGCTGCGGCTGATCCATCTGTTCGGCACCGGAATCTGTCAGCAGTGTCGAGGTCGTTTCTGAAGTGTTGTTCTCCGGTGAATCGGACATATCACGCCCCCTTGGTCGACGCGTCGGCCGAGACCGTACTCGATGTCGTTCGGGCAGCCGCCCGCTTGCGTTCCTGTGCGACCTCCGCCACTGCGCCGAGGCCGTTGACACCTGGTCTCGACCAGAATTTCGACTTCGTGGACAGGTAGACCAGCGGCCAGGTCACCAAGAAGACGACCACTACGTCGAGGATGGTCGTCAGGCCGAGAGTGAAAGCGAATCCTCGAACCTGTCCGACGGCAAGTGCATAGAGCACGGCAGCGGCGATGAAGCTGACCGCGTTTCCGGACAGGACAGTCTTTCGCGCACGTGCCCAGCCTCGCGGCACCGCCGACCTGAAGCTTCGACCCTCACGAATCTCGTCCTTGATTCGTTCGAAGAACACGACGAACGAGTCCGCTGTCATACCGATACCGATAATCAATCCGGCGATACCTGCCAGGTCGAGAGTGAAGCTGATCCACCGCCCGAGCAGAACCAGGATTCCGTAGACCATCAGACCTGCCAGCACCAGCGACAGGGCTGTCAACAGTCCCAACGCGCGGTAGTAGACGAGGCAGTAGAGCAGGACGAGCACCAGACCGATGGCGCCGGCGATCAAACCTGCCTCCAGCGAAGCAAGCCCAAGCGTCGCGGACACTGTTTCTGCTTCCGAGGAGGCAAAGGACAGCGGCAGTGAACCGTATTTGAGGGTGTTCGCCAATTCCGAGGCGCTCTGCGCGGTGAACTGCCCGGTAATCGAGGTAGCGCTACCGGCTGGTGTCGCACCCTGGATCTGCGGTGCACTGACGACCTTGGAGTCGAGTGTGAACGCCGCTTGCTTGCCGATGTTGGCGCCGGTGAATTTCGCCCAGGTGTTACTGCCCTCGGAGTCGAAACTGAGACTGACCTCGTGCCGCGATTGTTGACTGTTGAAGCCCGACGTAGCGTCGGCGATCTGCTGCCCGTCGATGATGCTGGGCCCGAGTACATAGACGGAAGTGCCATCTGTGGAGCACGCAACCAGGGGTAACGCGGGATCGTCGTTGCCTTGTAGTGGATCGGGTGCGTTGCAATCGATCGTCGCGAGGGCGGCCTGCTGAACCTGGGGGTCCTCGCTCTGCCGTAGCGCCTTCGCCTCGGTGATCTGACTGGCCGCCTGATCTGCTTCCGAGACCTCCGTGGGGACAGCTGCCGGCGGAGCGTCGTTGCTGCCTGGATCGCCGGTGGCAGGGGCCGCCGGGACCGGTTCGACCGCACTGGGGTCCTGCGCCGGGAACGGCCGGCCCTGAGGTACTGACTCGCCGACCGGGGGCTGCTCGCCCGTAGCGGGCGCAGGTGTTCCGTTCGCAGGAGCGGGCTGTCCTGCCGCGGGCTGTCCTGCCGCCGGTTGCGCTGCGGTCAACACTGGACGAATGAAAAGCCGTGCGGTCTGGCCGAGCGAACGAGCCTGCGAACTGTCGTCGCCGGGAACGGTGATGACGAGATTGTCGCCGTCGATCACCACCTCGGACCCGGACACACCGAGCCCGTTCACGCGAGTCTCGATGATCTGCTGCGCCTGCTTCAGAGAGTCTTGACTCGGCTGGCTGCCGTCGGGCGTCCTGGCGGTGAGCGTGACACGCGTGCCACCCTGCAGGTCGATTCCCAACTTGGGAGTTGGCGACTTGTCTCCGGTGAAAAAGACCAGCGCATACACAGCGGCCATCAATACCGCGAAGACGGCGAGATAGCGGGCTGGATGCACCGATCCGCTGGAAGGTGCCACGGTGTGTGATTCTCCTCTTGGCGTGGGACAACATGCGGTCGATCAGGGGACGCAAGCGGTCTCTGTCGGGTGATACGCGTCGGAACAGGTGATTCCAGACGAACTGGGCAGCATGTGCGCGGCAAGCGAAACCGCTGCCGGAGTTTCTCCGGCAGCGGTTTCGTTCACAGGTCGATCACTCTTTTTCGAGACGACGTGCGCTCTGCTCCACGGTCTCTTCCGAAGACGACGGGGACGCGTCCTTCTCGAGTGTCGTGCTTTTCTCGAGCGACGGTGTCGAGTCGCCGGACTCGATGACGTCGACAGATCCGACGAAGTCGGAGTCGAGATCGTCGACATCCGGGGGCAAGACCTCTTTCACGACGGCGCGCGACCACGTCGTCACGATGCCGTCGGCGATCTCGAGGTCCACTGTGTCGTCTTCGACCAGCACCACCCGGGCGTACAGACCGGCTGTGGTGACCACTTCGTCACCGATCTTCAGCGAATCCTGCAGAGTCTGAGTCTGGGCGAGAGCCTTCTTCTGGCGCCGGACGTTCAGGAACATCGGCACGAGCAGAGCCACGATGAGAAGGGGGAATAGCAGTTCCATCTTTTACGTCAGTCCTCGAAGTTTCGGTTGTCTATCGGTTTCGGCTTTGGTGCCCACGGTGTCTTCACGATGGTTTCAACGTTCGCGTACAGCCGAAGTAGGCGACAATTCGGTCACCGCGGCTGTGCTGAAGAACCACGCAAAGAACCAGTGTGCCATTACCGGACCGACGATCCGGTCAGCTCCCACCGATTATCAGCAGATTATTCGGATAACTCCTGCTGAGCCTCGTTGGTTCGAACGGAAATTCCGCCGATGGCCAGATCCGGCGGCGGTACGAGACCGAGGTGTTGCCACGCCGCAGCGGTGGCGACTCGACCGCGGGGTGTGCGGGCAACCATCCCTGCACGAACCAGAAAGGGCTCGCATACCTCTTCGACGGTTGCCGGTTCTTCCCCGACGGCCACAGCAAGAGTGGAAACTCCCACCGGTCCGCCGCCGAAACTACGAATCAGCGCGCTGAGCACCGCTCTGTCCAACCGGTCGAGACCGAGCTGGTCGACGTCGTAGACGACGAGAGCAGCGCGGGCCGTGGCCTTGGTGATGGTGCCGTCGCCGCGTACTTCCGCGTAGTCACGAACTCGGCGCAGGAGCCGGTTGGCGATGCGCGGTGTGCCTCGCGAGCGCCCAGCGATCTCGGTGCACGCAGCCTTGTCGATCGGAACACCGAGTATGCCGGCCGATCGCTGGAGGATCAGTTCCAATTCCGCAGGTTCGTAGAAGTCCATGTGCGCGACGAACCCAAACCGATCACGTAGCGGTCCGGTCAGCGCTCCCGATCGGGTAGTAGCCCCTACCAGGGTGAACGGTGCAACTTCGAGCGGAATCGACGTGGCTCCCGGCCCCTTTCCCACCACGACGTCGACCCGAAAGTCCTCCATGGCCAGGTAGAGCATTTCTTCTGCCGGGCGCGCAATCCGATGTATTTCGTCGATGAAGAGGACATCACCCTCGACGAGATTGCTGAGCATTGCCGCTAGATCGCCTGCTCGCTCGAGCGCCGGTCCCGAGGTGAGACGCAGCGAGGTATTCAACTCTTGCGCGATGATCATGGCCATCGAGGTCTTACCCAGGCCTGGCGGACCGGACATCAAAATATGATCGGGGGTACTGCCACGCAGCTTGGCGCCTGTCAACACCAACTGCAGTTGCTCACGCACGCGTGGTTGGCCGATGAAATCGGTGAGGGTCTTGGGCCTCAGGCTCGTCTCGACATCTGCGTCGTCCGCGATCAACCCGGCCGCGAGCTGTGAGTCCGCGAATTCCTCTTCTGGATCTCCGGTCATCTGCTCTTACCCAGATAGGCCAGCGCGGATCGTAGAGCCGCCGACGTAGACGCATCCGGACTCTCCACCAAAACCGAATCCGTCGCGTCCTCGGCCTGCTTGGCCGCAAAACCGAGTCCGGTGAGCGCCTCGACGATCTGGTCACGAACGGAGTCGACCGTTCCCGACCCGGACTGCACGATCGTGGTGTTCCCTGCTGCCACGATCGCATCGACCTTGTCGCGCAATTCCACGATCATGCGCTCCGCCCCTCGTTTGCCGATGCCCGGAACTCTGGTCAGCGCGGCCACGTTGCCGTCTGCCAGTGCGGTCCGCAGCGCCTGAGGATCGAGTACCGCCAATGTCGCCATGGCAATGCGGGGGCCTACACCGGAGACCGACAGCAGTAGCGAGAACAGCTCGCGCGATTCACTGTCCGAAAAGCCGTAGAGGGTCATCGAGTCCTCGCGGACGATCATCGTCGTCAGCAATCTCGATGCCGATCCTCGGCTCAACGTGCCGAGGGTGTTGGGCGTCGCATTGATTCGGTATCCGACACCCGATGCCTCGATGACCACGTGATCGAGGGCGATATCGAGGACCTCGCCGCTGATCGAGGAGATCATCGTGCCCCAGCCTCTCCTGCGGCACGAGCCTCTCCTGCGGCACGAGCCTCTTCTACGGCACGAGCCGGCACGGATGCTGCGAGTCTGGCGCGTTCGACCTTCCGCGCTGCCTGTGCTCGCGATTTACGTTCCTCGGCGAGCCGAAGCTCGAACTTTCGCTTCTGCTGCGCGGCCATGGCTTCGGCCTGCGCCATTCTGGCGATCATCGGCGCCCGCCAACAATGGCAAATGCCCAGTGCCAGCGCATCCGCGGCATCGGCAGGCGTAGGGGCGGTCTGCATACCCAAAATTCTCATGACCATCGCGGTGACCTGCGCTTTGTCAGCGCTGCCGTTGCCGGTAACAGCGGCCTTGACCTCGCTCGGAGTGTGAAAACACACGTCGATACCGCGACGAGCTGCTGCAAGCGCGATGACTCCCCCAGCCTGGGCGGTACCCATGGCGGTCCGAACGTTGTGCTGCGAAAAAACGCGCTCGATCGCTACCACCGTCGGCTTGTGCGTATCGAGCCAGTACTCCGCGGCCTCGGAGATTCGAAGTAGACGCTGTGCCAAATCCATATCGGGCGGCGTTCGCACCACGTCTACATCGAGTGCCACGACACTGCGACCGGCCCCGCCTTCGATCAAGCTCAGACCGCACCTGGTCAAACCTGGATCGACGCCCATCACTCGCACACTGACACCTTCCGCTTACGAACTGTTGTTCGATAGCGTATCGGAGCGGTGCGACCTATCGGGTGCGCGACACCCGTAAGCGAGATCAGTCTTCCCGCCCCGAGCGGTTTCACTCCTCGTCGAGTGCAGCAATCACTTCATCGGACAGCTCGACGTTCGAGTACACGTTCTGCACGTCGTCGCTCTCTTCCAGTGCGTCGATGAGCTTGAACACCTTGCGGGCGCCGTCTACGTCCACAGGAACGGACACTGACGCCTGAAAGGTGGCCTCCGCCGAGTCGTACTCGATGCCTGCTTCCTGCAGTGCAGTGCGTACCGCAACGAGGTCGGTTGGTTCACTGACAATTTCGAAGGTATCTCCGTTGTCGGTGATCTCCTCTGCACCTGCATCGAGGACGGCCATCAGCACGTCGTCCTCGCTTTGCCCGTCCTTCTCCAACGTGACAAGTCCCTTGCGAGCGAACAGGTACGACACCGAGCCCGGATCGGCCATGTTGCCGCCGTTGCGCGTCATGGCGACGCGAACTTCTCCGGCGGCCCGATTGCGGTTGTCGGTCAGGCACTCGATGAGCATCGCCACCCCGCTGGGGCCGTATCCCTCGTACATGATCGTCTGCCAGTCGGCGCCACCGGCTTCTTCACCTGCGCCACGCTTGCGGGCACGCTCGATGTTGTCGTTGGGAACCGAGGTGCGCTTCGCCTTTTGAATGGCGTCGAACAGGGTGGGGTTACCCACCGGATCGCCACCACCGGTGCGAGCCGCCACCTCGATATTCTTGACGAGTTTGGCGAAGGACTTGCCTCGACGGGCGTCGATTACGGCCTTCTTGTGCTTGGTGGTGGCCCATTTGGAGTGGCCGCTCATGCGATAGAGCCCCTTTCCTGCTTCAGCTAAGTGTTGTGTACTTTACGCATGTGCTCGGGTGCCCGGATCCACTAACTCGGTTCCGTCCTGCGGCAACTGCCCTGCAGGTTTACTGGACCCGCACGTACTACCGGGTCCTGCACGCCCTACTAGGTGTTGCGTACCAAGTCTACGAACAGTTCGTGGACTCGGCGGTCACCGGTGACTTCCGGATGGAAGCTCGTCGCCATCACGGTGCCCTGCCGGACTGCAACTATCCGCCCAGCGGCCGGGCCATCCGGAACTTCGGCCAGCACCTCGACGCCGCTCCCGACCCTTTCCACCCACGGCGCACGAATGAACACCGCGCGCACTTTCTCGCCTTGGATGCCCGCGAATGACAGGTCCGTTTCGAACGAGTCGACCTGCCTGCCGAACGCATTACGCCGCACAGTGATGTCAAGCGCATCGAGATGCTGGGCGTCGGGACGAGTATCGAGAATCTCCGATGCAAGCAAGATCATCCCCGCGCAGGACCCGTAGGCGGGTAACCCGTCCTTCAGCTTCGCTTTGAGAGGTTCGAGCAAGTCGAAGACGGACAGCAGAGTGCTCATCGTCGTCGATTCCCCACCGGGAATCACCAATCCATCTACCTCGTCCAGTTCAGCAGGCCTGCGAACCGTCGTTGCGGTGGCGCCACAAGAATCCAGGGCGGCAAGGTGCTCGCGGACGTCCCCCTGCAGCGCAAGGACACCGATCTTCGGACCACTCACTGGGGCCTGGCCAGATCTTTGTTCACTCGGTCGGGGTTGCGATCGAAACGCATGAGCCCCTCCTGAACCACGGCAGCGACCATCCGTCCCTGCCGGTCGAAGATTCGTCCCTGCGTCAGCGCCCGACCGAAATCCGCGGAGGGCGAAGTCTGGTCGTACAGCAACCACTCGTCCGCCCGGAACGGCCGCAGGAACCACAGGGCGTGGTCGAGCGACGCGGTCTGCGTCGACACGTCGGGATGCGGCACCAGTGCCGAACCCAGAAGCGTCATATCGCTCATGTAGGCGAGAGTGCAGACGTGGAACACCTGATTGTCCGGCAGCTTGTCCCGGTACCGAAACCACACGCGCTGTTGGGCGGCAAAATCCGGATGCTTCTCGGTCTGTTCATCCGGAACCAGCCTGACGTCCCATTCTTTCCATTCGCGAAAGAACGGACTTCCCCCGTCCGGGAGATCACGAGAGTCGGCCAGAGACTCGGGGTCGACGACCTTGGGCATCGTGTCCTGATGCGAAATACCCTCGTCCTCGACATGAAAGGACGCGGACATGGTGAAGATCGGCTTACCAGCCTGAATACCGGTCACCCGACGCGTACTGAACGACCTCCCGTCGCGGAGGCGATCCACCAGATAGATCGTCGGCTCGGTCGGGTTGCCCGGCCGAATGAAGTATCCGTGTAAAGAATGGACGCGATACTGCTCGCCTACCGTTCGGACGGCAGAAACCAGCGCCTGTCCGGCGACCTGTCCCCCGAATGTCCGTTGCAGCAGACTGGGAAATGTTCGACCGCGAAAGATGTCGTCCTCGATGCGCTCGAGTTCGAGAATGTCTTCGATACTCGCCATGATCCACCTTTCTGTACCAGCTGCCTGAAGGCTAACAAGGAGCCCAACGCGATCTGCGGCCACCGCGACCCGAGCCCGTGCAGGGCAGGATGTTCCCTATGCCGCAACTCGAACCGATCTCGCCGGCTCGACTCGTCGAGATGTTCACCGCATTGCTTCCGTCGGGCCGTCGTTGCGTGGCGGTCGTCGACGGGCCGGACGGCGCTGATCCCGTCGACTTCGCCTATCGGACAAGCGCATTCGTTTCCAGTACCGGTCGCCCGTGTGACGTGGTGAACCTTCACGACTTCGTTCGTCCTGCCTCGCTTCGATTCGAGCACTCCAGAACAGACGAAATAACCTATCGCACAGGCTGGTTCGACTTCGATGCGATCGAACGCGAGGTGATCGCCCCATTGCGTCCCGGCGGTCGAGGGCAGTTTCTACCCCGCTTGTGGGACGAAAAGAGCGATCGCTCCGCGCGCGCTTCGCTGCGCGAGGCAGCACAGACACACGTAGTGATCCTTGCCGGGCCGATGCTGTTGGGCCGAGGCCTCGACGTCGACGCGACAATCCGGCTCGACCTCTCGGCAGGCGCATTGCGTCGTCGGACACGGCCCGAGGAACAGTGGACGATAGAGCCACTACTCATCTATTACCGTGAGATGGACCTAGACCAGGGCACTGCGTCCGAGGGACCGGCGCTCTGGGTTCGCTGGGACCATCCCGATCGGCCTGCGGTCCGGCTTCGGTGACGAACCCGGTTGATCCGTCACCGACGAGAATTCACCAGCCGCGCTCGGACAACCTGTGCCCAACCGGGAGATCGTCCACGTTGATTCCGACCATTGCTTCGCCGAGACCGCGCGACACCTTGGCCAGCACATCGGGGTCGTCGAAGAAGGTGGTCGCCTTCACGATCGCCTCTGCGCGCTGTTGGGGGTTGCCCGACTTGAAGATTCCCGAACCGACGAACACGCCCTCTGCACCGAGTTGCATCATCATCGCCGCGTCGGCGGGAGTTGCAATGCCGCCTGCCGTGAAGAGCGTGACCGGAAGTTTCCCTGCGCGTGCAACTTCCACGACGAGATCGTAGGGTGCCTGCAATTCCTTTGCTGCAACGTACAATTCGTCCTCGGGGAGCGAGGTGAGTCGGCGAATCTCGTCGCGGATCTTACGCATGTGCGTTGTTGCGTTCGATACGTCTCCGGTGCCTGCCTCGCCCTTGGAGCGAATCATTGCGGCGCCCTCGGTGATGCGACGCAGGGCCTCGCCCAGGTTGGTCGCGCCACACACGAACGGGGCGGTGAAATTCCACTTGTCGATGTGGTTCGCGTAGTCGGCGGGGGTCAGGACCTCGGACTCGTCGATGTAGTCGACCCCGAGACTTTGCAGGATCTGAGCCTCTACGAAGTGTCCGATCCGTGCCTTGGCCATCACCGGAATGCTCACGGTGGCCATGATGCTGTCGATCATGTCCGGATCGCTCATTCGGGATACGCCGCCCTGCGCACGAATGTCTGCCGGGACACGCTCGAGTGCCATCACTGCGACCGCGCCTGCGTCTTCGGCGATCTTGGCCTGCTCAGCAGTGACGACGTCCATGATCACGCCGCCCTTGAGCATTTCGGCCATGCCGCGCTTGACGCGGGAGGTTCCGATTCCGGGCTTCGAAACCTTCTCCTCGGAGCCGCTGGTGTCGGTCTCTGTGGGGGTACTCACGGCAAACTCCTGTGTTTGATCGAATGCGTTCTCGATGTCGAATCATCCTTCGACGGCAGCGGGCGCACGTGCCTGCGGATCCGAAAGGACGTATTTGTTCGAAGTCGATTCTAGGCTGGCCTTCGATCACCACCTATAACCACTCGGCGATTGCTGGACTGGTAGCCCTCGATCACCGAGCAGTCGATCTGCTGCCGAAGGATGTCAGCGGATGGCTCGGACGTCCGGCTTCACTCGGCGGGCAAGCACGATGTTGACTTCGTCGAGCAGCTCGGCAAGTTCGAGGGGATAGACCGTTTCGCCCGTCGTACCCAAGGCCCGGATGTCGTCCTCCTCACACCAACGATGGCCGGTGACGGTTCGTCGTTCCAAATCGGTGAAGCCACCGTGATGAGGTTCGAACTCCTGAGTGCGATAAGCAAAGAACAGCTCTTCCGACCGAATCAGGGTTCCATTGAAAGGGAACGTGGCTACCCGCCGCCACATCGGACCCTTGAGATCAGCTGCTTCGACTTCGAGACCGGTTTCCTCGTAGACCTCGCGCACCGCTGCTTCACGCAGACTCTCGCCGGATTCGACCGCGCCGCCGATCGTGAACCAGAAGAAGACTTCCGGAACGATCGGGTCATGTCCACGCAGCAACAGAACCCGGCCGCGTTCGTCGACGAGCACCACTCTCGCCGAGGTCCGCTGCACGGCTCGTTCCTTGTGACCGAAGGCCTCCGACGCCGATCTTTCGGCAATTTCGAAATACGACGGCAAGGGGGCGGTACCGCCCAGATGCAAGATCCGCACGGGTGTGGTCGTTCGGAGCGCCAAGGTGTCCCGCACCGCGTCGTTATGGAAACGCCTCGCGATCAACACGCGCGCTTCGGAGTCTGCCAGTTCGGCAACCAGCTGCGGCGGAAGGTCTGCCGGATCGAGAGCCGCGAGTGCCCCGGATACGGCATTCTCGGCGTCCTCACGTCGCGATCTATCCGCTCTTTCGGCTGTATCGGCCAAGGCGGCGAGACGTTTGCTGTCTTCGAGCTGATCGCGAGTCGCTGCCGATACTGCACGAGCCACCACGGCACGTCTGGCCAACGCCGAATCGAGTGATTGCCATGCGAGGTCCGACCGGACATGAAGGCGATCCAAACGGTTGGCCGTGGCGTAGGCCCACAGACCGATGACCAGTATCACCACGGAAACCACGCCCAGTACGAGAATCGTCAACGCAGACAACGTCATCAGCTCGCAGCCCGCACCTTCTGGCCTCCGACGGTGACTGTCTCGTAGACGCGCATGATCTGTTCGGCGACTACCGGCCAGTCGTAGTCGACAACGGCTCGACTTGCGGCTTCGACCAATTCGACCCGTAGTTTCTCCGAGGACAACAGAGAATCGACAGCGGCCGCCAGCGCCTCGGAGTCGCCGATCGGAACGAGAAGCCCGGCGGCACCGTCGCGTAGCACTCGACGAAACGCATCGAGTTCACTGGCCACAACTGCTGTTCCCGACGCCATCGCTTCGACGAGCACGATTCCGAAACTCTCACCGCCGAGGTTCGGCGCGCAGTAGACGTCTGCACTGCGCATCGCAGAAGCCTTTTCCGCATCATCGACCTGTCCGAGGAATCTCAGATGATGGGCGAGCACGCCTGCGTCGTCCCGCAGGCCTTCTTCGTCACCTCGACCGACGACGAGAATCTCGATATCGGGATGCCGCGCTACGAGCGACGGGAGGGCACCGAGGAGCACCCCCATCCCTTTACGCGGTTCGTCGAAGCGCCCGAGAAACAGCACAGTTTTCCCCGCTCGCGGATAACCAGATAGAAGCGGCGCCCCCGCGAACGCGGCGACGTCGACGCCATTGGGGATCTCGACGGCGTCACCACCGAGGGCTTCGACCTGCCACCGTCGGGCAAGCTCGGACACCGCAATTCTGCCGCTGATCTTCTCGTGGTATGGCCGAAGCACCCCTTGAAACGTACTGAGGAACAACGACTTCGTGGTCGAGGTATGAAAAGTGGCGACGATCGGCCCGTCGGCAGCTTTGAGGGCGAGCATCGACAGACTCGGCGCATTGGGCTCATGAATGTGCAGAACGTCGAAATCGTTCTCACTGATCCATCGACGGATTCTCGAATATGTCACGGGCCCGAAACGCAGACGGGCAACAGAGCCGTTGTACGGAATCGCCAATGCCTCACCGGCCGAGACGACGAAGTCCGGGAGCAGAGTCTCTTCCGATGCCGGCGCCAACACGCTGACACGGTGTCCGCGCTCGATGAACACTTCGGCAAGTTGTTGTACGTGCGCTTGCACTCCGCCCGGAACGTCGAAGGAGTACGGGCAGACCATCCCGATCTTCACGACTCCTCGATTCGTGCTCTTCGCTTGTCCGAAAGGTCGGACATCCAGAGGGGTTGCAACATGTGCCAGTCCGCTGGGTGCTCGGCGATGTGCGAGGCGAACGAGTCGGCGAGCGCCTGAGTAGCAACGGCGACACCCTCGCTGACGTCGATGCGAGGTGAAATGGTGAAACCCCACCCGTCACCGTCGAAGTAGCCGTGTACCGGTAGCAGGTGTGCCCCGGTATCGAAGGCAAGCTTCGCAGGCCCGGCCGCCATCCGGGTCTGCTCTCCGAAGAACGAGACTGGCACACCGTGTTTCGCCAGGTCGCGTTCACTGAGCAAGCAGACGACCCCATTGGCTCGAAGCCGCTCCGACAATGCGGCGAAGGGCGGGGATTCTCCCCCGCTCAGCGGAAATATCTCGAATCCGAGGCCTTCGCGGTAGTCGACGAACCGCTGATACAACGATTCGGGATTCAGTCGTTCCGCAACGGTGGCGAAACGTCCGTAGGTTCGGACCAACCACATCCCTGCCATGTCCCAATTCCCACTGTGCGGCAGAGCCAGCACCGCCCCGGAACCCTCACTCAGTGCGGCGTCGAGATGCTCACGCCCGTAAACACATTTGTCGATCACCGCGGCCTGGGAAGCCAAGTCCATCGAGGGCAGCCGGAACGCTTCACGCCAGTAACGTGCATACGATCGGACGCTGTCACGAATCAACTCGTCCGGCACCAAATGCGGGTGCACATCGAGCACCCGAGCCAAATTCTTTCGCAATTGCTCCGGGCCACCCCCACGACGAGCAGCGAAATCTGCACCCTTGTCGAACAGCTTCCGAGCCAACGGGTCCGGAAGCGCTCGAACCACTCGCCACCCTGCGGCATACCCAGCGTCGGTGGCGCGCTCGACGAGCGTCATCTCTATTCGGCCTTCCCATCGGATCCGGTTTCTGGCTGCGTGGTCGGCGGGAAGATGATCTCACGTGCACCCTCGGACCGCCGCACGGCGAGTACTCGCTGAAAGACCGTGACCACGCTCGCCGCAGCGAGAATCCACATCGCGGGATAAATCAGGCTCTGGAGCCAAGGAATGTCGAAATGGCGACCCACACCGGTCAATCCAGCACCGACGAGCACGATCACCAGACGGTCCGGGCGTTCTATCCAACCACCGTCGGCCGACAGACCTGATGCTTCGGCACGCGCCTTGGCGTAGGAGATGACCTGCGAGGTGACGAGGCAGATCAGCGTTGCGATCAGCAACGGCTTATCGTTCTCGGTGAACACGGCCCACCAGGCGAGGCCACCGAAAATCGCACCATCGGCGACCCGGTCGCAGGTGGCGTCGAGAACCGCGCCGTACTTGGTGCCACCACCTCTGGCCCGAGCCATTGCGCCATCGAGCATGTCGAACAAGACGAACAAGGTGATGACGACTGATCCCCACCACAGGTAGCCGCCCGGGAACAGCGTCACCGCGGCCGCCACTGTCGCGACCGTTCCGATCAGCGTCACCGAGTTCGGCGTCAGCCCGGTGCTGTTCAGCGCCTTACCCAGCGGGGCGGTCAGCTTCGATACCGAAGCCCGTCCGAAGACACTCAGCATGACGACGTCCCGTCGCCGCGCCGACTCATTCGTTCCATGCCGATGCCAGCAGAGCACGAGTCTCGCGTAGCAACTGAGGCATCACCTTGGTGCCGCCGATCACGGTGATGAAATTCGCATCGCCTCCCCATCGGGGAACGATGTGCTGATGCAGATGCTCGGACAACGAACCGCCCGCAGCAGCACCGAGGTTGAGGCCCACGTTGAAGCCGTGTGGCCGTGACACCCTTTTGATCACGCGAATGGTGTGCTGAGTGAACTCCATCAATTCTGCACTCTCGGCCGAGGTGAGATCCTCGAGCGCGGCAACACGCCGGTACGGCACAACCATCGTGTGCCCGGGGTTGTACGGATAGAGATTGAGTACGGCATACACCTGCTCGCCCCGTGCGACGACAAGACCATCCTCGTCACTCATCTGCGGAATGTCGGAGAACGGTTCGCTCGACTGATTTTTAGCCCCGGGCGCCTCGGCGATGTACGACATCCGATGCGGGGTCCACAACCGCTGCAGACGATCGGGATGACCGAGACCGGTGTCGACGATCGCCGAATCCTGTTCGGGCATTGTCAGCTCACTCCTGAAGTGTCGGGAACAAAGAGCGCGGCAGTAGGAGATGTATTGGTGCGTGCGGTAATCCAGCCGGCGATCAGCGATACCGCATCAGCGGTCGGGACACCGTTGACCTGTGTGCCGTCACGGAAACGGAAACTGACAGCACCTGCCTCGACATCGCGCTCTCCTGCCAGGAGCATGAAAGGAACCTTCTGCGCGGTCTGGTTGAAGATCTTCTTCTGCATGCGATCGTCGCTCGCGTCGACCTCGGCACGTATCCCGAGCTTCTTCAAGTCGGCAATCACGGAGAACAAATGGTCTTGATGGACTTCTGCGACGGGGATACCGACGACCTGTACCGGCGACAGCCACGCTGGGAACGCTCCAGCGTAATGCTCTGTCAGTAGGCCGAAGAATCGCTCGATGGAACCGAACAGAGCCCGGTGAATCATGACCGGACGCTCCTTCGTCCCACCGGACGCGGTGTACTCGAGCTCGAACCTCTCGGGCAAGTTGAAATCGAGTTGAATGGTCGACATCTGCCAGGTTCGACCGAGAGCGTCCCTGGCCTGCACCGAGATCTTCGGACCGTAGAACGCGGCACCACCCGGATCCGGCACCAAGTCCAGGCCCGATGCGGCAGCGACCTCGGCGAGAGTGTTCGTTGCTTCCTCCCACACCTCGTCGCTTCCCACGGACTTCTCCGGGTTACGGGTCGACAGTTCGAGATAGAACTCGTCGAGCCCGTAGTCCTTCAGGAGGCCGAGCACAAATTCCAGTGCCCGAGTGAGCTCGTCGTGCATCTGATCCCGTGTACAGAAGATGTGAGCATCGTCCTGAGTCATTCCGCGCACACGAGTGAGTCCGTGGATCACACCGGACTTCTCGTACCGATACACCGACCCGAATTCGAACAAGCGCAGTGGCAGTTCGCGATACGACCGACCCCGCGAGCGGAAGATCAAGTTGTGCATCGGACAATTCATCGGCTTGAGGTAGTAATCCTGGCCGGGCTTGCGCACCGCACCATCCTCATCGAGTTCGGCGTCGAGATGCATCGCGGGAAACATACCGTCGCGGTACCAATCCAAATGACCGGAAACCTCGTACAGATGACCCTTGGTGATGTGTGGAGTGTTGACGAACTCGTAGCCCTCTTCGATATGACGTTGCCGTGAGTAGTTCTCGAGCTCGTTTCGGATCACTCCACCCTTCGGGTGGAATACTGGAAGACCGGAGCCCAGCTCGTCCGGGAAGCTGAACAAGTCGAGCTCCGAACCCAACTTGCGGTGGTCTCGGCGCTCGGCTTCCGCCAGCAACTCGAGGTGCTTGTCCAGCGCCTCGGTCGACTCCCAGGCAGTGCCGTAGATCCGCTGCAGGTCCGCATTGTCCTGGTTTCCGCGCCAGTATGCGGCGGAGCTACGAGTCAATTTGAACGCCGGCACGTATTTGGTCGTCGGGATATGCGGCCCGCGGCACAAATCCCCCCAGATGCGTTCTCCGGTTCGGGGATTCAAGTTGTCGTACGCGGTGAGTTCGCCGCCGCCGATTTCCATGATCTCGGGATCGTCGATACCGGACTTGTCGTTCACGAGCTCGAGCTTGTAGGGCTCGTTGGCGAGCTCTTCGCGTGCCTGGTCGATCGACTCGTACACCCGCCGCGAGAATCGCTGGCCTGCCTTGACGATCTGCTTCATCTTCTTTTCGAGAGCAGTCAGATCCTCGGGAGTGAAAGGAGTCTTCACGTCGAAGTCGTAGTAGAAGCCGTCCTTGATGAAGGGACCGATTCCCAGTTTGGCGTCCGGAAAGAGTTCTTGAACGGCCTGCGCGAGGACGTGTGCGGCCGAATGACGGATGACGCTTCGCCCGTCTTCGGTGTTCGCGGCCACCGGCTCGACCTCGGCATCGCCCTCAGGAGCCCACGACAGGTCGCGAAGGTGGCCTTCGGCGTCTCGGACCACCACGATGGCGTCGGGCCCCTTGTTCGGGAGACCGGTGTCCCGTAACGCCGTTCCAGCGGTCGTTCCAGCCGGCACCATGATGCGGGCGGGTGAGACGTCTGTTGCGGGCATGGTCACGGCGATGTACTCCTCGATAGGTCATTTCGGTCGGGTGAGACCGAAGGACAGCCTATCGGGAACTCACTTCGGACTCTTACCTCACTCCGGCCTGCATGGTCAGAGTGGGCTCGCGAGCCAGTGCCAGTCCGGCCCGATCCAACCGGTGACCAGATACAGACCGCCGATCAACCACAACGTAGCGAGGACAATACCCGCGGTGAGCAGCACTCCAAGTGCCCTGAAGGCGATCGGCTGTCGCGAGAACCATTCCATGAATCTGTCGTACTTCCCGCGGACGACCTGCAGGAGCCGATGTGCCCAGGTGAACTCGGAAGCCAGGATTCCCAGACCGGCGAAGACGATCAGCCAGCCCGGACCCGGGTACGGGATTGCAATGATGCCGAGAACCAGGACCGCCAGCCCGACGACGCCGATCACGATACGATAGGTCAGGTCGAGCGCCGCATTCGACCCGATCTTGTCGCGAAGTCGCTGTCTCCGCCGAGAGAGGCGATCGAGAACACTGTCCTCGTCGCCTGTCTCCGCCTGATCGGTGCGAACGTCGTCGGCTGCCACGGTCCCAGATTAGACGAATCCAAAACCCAGGCTCGGAACATCCGACTCCGGAACATAGAACGCCCCGAACATCGAACAAGCCCCTGCCAGTACGGGGTGGGACGCTTACCCAATCCTGTGGTCCCGGCTGGGCGCTCCAGGGCCCACGGAGCGCCCACCGGATCGAGGACGGCTGCCGCAACCCGGAGATCGTCAAACCCGACAGAAGCCGGGGCAGAGATCGGTCGAGAGCGCAGAACTCTCCACCGTCCATCGTCGTATCGCAGAATTGGACACCGAACTCGCCTACTCGTTTGCCCCAAAACGTATTCGCCTACCGCTCTTCTCGACCGCCGGCCGCATCGCCGATGTGCTGCTACCCACTTCGGCACGGCGATGACCGATCAAACCGTCGACGGCGATCTCCGTGACATGATCTGGCCCATGTTGGACAATCGATCGGTCCGCGGCAGGTTCGGGCTTGTTGCGGCGTTGACTACGGCCTCGATCTTCGTCGCGTCGGGTGCCGCGTCGGCAACCCCGGAGGGCGGCATCGGATCCGTGGGCACTGGTTCGTTGGGCCCTGGCTCCCAGGGTGAGTCGGTGCTGACCCCGCAGGGTAGTACCCGGCAAGTGCCGGCCGACTTCTTCGGACTCAACGGTGCACGCATCATTGCTCCTGAAAATGCTGCCCAATGGCACGATCCGGTTTTCCGACAAGCACTGGGCGGCCTCGGGGCAGGGTTGCTGCGCGTGCAAGGCGGGACCACTTCGCAGTGGATCGACTGGCGAACCGGCCTTTTCGACGAACGTGAGGGCAGTTTCTTCATCGGTCAGAACGAAAGCAGGCAGCCGCTGCTGCTCGATGACTGGGCGCAGTTGGTACGTGAAACCGGAACCACCCCCGTCTTCGACTTGAACGTGCTCACGTCAACTCTCGACGAGCAGATCGAAATGCTCAGGGCTGCACAGCAGTTGGGAATGGAGGTCAGATACGTTGAGCTGGGTAACGAACTATGGGACCCGGGCAAGTATTACGAGCAGATATACCCGACCGGTGCCGACTACGCGAAGGCTATGAATAGCTGGGTTGTTGCGCTGCGGGCACAGTTTCCGGGCATCGAGATTGCAGTCTCCGGCGCTGACGACTCTTCGGCGATCACGTTGGTCCTCGGCGAGCGTCTGCAACAGTGGAACGACGGACTGTACGCGAACATCATCGATGCGGACGCCGTCGCGATCCATCCATACTGGGTACCCGACCCGATCCAGGCCGACATCGGCGCGACAGTCGCAGGTGGAACCGTAGCTTGGAATGCCTTCTCGGAGAAGGTACTCACAAAGGTCCCACCGTCGATGTCGGTCTGGTTGTCCGAGTACAACCAGATCAACCTGCCGTTGGGCGAAATCCCGGGATTTCCCCCGGACTTGATTCCGGGGGTGCCGCAAACCTGGGCCGTCGGACTCGGCGTGGCGAGTTTCGCGCTGGGCACTCTTACCGAACCGAGGGTAACCATGTCGGTCATCCATGCGGCTCTCGACGGGCAACCGTCGGAACGATCACGGGCAGCAAACGGTAACGAGGAGATCCATGCCGTCCTCGCGGACGGCTCCGGTGGTTCGACGGAATTCGGGCGTACAGCGATCAACGAGGTCTTGACGCCGATCTACGGTCGCGCGCGAGGTGGGGCAACAGTTCAGGCTTTGCGGGCAGATTCGGCGCCCACGGTGAATGCTGCACTACTCTCACCGCTCGGTGTCTCGCAGGTACCGGCGGTAGTCGGAACGACGTTCTTGGGCGATGATCCCGGTGCCTTTCTGGTCAATTTGAGCGATCGGCCCATACAAGTCACTCTGCCGTCGACATTGCCGGCCACTCTGAGGGCGGACACATTGACCGCGCCGCCGCTGTCGAATCCGGCGTTCACACCGGTCGACACTGTCAGCAGTTCCCGTACCGTCGTGACTGGGAAAATGGTGCTGGCTCCCTATTCGTTGACCGAGCTTTCCATCGATTGAAAGACCCTCCGAATTGGTGGCCTGTCCACCCTGTGGGATAGAAGCCCTAAGGTTCCGAGGCCAATCACATGCCGGTGAACCACTGTGCCAGCCAACACGGATTCGCGAACCTGTCGCCCTGATCGGCGCCGAGACGAAGAAGCTTTTCATGCAGCGCGTAAGGCTGCGAACGCTCGACCGTCGGGCCTTGGAGGTCGTTGTAGCCAGTTGCCCTGCCCTCAGCGCGTTTTCGGTCCGCGACAATGTCCGTGTCCTAGTCACCTGTGTCCCCCACGTCGGCTCTCTGCAATACAGCGACTACATGAGGACCGACTCGAGCCATCGACGAAGTATGAATAGTGCCGATAGTTCATCCACCTGGGTTTGATCACGTGCGTGGTTCGAAAGGTGCCTCGTAACGAAACCACACGGACTTTCAGACATAAGGTGTCGAAGATAGATCAACCGCACCTACCCACGCACCGGTTCCCGTAGGTGCACTCAACCGCTATAACGGAGCCAACCAAGGCCCGTGGACTGGACTCGACTTCGCACATGCAACTACCTTCACTCCGCACCCGATCGGCACTGCGCAACGCCGCCATGGCCGTCGCCGCAGCGCTGACGATGACCGTGTTCGGCGGCGTCGCCACAGCCCAGACCAACGACACATCGGCAGTATCGTCTATCGACAAGGACCGTCGAACCTGGAGCTTGCAGGTGTATTCGGCCGCGATGGACAAGGACATCACCGTCCAGGTGCAGCGCCCGGTCGATGAATCCGAGCCGGCACCCAACCTGTACCTCCTCAGCGGACTCGACGCCGGCGAGGGCTCCGCCAGTTGGCAGCAGCAAACCGATGCGTTGGGCTTTCTCTCCGACAAGCAGGTCAACGTCGTTCTCCCCATCGGGGGACGCGGCAGCTACTACGCAGACTGGCGCCAGGAAGATCCCAAGCTGGGCGTCAACAAGTGGCAAACTTTTCTCACCAAGGAGTTGCCGCCGATACTCGACAGCGCGCTCGGTTCTACAGGCCTGAATTCTCTCGCGGGCCTATCCACGTCCGGAACTTCGGTTCTGCAGATGGCAGAGTCGGCCCCCGGGCTGTTCAAGACCGTCGCCGCCTACAGCGGGTGTGCACAAATCGCCGATCCCATCGGTCGACAGTTCCTGAAGCTTCCGGTCGAAACCTGGGCGGGCGGTAACACCGTCAACATGTACGGCCCGGACGACGATCCAGCATGGGCCGAGAACGACCCGGTCATCAACGCCGAGAAGCTACGCGGGACCAACCTCTACATCTCCAGTGGGAGTGGCATTCCCCAGCCCGAGGACGTGCAGTACTACACCGAAGGTAACGGCCCGCAAGGCGTCGTCAACCTCGGCCTCGGCATGGTCATCGAGGGCGCGACCAACTACTGCTCGCACAACCTGATGAACAAACTGAACGAGCTCGAAATCCCTGCCACATACCAGTTCCCACCGGTCGGCACTCACTACTGGCCGTACTGGGAAGACGCACTCCATGACTCATGGCCACTACTGGCTCGAGGCATGGGGATCTGAGCGAGCAGCAGTGAGTGAGGAGGCGGGCAGCGACCGCCCGCTCCCTCTTTTTTTCTGAGCATCAGCGAGTACTTCGCCACTTCTCACTCCCGCCCGAACATCGTCCGCGATGGCCTTTCAGCATGAGCGCCCGCGCCTGATCGCATCGGCGGCAGCGAACCTGGCACCGAAGTTGACGACGTTGATCGCGGCGATGTGCGCGGGTGCGCGGGTGCGCGGGTGCGCGGGTGCGCGGGTGCCGACAGTATCGACGATATCGACCTCCTCCGATCCGGCGGCACGAAACACCTCTTCGACTCCGTCTATGCACCCTCGACCATCGGAACATTGCTGCGCAAGTTCACCTTCGGTCGCAATAGGCAACTCGAATCCGTCCTCCACGAACACCTCGTCGCTCCCAGGAATGCTCGAACTGCGGACACACCTGCCCAGAGAATCGTGATGAACAGACTCGCTTCCGGTATCAGGTCTGCGATTTCGAGGGCTATATGGACGCGGACTTCTGCTCGGTCCGAGCGGGCTATGGGTTGAGAAGCCCCACAGCAGGCAAACCAATGGGAATAGGGGACGTCACAGCGGTGGCCCAGATGCCGACGGGCCCGTTCCCTGTAGTGATGGTCGTAGGTGTCGACCCGACAACCGTGGCACCGCTGGCCCCATTCGCGAAGTTGATCCACCGAACCGACAAATCTTGGGTGAACCCAGCGCACCGTGGTCCCAGCGGGTTGCACATCGGACCAGCACTGAAGCGGACGTTGCCGGTTCCATTCGTGGCGGCGTCGAGTATCTCGTAACCGAAGGGGAACGGGTCGCCTGCGACGAAGTCGGTTCGGAAGGTGTGCGAGGTGAACGCCGGTTCGTCCACCGGTGCGGCCGCCGCGGGAGCGGTGCCCACTACTGCGGCACCTGCCAATGCACACCCAACCACGGCAGAGCGAATGAGATTCGTGCGACGTGAAAACATCGATGACTCCTCGGGTCCGCGCTGTGTGTGCCGTAGCAATACGGAGCCACCGTACCGCTGCACGTGGATCAGGATCAGGAAATCGTTTGCGGCGGACACTCTCGTCGTCTCGTTGCCGGCAAAGAAGACGAACGCAGTGAAATTCGATCGAGCGAGTCACTGGTGTGAGGTGGTGTACGAGCGAATCAAGAGAACGGCTACGTGCCTAGTAAGGCACCAATAACCACGGTAGCCGGCGCCGCGACGAAAGAGATGCGTGTAATCCACACGGATACTGCGCTGAACGTCAGTCCGATGGCACCACTATCGAGTGTGCAAGGCAGGGGCAAGGGTGGTGCGCCAGGCTTCGCGGAGCTGGTCTTCGAACAGTCCCCAGGTATGCGCGCCTTCAGCGCGCATCGACACCATTGCCGGCACCCCCTGCACTCGCAGCGCGTCGACGAAGATGCCGGTGCAATAGTGCATCAACGCTTCGACTGCCATTCCCCCGAACGGAGGCATGGCTCCGGCTGGAATCTGGTCCACCGGCCCTGGATTTCCCTGCGAGGCAGAGACATACACCGCAGTTCCGCGTAGCCGCTCGACATTGACGGCCGGGTCGTGCTCACGCCAGCCCGGGCTTCCCGGTAGACCCCACATGTTGAACGGATTGTTCAATCCTCCCGCGATCATTGCCGATATCCCTGCTACGGCAAGGGGGTCCGAGGGGGCCGGGCAGCCGCTGAACGAGGCAGCGGCATCGAAGACATCCGGAGCTTGAATCGCCAGGTCCAATGCCGGGCCGCCGGACATCGACACCCCCGCTACAGCCCGGCGCCCGTTCGAGCCGTACGCGGCGTCGATCGCCGCCGGCAGTTCCCGGGTGAGGTAGGTCTGCCAGCGGTTGGTCCCTAGTATCGGATCCGGTGCCTGCCAATCGGTGTAGAAACTGAACCGGCCCCCGATCGGTAGCACCACCGTCACGTTCTTGTCTGCGAAGAACCCTTCGACACCGGAATTGTTGAGCCACCCCACCCCGTCCTCGTTACCCAAGGCCCCGTTGAGCAGAACCAGCGACGGGGTTACCCCACCGGATGCGGGACGGAGAACTTCGTTGGCGATGACCCTGTTCATCGACGGTGAAAACACCTCGAGAACCTCTCGAGACGCAGACACCGGACGCCGTTCCACCATCTGTTCAATCTCTGCCGAGCCGGAACCGGGCGGTTGCGCATGCGCTGGGACCACGACAGAAGCCATCGTCGTGACCGCGGCGGCAACCACGGCAACCGCTTTCGGCCACTTGCACTTCGTACCGGGCTTCCGACTCGATTTCTGTCTCATTGGCCACATACGCACCAAACGAGCATTGCACGAGGATCGTTTCCCTCCGCTAACGATCGAGTCACAAAACCGTTCGCTCCGTCCGTGTCGAGACTGGCGGTGAGCGACGAGGCCGGGTTTCTTGGCGGCCACCGCGGCTGGCCGCCAGATTTACGTGACCGACCATCTGGAATATGATGCGGACACCTTGGCCAGCGAATGGCCGTGATAGCGAGCAACAACTGCCGGTACCAGTCCCGGAGCACTACTTCCCGGGCGACGATCTCCCCGCCATCCCACTCAACTGCTGTCACGGTCACGGGAACCTGTTGTACGCCAATGGCTCAATTACTGCGTCTACCAGTAGACATCGTTTGATCCAGATGCGGCGTAAGCGTCAGCCTGTTCCGGTCGACACCACCGTCGAGTCCACCCGTTGCAGTGAAACCGGGGTGTGGATGGAAATTGCAGTTCCGAGGCACGGCGTAGCCCTCTGTGTCAGGATCGGGTGCGGCACAGCAATTGACGTATCGTGGCTCACCAGCGAAAGGGTCTCCATGCGGAGCACAATTAGCGCGGTAGCACGGGTTACCACCGTCGTCGTGTCGGGTCTGGCGTTCGCGACGATCGTCGGCTCTGGCATTGCCCAGGCTGCCCCTCGAGACTGCACCATCCAGCGGGATGCCTTCGGCGCGAGTGCAACCTGCCATGACAACGATGCTCCGCCGGGTAGAGAGTACTTCCTCAGCATCGACTGTTGGGGTCTTCATGGCATCCCCAATGCCTTCCCGTTCTATGCGGTCGGGCCCTACACCGCGTCTACTCGCTCATTCTTACCAACGGATCAGGCATCGGCTAACTGCAGCACGAGTTGGGGTGCACCCGCGTTGAACGTCGGCGTGGTCACCAACGCCCACGTGGAGATCTATCGCCAGTAAAGCTCGGCGAGCATCGTTGGCGCGGCTTGAAACCGTCGGCAGGTGTAAATCTGACGCCTGGTGCTCTGCCTCGAATTCGTGGCGCCACAACATCTCTCCGCTTCGACGCGCGGACTGAGCCGGCTGCGCCAGTGACAGAAACCTTTGGGTTCCAGCGGTGATTGCAACTCCCCTGATCATAAGGGATGTCACTCGCTGTTCCTGTCCATTCTCATCGAATGGTTCCTGAAATTTTTCAGACGCTCTGGGCCCGGGTGGCCAGAGACTGGACTCCCTCGACCCTCGTGGAGTTCAACATCGAACCTCTCGCCTCGGGTGGCGGGACCCTTTACGTAACCGCGAGCGGATTCGGTGCTTTCTCAACATCATCCCGACCGGCCACGATCGCATCGAGTTGATGTTCGCGGACACCGAGCCACGGGTGAAAGCTCGCGCTCGCGCCGCGTACCCGGACTATCCACGCAGGGGCCGACCTCGGTGGCGACGTCGTCTTCTGGGAGCCGACGATCCTGTGCGCAAAGGTCACGCCGAACATGCGCCGACCTTCTGCTACCGCTACGATTACGCGCCGCGCTTGCTGAACTTCAGCGGCTTTCACGCCACCCTGGCAACGAACTGCTGGCAGTGTTCGGCATGGCGAACGACCTACTCGGTCGCGCCGCGACACTTCTCGGTGGTCTCGCCGGATTGCTGGCGGTCACGGACACGAAAACCGTCGCATCGACCGAACTTCGCGCGCCACGGTGTTCCTGAATCTACATGGCCCGCTTGCGCAACGGAAAGACGCGAGACGCTGATCATCGATCACCGGTCCCGCGTCGAATCCAATCCATCGAGTGATCGTCGCTATGCGCAGCTGAGCTACCACTACCGTCGAAAGTCAACCGAAGTTGTACACCTCGGTCGGCACCGGTACGTCCGACACGACGTTCGAGCCGTCCCAGCTGAACGTCACGTCCGCATTGCCCTGCGGGCAGCAGTTCGGCTCGTCGCCCACCAGCCACGAATAGTGCACGTTCACCGAATCATCGGTGCTACCGGATATCGATGTGAACGCGGACGGGCTCGGGGTAGCTAGCCGGGCGAACTTGTTGGCGTGAAAAAACATGATGTTTTCGGGCGAACTACCGGTGCCGCTGGGGGTCTCGGCGACCGCCCACGTGAGCGTCGGGCAGTTCGGCATTGCCGCCGTTGTGTGTTCACCGATTTCGTAGTAGTCGCTTCCCGGCGGCGGGCCCAACGTGGCTATGACGTTCTGCACCAGGTCGGAACTAGTGTCCAAGCACGGATTCCCTTGGTCCACCGGCACCGCCGCCGATGGATCCGTCGGGTTGTCCACCGGCGTCGGCGGAGGTGGCCCGTCCGGAGTCGCCGGGGCACCCGACTCGCCACGCCGGGCCGACGCACCTACCGAACCGCTCACCTGGGTGGGTGCAGATGTCTGCGACTTCACCGCATCGACTGTGCTGGTTGCAGCCGCCCCCACACTGCCGTCGTCGGAACATCCGGTCGCCAAAGCCAGCACCACAGCTGCAGCTAATGCTGCGTGCACAAGTGTCTTCATCATCCCCTCGGTCCTCCCGACTGTCGGACGACCGCCATTCACCGTCGCTCAACAGGTCTCTCGCATTGGACGGGGCGACTGTTACGCCCATTACGTAACGAATTCATCCAGTAGGCAGGACATGCGCCGGTACGCCAGCACCTTCCCGCCGGTTTGGCAGGTAACCCTCGGATATCCCGAAGTCCTTCGCTATCTGGGACAACGGGACGAGGTCACTTTCATCGAAGGCGACCTCGCCCACAGGATCCGCCCGCCGCTGTCCGGAGTGTCTGTCGGTCACGCCGGCATCACACCTGGCATATTCCATAACATGGTGAACGAACTGCACCGTCCGGATCGGGCGGATGCGGAGGGGCACCCGACGTGGCTTCTCGCACTACTAGGGGTCGCTGCAGCCGTGGCCTTTGTCGCGCATGACAGATTGTTGTCCTTCGAGCAGTTCTACGGTCTCTTCGGTAACGGCATCGACGCGGTGGTGTACCGGTACGGAGGCCATACAGTCCTGGAAAGTGAGCCGCTGTATACCTTCATGCTCGAGGATGCGTTGCCGTTCACGTATCCGCCATTCGCTGCGCTGATTTTCGCTCCGCTAGCTTATTTGTCCGTCGCTGGTGCGCAAACGCTTGTGGCGGTACTCAATATCGGACTCTTGTATATGGCCGTTCACCTGAGCTGGCGTCAATTGGGATACGAGAACACGACGCGTCTACGCCTACTGAGCATGTTTCTGGCAGTCGTTTTCACATGGCTGGAACCTGTGCGGATGACGATCTGGCTCGGACAGATCAACTTACTGCTGCTCGTGTTGGTGCTGTGGGATCTCGGACGGCCGGCAGGCAGCCGCCTGCGTGGAGTCGGCGTAGGTATCGCCGCAGGGCTGAAACTGACCCCGGCCTTGTTCATCGTGCTTCTCGCCGTAGTCCGAGATACCCGAGCGTTCATTTGTGCCTCGGTGACGTTTGTCACCACGATCATCGTGGGATTCGTTGTGATCCCGGGCGACTCCTGGACTTACTGGACGGGGACCATCGTCCGATCGGATCGAATCGGACTGATCTCTTCACCGGCCAACCAGTCGATTCGCGGCATTCTGGCCCGTATGTTGCACACCGAGAATCCGCCGACGGTGTTGTGGATCGCGTGCGCCGGCGTAGTAGCCGTAGGTGGATTGTGGGCCGCCCACATAGCTCACAGTCGCGGTGAACACTTGCTTGCTCTAACCATCTGCGGCCTGACAGCCCCCATGATTTCGCCTTTCTCGTGGGGCCATCACTGGGTATGGACCGTCCCTTTGATAATTCTGACCTTGCATTACGCAGCGCGCATCAGGACGTGGCGGTCAGCCGTCCTGCCCGTCGTGCTCGTTCTTCCCTTGCTCGCCTGGTACAAGATTTATCCAGACGGGACGGTCGCGATCGGCATTTTCATGACCCCCGGCATCGCAGTCGTTCGTGTCGCTGCGCAAACTGCATATCCGATCGTCTACCTTCTGATGCTCACCATTGCAGTGGTGAGTCTGGCCCGCCGACCGGTGAGGTCGCCGATCTGAAGACCGGGGAGAGCAGCGGCAGAAGACATGTCGGAACTCCAGATTTACTGGTGCCAAGTTGCGGCGATGCCAGGGCAAATTGTCGCAGAACCAGCAGCGTCCTCAGAGATCCCCGATTGTTGGGCCCACGGGCCCAACAATCGGGACCACCTGAAACGCAAAGAAACCGCCTGCTTCCAGGCGGTTTCTTGTTGTGGTCCCGGCTGGGATCGAACCAGCGACCTTCCGCGTGTGAAGCGGACGCTCTCCCACTGAGCCACGGGACCATTCGTCGTCTGATCACGACATGCGTGATCGGACGAGGCAAACGTTAACACGGCTCTCACCCGTATCTCGACTCGGCCTTATCCCCTTCTCCGGACGCCATCTACGACCCTCGATTGCCGGTTCGTGCCACCTTTGCCTCTAAAAACCGCTTCTGACCACGCGATTTGTGAGTTCGTCTTCCGTTGGTCTAATGTTTTGACCGCACCGCAGAGAGAGCAACTGCCTCTGAGGAGCATGCGGATGTGGCGCAGTGGTAGCGCATCACCTTGCCAAGGTGAGGGTCGCGGGTTCGAATCCCGTCATCCGCTCGAGGGACTAGGGCCCGTTGGTGGAGTGGCCGAGTGGTGAGGCAACGGCCTGCAAAGCCGTGCACACGGGTTCGATTCCCGTCTCCACCTCGTAACGAAGCGAAGGTTCCCGACCTTCAACTTCTGATCTTGCGCGATTAGCTCAGCGGGAGAGCGCTTCCCTGACACGGAAGAGGTCACTGGTTCAATCCCAGTATCGCGCACCACACGAATAGACCCCGGCCGAAGCGGCCGGGGTCTTTTTTGTGCCTTCAGGCCTGTCCAGATGTTTACCGCCGATCGCGAGTGGTGATTCACGTCATAAACGTGCACTCTGGTTTCAAGCCCGCGATCGAAAGGACGTCTCCGATGGCCGACGACAATCAACCGAGCACCGAGGGCAGCGAACCTCAGGTCAGTTCCGATGCGCACAAGCGTGCGCAGGACGAGGTGGCCGGCATCGACGCCAAGTACGAGCCGGGTTCGAGACCGACGGTTGTTCTTCCTGGCACGAACGGAATGGTGTCGGGTACGGCCTTCGCCGACATGGTCGATGACGAAGGAAACTTGAAAGAAGACCATTCCGAAGACACCGCCGGCCGCACGTCGACGAATGGCCACCAGGACGAATGACCGAAGGAACCGACGACGTCTACGTACCCGAGTTCATCGACGTAGCGGAGGTGCGCGGATTCCTGCACGCGTCGTCGGGTCCCTCGGCGGGATCCCTCGCGCTGACTCATGGCGCAGGTGGAAACGTCGACTCTCCTCTCCTCGTCGCTTCAGCCGATGCATGGTCGGCACGAGGATTCACCGTTCTACGGTTCGATCTGGCGTTCCGACGTCGAAAGCCATCCGGTCCCCCGCATCCGTCGAAGGCCGACGCCGACCGCGCGTCGGTCGAAGCAGCGGTGACGTACCTCGGCCGGCGCGGCGGCCCCATTCTGCTCGGTGGCCACTCGTACGGGGGTCGGCAGGCATCGATGCTTGTCGCCGAAAAGCCGGAACTGGTCGATGGGCTGATTCTGATGTCGTATCCGTTGCACCCGCCCGGCAAACCGGAGAAGGCCCGCACTGCGCATCTTCCCCAGCTGCGCACTCGAACGATGTTCGTACACGGCACGAAGGACCCGTTCGGTTCACCCGCTGAGCTGTCCGATGCAATCGCGTCGGTGCCTGCTCATACCGCCACGATCGAGATTTCAGGTGCAGGCCACGATCTGTCGGCAGAAAAATATGGAGTGGCCGATCTCGTTGTCGAGAAAGCGTTCGAATTCTTCGACGCGGGGTCCTGGAGTTAGGCGAATGGTCACCTGGCACCCTCGCGCTCGTCGTTATGCAATCGTCATGCCGCCGACTGTCGACTTACGAGTGAGGTGTTCTACTTAGAGCCATGCCCACCTGGGGATGGTTCATCGTCGCATTGGTCCTCATCGATGCCGCAGTACTTGCGGTGTGGCTCCTCGCGCGCAAGAATCCACGCAAAAACGCCGCTGCCACAACGCAATTGATGCTCGCAGGTTTGGATCACTCGGCGCGCGAGGACATATATCGTCTCGTAGGGGAAAAGAAGAAGATCCACGCAATCAAGTTGTTCCGCGAGAGAACCGGCGCAGGTCTGCAAGAGTCCAAGGATGTAGTCGAGTCCGTCGGGCGCGGAAACCCAATTCCCACGCTCGGCGCCTCGATGGGTGCATCAGGCATGGATACCGCCGCTTGGGCGGACATCATTCCCAGACTGCGCACCCTCAAGGCCGAAGGCAACACAATTTCCGCCATCAAGCTTTTGCGCGCCCGTTCGGAGCTTTCGTTGCGTGAGGCGAAGGAAGCGGTCGACCGCCTGTGACCGTCACTGTATCGACAGCAGGCCTGTGGGACGCCGAACAGCTAGCCGACGTCGCTGCTGTCACCTTTCCGCTGGCATGCCCGCCTGGTTCGTCCAGAGCAGCAATAGCCGCTTTCGTGGACGGTGTGCTGTCGCATGAGCGGTTCGGTGAGTACCTAGCGGATCCGCAGCGCACGATTCTCGCGGCGACCGACGATAATTCCACCGACGATAATTCCATGCTCGGTTACGCCATGCTCGTGTCCGGCCCACCATCGGACCCGGACGTCGCCCGAGTGCTGACGTACGCACCGACGATGGAACTCTCCAAGATGTATGTGCTGCCCGGCCATCACGGGAGCCAAGTGGCGGCGGCTCTGATGGCTGAATCACTGGCCCGAGCCACCCTGGGCGGCTGCACAGGTATCTGGCTGGGCGTCAATCAACAGAACCTGCGCGCCCAACGCTTCTATACCAAACAGGGATTCGAGATCGTCGGAACCAAAACCTTCACGCTCGGCTCCGAAATCCACGATGACTTCGTAATGGAACGAGGACTACGCTCGTGAATCTGCCGAACCTAGCGTCACCCGACGGCAGCAAAGCGAGACAAAGCAAGCAGACGGGACGTTGCACGGAGGTACTTCTTACGGTATCCGCCGGCCAGCATCTCTTCGGTGAAGATCTCGTCGAGCTTGCTACCTGACCCGGTCACCGGAATGCCTGCGTCGTACAAGCGATCGGCGAGCACCACGAGTCGAAGCGCAACAGCCTGGTCCGACGCGGGGTGCACGTTCTTCCAGAACACCGCCTGCACACCGTCGAGCAGCTTTCCGTATCGCGATGGATGCAGTGTGCTCAGATGTGCCAACAACTCGTCGAAATCGTCGAGGGTCGCATCCGCCACGGAATCCGCCCGTTCGATCAACTCGGCCTCGGATGTCGGGTCGGGGGCCGGGGGCAGGTCACGATGTCGGTAGTCGGGGCCATCCACCCGGATGGACTCGAAGATAGATCCGAGCTTCTTGATCTCCCGCATGAAGTCCTCGGCTGCGAATCTTCCTTCGCCGAGTTGACCTGGCAGGGTGTTGGACGTCGCCACGATGGACACGCCTCGCTGGGAAAGCTCCGACAGCAATCGCGACACGAGCATCGTGTCGCCTGGATCGTCGAGTTCGAACTCGTCGATACACAGAACGCTGTGGGCCGACAACTCCTCCAGCGCCTTGTTGAAGCCGAGCGCGCCCACCACGTGAGTCAATTCGACGAACGTACCGAATGCCTTCGGTTCGGGGACGCTGTGAAAAATCGAGGCCAGGAGGTGGGTCTTACCGACGCCGAAACCGCCGTCGAGGTACAAGCCTGCGCCGGTAGAGGGCGCCTTCTTGCCGAACAGTCCGCGTTTTCCCTTCCCGCGAATCTTCGTCACCTTCTCCGCGAACGACTCGGCTTTGGCTACTGCCTCGGCCTGGCTGGGTTCGTTCGGATCCGGGATGTACGAGGCGAAACTGACTTCGTCGAACATGGCCGGGGGGACCATCTGCGCGATCAACTGATCGGAGGGCACGACAGGATTACGATCGACAAGACGTCCAGGCATCTAGTAAGCGTAACGAGGTGGTCTTATCTACAATGTGCGCCTACTCGATATTGCGACCTACTTCACATCCGGCTCCGACTCCTCGTACCCGGTCGACGGCGTCGTCGACCTGGCCGAACTACGCCGGTTGTACGCCTATCCGGACAACCTGACCGCGCCGTGGATCCGAGCCAACTTCGTCTCCAGCATCGACGGAGCCGTCAGCGCCGACGGCGTGTCCTCAGGTCTTGGTACACCCTCTGACAAGGCAGTGTTCGATGTCCTGCGAACACTGGCGGATGCGGTTCTCGTGGGGGCAGGGACGGTCCGAAGTGAGAATTACGGCGGCGTCCGGTTGACGAAGTCACAACAGAGTCAACGAATCGACGCGGGCCTGGCACCGATCCCCCCGGTAGTGGTCGTTACTGCTTCGGCGTCGATCGATCCGAGGTCACGGCTGCTCACCGACACCGAAGTGCCGCCGACGATCGTCACGACGAACTCCGCGTCGGCCGAGTCGCGTTCGACACTTCGCGAAGCAGGTGCGCACGTGATCGAAGTCGAGGGAACTACAGTACCGACCCCTGCTGTTCTGGCTGCCCTGGATGAATTGGGTCTGAGAAGGGTCCTGTGCGAAGGCGGCCCAGGCCTGTTCGGAACGCTGCTTGCAGACGATTGCGTCGACGAACTGTGCCTGACAACTTCGCCGAACCTGCTTGCGGGAAAGTCGGGGCGTATTGCGCACTCGAACGCGGCGGTTTTACACCGGATGAAACGTATTCACGTGCTCGCGGACGAAGACGGAACTCTGCTGACCAGATGGGTCCGAGTACGTCCGGCCGGTACCGGTGAAGTTCCCGGTGCGGAAAAGTAGATAGCCTCGCAGCGTGACGCAGAAAAGATCGTTGCTCGTAGTTCTTCTCGCGGTCTCGATGTTGGGGGCGGCATGCAGTGCTGGGCCGTCCGGGCGCCCGGACGTCGCCGTCGAGCAGAACTCCCCGGGGCTACCCGACAAGTCGACTGCCGATGCGGAACCGAAGAACCCAGAGCTCCAGGTTCCCGTGAACGATCTTGCGTGGACCGACTGCACACAGAGCACCCTCGATCTCTACGGCCTCACCTCCCGCACTCCCGGTGTCGTTCTCGAATGCGCAGACTTCGACGCGCCCGTCGACCCGAGCGGTCAGATGTTCGGGTCCTTCTCCGTAGGCGCACTGCGTGCGAAATTGGACAGGACACCGCCCGATGCCGCACCCCTGGTCTTCACGTCCGGGTCCGACCGTGCGTCGATCGCGACACTTGCCGACCTCACGGCCGGAGCCAGCACGACGATGCTGGAGGCTCACCCGCTCGTCGCCGTCGATCGCCGCGGGATCGGTAGGTCGACAGCCATCGATTGCGTGAAAGCAGACACCCGCAAGACCCGCGAGACGCTGGCAAACCTCGGGCAATTCGCGGTGACCGACGGTGATGCCGTGGACCGCGCCGTCGCCGTCGGACGCGACGCAACGATCGAATGCACCGATCTGCTGCAGCCACAGGAGGTCGCTTTCGCGACCAGTTATGCGGCCGGCGATCTGGAACAGCTTCGAATCGCCTGGGGAATCGATGCTCTCGGCATCGTCGGCACCGGGAACGGTGCATCGACTGCGTTGGCATACGCGGCCCAGTACCCGGATCGAGTGGCGAGGTTGATTCTCGATTCGCCTACCGGAGTGAACCTGGATCAGATGACCGTGGCCCAGCAGAAGACCGAAGGAAGGGAGGCCGCGTTCACTGCGTTCCTGCAGCGGTGCCAGGCCCTCCAGTGCTCGCTCGGATCCGACCCGAAGACCGCGGTATCCGAACTGCTGGCACAGGTGGCGAGGGGAGCCCTGGCGCCTCTGTCGACCCACTCTGTCCTCGACGGGATCGTCTACGCACTCGCCTCGTCCTCCGGCGACCCGTCGCGACGGACACTCGATCTTGCCGATGCACTCTCCGCAGCCAGGTCCGGCGATCCGTCCGCACTGAGCAGGTTGTCCTCACGCGGTGCAGTTGCCTACGGAACGGACGGTCAGTTCGTCGCACGCTGCATCGACGGCCAACAGTGGCCGTCTCCGCAGGCCGTGCGGGATGCCGGTGCGAGGTGGAGCGAGCAATACCCCATCTTCGGCACCGACGCAGCTCTGACAGCACTCACGTGCTCTTCGTGGCCCACCGCACCCGCACCTCCCCTGCCGACGTCGCTGTCCGTGCCGGTTCTCGAACTCAGCGGTGCCGGTGACCCGGTCGTCGGAAATGGGGGGTTCGCCAGTGTGACCGGGCTTGTTGCCGCCACCGGCGCACGTTCGGCCGCCATGACCTGGCAGGGCGCCGGCCACCCGGTTCTCGGAGGGTCGGTGTGTGCCCAGGCCGCGGCCACCGCGTATGCGACCGACGCGTCGCTTCCTCCCGATGGCAGCGTCTGTCCCGCGTGACGCGTCTGCTGCCGATCCATGGAGTGCTACCGAACACACCCAACGGGTGTCGACGGTCATTGCTCGAGCCCGGTCAAGGTACCGTTCCCACGTGTCACTTAGCTTCCTCGAGCCCCGCAACGGCCGCACGACCGCGGATGTAGTCCGGTTCGCGCTATGGCCGATCGCCATCATGACTGTTCTCAACCGGGCGATCGTACGAGCGGTCAACGGGGACTTCACCAATGATTTCAACCCCGTCTACCAGGCTGCACTCGCGTTTCTCAATCGCGAGCCGGTGTACACGGCGAACTTCGACTCGGTCGATCCGCATTATCTCTATCAGCCGAGCGCGACGATGCTGTTGTCGCCTCTTGCAGTCATCGATCCCGAACGTTCTCGCTGGTTGTTCATCTTGGCGAGCACGATTGCCATCGTTCTTGCGTTGTACATCTTGCTCAAGATCTTCGGCTTCGGTCTGAACTCTGTCGCAGCGCCTGCACTTCTCCTCGCTGCTTTCGCGAGTGAAACAGTGACCAACACTTTGGTGTTCACCAACTTCAACGGTTTCGTTCTGTTGGGTGAGGTTGCATTCATCTACTGGCTACTCCAGCGAAAAGACTTGTCCGCAGGTGTGGCAATGGGGCTGACACTAGCCATCAAACCGATCCTCGCACCGCTGTTGATCGTCCCGCTGATGACCAAGCAGTGGAAAGTTTTCATCACCGCGATCGCAATACCTGTCGTGTTGCTTCTGATCGCCTGGCCGCTGTCGGTGGACCCGATGGAGTTCATCGACCGCACCCTCCCCTACCTCCTCGAGTCGCGCGACTACTTCAACAGCGCGATTGTCGGCAACGGCCGGTACTACGGATTGCCGGAGTTCTTGATCTACGCAATCCGTGGTGTTCTCGGCGTGATGGTTCTGGTGTCGCTGTGGTTGCTCTATCGCTACTGCCGCAAGGACCGCCTGTTCTTCATTGCGACAACGTCGGGCCTTGTCCTGACGGCACATTGGCTACTCGGGTCACTCGGCCAAATGTACTACTCGATGCTGCTGTTCCCGCTGTTGATGACGGTCGTGCTCAAGAACTCGGTTCTCCGAAATTGGCCGGCGTGGCTCGCAATCTATGGATTCATGAGCTACGACCGCTGGTTGTCCGGTCGATTCCCGACGGGAGGCCGCGTAATGGACTACATGCGCACGACATTCGGCTGGAGCTTGCTGATCATCGTCATCTTCTCGGTTCTGATCGGACGGTACTTCGCTGCTCGCAGTGACGGACGGCTCGACGACGGAATCGAACCCGAGTACCTCCTTCCAGAGAGCTCACCTGCGCAAACAACGAAACAGCTCGAAAAGTATTAGCGTGGTGGCATGAGTTCAGCGACCGACAAAAATTCTGTTCCCGCCGTTCAGCTCACCGACGCACAATGGCGCGAGAAGCTCACCCCCGAGGAGTACGCGGTCCTGCGTCAGGCGGGCACCGAGCGTCCGTTCGTCGGGGAGTACACCGACACCAAGACCGATGGTGTGTACAACTGCCGCGCATGCGGGGCCGAACTGTTTCGCAGTACCGAGAAGTTCGAGTCACACTGCGGTTGGCCGTCCTTCTTCGATCCCGCAGACAGTGACGCAGTCATCCTCAACGAGGACACCACGCTCGGGATGCGACGCGTCGAGGTCATCTGCAAGAACTGCCACAGCCACCTCGGCCATGTCTTCGAGGGAGAGGGCTACCCGACGCCCACAGATCAGCGGTACTGCATCAACTCGATTTCTCTCGTTCTCGACCCATCCTGAAGCCCGTCCGAACGAGTGCGCGACAGGCGACTCCCCACACCTTGGTGCGCAGCGCATAATGTGACGATGCGCACTTTCACCTCAGCACAGCAGATCACTGCGGCCGTCGGCGAGGACCTCGGCATGAGCGACTGGATGCAGATCACTCAAGACCGGGTCGACACATTCGCCGACGCCACGGGTGATCACCAGTGGATCCACATCGACGTCGAACGAGCCAAGAAGGAAAGCCCGTTCGGCGGCCCGATTGCGCACGGCTACTTGAGCTTGTCCTTGATCCCGGTACTCACTTGGCAGATCTACACCATCGAAAATGCCAAGCTCGGAATCAACTACGGGTCCAACAAGGTTCGCTTCATCAACCCAGTCAAGGTCGGATCTCACGTCCGATTGCAGACCACACTGACTTCGGCCGAAGAAGTGTCCGGTGGCGCACTCCAGATCGTGGCCACCAACACACTTCACATCGAGGGCGAGGACAAGCCCGCGTTGATTGCGGAAACGATCAGCCGGGTCGTCTTCTGACCGTCTCTCGCTCTACGAACTGTGGCGGATCGAACGCGGTGATCGGTGGCACTACGCCGTCGAAGCGTTCGATCTGCACCAACACATGCTGGCCCGTGCACCCGTGTGACAGCGAGGATGTACCGATGTCGGCTGTCAGTACATTCGGATTGCCATGTACGCACATCGATCCGGTATCCGCGGGGTCCTCGGGGTCGTACCAGGCACCCGTCGCCAACTGCACCACGGCAGGCATCATGTCCTCGTCCACCACGACACCGGCGAGACACGCACCACGATCGTTGAAGACCCTCACCACGTCGCCGTCGCGTAGCCCGCGCTCGCTCGCGGCCTTGGAGTGTATCCGGATCGGCTCACGGTCGTGCACCTTCGAAGCCTGACTTCTCGCTCCGTGATCGAGTTGGCTGTGCAGCCGTGTTTTTGGTTGATTCGCGATCAGATGTAGCGGGAACTGTTGCGCGCGTTCTCCTTTGAGCCATTCCACCGGTTCGTACCACGCTGGGTGCCCAATGCAGTCCTCGTAACCGAACTTCTCGATCGCCTCGGAGAATATTTCTATGCGCCCGCTCGGGGTGCGAAGCGGGTACTTCTCGGGATCGCCGCGGTAGTCCTCGAGCAGGGTCAGCCCGTCCTCGGTCGCCATAGGCCATGAACCGAGCTGCCAAAATTCTTCGAAATCTGGGGTGTCCACATTCATCCCGCGCAGGTAACCGCGCCACTGGTCGTAGAGATGCTCCACCCACTCCTCCGAGGTGCGCCCCTCGGTGAATTGCGCACCGACCCCCAGCCTTTCGGCTACCGCGGAGAACGTGTCGTAATCGTCTCGCGCGTCGGCAAACCGCGGCACGGCAGGGTGCATGGCGACCAGCAATGGATCGTTGCGTGTGCAGCTGATGTCACTACGCTCGAGCGACGTCGTCGACGGGACGACGATGTCGGCGTGCTTGGCCATGGGCGTCCAGTACGGGTCGTGCACCACGACCGTGTCGGGTCGTGCCAGCGCCCGGCGAAGTCGTCCGAGATCCTGATGATGGTGGAAGGGATTGCCGCCCGCCCAGTGCACCAGCCGAATATCGGGATACGTCAGTCGCTGTCCGTCGAAATCGAATTCCTCGCCGGGGTGGAGCAGCATGTCCGACACGGCAGCCACCGGGATGAACGCCTTTATCGGATTCGAGCCCTGGGACAACGTGGGAAGGGGATACGGCACCGGTGCGAGACCAGGCTCGTTCATCGACCCATAACCGTGCCCGAATCCCCCACCGGGGATGCCGATCTGCCCGAGCATCGACGCAAGTGTCACGCCCATCCACGGTGCTTGCTCGCCCGATTTCGTCCGCTGCAGAGACCACGTGACGGTGATCAACGTGCGACGCCTCGCCATCTCGCGTGCCAGTTCGGTGATCTCCGAGGTGGAGACATCGCAGATGTTCGACGCCCACTCTGCGGTCTTGGGCGTGCCGTCCGTGGCTCCGAGCAGATACTCCTCGAAGCGCGCGTATCCGGTGCAATATCGATCGAGAAATGCTGTGTCGTGCAGATTTTCGGAGACCAGAACGTAGGCGATTCCGAGCATCATCGCGACATCGGTGCCTGGAATCGGCGTCAGCCAACGAGCCGCACCGTCGAGATCGTTTCGAAGCGGACTGATGGTGACGATTTTTCCGCCACGGGCGCGGAGCGCATCCAGAGCCGAGGCAGTGGGATGGTCAGAGGTTCCTCCGTGGTTGATGCCGGTATTCTTCAGCGGAATTCCGCCGAACGCGACGATCAGTTCCGTCTTGCGGGCGATCACCTCCCAGGAGGTGGAGCGCGAGAACATCTTCCAGTGGGCTCCCAGAACGTGCGGCATGACGACGCCGGTGGCTCCGAGCGAATAGCTGTGCACCGAGCGCGTGTAACCGCCGATGCAATTGAGAAATCGGTGAACCTGGCTCTGCGCGTGATGGAATCTTCCTGCACTGGCCCACCCGTAGGAGCCGCCGTAGATCGCCTGGTTGCCATGCCGGTCGATCACGCGAGAAAGCTCGGCAGCCAGCAATTCGGTGAGTTCGTCCCAGGACACCGGAACGAACTCTTCGCTGCCGCGCCGATCCGTCGGACCTGGACCACGCTCGAGCCAACCGCGTCGAACGGCAGGGCCTTGCACCCGAGACCGGTGTGTCACCGAGCCGACGAGATTACCCAGCACGGGCGAGGGATTACGGTCGGTCTCCTGGGGATGCACGGCTGTCACCTCGCCGTCGGCACTTTCGGCTCGAAACATTCCCCAGTGACCCATGTGCTGAGACAGTCCCGGGTGCGGCTGCTTCATCGAATTCCGTTGCTCGCCAGTACATCCAGCAAGCCGGTGGGACGCTCCCGGGTAGCGATCGGATCGACGAGGGCGAAAGAGCACCCAATTGCCCGCGCCGCCCCGTCGGCCTCTTCACTGTCACCGACCATCAAGGTCCGCGCCGGATCCACCCCGAGCGAACGCACCGCAGAAAGAAATATTTCCGGCTGAGGTTTGACGTAGCCGACCTCGTACGACAAGACGAACTCGCTGACGTGGTCAAACACTCCGAGCATGTCGAATGCCGGGCGGATGTCGAAGGCAATATTGCTCAGCACCGCAACTGGAATCGCTCTGCCGGCGAGCATCGCCAGCACGTGCGCCGTATCCGGGTACGGAGTCCAGCACGATGGGTCGATCACTCGGCCGTACACGGACTCGGCCTGAGCGCGGTCGCTGACGCCGGATTCACGAAGAACATGCAAATATGCCTGACGGTGCAGCGACGGATCGAGATCACGGTTGTTCCAGGCGTGCCTATTCACTTCGTCGAACTCGACGACCTCCCCCACCGGCGCAGTCATCCGTCGCATCAATTCCGCCGCACGGTGACCGTCGACCGGTGTTCCATCCGAGTGCGTGACGGTCTCGAACCAACTCTCGTCCTCCTCCAAACGGAACAGCGTTCCGGAGAAGTCGAACACCACAGCCTCGATCGGAGACGCGACGGCTCGGTCCCGCACAACGCCTCGTCCCGAAGCGTGCGTCTCCGACCCCGAGGTCACGGCAGTGACGTGACGAGCGCTTCGACGTCGACGCGTGGCCCGGTGAAGAACGGAGTCTCTTCGCGAACGTGCCTACGTGCCTCCGTTGCGCGTAGGTCCCGCATCAGGTCGACGATCCGATCGAGCTCGGGAGCTTCGAAGGCGAGGATCCACTCGTAGTCCCCCAACGCAAACGCCGGAACCGTGTTGGCGCGCACATCTTTGTATCCGCGCGCGGCCTTGCCATGGTCGGAGAGCATCGTGCGCCGCTCTTCGTCGGGGAGCAAGTACCAATCGATGGAACGCACGAACGGGTAGACACAGATGTAGGCACCCGGTTCTTCACCAGCGATGAACGCCGGGACGTGAGACTTGTTGAACTCGGCCGGCCGATGCAGCGCGGTGTTGCTCCACACCGGGGTACTGGCCTTGCCGAGCGCGGTGGTACGACGAAAATCCGAGTACGTAGCCTGCAGATCTTCGATGCGCTCCGCGTGTGTCCACACCATGAAGTCGGCGTCGGCTCGCATGCCTGCGATGTCGTATACACCACGTACTGCGACGCCTTTTTCTTCCTGACTCTCGAAGAACACTCGAGCCTGCTTGGCGGCTTCGGCTCGGTCCTCGCCCAGGACACCGGGTGTGACCTTGAAGACCGAGAACATCAGGTAGCGGAGGGTCGAATTGAGGGTTGTGTAGTCCAAACGTGGCATGGCTCTATCGTGCCACTTCCGCAATGCGTGTGGCTGCTCTGGTGGCCGAAGCGACACAAGCAGGCACTCCGACACCGTGACTCCACGCACCTGCCACGGCCAACCCGTCGACATCGCGCACAGCTGCCTCGATTGTGGCAACTCGATCCAGGTGGCCGGGTGCGTACTGCGGTAGGCCGCCGTGCCATCGCTGCACGAACGAGGACGACGGCGCGGCATCCACGCCGGTCACCCGGTGCAGGTCTCGTACGGCCGCCTCGATCAACTCTTCGTCGGTCCAGGTGAGCGGGCCTGCGTCACCGAATCGTGCCAGCGAGGCACGGACGAGTGAACTACCACGCTCCGCTATATGCGCCCACTTCCTACTGGACAAGGTGAAAGCCTTGACGGCGAGTCCGGCGTCGGTGGCCACGAGTACGCCGGAGTTGTCGGGAAGGTCGACGGCAGTGTCGAACGCCATGGCCACCACGACCGAGGATGCGAGCTCGATTTCGGCTGCTGCTGCCGCGGCATCCGGAACGGCTGAGCCCAATATCGACGCCAGGACCGGCGCGGGAACTGCCAGCACCACCGCGTCGAACTGCCCGATCGAATCCACCACCCAACCGCTGTTCTCGCGCCGAACGGACTTCGCGGCAGTGCCGAACAGGGTGCGCGGTGCTGCGGCCGCAACCAGCGCGTCGATCAAGGTGCGATATCCATCACGCAGTGCACCGAAAACCGGCGCCGAACTCGGAGCCGGAAGCGCGGACGCCACCGCCGCCGACAGACTGGTAGCTCCGGCGTCCAGGGCCGCTGCCAGGGTAGGTAGTGCTGCGCGAACTCCGATCGAATCCGAAAGCCCCGAGTAGACGCCGCCCAGCAACGGGTCGACCGATCTCGCTAGAACCTGTTCACCGAATCGCGAACCGACCAACTGAGCGACGCTGAGGTCGCTGGTTCGGTCCCAGGACAACTCGGTGTCACGCTCACCGGCGATCGTTGCCAGCGTCCGTGCATCTACGAGGCCCTCCACGGAGGCAGCGTCCGCCGGGATACCCATCAGGGTCCCGGTTGGGAGTGAGTGGAGCCTCTCGCCCGAGAAGATGAGTGGACGTAATCCGGCCGGATGGACGAACTGCGCGCTCAATCCGAGCTCATCCATCAGGGCAGGCACTTCGGGTCTGCGGCCGATGAATGCCTCGGCGCCGACATCGAACGGCCCGCCTTCCAACGTCACCGTGCGCAACGTGCCGCCGAGGCGCATCGATTCTTCGACGATGGTGATATCGGCTTCGGGACCGAACTTCTGCCGCAGCCTGAAGGCGGCAACCAGGCCGGTAATCCCGCCACCGATCACCACAACGCGAGGCGGTCCTACGGTCACAGCGAGTGCACCAACTCCACCACCCGGGTCAGCACATCCGGATCGGTATCGGGCAGAACTCCGTGACCGAGGTTGAATACATGCCCCACAGCGCCTGCTTCGACGGCGCGATCGCCCTCGGCGACGATGCGACGAACCTCACTCTCGACGGCATCCCAACCAGCGAAGAGCACCGCTGGGTCCAGGTTTCCCTGCAACGCCTTCCCCGGGCCGACGCGTCGGGCTGCGACATCGAGGGGAATTCGCCAGTCGACACCGACCATGTCGGCACCGGCCTCTCCCATGGCACCGAGGAGTTCGCCCGTCCCGACACCGAAATGAATCTTCGGTACGCCGGCCGGGGCCATCGCATCGAGCACCTTCGTCGAGTGAGGCAGCACGAACTCGCGATAGTCCGCCAGTGAGAGCGCACCTGCCCAGGAGTCGAAGAGCTGAACCGCGTCGACACCCGCTGCTAGCTGCGCCTGCAAGAACGTGATCGTCGTATCGGCGAGATTGTCGAGAAGGGTGTGCCACGTGGCCGGATCAGAGCGCATGAGCGCTTTGGTCTTCTCGTGGTTCTTACTCGGTCCACCTTCGACCAGGTAGGAGGCAAGCGTGAACGGAGCTCCTGCAAACCCGATGAGCGGGGTATCGCCCAGTTCGCGGGTAAGCGTTGTCACCGCATTCGTTACCGGCTCGACCTGGTCGGCGCTCAACTGCGGCAACGCTGCGACGTCGGCTGCCGAACGGACCGGCGATGCCACCACCGGCCCGGTGCCGGCAACGATGTCGAGATCGATACCCGCGGCCTTCAGCGGAACCACGATGTCCGAGAAAAGGATGGCTGCGTCGACGTCATGGCGCCGAACCGGCTGCAGCGTGATCTCGACCACCAGATCGGCTGTGAAGCAGGACTCGAGCATGCCGGTACCAACTCTGAGCTTGCGGTATTCGGGTAGCGATCGCCCGGCCTGCCGCATGAACCACACCGGACGACGCGATGTCGCCCGTCCCGCGATGGTGGCCAACAAAGGCGCGTCGGGCAGCTGACGGCGAGGGTACGGCGCGATTGTGTTCATTGCCATCCATGCTGCCACGAGAACAGAATATTGCCGCTATGCAGGCCTGAGCGCGGCTCGTGGCCCCGACGATTCCACGTCGATTGTCCTGCAGTCGGTCGCACGTGCGGCGCGCCTCCGACGAACCCGAAGGTGACGAGTCTAACGTCCGGAGTCGTGACCAATCCCGGATCCACTGCCGAACCTGCGCCGTTTCGATCGGCGATCGAGGCGATGCACCGGGCCGTTGTGCACCCAGCCATCGAACTCGGACCGATCCGGCCACCGCAACGCCTAGCCCCGTTCAGCTACGCGATGGGCGCTGAAGTTCAGCATTCGACTTCCGGGGATATCGCGGAGCAATCCGACGGGGATGCGTTCGGTCGGCTGATTCTGCTCTACGACCCAGACGGTGACGAAGCCTGGAACGGAACAATGCGTCTTGTCGCTTATATCCAGGCCGACGTCGATGAATCTCTTGCCTCCGACCCAATGTTGCCCGAGGTGGCATGGAGTTGGTTGGTCGATGCGTTGGAGACCCGGTCGGAGTCACTGAACGCCCTCGGCGGGACAGTGACGTCGACGAGTTCGGTGCGCTACGGCGACATTGCCGGTCCACCACGAGCCCATCAGCTCGAACTGCGCGCGTCGTGGACCCCCACCACCGGCGAGTTGGCTCCGCATGTCGAGGCCTTCTGCGAAGTGCTTGCCTATGCTGCTGGACTGCCACCCGCCGGAATCACCGAACTCCGCACACACGGTGATAACCGGACCTGAGTTCGCACGGCGTCGCGGTACGAGGGCTTAGAGTCTGCTCTCATGTCAGCGATGAGTTCCAACGATGCCTCGGACGTAACGAACGACGGTGACAGTGTCGATGCGCCCACTCCGACACCCCTGTTGGCGCCTGCCGACGGCGTTCCCGCAGTTGTCGACACCGTCGAGGGCGTGGTGGCGGCAGCCGAACTGCTCGCGGGTGGTCACGGCCCGCTCGCTGTCGATGCCGAGCGTGCGTCGGGTTTCCGATATTCGCAACGCGCCTACCTATTGCAGTTTCGACGGCGTGGTGCAGGCACCGTCCTGCTCGACCCGATCCCGGTAACCGGCGCTCTCGAACCGCTGGCTTCGGTGATCAATCCTCTCGAATGGATCCTGCACTCGGCCGACCAGGATTTGCCGGGTCTCGCCGAGCTCGGGCTCGTGCCTGCGGCGTTGTACGACACCGAACTGGCAGGACGACTCGCCGGTTTCGAACGAGTCGGGCTCGGCCCCATCGTCGAACGCACGCTCGGCTTGTCGCTTCAAAAGGGACACGGAGCGGCAGATTGGTCGACACGCCCACTCCCCGACAGCTGGCTGAACTACGCCGCGCTCGACGTCGAAGTTCTGCTCGAGCTGCACGATGCGATGGCCGAGGAACTCGCCGCGAAGAACAAAACGGAGTGGGCACGACAAGAGTTCGCGCACATCCTGGCGCTCGGTCCAGCAAAGCCCAAGCCTGACCGCTGGCGAAAGACATCGGGAATCCACGCCGTCAAGTCGGCGAGGGTATTGGCCTCCGTTCGTGAATTGTGGCGCTCACGCGACGAAATCGCGGCGCACCGAGACATTGCGCCGAGCCGCATTCTGCCCGATTCGGCGATTGTCGCCGCAGCATCGGCAGATCCGAAGACCGAGGGCGAACTACGAGCATTGCCGGTCTTCGGTGGTCCGCGCCAGCGACGCTCCACCAAGGTGTGGCTGTCCGCCCTCGAGCGCGCACGACGCTTGCCGACCGAGGAACTTCCGCCGAAGTCGGCACCCTTCGACGGACCTCCTCCGGTGAATCGGTGGGCACGTCGTGAACCCGAGGCCGCGGAGAGATTGACCACCGTGCGTACAGCAATGACAGCACTGAGCGAAGACGTCGAGGTACCGGTGGAGAACCTGCTCATGCCGGATCTGCTTCGCCGTCTGGTGTGGGATTGGACACCTGTAGAACGTGATGTCGCGGAGAGCATCATCGACAAGAAGCTCACCGAGGGGCGGGCCCGACCGTGGCAGCGGGAACTGGTCGTACCAGTTCTCGCCGACGCCTTGACTTCTGGACAAGAGCCTGGGATCGCCGGGCAAGAGAGTGGGACCCCTGAGTAAGTTACCGGCGGGTAATACCGGCTAGAGTGGATGGCGGCCCCGCGTCAGCCGGGCCGCAATTCCGCATCTTCCCGGGAGGATCGAAGCGTGTCTGTACCCGCGTCCACAAGCTCACAGCGCAATGTCGTGTTCGTAGACGGCATCCGCACACCGTTCGGCAAAGCAGGCCCCAAAGGCATCTACGCCGACACTCGCGCCGACGACCTCGTCGTCAAAGCGATCCGCGAACTACTGCGGAAGAACCCGGCTCTGCCCCCGGAACGCATCGACGAAGTCGCCATCGCGGCCACGACGCAGACCGGCGATCAGGGGCTGACCATCGGGCGCACGTCCGCTCTCCTCGCCGGACTCCCCCACAGCGTCCCCGGATTCGCCATCGACCGCATGTGTGCGGGCGCGATGACGTCCGTGACGACGACAGGTTCCGGAATCGGATTCGGTCAATACGACGTCGTCATCGCCGGTGGCGTCGAGCATATGGGCCGTCACCCGATGGGCGAGGGCGTAGACCCCAACCCCCGCTTTCTCACCGACAGGCTCGTCGATCCGAGCGCACTCGTCATGGGCAATACGGCCGAGAATCTGCACGATCGGTTTCCGAGTATCACCAAGGATCGCACCGACGCGTACGCTGTCGCGAGCCAGAACAAGTACGAGGCCGCCAAGAATGCCGGTTTCATCGCCGACACACTCGTACCGGTAGCCACCAAGTCCGCTGCTGGATGGGGCCTGGCCACCGAGGACGAGCCACCGCGTCCCGGAACAACCATCGACGATCTCGCCAAGCTCAAGACCCCGTTCCGTCCAGCGGGCCGGGTCACGGCAGGAAATGCTGCCGGTCTCAACGATGGTGCGACCGCTGCGATCCTCGCCGGCGAGGACACCGCCCACGAACTCGGCCTGAACATCGGTATGCGCATGGTCGGCTTCTCGTTCGCAGGCGTCGACCCTGCCGTGATGGGCATCGGACCGGTCCCCGCCACCGAGAAGTTGCTCGGTCGTACAGGTTTGAGCATCTCCGATATCGGGTTGTTCGAAATCAACGAGGCTTTCGCAGTGCAGGTTCTCGCATTCCTCGAGCACTACGGCATCGCCGACGACGATCCCCGCGTCAACCAGTGGGGCGGCGCAATCGCCTGTGGACACCCCCTTGCGTCCTCTGGAGTTCGTTTGATGACCCAATTGAGCCGCCAGTTCGCTCAGCGCCCCGACGTTCGTTACGGCCTGACGACCATGTGCATCGGTCTGGGCATGGGCGGAACCGTCATTTGGGAAAACCCGATCCACTCCGATTACTCAGGAGCGAAGGCATGAGCGACATCATCACCAGCCCCACGAGCGAAGCGACGAAGAAACCGGTGATGCCGGACGAGGTAGTCACGAACGCGTTCACCAAGATCATCTCCGTACCCGGCCTCGAAGGCAGCATTGCCCTCATCACGCTGGACAACGGTTACGACCACACCAAGCCGTCGACGTTCGGCCCGGCCGGACTCGCGCGGTTCGATGCCGCGCTCGACGAGGCCTTCGCAGCTGATCCCGTCGCTATCGCGGTGACCGGTAAGCCGTTCATCTTCGCGGTCGGTGCCGACCTCAACGGCGTACCCAGCATCAAGACCAAGGACGAGGCGCTCCAGATCGGGCAGCTCGGCCACAAGGTGTTCCGTCGCCTGCGCGAGTCACCCATCCCGACGTTCGCTTTCATAAACGGCGCCGCACTCGGCGGTGGACTCGAAGTCGGATTGCACTCCCACTACCGAACTGTTGCTGACAACGCCGCAGCGTTGGGGCTCCCCGAGGCATTTCTCGGACTCGTTCCGGGTTGGGGCGGCACCCAGTTGCTGCCCAACATCGTCGGCGCTTCCACCGCCGTGACCGTCATCATCGAGAACTCGCTCAACCAGAACCGCACGCTGAAGCCGCAGCAAGCTGTGGACCTCGGCGTCGTCGACGCCATGTTCGGCGGCGCCGACTTCATCGAGCAGTCTCTTGCATGGGCCGTTCGGGTGTTGAACGGCGACGTCGTTCCGAATCGGCCCGAGATCGACCGCGGCCAGGCATGGGACGATGCCATCACGCGTGCGAAGGGCATCGTGGCCGGCAAAACAGGCAACTTCGCACCGGGTCCCGTAGCTGCGGTAGAACTGCTCGAGCTTGCCAAGAACACCGACATCACCGACCCAGCTTCACTGGACAAGGCCTTCGCCGCAGAAGACGATGCACTGTCGACGTTGCTGGTGAAGGACGAACTTCGCGCCGGGTTGTACGCGTTCGATCTCACTCAGAAACGCGCGAAGCGTCCCGCCGGCGCACCCGACAAGTCGCTGGCTCGCAAGATCTCGGGTGTCGGCATCGTCGGTGCCGGATTGATGGCCAGTCAGCTTGCCTTGCTGTTCGTGCGTCAACTGAAGGTGCCCGTCATTCTGACCGACATCGACCAGGAACGCATCGACAAGGGCGTCGGTTACGTCCATGGTGAGGTCGACAAGCTGCTCGGCAAGAAGCGTCTCTCCCCCGACGCCGCGAATCGACTGAAGGCGTTGGTATCCGGATCGATCGACAAGGCCGCTTTCGCCAATACCGATTTCGTCATCGAGGCCGTGTTCGAAAACCTCGATGTGAAGAAGAAGGTGTTCGCCGAGGTCGAAGAATTCGTCTCCGCTGAAACGATTCTCGCGACGAACACGTCCTCGTTGTCGATAACCAAGATGGCAGCAGATCTGAAGCACCCAGAACGAGTTGTGGGGTTCCACTTCTTCAACCCCGTAGCCGTGCTTCCACTTCTCGAGGTAGTCAAGGGCGAGAAGACCGACGATGCCACGCTGGCAACGGCATTCGCGACTGCGAAGACACTCAAGAAGTCAGCGGTTCTGTCCGCAGACCTTCCGGGCTTCGTGTTCAACCGCTTGGTGACCCGCGCATCCAACGAGATCATCGGGGCGATCGACGAGGGCACCCCCTTCGACGTCGCCGACGGTGCAGTAGGCGAACTCGGTATGCCGATGAGCCCGTTGACTCTCCTCGCACTGGTCGGGCCTGCCGTCGCATTGCATACGGCCGAGACGCTCGCAGAGGCCTACCCGGATCGGTTCAAGGACTCACCCGGATTCCGCGCCCTGGTCGAGGCGAAGAAGCCCGGTGTCTGGACGTATGGACCCGACGGCCAGGTCGTCGACCCCGAGGTTGCTGCCTTATGGCCGCAGGGTGACTCACCGTCGACTGCAGAGCAGGTGCTCGATCGCACTCGCAATGCAATAGCCGACGAGATCCGAATCATGCTCGATGAAGGCGTCGTCGCAGCACCCGAGGACATCGACCTCTGCCTGCTGCTCGGCGGTGGGTTCGGATTCTGGAACGGTGGCATCACGCCGTACCTAGATCGTAGTGGCGCATCGGAGGCGGCCACCGGGCAGCGTTTCCTCGCTCCCGGCGTTGCCAGCGTCTGAGTCGAACCCCAGACACGTCTGAGTCGAATACTGGGAGACGGCCTGCACTTTCGATGTGCGGGCCGTCTTTCGTTTCGACACCCTTTGTCGTTTTGCCACCCCCACGGTGACTACCCGACATATGCGGTAACTCTTCGGGTGAAAATCCGCCGATTTGCACCACTTCCGAGCGGACCGGGGCCATGATGACCTAACCACCATCGCTGCTGGCACTACCTCGAAAGCTGGGTTCGCAATGACGCAACCTGCAGATCGCTACACCGCGAAAGTCATCGGAGTCACCGTCGCTGCCGCGGTCGGGGGATTTCTTTTCGGTTTCGACAGTTCTGTCGTCAACGGTGCGGTCGATTCGATTCAGGAAAATTTCGGGCTGAGCTCGTTCATCACCGGTTTCGCCGTCGCCATTGCGCTACTCGGTTGCGCGGTCGGCGCATGGTTCGCCGGTCGACTCGCCGATAGCTGGGGACGCAAACGGGTCATGCTGCTCGGCTCGGCGCTGTTCACCATCTCGTCGGTCGGTTCAGGTTTCGCATTCAGTATTCCGGACTTGATGCTGTGGCGAGTCATCGGCGGATTGGGGATCGGGATCGCCTCCGTGATCGCTCCTGCCTACATCTCGGAGATCGCTCCAGCGAAGTACCGAGGCGGACTCGCATCACTTCAGCAGTTGGCGATCACCGTCGGCATTTTCGCCGCATTGCTCTCCGATGCAGTACTACAGAACGCGGCTGGCGGGCCATCGAAAGATCTGTGGTTCGGAATGGAGGCCTGGCGATGGATGTTCCTCGTCGGAGTCGTTCCCGCGCTCGTGTACGGCTTCCTCGCCACGCTCATTCCTGAATCGCCCCGATACCTGGTGGGCAAGCATCTCGACGAAGAAGCCGCGCGCATTCTCGGTGAGATCTCCGGCGAATTGCATCCGAACGAACGAGTCAAGGAAATTCGACTCACACTCAGAACTGAAGCCAAATCTTCGTTCGCGGACATACGAGGGCCCAAATTCGGACTGCAACCCATCGTCTGGGTCGGTATCACCATGGCGATTCTGCAACAATTCGTCGGTATCAATGCGATCTTCTATTACTCGACGACTCTGTGGAAATCGGTCGGGTTCAGCGAGAACCAGTCGTTCGTCACCTCGGTGATCACCTCGATCATCAACGTGAGCATGACCTTCGTGGCGATTCTTTTCGTCGATCGATTCGGCCGAAAGAATCTTTTGCAGATCGGTTCCATCGGAATGTTCGTCGGTCTGGTTCTTGCAGCAGTGTCCTTCACTCAGTCGATCGGGTCCGGGGACAACATCACACTCCCCGCTCCATGGGGTCCGGTCGCCCTCGTCGGCGCAAATCTGTTCGTCATTTTCTTCGCCGCCACCTGGGGACCGATCATGTGGGTCATGCTCGGTGAAATGTTCCCCAACCGTATGCGCGCGGTCGCACTGGGCATCAGTACCGCCGCCAACTGGGTAGCCAACTTCGCAATCACGCTGGCATTCCCTCCATTGACCGAGACAATCGGCCTTGGATTCATCTACGCGTTCTTCGCGTTCTTCGCTTTGCTCTCCTTCTTCTTCGTCAAGTTCAAGATTCGCGAGACCAAGGGCATGGAACTCGAAGACATGGTTATCTGAGCCACTTCTCGGAGAGAGTGAGATGTCATGTCCACGTTTGTCGTCGAATACTCCTACACACCGGAATCATCCTCCGGTAGAGACGATCATCGGACGGATCACCGTGCATGGCTCACCGAGATGATCCGACGCGGGATCGTCCGATCTTCCGGGCCGTTGGCGGACCACACTGGCGCAAAGTTCATAGTCGAGTCGACGGACTTGGACACGGCCAGCCGCTTGTTCACCTACGATCCGTTTGTTCGCGCTCATCTCGTCGAGGATGTACACATAGTGGAACAGGCGAACGCGGAGGACCAATCGAGTTGAGGTGGGCGAGTTCCTTTTCGATGAAGAAGACGAGAGGTCCGGTCACTCCACGACGACGACGAGTTTGCCTCGGGTATGTCTGGTCTGTACACGTGCAAGCGCATCCAGTGCATCCTCGAACGGATACGTACGCTCGATCTCCACGTGTGCTTCCCCACGGGAGATCCGGTCCATCATCTCCACCAGATCATCGCGCACATCGCTGAGATGCGGCACCACCTCCACTCGCACCCCGCGTTCGGGCTCGACTCGATCCCCAGAGATCGAGATCAGGTGGCCACCGTCCTGCACTGCTTCCATGACCTGCGCGGAGGTGTTCGGCTGCACCGCAATCGCAGCGTCGACCCCGGTCGGCGCCCACTGCTGGATCTGCTGGGTCCAATCGGAGTCGTGGTAGTCCACCACGGCCTCCGCGCCGAGCATGCGCAAATAGTCGTGATTGCGGGTAGAGGACGACGCGCCGACCCGCCATCCACGTTGCCGCGCTATCTGGATGGCGAAGGTACCCACCGCTCCCGAGCCGCCTGCGACGAACAACGAACCGCCCGGCGGGGTGACTCCAAGAGCCTCGATCGCTCGCAACGCTGTGTTGCCGGCGACGGGTGCTGCAGCCGCCTCGCCGAACCCCATCGCTGAGGGAATGGGGACGATGAGGGAACTCGACTCGACGGCTGCGTACTCCGCCCACGTTCCACCCTTGGACTGCATAGAGCTGATGAAAGCGACGCGCTCGCCAGGCTGGAAGCCCGACACGTCCTTGCCTATCTCCTCGATGACACCTGCTGCCTCTATACCGATCGGATACGGGTATGCCGCATCGGCGGGCACAAATGAAGTGTCGTGGATGCCCACTCCGATCGCGTGCACACGGACTAGCAGTTCGACGTTGTCGATGCGCGGGACGGGTACCTCCGCCAACTCGACCGTATCGTCCTCTGCGCTCTTCTTGACGAATGCTCTCACCGCGTCGTCTGCTCTCTACTTCAAGGTCAAGGTATCGAAGACGGAGGTTCGACTCAGATCGACTTGGACCATCCCACAATTTGCTGTGCGACGTCTTCCGAAGTCAAACCGAGCTCACGAAAAATCTGCTCACGAGAAGCGTGATCCAGGAATCTCTGTGGCACACCGATGTCGTGGCAGATCGTGTCGACACCCGCGGCGCGGACAGCGGCAGATACGCTCGATCCGATTCCGCCATGTAGACCCGAATCTTCGATCGTGACGACTAGACGGAAATCTTTGGCCATCTCGAGGAGGGACTCCGGTACCGGAAGCACCCAGCGAGGATCGATCACTGTTACCGAAAGCCCCTGAGCTGCAAGCTTTTCAGCTGCATCGACCGCCAGTGAAGCGAAGGCCCCCACAGCGACGATGAGAACATCGCGCTCGCCGGACTCCGGCTCGACAAGGACGTCGACAATACCGTCGAGTCGTCGTAGCGCTGGAACATCATCCGTGACAGCACCTTTGGGGAATCGTAGTGCCGTGGGACCGTCGTGTATCGCCAAAGCTTCGGCGAGCTCCTCCCGAAGGGTTGCGCAATCACGAGGGGCGGCGACACGGATTCCTGGCACTATCCCCAGCAGCGACATGTCCCACATGCCGTTGTGACTGGCTCCGTCGTTGCCGGTGACACCTGCACGGTCGAGAACCAAGGTCACCGGCAAGTTCAACAACGCCACATCCATGAGCAACTGATCGAATGCACGATTGAGGAACGTCGAGTACACGGCTACGACTGGATGCATCCCGCCGAGCGCGAGGCCCGCCGCCGAGGTCATGGCATGCTGTTCGGCTATACCGACATCGAAAAGCCGACCGGGGTACTTCTCGCCGAATGCAGCCAAACCTGTCGGGCCGGCCATCGCCGCACTGATCGCCACGATGTCTTCACGGTCAGCCGCGATATCGATGAGTTCACGAGAAAAGACCGACGTCCAGTCCGGTGCAGCCACCGAACGTGATTGTCCGGTCAGCGGATCGATGACACCTGTGGCATGCATTTGATCGGCGACATTGTTTTCGGCGTGCGCGTAACCCATCCCCTTGCGCGTCACCGCGTGAACGATTACCGGGCCGCCGTAGTCCTTGGCACGTCGAAGTGCCGACTCGAGCGCAGGCTCATCGTGGCCGTCGACGGGTCCGAGGTACTTGATACCGAGATCGGTGAACAGAACCTGAGGGCTCAGCGCGTCTTTCACTCCGGCCTTCATGCCGTGCAACATCGCGTATGCGGTCTTGCCGACGAAAGGAATCTTGCGCACGATGCGTCGACCGTTGTCGAGTACCCGCTCGTAACCGGGCTGCAGCCGAAGCGCTGCGAGATGCTCGGCGAGGCCGCCTATCGTCGGTGCGTAGGAGCGTCCGTTGTCGTTGACGACGATGACAACCGAGCGGTCCTTGCCTGCGGCGATATTGTTGAGGGCCTCCCAACACATGCCACCTGTCAGGGCACCGTCGCCGACGACGGCTACGACGTGCCTGTCGGTTTGCCCTTTCAGCTCGAAAGCTTTTGCCAGTCCGTCTGCGTACGACAGCGAGGCCGAAGCGTGTGAAGACTCGACCCAGTCGTGCTCACTCTCTGCGCGTGAGGGGTAGCCGGAAAGACCGCCCTGCTTGCGCAGCGAATCGAAGGCTCCGGTCCGACCGGTAATCATCTTGTGTACGTAGGCCTGGTGGCCGGTGTCCCAGATGATCGGGTCGTGTGGAGAGGAAAAGGTGCGGTGTATCGCCAGCGTCAATTCGACGACACCGAGATTCGGTCCGAGGTGACCTCCCGTCGCCGACACCTTGTCGACGAGGAACTCACGGACCTCGACTGCCAGGTCTGCCACTTCGGACGGGGCCAGTCGGCGCAAGTCCTCGGGCGTCTGGATTCGAGCTAGGACACCCAACGAGATCGCTCCCTCCGGCCGGAAATCTTCGGTCCTTGCAGTCTTGCCTTGTTCGATGCGAACTGTCTTGTCTCCCCAGTCTACGTAGCGTCCCGTGGAGCGACGCCGAGATAGCTCCTACTGGTCGACAATACTGCGGTCCGGCACCTGCACCCAACAATCGCGGCGCGTCCATCGTCACATCGAAACAGGTGGCCGGAGCATAGGGTCACCTCATGACAACTGTCGTGGACCAAATCCTGAAGGACGTGTTCGAGGCATGCCGAGACAATACGTCGGGTGCGGTTGCCGACTACATCCCGGAGCTCGCGGCAGTCGCACCCGACGGCTACGGGATAGCCCTTGCGACCAGCGATGGCTATGTCTACGAAATTGGCGAAACCGCGACCCCCTTCACCATTCAGTCGATCTCGAAGCCGTTCACCTATGCATTGGCGCTGACAGATCGCGGTGAGGCTGCAGTTGCCCGCAAGATCGATATCGAACCGTCGGGTGAGCCGTTCAACGAGATCAGTTTGGACCCGATCACCGAACGTCCCAGAAATCCGATGATCAATGCCGGCGCAATCACCTCGGCGTCGTTGATCAAAGGACGCACGAGGGAACATCGGTTCGAACGGATCAGGGCGGCGTACTCACGCTACGCGGGCCGAGAACTCACCTTCAACGAGAGCGTCTACGCCTCCGAAGCCAGAACCGGAAATCGAAACCGCGCGATCGGATACATGCTGCGGTCCTTCGACATCATCGAGGAGGATCCAGACGCGGCCGTCGACCTCTACTTTCGTCAATGCTCGATCGATGTGACCGCGGCCGATCTGGCCATGATGGCGGCCACCATGGCCAATAATGGCGTGAACCCACGAACCAGAGAACGCGCTTTGGCACCCGCCCTCGTCGAACGAGTACTCAGTGTGATGACTACCTGCGGTATGTACGACGGTGCAGGTGATTGGGTTGCGCGAGTCGGCATGCCGGCCAAGAGCGGAGTCGGAGGTGGACTGCTCGCAGTGTTGCCGGGGCAGATGGGGATTGCCGTGTATTCCCCCCGTCTCGATCAACACGGGAGCAGCGTGCGGGGAGTGGCGACCTGCCGCGAATTGTCCACCAGGCTCGAACTGCACTTCCTGCATGTGACCCGTGCAGCCCGTTCGGCAATTCGCGCTCGTTACACGCTCACCGAAGTACCGTCGCGAAAGCGTAGAAGCGACATCGAACAGGATGCCCTCGCCGAGTTCGGTACTCGCGCAAGAGTATACGAACTACACGGCGACCTGCTGTTCTCGGGCGCCGAGACCGCTGTACGTGAGATCGGCAACCTCGACGACAAGCTCGACGCGTTGGTCATCGATGCCCGCGGGGTCGGCGAGGTCAGTGATGTGGCACGCAGCATGTTCGACGCCCTGCACGGTCACCTGGCTGAACGTGGATGCCAGGCCTCGCTGGTCGACCCACATGGAGTCATGGGGCACAAGGTTTCAAGTATCGACCCGAACGCTGGAGCGGGCCGGGTTTTCTCCGACGCAGGCTCGGCCATTCGATGGGCGGAAGAACTGCTACTCGACCGCTACTGCGCAGGTCCGCGGCAACCGGAGACGATCTCGATATCGGAACATCCGGTCCTGAGCGGACTGACCCCCGCTCAGCACAAGCAAGTGGAAGCGCTGATCGACATCCGGGAGTATCCCCGCGGCCGAGTGATCGTGCGCGGCGGAGACTCGGCGTCGGGGCTGTTCCTGGTGCTCGCAGGTGAAGTCAGCTCGATCTTCGTGGCCGACGACGGTTCACGTCATCGAATAACCACGCTGTCGCCGGGCATGAGCTTCGGTGAGATGCCGCTCTTGGCCGGCACATCCTTCATCCTCGACTTCTGCGCGGACACGCCGTTGACCGTAGGAGTGCTTTCGGTCGCGGACTTCGATGCACTGACGAAAAACGCACCCGACGTGAAACTGGAGCTACTGACCAACCTCGCTACGGGGGCATACCTGCAGATGAACACCGCCATAAAGTCGCTTGGCCAGTTCGAAACGCGGCGCTGACCATCGAGTGCGGGCCCCGTCGAAACGAGGGCGCCGGCGGAAAATCTCCACCGGTGCCCTCGTCCACACAGCTCCAGCTGTCACCTTGTTGCCAGGCGCTGTCTTGCTACGCGCCTAATGTCGCCATTGTCAGCACCTCGGTCGGCTGCGGTGAGCCGCCTGCGGGTTCGAGCGAGAACGCGAAGTTGGTCGCTCCCCCCATACCCTCGATGACCGTCTGGCTGCCTTCCGCCAATTGCGCCGACGTGACGAGCCCAACCGACCTTGGAGTTCCTTCGACGAACCACATCTGGTAGTCCTTGCCCGCCTCCGGCGCCGCCACACCGTCGAGTTCCACCACGGCCGAGTTTGCTTCACGTGAATACGAGATCTTCGCAGTACCTCCACCAGGGAAGCTCGCGGTGGATTCTTGCGTGTCACCGTACGCAATCACCTGCTCGGCCTGCGTCGGGCTTGGATCGTTCCCGATCACTTGCGTCGCGACGACACCTCCACCGACCACAACGACCACTGCCGCCGCCGCAGCCATCAACGATGAACGCAACCTGGTGCTTCGTCGATCACGGTGACCCTTCATGCTCGTCACGTTCGACGCGGTCGACGCAGGTGGGGTCACCTGAGGTGTGCGCGGAACTTCGTCGAGAATCCGTGCACGAACCCCTGCCGGGGGCTCGACGGCATCGAGCACCGACGCCAGCGCCAACGTCTCCTGAATCTCCCCGACGAGAATGCCGAACTGGACTCGGGCGGTATCGTCGACCGACTCGAGATCGCGCTCGATCTCTGCTTGTTCTGCTGCACTGACCGCATGGAGGGCAAATACCTCCGCGGAATCGAGTAGTCGCTGTCGTGTCGCTTCGCTCATGAGGGTGTCACCCCCAAACATGTCTTCAACTTGATCAGCCCATCTCGTATTCGCGATTTGATGGTCGGTACCGCCACCTCGAGGCGCTCGGCAACCTCGCGGTAGGTCCAACCGCTGTAGTAAGCCATTCGCACAGATTCACGCTGGGTATCGGTCAACGTATCGAGGCACGCGATCACTGCATCGGATTCGAGCCGTTGCGTGACAGCCTCGAGCACCTCGTCGTGCTCGGGTGAGTGGCTGATGGCGCCATATGCTGCCTCACGGTCGGTACCGGATTGCTCCGACCTGACCCTATCGACGGCCCGCCGATGAGCCAGAGTCATGATCCACGCGAGTGGACTGCCCTGCTTCGGATCGTAGTTCGGAGCCGATCGCCAAATCTGGAGAAAAACTTCCTGGGTGGTTTCCTCGCTGTACCCGGGGTCACGAAGTACGCGCAGCACCATCCCGTAGACGCGAGCAGACGTCGCGTCGTACAACTCGGCGAACGCACGCTGGTCACCCTGGGCAACTGCTGCCATGAGACGACGAAGCCGCTCGGTCTCGTCGGCCCGCAGATTGCGCAACTGTGCGCTGGGGACTGCACACGCGGCTCCTTCGGAGTCCACCGATGCCGACGGGTCGTCGTATGAATCGGATGTCCTTTGAAACGGCGAGTCCGAACTCGGGGTGGCGCTCACCGGACCAAGGTCCCAACTGATTCGAATCTGATCGCGTTCATTGATCAAGAGAGTAGTGCTCATATGGCTCTCACACCGAAACCTCCGCGTTTTCCCGCCGCACAAGGTATTCGGTGCACGGAACGAAAGGGATGGGGCGGGCGTGAAAAACAGATTGTGGGCGAGGCGAAAATCGGCCGAATCGTGGAGAAATGGGCATCCTGATAGCGATATCGACTCACGCCGATCGAATCAGACCTCTGGATCGATCGGATCTCAGCGGACGAACAGGCCGATGCACTCCACATGGTGTGTGAGCGGGAAGGCGTCGAATGCGCGCATCCCTTCGAACGTGTACCCAGCCTCTCGATACAGACCGACATCCCGGGCGAACGACGCTGGGTCGCAACCGATGTGAACGATGCGCCTCGGTGAACGTGATGCGACGCTCGAGACGACCTCTTTGCCAGCGCCTGCGCGAGGAGGATCGAGCACGACGACGTCGGGAGCGTCCAACAGCTCCACCACCCGTTCCACCCGGCCTGGCTTGAACGCCACTTGTTTCACGTCCTGTAGTGCTGCGGCGCCGTCCGCTGCCGCGCGTCGAGAGAATTCGACACTGACCACCCGCCCGTCGGTACCCACACTGGGTGCGAGGCTGGCAGCGAACACTCCGACACCGCCGTACAAGTCCCACGCAACCGATCCTGGGTTCGGTAGCGCCCATTCGGCCACGACGTCGCTGTACATCTGTGCGGCCCCGCGATGTGCCTGCCAGAAGCCGTTCGCGTCCAGCTCCCATTCTCGTCCGGCCACGAATTCGTGTGCCCGGCCGCTACCGACGACGGTGCGCTGCGTCCGCTCCTGCGCCGACGCAGCACGTCGGGCAGACGCACCACGCCTGCCCGGCGAACGTCGCCCCGTTTTCGACACCGCTGCGGGCGCAATCTCGACCACGTGTCGCTCGCCTGTACCGTCGACCGCCACTGCAAGCTCCGCGCCCGGACGCCACTTCTCCTCGTTCAATCCGTCGAGAGCACCCGACACCACCTGGGGGCACTCGAGCTCGGTCACGATGGTCGAACTTCGGTAGCGGTGAAAACCTGCGCGTCCGGCAAGGTCCACGGTCAGTCGAACCCGGCTTCTCCACCCCGTTCCGTCTCCCGTGAACGGCAATTCCTCCACCTCGATGTCACGCTCGAGGCCCGCGATACGACGCAATTGCTCGCTCACCACGGACGCTTTCATGGCCCGGCCCGCAGCCAAGGTCGCGTGCGAGTAGTCACAGCATCCGGATCCACCTGGACCGGATATCGGGCAGAGCGGTGCGATCCGATCCGGTGACGCAACGACGATCTCCACCGCATCCGCTCGGCAGAACGACCCGCCGCGATCCTCTGTCACTGCGGCACGGACGATCTCGCCCGGCAGTCCATGACGCACGAACATCACGCGGCCCTCGTGGCGCGCAACGCAAAACCCTCCGTGCCCCGGCGCCCCGAGTGTCACTTCGATGTTCTGGCCTACCCAGTTCTCGCTCATGGTGCTCATTTCGGCGTCGGCGGTTCGTACCCGCGGCGGGACGCACCCGGAGCGTTCTGGATGGACTCGCGTCTCGCCTTTTCCGACGAGTGCAACTGCCACGGGACGCTGGTCACCATCACTCCCGGCTGAAACAGCAAGCGGCTCTTCAATCTGAGGGCGCTCTGGTTGTGCAGAATTTGCTCCCACCAGTGTCCGACGACGTACTCGGGTATGAACACGGTCACGACGTCACGCGGCGAATCCCGGTGCACCCTCTTGACGTAGTCGAGGACCGGCCTGGTGATTTCACGATACGGCGACTCGACGACCTTGAGCGGTACCGTGACATCGCTCGCTTCCCACCCTCGAACGAGTGCGCGCGTGTCCTGTTCATCGACGTTCACCGTGATGGCTTCGAGTGTGTCCGGCCTGGTTGCGCGCGCGTATGCCAACGCACGCATCGTGGGCATATGCAGTTTCGACACCAACACGATCGAGTGTGTCCGACTCGGCAGGACGCCGTCCCACTCTTCGTTCTCGAGCTCGCGTGCCACCGTGTCGTAGTGCTTGCGGATCATCCGCATCAGAACGAATATCGCGATCATGGCCACGATGGCAATCCACGCGCCCGCGGCGAACTTCGTGATCAGCACGATCACGAGCACGGTAGCCGTCATGGCCAGGCCGATGCTGTTCACGATCCGCGAGCGGAACATGTGCCGACGTTGGTCCGGGTCCTTCTCGCTGCGCAGCAAGCGAGTCCAGTGGCGAATCATTCCCGTTTGGCTCAGCGTGAAGGAGACGAATACGCCGACGATGTAGAGCTGAATCAGCTTCGTCACTTCGGCACCGAACACGACGACGAACGCGATCGCGGCGCCCGACAGAAACAGAATGCCGTTACTGAAGGCAAGGCGATCACCGCGTGTGTGCAGCTGACGAGGAAGGTAGCGGTCCTGTGCCAGAACCGATCCGAGCACCGGGAACCCGTTGAATGCCGTGTTCGCGGCGAGCACAAGAATCAGAGCAGTGACAACGGTGATGAAGAAAAAGCCGATCGGAAAGCCGGAGAAAACGGTTTCGGCCAACTGGGCGATCAACGTTTTCTGCTGATAGCCGTCGGGGGCACCGATCAACTGCTCACCGGGGTCCATCGCATACTTGATGCCGATCTTCTCGGCCAGAATGATGATTCCCATCATCAGAGTGATGCCGATGACGCCGAGCATGAGCAAGGTCGTCGCGGCATTCTTCGACTTCGGTTTGCGGAATGCAGGCACGCCGTTACTGATGGCCTCCACACCGGTCAGCGCAGCACAGCCGGAGGAGAACGCTCGTGCAATGAGGAATGCGAAGGCGATTCCGTACAGATTCGAGTCCTCGGCTTTCAACTCGAAGACTGCCGAATCCGCCTTCAAATCCTCACCGAAGACGTACACCCGGATCAGCCCCCAGGCCAGCATCAACACCATGCCGATCATGAATGCGTAGGTGGGAACGGCAAAGGCCGCCCCGGATTCCCGGATTCCTCGCAGGTTGATCGAGGTGATGAGCACGATCGCCACGACGGCGAACAACACCTTGTGTTCAGCCACCAACGGCACGGCCGAGCCGATGTTGGATGCCGCGGCCGATATCGAGACCGCAACGGTCAACACGTAGTCGACCATCAGCGCACTGCCCACCGTAAGCCCGGCTGTGGGCCCGAGATTGACCGTCGCAACCTCGTAGTCTCCGCCGCCGGACGGATAGGCGTGCACGTTCTGCCGATAACTTGCGACAACGACAGCCATCACGACGCAGACGGCAAGGCCGATCCACGGCGTCAGTGCATAAGCGGAAATTCCGGCCACCGACAGGACGAGAAATATCTCCTCCGGCGCGTAGGCCACCGAGGACATGGCGTCCGAGGCGAAAACGGGAAGCGCTATTCGTTTGGGAAGTAGGGTATGTCCGAGCTTGTCGCTGCGGAACGGCCTACCGAGCACTAGCCGCTTGGCGGCGGTCGAAACCTTGGGCACGGTGCAAAGCGTAGGCCGTCCGAATACGGCCGCACCACCGGCGCGTCCGAAACTCACCGAACAAGTTCGACGGGCACACACCGCATTCCTGAAATGCCCGAATTTTCGCATCGCTGCACCGCCTGGGCTCGATCGTCGACGCGCTGCCGGTTACCTTGTTGTACGAGCACCGAGAGTCACCGGCCCCTTGCCGGGAGACGAATCGACGCTATCCGAACGGAGCTGGAGCCTGTGTACGTAGTAGTGATGGGGTGTGGCCGCGTCGGCGCATCGCTGGCCGGTGCGCTTCACCGAATCGGCCACGAGGTGGCGGTCATCGATCGAGACGAGACCGCATTCCTCCGTCTGGATCCAAGCTTCGACGGCCACCGCATCGTCGGCATGGGATTCGACAGAGACGTCCTCGTGCGCTCCGGGATCGAGAAGGCCGAGGCGTTCGCGGCCGTCTCCTCCGGTGACAACTCCAACATCATCGCCGCGCGCGTCGCCCGCGAGACGTTCGGCGTCGACAAGGTCGTCGCTCGTATCTACGACGCGAAGCGTGCGGCGGTATACGAGCGGCTGGGGATTCCTACGGTGGCAACAGTCCCCTGGGCTACCGATCGATTCCTTCATAATCTTCTGCGCGATGATCCGACCACCAAATGGCGTGACCCTTCGGGCAGTGTCGCAGTTGTTCTACTCGACATTCACGAGGAGTGGATAGGCAAGAAACTGACACTGCTCGAAGAATCGACTCGTTCACGTGCGGCATTTCTCATCAGATTCGGCACCGGACTTCTACCCGACAAGCGCACGATCATTCAGGCAGACGACGAGATCTATATCGCAGCGGTGTCCGGGACGGTTGCCGAGGCAATCGCGCTGGCAGCCAATCCCCCGCCCTCCGACGACTAGTCACATCCGCACCGAGACGAACGGGAACCCATGAGAGTCGCAATCGCCGGCGCCGGCGCTGTCGGCAGATCCATTGCCCGAGAACTGATTCGTAGTGAACACAAGGTCATGCTGCTCGAACGCAAACTCGACCACGTCGAACCCGAGGCGATTCCGGAAGCGGAATGGGTTCTGGCCGACGCGTGCGAGCTCTCGCTCCTCGAAGCGTCGAACCTCGAAACATATGACGTGGTGATCGCAGCTACGGGAGACGACAAAGCGAATTTGGTGTTGAGCCTGTTGGCCAAGACAGAATTCGGTGTCAACCGAGTCGTCGCGCGCGTCAACGATCCTCGAAACGAGTGGCTCTTCGACGGATCGTGGGGCGTCGATGTGGCGGTGTCCACCCCGCGCATGCTCGCCTCGCTGGTCGAGGAGGCTGTCTCGGTCGGCGACCTCGTTCACCTCATGACCTTCCGCAAGGGACAGGCCAACCTGGTGGAGATCACTCTTCCGGAGAACACCCCGCTGGCAGGCAAGCCCGTTCGGAAGCTCCTGCTCCCACGTGACGCAGCACTGGTGACCATTCTTCGTGGCGGCCGTGTCATCGTCCCGCAGCAGGACGATCCGCTCGAAGGTGGAGACGAACTGCTGTTCGTAGCGTCCGTGGAAGTCGAGAACGACCTACGCGCCGCGGTCGGCCTGACCAACATCGCGACGGATTGATCGGTCCTCTGTTGGTTCGTTCACTTCCTCGATCGCTCGATCGGCCCGTCGAACCGCCCAGACCGTGACCAGTAGCGCGACGCCGGTCAACGGCCAACCCATGCCGATACGTGCGACGGCCAGCCAACCGGTCTGGTCGGCGTCGTACAACTCGGACTGCACGAGATAACGGGCGCCGAAGACAAGTGCCCACGCGAACGTGGCGATGTCATAGGAGTGAACCGATCGACGGTGTGACCGCCACGTGGTGCCGTTGCCGTTCAGGTATCCCCAGGCCACCCCGACGAGGGGCCATCTAGCGAGCATCGAGACCAGGAACACGGCTCCGTACAGCAGGCTCGTATAGATCCCGAAAAGGAAATAGCCTTTGGCATCGCCTGTTCGGTACGCAATGAATGCACATATCCCGACTCCGAAGAATCCGGAAATTGCCGGCTGAATCGGATTGTGCCGCAACAATCTCCACACCAACACACCCAGAGCGACTGCGAGGGCCGACCAAATCCCGACGGCAAGACCGAAAATGCTGTTGGCTGGTACGAACACCACCACTGGAAGAGTCGAGGACACCAACCCGGTCAAGCCGCCGAGTTGCTCGAGGACAGTTTGCTTGCTCTCTTCGTCCAGACTCGTCGTAGCATCGACGACGTCGGATTCAGTCTGCTCGAACGGCTGGGCCGGGTGATCCGCCGTTGAGCCCTGCCGTACAAGCGAGCTAATTTTCGGCTCGGTTCCGTCGGCGGGAACGCCGAGCTCCGGGTGTATGTCATGGCCGCCCATCGGGCGACTGTCTCTCTCGGTCACATCATCGAGCGTGCCACATGAACGCGGTCAGGAGTCGTCGCGGAGTTCGTAGTACGGGTTGTAGACGATTTTTCGGCCGTTCCGCTCCCCCACCCGGCCTCGGATGAGGACGGTCTTGCCTGGTTCGATCCCGGCGATCTTTCGTCGGCCGATCCACACCAGCGTCACCGGATCGGTGCCGTCGAAGAACTCGGCTTCGATGTTTGCGTTTGCCGCCTTGGAACATGCCTCGACGCTGCGCAAGCGCCCCAACATCGTGACTTCTTCGCCCCTGGAGCAATCACAGGCGCGGCGGGCGCCCGAGGCTTCCGCAGTTTCCGCCATCTCTTCGGCATCGAGCTGATGGATGTCCTCCGTCAACTTACGCGTAAGCCTGCGAAAATATCCTGCGGCAACGGGTGCCATGGTGCGCTCCTGGAAGCATCTGCGACGAGTTACATCGCTGTGAAGACCTGTACCAACGCCACTGTAGCCCCGCGTGAGGCCGACGGCCAACCGCCAGTTCAACCGCGTCCGCGGGGCCGAATCGTCCGGTCGACGGTCCGTGGAAGTCACCGGGCACAATCACCGGAATGAACGTGACGAGACCGGCAACTCATGTGGTGGTCCTACCGGGCACCGGATCGGATGCGGAGTTCGCATTCGACGCATTTGCGGCGGCGGTAACGGCAGCGGGAGCCACGATCGAGGCGGTGAGCCCGAATCCCACCGGCATCGTCGCCTCTTACGAGGAGGCGATGTCTGCAGCGGCACACCGACATGGCCGAATCATCGTCGGCGGCATCTCGATCGGCGCCGCGGTGGCGCTCTCCTGGGCGCGCAGCCACCCACAGTCGGTGATCGGAGTCCTGGCAGTCCTGCCGCCCTGGATCGCCGATCCGACCGACGCACCGGCAGCACTCAGCGCGAGGTACACCATGGAACAACTCGACGCTTCCGGGCTCGACGCGGTGACTGCAGCGATGGAAGCGACGTCTCCGCAATGGCTGGCATCTACGCTCCGGCGTTCGTGGGCGTCGCAATGGCCGGATCTCCCCCGCGCTCTCGCGGAAGCCGCCGCCTATGTGGCGCCCAATCTCGACGAACTACGAAGCACCCTCGTGCCCACTGCCGTGATCGGCGCCGTCGACGATCCGGTTCACCCGATCGACGTTGCGCGGACGTGGCACGAAGAAATTCCGAACTCGTGCCTGTCCACCCTCACCCTTGCCGACATCGGTTCCGATCCAGGGGTGCTCGGGCGCCGCTCGATGCAGGATCTGACGAGCCTCGTCGACTGATACCGATGCCGGTCGGCAGCATTGATTACCTGCCACACGGACAGTCCCAACGAGGCGTCAGCCGCCCAGCTGCTGCATTGCAGACCCCGAGGAGCCTCGACGCGGACCTTCGGTAGGTGTTGTCTGGTTCGCAGGCGCGGCGGAGGTCGGTGGCTGAGGTAGCGGACTCTGTGGCTCTGTTCGCGCCTGCTCGGCCTGCTCCGCCTGTTGCTGCTGTGCCGCGGCGAGCTGCGCGGTCAGAGCTGCCGGAAGGACCACCGGGAGCGGAGTGCGTACGGGATGAGGTTCGGTACCGCGATCGACCACAGTCTGTGCAAGGACTTCACGCGCGATCTGGACGAGTGGAGAGTCGTTGCCGACCGCGCCCGACGGGCCGGCCAGAACACAACGGACCATCCACCGATAGCCATCGACTCCGATGAAGCGCAGATCCGCGTTCGATGTCACTCCGTGCAGCTCCCGCCCCCAAGGACCGGTCTCCATACTGACTGCGGACTGATCCGAGCGAAGCGAGGTAGCCAAATCGGCTGCAACCTCGCGCCATTGGCCGGGCGACTTCGGCGCGGCGTAGGCAGCAATGGTGATACGGCCGTGCGTAGTGACGACATGCACTGCCTGCGGCGCGCCGGCCGGATTCATCTCCACCTGCAGCTGGCCTCCGGCAGGCAAGGGCACCAGTACTGATCCTAAATCGAGTCGCGTCTGGGCAAGAGCGTCGCGATCTTCATCCAATTCGGTGAGGTCGAACGGACCGAGATCGGGGTCCGCCTGCTCACCGACGGTTTTGTCGCGCGCGGCGGTCGCGGTACCGAGCGCGTCGTCTCCGCCTGCCGAACTCGAGTTGTCGAAGGTGTCTTCGTCTCCGAAGAACCCACCGGTCGACACGTCATCCTGTGCTGCGGTCTTCTTCCGCCGTCCGAACATCATCAGTTCTCTTTCTCTGCGAAATCGGTGCGTTCTCTGCGAGTCAGGGTTTCAAGTCTGTTGATTGGGGGCGATTGGGGGCGACGCGAAGGCCCGCGTGTCCACCACTCGACCCGTAGCCGCCAGTTCCTCGTACCGTGTCGTCCAGAGTCTCGACCTCGACGAAGGACACCAATTCGACCTTCTGCACGAGGAGCTGGGCTATCCGGTCCCCACGGATCAGTTCGATGCTCTCGTTTGGGTCGAGGTTGATCAGGCACACTTTGATCTCTCCTCGGTATCCGGCGTCGATAGTTCCCGGTGCATTCACGATCGAGAGTCCGGATTTCGCCGCCAGACCCGAGCGCGGATGAACCAAGCCCACCATTCCGAATGGGAGCGCCACTGCAATTCCGGTTCCCACCACCAGGCGTTGACCGGGAGCGAGTGATGCATCGGCCGTGATGTGCAGATCGACCCCGGCGTCGCCTTCGTGGGCTCGCTTCGGGACCGGGAGGCCTGGGTCGAGTCGTTTCAACGCGACAGTCGGCGGATCGACTTCGCCGATGTCGGCTGAGGCACTGTTGGGATCGTCGCTCACGTGCACCGAGACTACGCTGCCACGACGCTCGGTCCATTTCTTCCCTTGACGTACGGCTCTACGTGTTCGACAGGGATGCACGTATCCTGGACGAGTGCCACAGGAACAACATCATGATCTCGAACCCGCAGCCGTCCCGGATTCCGCGACGGGCACTGTCGTCTATACCGAAAAACTGTGGGTTCCACTGTGGTGGTGGCCGGCAGCATTGGCTGTCGGTGCATTGCTCGCAGCCGAGGTACACATGGGCGCGCCGGGAGTGCGGGCGTGGCTTCCATATGTGATTCTGCTTCCATTCCCGATCTGGGCTTTGTACTGGTCGAGCAGAATGACCGTCGAGGTAGTTCGCGACAACGACGGGGCCGGAGAGTTCCGTGTAGGGCGCGCACACTTACCCCTGGACGTAATCGACAGGTGCGCTGCGATACCGGCGACAGCAAAAAGCGCGGCGCTGGGAAGGCAGCTGGATCCCCTTGCCTTCGTTCAGCACCGCACCTGGGTCAAACAAATGGTGCTGATTGTTCTCGACGATCCCGATGACCCCACCCCCTATTGGCTGGTCAGCACTCGGCGTCCGAACGACCTGTTGGCCGCCTTGGCTCAGCCCACCCCCGAAGACCATTCGTAACGGTCTTGGCTGAGCCACTCGATGGTTCTCGCTCGATCTCATGTGGACCGGCAAACTACATCGATCCGAGCTACCCGCGTGTCAGTTGTTCTGCTCGTCGACCGCGTTCGCGTGCTCGGTCAGGCAGCGCAGTCTCTGCAGACCAGAATTCCGCCCGCATCACTTGCCAATCGGCTCCGGTGATGGACGAGGAAGCAGCTCGAACAGGTGAACTCGTCGGCCTGCTTCGGCACCACACGAACCGATAGTTCTTCCCCGGACAAGTCAGCGCCCGGAAGTTCGAATGATTCTGCTGTGTCTGATTCGTCCACGTCGACCACAGCGGACTGCGCCTCGTTGCGGCGTGCCTTCAGCTCCTCGAGCGAATCCTCGGAGACATCGTCGGATTCTGTTCTTCTCGGTGCGTCGTAGTCGGTTGCCATTGTTCCTCTAACCCCTCGTTCTCTTGCATGTTTCCGGTGGTTGCCGCGGGCGACGTCCTAGCATGATCGCCAGCTGTGATGAGGGCGCTTACGTTGCTCCCACCGTCCTGTTTCTTTTCGGTCCGCACTACTGAACCGTGCTGCCGTTCGAACCTTGTTACTGCAACTTCACTTGCACTGCGCGACTGCCCGAGTCGAGGCGTCCGAAACTACATCGGTTGATGCCCGAATAGCTGTAATCGAAACCTGATCGATACCTCACCAATCGCTCTTGCGGTCCACCGAATCGGCTCCGTTCTGAAACCACCGGGGCCGCCAGACAATAGCCGAGCGGCGAGAGAATAGCTAGGACGAATCGCGGTCCTGCCTATTTCACCTGACCAATCCGCAAGAACAACCTCGAGCGCCAGTACATTCCGCGGGCGGTACGAACCGGCGCCGGCAGCCAACCGAACAGCCCGAAGATAGCCGGAGTGTGCACCTTCGGACAGCGGCAGTGCCCATCGTCTCCCTCGCCAACTACAGTGGGCGTGCGCCGACACTCGTTCGACTCGGCGCAGCTTCGATTCTGCCGACGGAAAGGCTTTCCACACCGTGGTTTCTCTGATCACCGAGGGCCGATCGGCCGACGACCAAGGCCGTCCGTTTCGGCGCCGGCGAGCGTTTCCCATTCTGATCGTGCTGCTCGTGCTGGCGCTCCTCGGTGTAGTGACCTGGATCCGAGTGTTCACGGCCGGCGAGGCTGCAACCACGACCGTTGCGTGCAATGCACCCTCGACAGCGCCTGCGAGCGATGGCACCGTGCCTGCACCGCTCGGCGAACGCATCGACCCGTCGACCCTGTTGGAAGTGGAACCGGCGCCGGTCGCGAACACGAAGGTTCGGGTGTTCAACGCGAACGGAGAACGCGGACAGGCAGCAACGGTTGCTGCCGAGCTCAGCGACTACGGATTCGCGAGCGCACCGGACGTCCAGGTCGGTAACGATCCCGTCTACCTGGATCAGAATATGCAGTGCCAAGGCCAGATCCGGTTCGGTGCGGCTGGGACGGCTGCTGCGAGCACGATGTGGCTGGCTGCCCCTTGCGCCGAACTGATCCAGGACGGACGCCCCGACGACACCGTCGACTTGGCTCTGGGAACCTATTTCAAGGATTTGCAGCCGAACCCGGACGCAGAGTCGGTCCTGCAGTCGCTCGCTGGAGTGACGCCCGGCGCCGCACCTGCCCCGCTCGACATCGACCTGCTCTCGGCCGCGCGCAAAGCTCCCTGCTGACCGATTATCGGCAGTAGGACTCGTTCAATCGGCCGCAATCGGATCCAGCGCACCCAGTCTCCGCAACGTTTCGGTGAAATCAGCTGCGATACCGGGTGCGACCGCGACGGTGACCGCCCCGCCCGAACTCGTGGAGTTGGGATCGGGCAGAAGTACCATCGCTCCGGCCTCCTCGGCTATGAGTGAACCCGCTGCCCAATCCCACGGGCTCAGCCCATGTTCGAAATGGGCATCCACCGAGCCGGACGCCACCATGCACAAGTCCAGCGCTGCAGATCCGATCCGCCTGATATCGCGAACCAGCGGAAGCAATTCGCCGATGATGCGGCCTTGGACGGTTCGCCGAGCCGATCCGTATCCGAAGCCGGTGGCGACCAGGGCGAGAGACACCTCGACAACCGGATTGCACACCAATTCTGTTGTGGTTCCGTCGTATTGGGTGACGGTCGCGCCGTACCCGCGCACCGCGGCATACACCTGTTCCCGCGCAACATCGACCACGACTCCGACGAGGCTGACACCGTCGACCTGCGCAGCTACCGAAATCGCGTAGGCGGGTATGCCGTACAGAAAGTTCACTGTTCCGTCGATCGGGTCGAGCACCCAGCGGACTCCGGCCACCGTGTCTGTGGCTCCCCCGCCCTCCTCGCCCAGGATCGGGTCACCGGGGCGACGCTCTGCCAGCAAGACCCGAAGCAAGTCCTCGGTTTCGGTGTCGACGATCGTGACGGGATCGGTCGGAGTGCTCTTGGTCTGCACCGATTCGCCGCCCGTCCCCACGGCCACAGCCGGAGCACCTGGACCGAACACCTCGGGTCGCCTCGTACGCACATGGGCAGCTGCAGCAACGGCAACCTCGCGTGCAACCTCCATCAACTCCGTTGCAAGAGTTGAGCCCGGGTTCGATGACGACAAGTCCTGCGATACACGTGGGTTCGACACTCGACCATCGCATCACACCGCGCAGGGCAACACCACTCGACGCGATTCGCGATTTCGGTCCAATTGTCGAGTCGTCGACACATCGCCCACCGGATTGGACATCGAGGATCTATTCTCGGTAGTACAACAGTCTTCGAGCACGCAGATTCCAATGCACGTATTCATTGCTTGATCCTCGACAACAGGAGAACGCGGCATATGACAGAGGCAGGTTCGGTATCGATCACAACCGACAGTGCACATCGGCACGGCTTCGGTGTCGACGTCGGCGGTAGTGGAATCAAGGGTGGGATCGTGGACCTGGTCACCGGGGAGTTGGTCGGTGACCGATACAAGATCGAGACTCCCCAACCCGCGACCCCGGATGCCATTGCGAGCGTCGTCGCGCAGATCGTGCAGCACTTCGGCTGGACCGGATCGATCGGCGTGACTCTTCCCGCCGTTGTCACCGGCGGTGTTGCGCGCTCGGCAGCAAATATCGACGAGTCATGGATCGACACCGACGCAAGGGCTTTGTTCGCCAAGGCGATCGGCAACGACAACATCACGGTCCTCAACGATGCCGACGCTGCAGGAATTGCAGAAGACCGCTTCGGTGGAGGCAAGGACAAAACCGGCGTCGTCGTGCTCCTCACCTTCGGCACCGGGATCGGGTCCGCTGTTCTTCACAACGGTGTGTTGCTTCCCAATACCGAGCTCGGACATCTCGAGGTCCACGGCAAGGAAGCGGAACATCGCGCCGCCTCGTCGGTGAAGGAGTCCAAGGATTTGTCCTACAAGGAGTGGGCCAAGGAAGTATCGAAGGTCCTCGCGACGTTCGAGGCACTGCTGTGGCCCGATCTTTTCATTGCCGGCGGGGGAATAAGTCGCAAAAGCGAGAAGTGGATTCCGCATTTGACCAACAGAACACCAGTGGTGGCAGCCACTTTGTTGAATACCGCAGGCATCGTCGGTGCGGCTCTAGCAGCCGACACAGCGCGCGATACAGCCATCGACCGGTAACAAAGTTCCTGTGGGTCGTTACAATGGGGGAAGCCGGTCTGCACGCCGGCACATTCGACAAGACCTCTCCGCCGGAAACCACTCTGGCGTGACGCCGCACGACACCGTCACGAAAGGGCGTACGTGGCAGCCACCGATATTCGTCAGACCGTAGATTCAGCATCGGAGTCTGCGTCCACTGCACCTGCTGCGGAAGCACCGACCGGCACGACCCTGGAGGTCGGAGCTGCACCAGCGGCAAAGGTCGCGTCAGCACCGGCCAAGAAAGCCGCCGCCAAAAAAGCTCCCGCCAAACGCGCAGCAGCCAAGAAAGCTCCTGCTAAGAAAGCACCCGCGAAGAAGTCCGCCGAAGATGCGACCTCCGACGCTGATGCCCCCGGCATCGATGAGATCGACATCTCCGAAGGAGATATCGCCGCGGCAGCCGACGACGTCGTCGAGGTTGTTGCCGTGGGCGCAGACACCGAAGAAGAGACGACCACAGAGCCCACTGCAGAAGACAAGGCGTCCGGAGACTTCGTCTGGGACGAAGAGGAGTCAGAGGCGCTTCGCCAAGCCCGTAAGGACGCCGAGCTCACTGCTTCGGCCGACTCGGTCCGCGCGTACCTGAAGCAGATCGGCAAAGTTGCACTTCTCAACGCCGAAGAAGAGGTCGAGCTCGCCAAGCGAATCGAAGCAGGCCTCTTCGCGACCGAAAAGATGCGCGAGTTCGCCGAAAAAGGCGAGAAGCTCCCCGTGGCCGCACGACGCGACTACACCTGGATCTGCCGCGACGGTAACCGCGCAAAAAATCACCTTCTCGAGGCCAACCTTCGACTTGTCGTGTCACTGGCCAAGCGATACACCGGTCGCGGGATGGCCTTCCTGGACCTGATTCAGGAGGGAAACCTGGGCCTGATTCGTGCCGTCGAGAAGTTCGACTACACCAAGGGTTACAAGTTCTCCACGTACGCCACGTGGTGGATCCGGCAGGCCATCACCAGGGCCATGGCCGATCAGGCACGTACGATCCGCATCCCGGTGCACATGGTCGAGGTCATCAACAAGCTCGGCCGTATCCAGCGTGAGCTTCTTCAGGACTTGGGTCGTGAGCCCACCCCCGAAGAGCTCGCCAAGGAAATGGACATCACGCCTGAAAAGGTTCTCGAGATCCAGCAGTACGCTCGTGAGCCGATTTCGCTCGACCAGACGATTGGCGACGAGGGCGACAGCCAGCTCGGCGATTTCATCGAGGACTCCGAGGCTGTCGTGGCAGTGGACGCCGTGTCGTTCACGCTGCTTCAGGATCAACTCCAGTCGGTACTCGAGACACTGTCCGAACGAGAGGCGGGTGTCGTTCGTCTCCGCTTCGGTCTGACCGACGGACAGCCACGCACTCTGGACGAGATCGGTCAGGTCTACGGCGTGACGCGTGAGCGTATTCGACAGATCGAGTCGAAGACGATGTCCAAGCTTCGGCACCCATCCCGTTCGCAGGTACTTCGGGACTACCTGGACTGATTCTTTCCATCAGCGCAGAAAGCCGCCGTCCACACAGTGGGCGGCGGCTTTCTTCGTATCCGGTCGCGAACATTCGGCGGCATCGGTTCGGTAGGCAATAGCATTTCGGCAGGACTATTGGTTCGACAAGCACGCGAAGGGGACGATCAAAGCTTCGGAGGCCCGAATTTCCCATCCTCGTTCGGGGCATAGTCGACGACGCCGATGACCGCAGACGTCGGCAGCGGCCCGTAGAGATGCGGAAAGTGCATCGCTTCCGGATCCCCCGGCACGCCGGGCTCCCAGCGCACTGGTGATCCGAGACGGTCAGGGTCCACAAGCAGCAGGACCACATCGGTTCGTCCCGCGAATAGCCTGTTGGCGGGTAGATGGACCTGCTCCACTGTGGAGAGGTGCACGAACCCGATGTCGTCGAAACCGGGCGGCCGGATCTCGCTCGAAGCACGCACGGACAACCATTCTTCGATGCTGCACATGTGAAGCAGAATGGACGAGGTCTTGGTCACGTCGTCATCGTACGAGACAGGTACGCCGAATCGACTCGTGGACAATCGTTCACATCGCACTTCCGCGATGTCGCGAACGAAACGCCGATCGCTTACGAAAAGGAATCAGCTGTAAGCGAACGCAGTTTTCGGCAAAGCCCAACTGCCAGGGGCTTTCCGATCGTTTCCTGTTAGTGACAACACAAAGAAACACCTATGGGAACAACGCGTGACTGCCAAACGTCTGAGAGAGTGTACGGACCGCGCCATACCGACGCGGCGGACCGGCCCCAGGCGATCGCTTGATACCGAAAGCCAGTACGGAGGAGTCATGCCCGGAACATTGACCAGCCCACAATTGACAGCGACCGACCGGTGCGACCGGTGCGGCGCTGGGGCTCGTGCACGTGTTGTGCTCTCGACCGGTGGAGAACTCCTGTTCTGCGGCCATCATGCCAAGGAGCACGAGGACCGACTGCGTGAAGTGAACGCAACAGTGATGACCGAATCGGACTCTGCAGTGTAACCGGCTCGCTCGTATCGGAAGGCGCATGCGCCGACGAATCGACAGTCATGTGAAACCGGAACGGGTGGCCACGAGAAATCGTGGCCACCCGTTCCGCTCTGCTTCCGGGATCGAACGTATCCGCCCTACATCTTCCGCAGTTGAACGATCCGCTCGCTCAGCTGATCTGCGGTGGCCATAGCAGTCGGTGGCCCGCCACAGATGCGCCGTAAGTCCCCGTGAATGACCCCGTGGGGCTTCCCGGTGCGATGGTGGTACACCGCAACCAAACTGTTGAGTTCACGACGAAGCCCGGCCAGCTGGCCGGCCGAGGATGCACGTTCCGACACCGCTACCGGAGCGGGTACGGACAGCCCGGGCGCTGTCGGCTTGTCGATCTGTTCCTGCTGCCGCTGACGAAGCAGGTCGCGCATCTGCTTGGCATCCAACAGCCCAGGTAGGCCGAGGTAATCGGCTTCCTCGTCGCTTCCCGAGAACGTCGCAGTCCCGAACGAGGATCCGTCGTAGATCACCTGATCGAGCTCCGCGTCGGCACCGAGCGAGGTGTACGCCTTCTCTTCCTCGCCTAGTTCGTCTTTCTGCTTGTTGGCATCGGCGAGCAACTCGTCGTCGAACCCGTCCTTTTCGCGATGGGGCTTACCCAGTACGTGGTCACGCTGCGCCTCGAGTTGACTCGCCAAGTCCAACAGGACCGGCACCGACGGCAGAAAAACGCTTGCGGTCTCCCCCTTGCGCCGTGATCGAACGAAACGACCGATGGCCTGAGCGAAATAGAGCGGCGTCGACGCGCTAGTCGCGTACACACCCACCGCCAATCGCGGAACGTCGACGCCCTCCGACACCATTCGGACCGCAACCATCCACTGTTGGGTGCTTTTCCCGAACTCGGCGATCCGCGCCGAGGACGTCGGGTCGTCGGACAAAACGATCGACGGCGCTTCCCCGGTGATCACCTCGAGCAGCTTGGCGTAGGCACGCGCGACGGTTTGGTCGGTCGCGATCACGAGTCCACCTGCGTCCGGCATGCCTCCGGCCCTCAGTTGCCCGAGTCTGGTGTGTGCGGCCAACAGCACAGCGGGCATCCAGTCGCCCTGCGGATCGAGGGCCGTCCGCCACGCCCGTGCGGTCTGCTCGGCACTCAGTGGCTCACCCAGACGTGCGGTGAACTCTTCCCCGGCGTTGTCTCGCCACCGCGCCTCACCCGAATACGCGAGGAACACCACCGGCCGTACGACACCGTCGGCCAAAGCCTCCGAATAGCCGTACGAGTGGTCGGCGCGTGAACGCATCAACCCCTCTTCGTCCGGTTCGTAATTGATGAACGGAATCGGGCTGTCGTCGCTGCGGAAAGGTGTACCGGTCAACGCCAGTCTGCGCGTTGCATCACCGAATGCCTCGCGGATGCCCTCGCCCCAACTCTTGGCGTCGCCACCGTGATGGATCTCGTCGAGGATGACGAGCGTGCGTCGAGCCTCGGTGCGCACCCGATGACGAAACGGGTGTGAAGCGATCTGGGCATACGTGACGACCACGCCGTGGTAGTCACTCGAGGTCTGACCGGTCGAGTTGGAGAAGCGAGAGTCGAGCGCAATTCCGACGCGAGCAGCGGATTCCGCCCACTGGTGCTTCAAGTGTTCGGTCGGGGCGACGACAGTGATCTGATCGACGGTTCGGTGCGCCAACAACTCCGATGCGACGCGCAAGGCGAAGGTGGTCTTACCTGCTCCCGGCGTCGCGACTGCGAGAAAGTCCTTGGGTGAGGCCACCAGATACCGGGTCAGGGCGCGCCTCTGCCATGCGCGCAGCGGCGCGCCACCTGCCGAAGTTTCGGTGGGTGCTCTTTGGTCTGTTGATTCGGCTTCGGTCATGTCAGTGCTCACTGGCCCGCCGGTTCCTGGCATTCGATCGAATTCCTCGCGCTCTCGGTTGCCCTGCAGTTCCCGCCGTGGAGCCTATCGCTCCGCACCGACCGATCTCGCATCGGAAGGAGCACCCGAGGGGCTCGATCGTTCGACTGCTCCAGCGACACGACGGGTGTAAACGGGCACTCCGAGCCTCGTTCAGGAATGCTGGAGGAATCATGAGTGATTCTGCAGGCGAAACACCACCGAGAGAGCAGTTGTCCAGGAGACGGCCGCTTCGATCCACATGGGTTGTGACGCTTCGCACACTGACCAAGTCCTGGGACGACTCGATCTTCAGCAAAGCTGCGACTGCGGCGTTCTGGCAGACGCTCTCACTCCCGCCATTGTTGCTCGGAGTACTCGGCAGTCTCGGGTTCGTCGCCGGCTGGTTCGGTCCCAACACCATCGACATCATCGAGTCGAAGATCATCACTTTCAGCAGCACGGTATTCAGCGACAGCGTCGTCGACGGCATCATCACCCCGACGGTGCAGGACATTCTCCAGCAAGGACGAGGCGAGGTCGTGTCCGCTGGTTTCGTACTGTCTCTGTGGGCGGGATCGTCGGCGATCTCCACGTTCGTCGATTCGATAGTCGAAGCGCACGGCCAGCAGGATGCACGTAACCCGATTTGGCAGCGAGTGTTCGCCCTGCTGCTCTACATGGCGTTTCTGATCGCAGCAGTGTTCGTCCTACCGCTGGTTGCGCTGGGCCCTACGTACGTGAAGCAGATCCTCCCGGGTTCATGGTTCGAAATCGGTACCGAACTGATCGACTTCTTCTACTACCCCGCCGTCGGACTGCTTCTCATCGCCGGATTGACCACGCTCTACAAGGTGGCGCTGCATACGTCTCTCCCGTGGCACCGACTCTTGGGGGGAGCATTGCTCGCAGGCGTGTTCTTCATGATCGCCAGCGCGGTGCTTCGCCGTTATCTGACCTGGATCACCGGAACCGGGTACACCTATGGCGCGCTGGCGACCCCCATCGCGTTTCTTCTGTTCACTTTCTTCCTGGGGTTCGCAGTCGTTCTCGGTGCAGAGTTCAACGCGACAATTCAGGAGTTCTTCCCCGCGCGCGCAACCAGGATCGATCAGATGAAGGGATGGCTTGCTGCGCAGGCAGATTCCGAGGAGTCGGGGCCTGTTACAGCGGTTGCGTGGAGGTTGGCTACAGGCCCCATCCGGGCCGGTCAGGACAGGGGCCGATCGAACGGGTTCAAGGAAGCATCGGGGAGTTCGCCCTCCCCCGACACCTCGGCGGAACCCGACGGCCCACCTCAGCCGGGCCCTACCCCTAAGGTGCCGCCCTCCGGCGATCAACTGCCGAATCCGGGCCGCGGTCAGTCGCCCTTCTTCAATCCCTCGTAGACCTTTTTGCAATCGGGACACACCGGCGAGCCCGGCTTCGCCGATTTGGTCACCGGAAAAACTTCACCGCACAGCGCGACGACGTGTGTGCCCATCACTGCGCTTTCGGTGATCTTGTTCTTCTTCACGTAATGAAAGAATTTCGGGCGGTCGTCTTCCGTGGTTTCGTCCGGCGCGATCTCGGGGCGGTCTTTCGTCTGAGTGCTCATGATTCGATTATTCCGCATCCGTCGTTATGAGACGAACGACGCCGGCAAGTGCATTCCGGGTGAGGTAGTGCCACAGTGGAGGGATGACGAGAACCCAGGGGTTTTCCGGCTCGGCCGAGAGTGGATCGGCCCGTAACCCCACATTGATCACCGAGGCGCAACAGTCGGTCGAAGATCAGCACAAAGCTCGAGTGCGGAAATACATGTTCATCATGTCTTTCCGTATCCCCGCGCTGGTTCTCGCCGCCGTGTCGTACAGCATGTGGGCCAATCCGTGGATAGCAATGGCGATCGTCGGGGTCTCCATCCCTCTCCCCTGGATTGCGGTACTCATCGCCAACGACCGCCCGCCGCGCACCAAGAACGAAGTGAGCCGCTACGACGGCCGACACGTCGAGTCGACACAGATCGAGGCACGCTCCCATCGCGTCATCGATGCAAGCGAAGACTGACGGGTACGCCGGGTGGACACAGCGGTGCTCGCTGCCTGAAAGACTGTGTCGGTGACTGCGACACTGCTTTCTGCATGCCCATCTCTCCGACAAGCCTTCGAAACGAGTTCCTACAACGCCGACAGTCTTCTCGAAGCACTCGGAGATGAAGCCCACGCCGCCCTGATGCGTAGCGAACCTGTTCCGGTGCGGCGCGAGAGCCAAGATCGTGGGCGCCTGGGTGTTCTGATTCGCCTGTTCCTACTCGTCGACGACATCGAAGTGCGCGAGGCCGCCGAAGCTCTGTCCCCGCTCTCGGTCGACGACGCTGTCGCAGCTGGGATCGTCGAGCGGGTCGATCCTGATCGTGTGCGTGCCTTGCTCGACATTCGACCACTCGACGCCGGATACGGCTCCCGCTGGATCTTCTCCGATCTCGACGGCAGCATGCGTCCACTACCGACCGCCACCGATCATGTACTCGGTGTGGGTCAGGCATCGCTCTCGCTACTTCGCGGAACTCCGACCACCCAGGTCGGAGATGTCCTCGACGTGGGTACCGGGTGTGGGGTGCAGGCGATCCACGCCGCCGAGTACGCCGACACCGTGACCGGTACCGACATCAGTGAACGCGCGATGCTTCTGGCCGAGGCAACGTGTGCTCTCAACGGCATGGACATCGAGTTGCTGCGCGGATCCTGGTTCGAGCCCGTCGCGGGAAGGACCTTCGATCGGATCGTTGCCAACCCGCCGTTCGTCGTCGGGCGCGGGACGATCGAGCACAGCTACCGCGACTCGGGGATCGATCTCGATGGGGCGAGCAGACTGATGATCGAACAGGCACCGGAACACTTGAAGCCCGGTGGTACTGCCGTCATTCTGGCGTCCTGGATCCACGTCATCGGCGAGGATTGGCGCGCGCGGGTTGCATCGTGGATTCCCGATCACGGTGTGGATGCGTGGATTGTGCAGCGCGACGTTGCCAATCCGGCACTGTACGTCGGTACGTGGTTGAGAGATGGAGGGGTCGATCAACGGGACATCGCAGGAGGAGTCCTGGCAGAGTCCTGGCTGGCGCACTTCGCCGGGGCCGAGGTCGAAGGCATCGGGTTCGGATTCGTCTATCTGCGTAAGACCGACCTGCCGAGCGATGTTCTGGCCGAGGACCTTCACCATGCATTCGAAGATCCGCTCGGCAACGAAGCGATCGCCTATTTCGACAGGGTCGCCTGGCTTCGTGAAAACGATCCCGCTGACGCAGTGTTCCGGCTCGATCCCGCGACTGCCCTCGAACGTGTCTATCTGCCGGGCGAAGATGGATGGAGCGAGGAGGTCGTCCGTGTGTACCGGGGAAACGGCCCGAACTGGCAGCACGAGATCGACGAGTTGGGCGCACGCTTGCTCGCAGGGATGCGACCGAACGGTCTGGCGTTACGCGAACTGGTCACACTGTTGGCCTCGGCGAGCGATCTCGACGAGACCGACCTACTGGAGGGTGCCGTCGAGCTGATCACCGGCCTGTTCCGTCACGGACTCCTCGCGCCGGAGGGTGCAGAGGACTGAGTTCCAAGCCCGAACCTTCTCAGCAACTTCTCAGGACGGACACTGGATAGACCCTGGTCAAGCGGGTATCAGAGGGTGGAGCGTGGGAACTTTTCGGGGACGCCCGGACGTTGATCCCTATGAGACACCACCGATCAGGAGGCAAGTCATGACCAGCCCCAGCACTACGACCCGCCCACGTCCGACCGACGCCGATCTCGACGCACAGAGCCCGGCTGCGGATCTCGTCCGCGTCTATCTCAACGGCATAGGTCGCACCGCGCTGTTGACTGCGGAAGAGGAAGTGAATCTCGCCAAGCGCATCGAAGCTGGCTTGTACGCGAAGAATGTGCTGGAGAACACCAAGCGCTTGACGGCGGTCAAAAAGCGCAAGCTGGCGATCATCGTCCGTGACGGGAGTGCTGCTCGGAGCCATCTTCTCGAGGCAAACCTACGTCTCGTGGTGTCCCTTGCGAAGCGATACACCGGACGTGGCATGCCGCTGCTCGATCTGATTCAAGAGGGGAACCTCGGTCTGATTCGCGCTATGGAGAAGTTCGACTACGCAAAGGGGTTCAAGTTCTCCACCTACGCAACCTGGTGGATCCGGCAGGCCATCACCCGTGGGATGGCAGATCAGAGCCGAACCATTCGGCTACCAGTACATTTGGTCGAGCAGGTGAACAAGCTGGCCAGGATCAAGCGAGAACTTCATCAGCAACTCGGTCGCGAGGCCACCGACGACGAACTGTCCAGCGAATCGGGAATTCCGGCCGCGAAGATTGCCGACCTACTCGATCACAGTCGCGACCCGGTCAGCCTCGATATGCCGGTCGGAAGCGATGAGGAAGCCCCACTCGGCGACTTCATCGAGGACTCCGAAGCTACTTCCGCTGAGAACGCAGTTATCGCCGGACTTCTTCACAGCGACGTCCGCACAGTGCTCTCCACGCTGGACGAACGCGAGCAACAGGTCATTCGTCTGCGGTACGGCTTGGATGATGGGCAGCCCCGCACACTCGATCAGATCGGCAAACTGTTCGGTCTCTCGCGCGAGCGCGTTCGTCAGATCGAGCGCGAGGTCATGGTCAAGCTTCGGCAGGGCGACCGAGCGGAGAAGCTACGGTCCTACGCAAGCTGAAGACTGTACGACCGCACCCTCTGTATTACCGCAACTCTGTACGACCGCGATGACGAGTGGCGCAGCGGTGAGAATTCCCGCGGCCACACCCGCAGATGTGGGTGGCCGAGTCGACTTCCTTCCCCCCTCTAGGAATGCCGACTCGGCCCCCGCTTTCCAAAGAACGAGAAACCACTCTCGCCCGTGACGGTCAGCGCAAACGTCGCGGGCCGAGATCGTTCTTGCTCGGCTCGGGTCCGAGACGTACGCGTGCATCGGTGATCTGTGCACCATGCGCAGACGCCAGAACCGGTTCGCACGCCAGTTCTCTGATCTCGGGGATATCGTCGGCCATCGCCGACACTCGTTGAACGATGTCCACGAGCGCGCTCTTGTCGACCGGGACTGCATTGCGGTACCCGGACAGCAATGGAGCAGCCTTCGGTGCGTCGATCAATTGCACCGCTTCGTCCTCCGTCAACGGGAGCACGCGATATGCCCTGTCTCCCAGAAGATCCGATATCACTCCAGCCAGTCCGAACGAGATCAGCGAACCGAACGACGGATCGTCCTGAACCCGCACCACACAACCGATACCTTTTGCTGCCATCTTCTGGACGTGGAGCAGCGGCTCACCAGAATCGGCCGCGAGCGCGCGATAGGCCAGACGTGTGGCCTCGGGTCCGGTGAGATCGAGCCGAACACCACCGAGATCCGGTCGGTGTCTCCACTGCGCTCCTGTCGCTTTGACCGCGACGGGATAGCCCAATTCCTCACCGGCAGCAACGGCTTCGTCCTCATCTATCACTGAACGAAACTCGGTTATCTCTATCCCGTAGCACCCGAGAAGCTCAGCAGTCTCGAAATCCGAAAGCCACCGAGTGTGTTCCTGAGCCGACCAGTCACGAACCAATGACTGTGCACGTTCGGAATCGATACCGCTGGGCCGCAGAGGTGTCGACACAGGTCTGCTCCGCCAGGCCGCGTAACGCCAGGCCTTCGCAAGTGCCGTCACCGCACGCTCCGGGCTCGAATACGAAGGCACCGATCCGCGGATCGGCTGTCCGAATTCCCCGCGTACGGCCAATACGTCCGGTATCCCCTCTGTCGCGAGGAATGTCGTCAGGACGGGTTTGTCGGCACCTAGGACTGCATCGCCGAGAGCCTTGGCGAACGGCTCGACCGTGACCGCCACCGGTGGCACGAAGACGACGATGACCGAATCGACGTCGCCGGCTGCGAGGGCACCCGCCACCGCGGCCGCGAATTCTTCCGGGCCGGCCTGTGGACCTACGTCGATCGGCACTCCCGCGTGCAATCCATCGGCACGCGCAGCGTCCACAGCGAGAACGCCGAGGGCTGTCGAGTTGCCGACGACGGCGACGCGTGGCCCGGAAGGTAATGGTTGGTAGCCGAACAGAATTGCGCAATCGAACAACTGCGCGATGGTGTCGACTTGGATCACACCTGCCTGCTCGAACAACGCCTTGACGATGGAATCATCGATAGCAGGTCCCGTTGCCAGTGCCGGCGGCACCGCACCTCGGCCACTCTTGACCGCGATGATGGGCTTGGTACGTGCTACGCGTCGCGCGATCCGGGTGAATTTGCGTGGGTTACCGAAACTTTCGAGGTACAGCAGAACGACCTCTGTTTCGGGGTCCGAATCCCAGTACTGCAGAAGATCGTTTCCCGACACGTCCGCGCGATTGCCCGCCGAGACGAAGGTCGACAGACCCAGTCTCCGTTTTGCTGCTTGGTCGAGAATTGCGATGCCGAGGGCCCCGGATTGACAGAAGAAGCCGACGCGCCCAGGCATCGGAAGTCGCGGAGCGAGGGTTGCGTTGAGGGCGAAGGCCGGGTCGGTGTTGGCGACGCCCAATGCATTGGGTCCGACGAGCCTCATACCGTGCGCCCGCGCCGCGTGTACCAACCGGCGCTCGTTCTCCTGACCCGCTTCACCGGTCTCACCGAACCCACCTGACACGACGACGAGGGCTTTGACACCTTTGTCGAGACAATCGTCGAGGACGTCGTCGATGGCATCGGCAGGAACCGCTGCGATGGCCAGATCCACTGAGTCCGGAATATCGTGCACCGACGGGTAGGCCCGAACGCCACGCACTGACTTGTGATCGGCATTGACCGGGTACACCGGTCCGGTGAAGCCGCCGGCAAGGAGGTTGGCCAACACCGCGTTTCCAACCTTGGAACTGTCGGTCGACGCGCCGATCACTGCGACGGAGGTCGGACTCAGCACGTTTCGGACACTGCGCGCCTCGGCCGCTCGCTCGCGCGAATTGCGCACCGACAGCAGAGCTTCACTCGGGTCGATGGCGAATTCCAGACGCAGCACGCCCCCTTCGTAGCTTCGGCTGACCTGATACCCGGCTTCGCGGAAGACACTGACCATGTTTCGGTTCTCGGCGAGCACCTCGGCGACGAACATCCGGACGCCGTTCTCCGCTGCAGCTCCGGCGAGATGTTCGAGCAGAATAGGCCCGAGCCCGCGGCCTTGATGCGAGTCGGCTACGACGAATGCGACCTCCGCAGAGTTACCATCGCCCTCCGGCAGACGTTCGTAGCGACCGACCGCGATGATGTCGTCGCCGAGTATTGCCACGAACGCGACCCTCGAGTGATGGTCGACAGTCGTGAAGTTGAGGACGTCACGCTGCGGCATGGTCGGGTACGGACCGAAATACCGCAGATATCGAGTGCGCTCGGACAGTCCGCTGTGGAACTCGATCAACGCCTTCCCATCGGACGGCACGATCGGGCGCAGATGCACCACTCCCCCGTCCGAGGCGAGTACGTCGACGACCCAGTGCTTGGGAAATGTCGTTTCCGAGCGCACACGGTCGCGCTCTTTCGCCGTGTCGGCGTCTTGGGTGGTCGGCTCAGTCACGAGGATCCTCCGGGTCGAGTCCGAGAAGCGGGAAGCTCGCTCTGCGAGTGGCGATGATCGCCGAATCCACCCTTTCGAGTGCACGATCGGCTGCTTCGATCGATCCCTGGACAGCACCCCCTGGGCCGTCCCACGCGGGATAGTCCACATCGCCACCGTCACCCATCGCCTGTGGCAGGTCGACGCTGGGCGCCAAGTGCCGAACCCGATCGCGCCAAAGATCGGGCAGAGGCATCGCAGGGTCTATCGGACGGCCGAGGGCTGCGGCGATCAGATGGGTCCACGCTCTGGGCACCACGCGAACCAGTCCGTAACCACCTCCGCCGACTGCCAGCCATCGCCCCTCCGAATGCTCGTCCGCGAGGTCACGCATCGCGAGAAATGCGGCATTCTGGCCGTCGACGGTGAGGGCGAGGTCCGCGAGCGGATCCTCTCTGTGACTGTCGACTCCACATTGGCTCACGATGATCTGCGGGCGGAACGCAGAAATGGCCCCAGGCACGATCGCATGGAATGCGCGTAACCACAGTCGGTCACCGGTGCCAGGCAGGAGTGGAATGTTGATTGCCGTGCCCTCCGCAGCACCGGAACCGACTTCGCTCGACCACCCCGTGTTGGGCCACAACGTCGCCGGATGTTGGTGCAAAGACACGGTCAGCACCCTCGGATCGTCGATGAAGGCATGCTGCACCCCGTCACCGTGGTGCGCATCGACATCGATGTAGGCAATTCGATCGAACCCATTGTCCAATAACCATGAAATTGCGATCGCAGCATCGTTGTACACGCAGAAACCAGACGCCCAGTCCGCCATCGCGTGGTGCATTCCACCGCCGATGCTGACAGCTCGTCGAGCCCGTCCGGACGCAATCTCCCGGGCTGCTGCCAGCGAACCGCCGGTCAGCATCGCGCTCGCTTCGTGCATGCGTTGGAAGATCGGATTGTCGTCTCCGCCGAGCCCGTGTTCCGGCTCCTCCGAATGGCCGGCCGATGCCAGTTCCTCCGAAGCGGCAAGTTTCTCAGGGGCACGCTTGACCGCTTCGATGTAGGCCGGAGTGTGAATCCTCAGCAGCTCCGAATCCGGCGCGGCGGTCGGCTCCACGAGTTCGATGCCGTCGAGCACACCGATCTGCCGCGCCAGCGACATGGTCAGATCCAGTCGGGTCGGGTTCATGGGGTGGTCATCGCTCCACCGATACGAGAGGTACTCCGCGCTCCACACGACGATGTCTTCTGCGACTGCCGGATTCTGGAACGGTGATCGAGCCACCTGGTCTGCCATAACGGACACGCTACGTGCCGCAAGGGCACTGGGCGAGCAACGGCACTGGGCGAGTAAGGCCGAACGTTGCCTCCGTTACGCGTCTCGGTACCGTCCGGCTCGCCAGCGGGACGGCCTGGAACACCTATACGCGCCGATCAACGGTAGAATCGGCCAAGACGAAGGGGTTGAGTGTGAAGGATCTGGTCGACACCACGGAGATGTACCTCCGCACGATCTACGATTTGGAGGAAGAGGGTGTGGTGCCTTTACGGGCACGTATCGCCGAACGCCTCGAACAGAGTGGTCCTACCGTCAGTCAGACTGTGGCCAGGATGGAACGTGACGGGCTGCTTTCCGTTGCGGGCGACCGCCATCTGGAGCTGACCGAGAAGGGACGCGGACTCGCTGTGTCGGTGATGCGCAAGCATCGACTCGCCGAGCGACTGCTGGTCGACATCATCGGTCTTCGCTGGGAGGACGTGCACGCCGAGGCATGCCGGTGGGAACACGTGATGAGCGAAGAGGTGGAACGTCGTCTCGTCGCTGTACTGAACAATCCGACGACCTCGCCCTACGGCAACCCGATTCCAGGTTTGGATGAGCTGGGTTTCGGCCAGCCGGCGGCGGTCCACGAAGATTTGATTCGCCTGACGGACGTCTCGCACGGTCAGCCGACGGCGGTGGTCGTGCGTCGACTCGCAGAGCACGTCCAATCCGATCCGGAGGTCATCGCACAGTTGCGTGATGCGGGTGTCGTCCCAGACGCCCGGGTTACAGTCGAGGCCAAGCCCGGCACGGTCACCATTACCGTTCCAGGTCATGAGGGAATAGATATTTCGGAAGAAATGGCTCACGCCGTTCAGGTGAAGTTGGTCTAGTTCATGGCGTCGAGGCGCGGAGGCCGGCATACATCGAGCGGCCTCCGGCCCTACGAGGAGATGAAGTAGTGAGACTTTTGGTGACCGGCGGTGCCGGCTACGTGGGCAGTGTCTGCGCGGCGATACTTGTCGATCGAGGACATGACGTCGTCGTCGTCGACAATTTGTCCACCGGAAACAGCGAGGCCGTCCCGACGAACGCGACGTTCGTCGAAGCCGACATCAAGGATGTCGCGGCATCGCTGTTGTCCGAAACGAAATTCGATGGGGTATTGCATTTCGCCGCCCAGTCGCTTGTCGGTGAATCAGTTGTCGCGCCGGCAGAGTACTGGTCCGGCAACGTGGTGACCACGCTCGCGTTGCTCGATGCGATTCGTGAGTCGAACACCCCTCGGCTGGTGTTTTCTTCGACTGCCGCCACGTACGGTGAGCCGCAGAAGACACCGATCACCGAGGATGCACCTGCGGCGCCGACCAATCCTTACGGTGCAACCAAATTGGCAATCGATCACGCGATCACGTCGTATTCAGCAGCATACGGATTGGCTGCCACCAGCCTGCGGTATTTCAACGTCGCTGGTGCTTACAAGGAGTTCGGCGAGAATCGGGTTGTCGAGACGCACCTGATTCCGCTCGTGCTGCAAACTGCTCTGGGCCAACGCGAGAAGATTTCGGTCTTCGGTTCCGACTATCCGACACCGGACGGAACTGCGGTACGCGACTACATTCATGTCGCGGATCTGGCCGAGGCTCATGTCCTTGCGCTGGAGACATCGACGCCGAGCAGACATCGGATTTACAACCTCGGCAGCGGCACCGGATTCTCCGTCCGTGAGGTCATCGACGCGTGCACACGTGTGACAGGCCTTCCTATCGCCGTCGAGGATGCACCCCGTCGCGCAGGTGACCCTGCTGTCCTGATCGCTTCGAGCGATCGTGCCATCTCGGAGTTGGGGTGGACTCCGCGTTTCACCGACCTCGACGTCATCGTCGCGGACGCATGGACGTTCCTGCAGAATCTCGGAGACCGATCCCACGCGGTACGAGTCAACGCACACTCGTAGGTGGCGGCAAACGGACGCCACACAGTTCGGCGACTGCGTAGCCGCTGAGCGCAACCTCTCTGATCATCTCTGGACGAGCGCCGGCGTTCAAGGCGGAGTCGAGGAGGCGTGCGAGTGAGTAGTCGGGGTCGACGGCCAACGCTAGATCGATCGCAACCCCTGCCATTACTCCGTCACCGCGTGCGTACGCGCTGAACCCGAGCAACGTTGCTGGACACGCGCGCTCGGGTCCCGGCAATATACGCGACAAATACGACCACAGTTGCTCAGCAGTGGCAGCACAGTCGTGAAGGACAAGCGCGAGCATGCTGTCTCGAACCATCAAGCGCGCCAAAGCAACCCCGAACTCGGCGATCTGCTCCGCCGAAAGTTCGAGCGACCTCGGCTGGTCGAGTGGCGATTGTGCCCAGCGACCGATCTCTTGCAGGATTCGTTCGATGGAGATTCGTTGCGAGGGCATGTCCGCTTCTCGTGCCGCGCCCATGCACGCGCGAACCTGCCTGCTCACTTCGGTGTCCAAGGGCTGCAACAGCTCTGCGAATGCTTCTCTGGAGTCCAGCATTGCCTTCCCCCTGAGTACGTATGCGAGCGTCACGGCCGAAGACCGCGGATCCGATACGGTCCCCCTCTCTCGCGGCTCGGTCAGCGAGATCCATGCACATCCATGCGCGATGTTCTCGGTCAGGAACGTATCGAGCAGGTCGGTGCCCCGCGCATGGAGTCGGTCCTCGAGTCGACTCCCGAGAGCCTGATAACGGGTATCACCGCGGCCGACTGCCGCAGAGGTCTTCGTTCCGTCATCGACGATGACGGCGATGGCCGTGCGAACCTCATCTCGCAAGCAGACGGCCGCGAAGCGGTCGATCACATCGGCCATCTCGTTGCTTACCGAGCGCTGTGTCAGGTCGGGGTCCGGAAAGCTCAGATCGTGACGCATCACTGTGCCAATAGTGAGACTTTCGCCGATCTGGCCGTCCAGGCAGATGAGCAGGAGAGATCGTGAAGGGGTGAAGCCGAGCATTGCCGGGATGGCAGCGATCAGGTCACCGGTAGCCGACACTGTGGCCAACATCGGTGGAGTGGGTAAATTGTCAGGGAACGTAGTCATGGCGAGAACAATGACTTGTCGGTATTCGATCGACAGATCTGCGACCTGGGCCGGAATATGGCTGTGGACAGCGCAACACCCTGTGGAAGAACACGGCCCACACGTTCGAGATCCGACGCTTCCCGTCGGACGGTTGTGCTATCCGGCGTTCACCTTCTGGACCGCAGCGGTGAACAACTCGTCCAACACGGCAGCATCCGGCGCGGAGTTGTCGAACGACATGAACGTCGCTGCTATTCGAACGTCGTCGACCTGGGCCATCAACGTGAGCATCGATTGCGTCACCGAGTCCGCGCCGGTACCAGAATTCACGGTCTGCTTCACCGCAAGGGTCTCGTCGGCATTGATCGGCGGAGCCGGGGAAATAGTCGACCGAATGACGGAGGTGGCACCGGATTTGGTTGCCTCGACCTCACCGCACTGCTGAAGTTGCTCCTTGCGTACCGACAGAGGCTCGTCGACCGCGGTCAGTTCTATCGAAATCGTCGACCGGTTGGCGTTATCGGTTCCGACGATCAACGCAGCGCTACCCGGCGCCGAACTTGGTTCCGTGGGCTTGCAGCCCGCTGGTGATACCTCGGCGCCAGCAGGAATTCCGGTGAGATCCGGGGACGCCTGCGCAATCGCTTGCGGAGGGAGCACTATGGCCTCGTACGGGGCTGGGAACTGGGATGGATCGATCAGAAGCGCGCCGAGATCCTGCCCGTCTTCAGGTGTGTTCGACCCGTCTCGAGAGGTAATCGACGTCGCCCCCTGGCCGCCGGCTTCGGCGGTGCCGGTCACCGCGGACCCACATCCGGCGAGCGATAGGAAAGCTGTCGCCCCGAGCGCGATCAGAAGCGGGCGAGATCTCGATACGGAACGGCACAGCACGGAAGGTCCTCCAGTATTCGCAGACGAATCTGTATTGGGCATCGCGTCGGCGCCTGCGGATAACCGGCTCCCGCCCGGTTCTACCTTCTCATTCGAGTGGTCAACAAGGCGGGAGACAGGCCGAACCTCTACCGTGATTGCCGGTGATCCAGGCAGCTCACGACCCGCGCTTGAGCCATTCCTCCAGATGCGGAGACTCGTCGCCGATGCTGGTGCCGTCACCATGGCCGGTCTTGACGCGAGTCTCGGCCGGAAGGGCGAACAGCTTGTCCCGGATGGAACCGATGATCGTCGGAAAGTCCGAATACGAACGTCCTGTCGCTCCGGGTCCGCCGGAGAACAAAGTGTCTCCGCTGAACAACTCTCCAGCTTCGGGTACGTACAGGCACGTTGAGCCTGGTGAATGACCGGGCGTGTGGATAGCGACGATGTCGGTTCCCGCTATCGAGATCCGGTCACCGTCCTCGACGGTCCGATGCGTAACACCCGGATGAGTCTGCTCCCACAGCATGTCGTCCGCTGGGTGAAGCAGCACCGGGGCATCGAGCGCCTGCGAGAGCTGCGGGGCGACCGTCACGTGGTCGTTGTGGCCGTGCGTGCAGACGATGGCCTTGACGGTTCGACTACCGACCGCGTCCAGGATCGGTTGCTGCTGGTGCGCTGCATCGACGATCACCACCTCGGTGTCGTCACCGATCAACCAGATGTTGTTCTCGACGTCCCAGGTACCCCCGTCGAGACTGAACGTCCCAGACGTCACCACCCTCTGGATGCGCAATTTTCCACTCACAGGATGACCACCGAACGCAGCACCTTGCCGTCGTGCATCGCAGTGAACGCCGCTTCCACGTCGTCGATACCAATTCGTTCGGTGACGAACTTCTCCAGTGGCAATCGACCCTGCTCGTAGAGATCGACAAGCATCGGGAAGTCCCGCTCCGGAAGACAATCGCCGTACCAAGAAGACTTGAGCGAGCCACCACGAGAGAAAAAATCTACCAAAGGCATCTCGAGTGTCATCTCCGGCGTCGGTACACCCACCAGAACAACTGTGCCGGCCAGATCGCGAGCGTAGAACGCCTGCTTCCACGTCTCCGGTCGACCGACAGCATCGATCACGACGTCGGCGCCGAACCCACCGGTCAATTCCTGGATGGTTTCGACCGGATCGACCGCGGACGCGTCCACCGTGTGGGTAGCGCCCAAGTCCTTAGCCCACTCGAGCTTTCCCTCGTCCCGATCGACAGCGATGATCTTCGTCGCGCCTGCCAGTTTTGCTCCGGCGATGGCCGCGTCGCCGACGCCACCGCAGCCGATAACTGCGACCGAGTCACCGCGCGAGACGTTGCCGGTGTTCATCGCCGCGCCGATACCTGCCATGACGCCGCAGCCGATCAGCCCGACGACCGCCGGGTCCGAACCCGGCGCAACCTTGGTGCACTGCCGCTCGTGGACGAGAGTCTTGTCTGCGAACGCGCCGATACCGAGCGCAGGAGTGAGTTCGGTGCCATCTACGAGCGTCATCTTTTGCGAGGCATTGTGCGTATCGAAGCAGTACCAGGGTGTGCCCTTTTTGCATGCCCGACACTCTCCACATACTGCGCGCCAGTTCAGCACTACGAAGTCGCCGATCTCGACGTGCGTCACCGCGTCACCGACAGTTTCTACAGTTCCTGCTGCCTCGTGCCCGAGCATGAAGGGGTACTCGTCATTGATTCCGCCGTCACGGTAAGCCAGATCCGTGTGGCAGACGCCGCACGCGTCGATCTTCACGACGACGTCGTTGGGGCCCGGATCCGGAATCGTGACCGTCTCGATCGACACCGCTTCGCCCTTGGCCTTGGCGACGACGGCACGCACCTGCTGCGGCATAAGCACTCCTTAGACGTTCAACTTGTGATCTCTGTAGACCAGACTCCCACAACGTGTGCACGACCAGCGAAGCCTGCGGGAATGAACTCGGTGTTTCTCGGCGTTCTCCCTAGGTAGTAGCCGTACTCACGGCAGCGCGATCGCCATGCCGAACCGACGGGTATTCTCCACGCGAGGTCGGTTACGGCCGTGGTGCTGGCCCCGAGTGGGCACGAAGAAACGGAAAGGGGTTCGGCCATGGACGAACAATCGAATATGTACGAGCTGGAATTTCCGGCGCCGCAAACGATGTCCGGTGACGGTGTCGGTCCGGTGTTGGTACATGGACTCGAAGGCTTCTCCGATGCTGGTCACGCAGTAAAGCTCGCCACCAAGCATCTTCGTGACACGCTCGAGACGGAACTGGTGGCTTCGTTCGATGTCGACGAGCTGATCGACTACCGCTCACGTCGGCCGACGATGACGTTCAAGACCGATCACTTCTCGGATTACGACGCGCCAGAGCTCAATTTGTATGCCGTCAAAGACAACGCCGGCACGCCGTTCCTGCTTCTTGCCGGAATGGAACCGGACCTTCGGTGGGAAAAGTTCTCCACTGCAGTTCGTCTGCTGGCCGAGCAACTGGGAGTGCGTCGGACCATCGGTCTCGGGTCGATCCCGATGGCGATCCCCCACACCCGCCCGTTGGGTGTCACCGCGCATTCCTCGGACAAGTCGTTGATCTCCGAGGAGCACAGCTGGTCGGGTGACATCCAGGTCCCTGGTAGTGCGTCCTCACTACTCGAACTACGGATGGCCCAGCACGGGCATGTGTCCATGGGATTCTCGGTACACGTTCCGCACTACCTGGCTCAAACGGACTATCCGAGTGCCGCGCAGACTTTGCTCGAACATGTCGGTGAGGCGGGTGGTCTGGAGTTGTCGTTGGTCGCGCTGGGCACTGCCGCAGCTCGAGTGCAAGAGCAGGTCGACGAGCACATCACCGGCAACGAGGAAGTGCAGTCGGTCGTACACGCGCTCGAACGCCAGTACGACACCTACGTCGCAGCACAGGAACAGCAGTCGACGCTTCTCGCCAGCGACGAGAGCCTTCCGAGCGGTGACGAGCTGGGAGCGGAGTTCGAGAAGTTCCTCGCCGAACAGGGCGGGTTCGAGGCCGAGCCGGACGATCTGGATACGACAGGTACCGACACGGACGGCACCGATACCGGGCACTGACCGGCACATAGTTCGACCATTGGATGGGTGATTGTGTGAACGTTCACACAATCACCCATTCTATTTTGTTCAGATTCCGCACCTGTGGGATAACGAAACATACCTGTAACCGGAATTCCTCTCGATGTCGCGTCGAGCGTCGTTACTCGTGCGAGAGTTTTCGAGAAGAGAGCTGTCGAGGAAGTACAGAAGTGAGGAATCAGGAGGCGCGACATGAGCAGTCCTCGCACACGCAAGCTCCGCCCGGTTCCCGATGCCGAGCCGAAATTGATGTTCCGCACTGTCCATGGCTATCGGCGAGCTTTCCGGATGGCGGGCGAAGGCCCAGCTCTGTTGTTGATTCACGGAATCGGTGACAACTCCGAAACGTGGAACGCAATAATTCCGCATCTTGCGCAGAACCACACGGTCATCGCACCCGATCTGTTGGGACACGGGCAATCCGACAAACCCCGCGCCGACTACTCGGTGGCTGCGTACGCCAACGGCATGCGAGACCTGCTGTCCGTCCTGGGAATCGACAATGTCACAGTGGTCGGCCACTCGCTCGGCGGCGGTGTCGCGATGCAGTTCTCCTACCAATTTCCGCACATGGTCGACCGACTCGTTCTCGTCTCCGCCGGCGGAGTCACCAAGGATGTTCATCCACTCCTTCGGTTGGCTTCGGTGCCGTTGGCAAGCGAAGCAGTCAAGCTCTTGCGCCTCCCCGGAGCCATGTCGGTCGTGAGATTGGCTGGCAACCTCATCGGAAAACTGAATACGACCCCGCTGCGGCCGGGCGCCCATCTCCACGACACTCCTGATCTCGTGCGCGTCCTGGCGGGCCTGCCGGATCCCACTGCGCACCAGGCATATCTCCGCACCCTGCGCGCGGTCGTCGATTGGCGTGGCCAGGTAGTGACGATGCTCGATCGGTGTTATCTCACCGAAAACCTCCCGGTATTGCTCGTATGGGGAGATCGGGACGTGGTGATACCGGTCAGCCATGCGCACCTCGCTCATTCCGCGATGCCCGGATCCCGACTCTCGGTCTTTCGCGGCGCCGGTCACTTCCCGTTTCGTGACGATCCGATGCATTTCCTGCACGTGCTCGAGGAATTCTTGGCCTCGACGCCGTGCCTGGAATTCGACGAGACTCGATGGCGGAACTTCCTCATCGCCGGAGTCGGTGAAGACATGATCACCGGGAACGCCGGCACCAGGCGCGCGGTACTGGGTGCCATGGGAGCGGACGAGCGCAGCGCGACCTGACACGCCCTGCGCGCGGGCCGCTGAAGGCGACGCGGCCAGCGCACCATAGCCTGTTACGGTGCTCCTCTCCGAACTCGTACCTGCCCCCACAACCAGCGAGGCGCAGGATCCGGACACGTTGTTCGACATTTTCACCACGTGGACCAGTGATCGAGGGCTGAATCTGTACCCGGCCCAGGAAGACGCCTTGATCGAGCTGGTGTCGGGGTCCAACGTCATCCTTGCGACACCGACCGGCTCGGGAAAGTCGATGGTGGCTGTCGGTGCGCACTTCGCTGCGATGGCGGCCGGCAAGCGGACCTTCTACACCGCACCCATCAAAGCTCTGGTCAGCGAGAAGTTCTTCGCACTGTGCGAAATCTTCGGCGCAAAAAATGTCGGCATGATGACGGGCGATGCTGCGGTCAATGCGGGCGCCCCGATCATCTGCGCGACCGCGGAAATCGTCGCGAATCTAGCTCTCCGCGAGGGAGCGAATTCCGATATCGGCCAGGTGGTGATGGACGAGTTCCATTACTACTCCGAACCCGACCGAGGATGGGCCTGGCAGGTTCCCATCATCGAGTTGCCGAACGCTCAATTTTTGCTGATGTCGGCGACTCTGGGCGACGTGTCTTTCTTTCGAGACGATCTCACCCGCCGCACCGGACGACCCACCACCGTGGTGTCGGGCTCCGAACGGCCTGTGCCCTTGATGTTCTCCTACGTGAGCACACCGATCGGCGAAACCATCGAGGAGTTGGTCTCGACGCATCTTGCGCCCGTGTATGTCGTGCACTTCACCCAGGCGTCCGCCCTCGAACGAGCGCAGGCGCTCACGAGCGTCAACGTGGCATCCAAGTCCGAGAAGCAGCAGATCGCCGATGCGATCGGCCAATTCCGCTTCACGACGGGTTTCGGCAAGACACTCTCGCGACTGGTGCGGCACGGAATCGGCGTCCACCATGCGGGCATGCTCCCGAAATATCGACGCCTCGTGGAGAAACTTGCTCAGGACGGTCTACTCAAGGTCATCTGCGGCACCGACACCCTCGGTGTGGGCATCAATGTTCCGATCCGAACTGTGTTGTTCACCGGACTGACCAAATACGACGGCATTCGCACTCGCAAGCTACGCGCCCGAGAGTTTCACCAGATCGCCGGACGCGCCGGACGCGCCGGATACGACACGCTCGGAACCGTCGTCGTCGAGGCACCGGAACACGACATCGAGAATGCGCGACTCGTCGCGAAGGCGGGTGACGATCCGAAGAAGCTCAAGAGGGTCCAACGCAAGAAGGCGCCCGATGGCTTCGTCTCGTGGGGTGAGCCGACGTTCGACCGGATCATCACCGCGAGCCCCGAGGCGCTGGTCTCGAGGTTCTCGGTCAGTAATGCGATGTTGCTCAATGTCATTGCTCGACCGGGGAACTGCTTCACTGCAATGCGCCATCTGCTCGAGGACAATCACGAGACTCGACCTGCCCAGCGCAAGCATATTCTCCGAGCGCTCTCGCTCTATCGTGGTCTCGTCTCGGCGGGCATCGTCGAACAGCTCGCGGAGCCGGATGCCGAAGGGCGCCACGCCCGGCTCACGGTCGACCTGCAGCCCAACTTCGCACTGAACCAACCACTCTCACCGTTCGCACTCGCCTCGTTCGATCTGCTCGATGTCGAATCCGATACGCATGCAGTCGATGTGGTGTCGATCATCGAGTCGACACTCGACGATCCCCGCCAGATCCTGATGGCTCAGCAGCACGCGGCTCGCGGAGAAGCAGTCGCACAGATGAAGTCGGACGGTATCGAGTACGAGGAGCGAATGGAACTGCTCGAGGAGGTAACGTGGCCGAAGCCCCTCGCCGAGCTTCTCGTGCCGGCCTTCGAGATCTATCGCGGTGGTCATCCGTGGCTGACGGAAGTCGCGCTCTCCCCCAAGTCCGTCGTCCGCGACATGATCGAGCGGTCGATGACCTTCACGGAGCTGATCAGTCACTACGGTCTGAGCCGTTCGGAAGGACTCGTTCTGCGGTACCTTGCCGACGCCTATCGCGCCCTGCGCCAGACGGTGCCGCCCGAAGCACGGACCGAGGAAGTGCAGGACATCACCGAGTGGCTAGGAGAACTCGTTCGCCAGGTCGACTCGAGTCTGCTGGACGAATGGGAAAATCTCACCGACCCGGGTGAGGATGCCGAGACCAAGCCCGAACCCTATGGCGGTGACACGCCGAAGCCGATTTCCACCAATGCACGCGCGTTCCGCGTGTTGGTCCGCAACGCCATATTCAAACGAGTGGACTTCGCGGCGGCGGGTTGGTGGAACGCGCTCGACGCGTTGGACGACGGCCCTGACTGGGAAGCAGAACTCGAGCCCTTTTTCGAGGAGTACGGCGAGATCGGCACCGGCCCATCCGCGCGTGGGCCTGCATTGTTCGAACTCACGGTTGGCAGCGACCGGACGACGGTCAGGCAGGTATTGGAAGATCCCGACGGCGATCACGGGTGGTCGTTCGACGCGGTCGTCGATGTCGAGGAGTCCGATGCTCTCGGCGAGATCGTGTTCGACGAGATCACTATCACTGCCGGCTGAGTTCGCTACCTCAACGGTCGGCTACTGGGTACCTACTGGGCGACGGCCGATCCGATCCGCGAGACCAGTGCACTCAGTGCCCGGTACTCTTCGGCGCGCCCACTCGACGCACGGTGTACGAGGCCCATGCGCCGACCGGGCTTCGGGTCCGCGAACTCGGCCCGACCCAGCGCGCCCTTGCCCATCTCTACGGCAACAGCCGATCTCGGGACGAGTGTGACGCCGAGACCGCCTGCGACACATTGAACTACCGTCGCGAGCGAGGTTGCTCTCGTGTCACCGGGGGCAGGGACCGCGTCGACCGACCGGCAGAGGTCCAGTGTCTGATCTCGCAGACAGTGACCGTCGTCCAGCAACAGGATCGGCAGGTCGACGAGCACGGAGAGGGTCAGATCACGGCGTCCGTCGAATTCGTGACCGACGGGGACGACGAGCACGAAATCTTCTGCATACAGCGGTATTTCGACGATGCCGGATTCTTCGGTGGGCAGCGCGACTACGGCCGCGTCGATCGCTCCCGACCGTAACGAGGCCAGCAGTCGGTCCGTCTGATCCTCCACGATGTGCGGCTTCACGTCCGGAAATTCGGCTCGCATCGCCGGGAGCAAGGCGGGTAGCACGTACGGCGCAACTGTGGGTATGAGTCCCAGACGAAGTGGGCCCGACAGGCGACCTCCCATGCCGGATGCTTCGGATACGAATCCATCGGCTGCATCGAGGGTTGCCCGTGCATGCTCGAGCAAATGTGTACCGGCAGTGGTCATCAGAACTCGCCTTGTACTTCGTTCGACAAGCTGAACGCCCAGTCCCTGTTCCAGTGAGGCGAGGGCCTGCGAGAGCGTCGGCTGACTGATGTGCAGTCGCGCCGCAGCACTTCCGAAATGACGTTGCTCGGCGACGGCGACGAAGGCACGCAGCTGTGAGAGCGTCGGTTGATAACTTCTATCAGTCATGCCTATCAGTCTAGTGCTACTAATCACCTTTACCTTTCGCGTATTTTTTGGCACACTCGTACATGTCGGAGATCGACCGTAGGAAGCACCGACTACACCCGGCGGCGCTCCACACACGACTCCACCCATTCGCGACACCGTGCATGTACGAATTCGACGCGCACCACGAGCGCGACGCATGCGCACCACTACAGAGGAGGACCATATGGCCCTGTTGACAATCGGCGATCAGTTCCCCGCGTACAACCTCACCGGCGTTATCGGCGGAGACCTGTCCAAGGTGAACGCCCAGCAGCCCGACGACTACTTCACCACCGTCACCAGCGATGACTACGCAGGCAAGTGGCGCATCGTCTTCTTCTGGCCGAAAGACTTCACTTTCGTGTGCCCGACCGAGATTGCCGCATTCGGAAAGCTGAACGAAGAGTTCGCCGATCGCGACGCACAGGTACTCGGAGCGTCCGTCGACAACGAGTTCGTGCACTTCCAGTGGCGCGCACAGCACGAGGACCTCAAGACTCTTCCATTCCCGATCCTCTCCGACCTCAAGCGTGAGCTCGCAACCGCTGCAGGTGTTCTCAACTCCGATGGCGTCGCCGACCGCGCGACATTCATCGTCGATCCGAACAACGAGATCCAGTTCGTCTCGGTCACCGCAGGTTCCGTCGGCCGCAACGTCGACGAGGTTCTGCGTGTTCTCGACGCACTGCAGTCCGACGAGCTGTGCGCATGCAACTGGAAGAAGGGCGACCCCACCATCGACGCGGGCGAGCTGCTGACGGCGAGCGTCTGACATGAGCGTAGAGAATCTGAAGAATGCTCTTCCGGAGTACGCCAAGGATCTCAAGCTCAACCTGAGTTCCATAGCGCGATCGACGGTTCTGAGTGAGCAGCAGCTATGGGGCACGCTTCTCGCTACTGCTGCGGCCACCAAGTCCGCTACAACGCTGAAAGAGATCGCCGAAGAGGCTGCGGACACGTTGTCCGCCGATGCCTACAACGCCGCTCTGGGTGCAGCATCCATCATGGGGATGAACAACGTCTTCTACCGCACCAAGGGCTACCTCGACGGCAAGTACGACGACCTTCGCGCAGGTCTGCGGATGAACATCATCGGCAATCCCGGCGTCGACAAGGCCGATTTCGAACTGTTCTCGCTGGCAGTCTCGGCAGTCAACGGATGCAACCATTGCGTCGAGGCACACGAGAAGACCCTTCGCGATGAGGGCGTCGACCGTGAGGTCATCTTCGAATCGATCCGCGCAGCTTCGATCGTCGCAGGCGTGGGCCAGGCCATCGAGGCCAGCCGCACGCTCGATGGAGCAACTGTCCGATAGACGAAATACACGGCGAAAGAGGCCCGCACACTTGCGTGTGCGGGCCTCTTTTTCCGTCAGTTCACTCAGCGATGACCGGCCGACTCTCAGGTACGTCGACGGCGATCTCGTCGCCGAGGTGAACGCCTTCAGCAAGAGGTAACCGGTCACCGCTCCAGAACTTTCCGGGATCGAACCAATTCGTCTTCTTGTTGCCCGTCAGCAAACCCATCGAGTCGTACGTCATGGCGACTACTTCAGCGCAGTACGCTGTTTCCAGAGCGGCGGCATGGTGCTCACTCTTACGGAAGCTCGGCAAGCGCCCCTTGAACCATCGCCCCGCAAGTTTCGCAGTAGTCGGGAACGCCGTTCCGTCCATTCGAGCTATGGTGCGCAGCAATGCATCTTCCTGCTCTCGTGTGACTGCACTGTCGAGTTGCCTGAGCCAGCAACGCTGCTCGTACTTGTTCGACCACTGCATCACTGCCGCATGGAGATCATGCAGTTGTACGCCGCGCTGAAAATTACCGGTCCACATGTCCTGCAGCGATTTTCCCAACTCGGCGTGCCACATGAGCGGAGGAAGGTCGTCGACCACGACGGCCATGCCGACGTGGTTGACCGGACTGTTGGTCAACGTCTGTATCGCACGATCAGTAGCAGAATGGCCGCGGAAGATCCAGATGTCTCCGGTACGAGTCGCATCAACCGCTGTGTTCAAATCGATCCGCGACGCAGTCATGTCGCCCAGCTTAGATCGTCCCGAAACCTCGAACTCCCCCACCAGGCATTCTCTGGAGTCGTTTGACGTTTGATTCGAATTTCATCAATATAGGCATATGTCGAATCAGCCGCTCCCCGTCGACGACCTCAGCAGCGGCGTGTGCTGCGCGCCGCTGGTTGCCGAGCCCTTGTCCGCCGACTGGGCAGGGGATCTCGCGCGAATGTTCAAAGCGCTCGGCGATCCGGCCCGGCTTCGACTTCTGAGCCTGATTGCCAGTCACGCCGGTGGTGAAGCGTGCGTGTGTGACATTTCCGATTCGTTCGACCTGTCTCAGCCGACAATCTCCCATCATCTCAAAGTGTTGCGTGAAGCTGGTTTGCTCGACTGCGAACGCCGTGGAACCTGGGTCTACTACTGGGTTATACCTGCTGCGCTGCAACAGTTGTCGTCAGTCTTGGCAGCCGCAGACCCGACCACCGACGGTGCCGCACTGGTGACCGCATGAGTAGCCAGGCGAACACCTCCGATCATCCGGCCGTCGTCGGCAAGCTCTCCACTCTCGACCGGTTTCTGCCGGTATGGATCGGCGTCGCGATGGTCATCGGCTTGGCGTTGGGCCGGTTGATTCCGGGGCTGAACGACGCTCTGTCGACCATCTCGATCGACGGGGTCTCACTACCTATCGCTGTCGGTCTGCTGATCATGATGTATCCGGTCCTGGCGAAAGTTCGATACGACCGACTGGAAACTGTCACCGGTGACAAGCGCCTGCTGGCCGGATCGTTGGTACTCAACTGGGTCCTCGGCCCAGCGCTGATGTTTGCTCTCGCCTGGCTCTTCCTCCCAGACCTACCCGAGTACCGCACCGGCCTGATCATCGTCGGTCTCGCCCGCTGCATCGCGATGGTCATCATCTGGAACGACCTCGCGTGCGGCGACCGCGAAGCCGCCGCTGTACTGGTCGCCATCAACTCGGTCTTCCAGGTATTCATGTTCGCCGTCCTCGGATGGTTCTATCTCTCCGTCCTACCGGGCCGGCTCGGCCTCGAGCAGACCACCATCGAGGCTTCCCCCTGGCAGATAGCGAAGTCTGTGCTGATCTTCCTCGGCATACCGCTGATCGCGGGGTTCGCCTCTCGCTACTTGGGCGAACGCACCAAGGGCAGGGAATGGTACGAATCGAAGTTCATCCCGAAGATCGGGCCGTGGGCCCTCTACGGCCTGCTGTTCACCATAGTCATTCTCTTTGCGCTGCAGGGTGATCGGATCACTTCCCAACCGTTGGACGTCGTTCGTATCGCACTGCCACTGTTGGTTTACTTCGCGGTGATGTGGGGCGGCGGTTACGCCCTCGGGGCCGCGATGGGTCTCGGCTACGGACGCACCACCACTCTCGCCTTCACCGCGGCAGGTAACAACTTCGAACTCGCCATCGCCGTCGCTGTCGCCACCTACGGGGCAACATCCGGGCAGGCACTGGCCGGGGTCGTCGGACCGCTCATCGAAGTCCCAGTCCTCGTCGGGCTCGTCTACGTCTCACTCGCACTACGTAAACGCTTCATTCCGGCCTCGCCGACAGCGACACAGGACTCTTGATGTCCCTCCGACGTCGTCATCACCATGGGCTGTGGCTACGCATGCTCGCCAAAGACCTCGTCGTTGGACTCAGCGATCGCTCACCCGTCCGCGATCACAGTACGGTGAAGCGATGAAGCTGTGGAAGATCCTCGGGATGGCAGGCGTCGTCGGTGTTGCCGCGACAGGCGCCCTCGTCGTGAAGTCGGAACGCAAGCGGCAGGCGTATGCCCCCGACGAGGTCCGCGATCAATTGCACAAGCGGTTTGCCGAGGCAGCTGGAACCCCACTGCTCAACGCTGTACCCGAGCGAACCCGAGTGCAGCGCCTGAAGGACCGGTTCAGCCGAGCGCGCTGAGGATTCGGGCAGCGAGTTCTTCCACCTCGTTGTCCGTCATTACGAACGACGGCGAGATCTGCATTGCACCCTGCCCTGCAGCGCGCCCGGAGACACCGTGTTTGCGGAGCGTCGCGACGAAGGGGAGCGCTTCGGCCGGATCGACCAACTGCACTGCAGCTACTGCACCGAGTCCGCTGCGAACCTCCTGCACGCGAGGATGGTCGGCGAGTGGCGCCAGATGGGTGTGCAGCGATGCCTCGAGTCGAGCGGACTCTTGCAGCAGGTTTTCGCGCTCCATGATGTCCAGTGTTGCCATCGCCGCGGCCGCAGCCCCTGCGTGTCCACCGTAGGTATAACCGTGGCGCCACCAGACACCGCCGGAGTAGAACGGCTCGGCAATGTGCGGGGCGACGAACACCGCTCCCATCGGGACGTATCCCGAGGTGAGTCCTTTCGCAGTGGTCATCAGGTCGGGCTGCAGGTCGAAACGAGTCGACGCGAACCACGAGCCGCCGATCCGGCCGAAACCGGTCACTACCTCGTCCGCGACGAACAGTACGTCGTTGTCACGACAGATCTGGCGTACCTCCTGCAAGTACCCCTTCGGCGGCAGGTAGACCCCACCAGCACCGATGATGGGCTCGCAGAAGAACGCTGCGATCTTGTCGGCACCGACTTCCTCGATGAGAGCCAGCAAGCTCTTCGCATCGTCCCAAGCGACAGTGCGCGCATCCGGCATCAGCTCGCCGTAGTTCTCCCGATTCACCGCTATACCTGCCAGTGCGGTACCGGCGACATGCATTCCGTGGTAAGCCTTTTCACGTCCGACAATAAGTGTCTTCCCAGGCTTGCCCACCTCGTGCCAGTAACGCCTGGCCAATTTCGCCGCTGTGTCGATCGAGTCGGAACCACCCGAGGTGAAGAACACCTTGCTACCCGCGACGGGCGCAATCTTCCCGAGCCGCTCCGCCAGAGCCAGCGTCGTCTCCGGGACGAAATCACCGAAATTGGAGTAGTGCGCCAGCGATCCGAGCTGGGCGGCGACGGCGTCGGCGATCTCGGTCCGGCCGTGACCGACGTTCGTGAACCACAGCCCGGCAGTTGCATCGAGATACTTGTTGCCGTCCCGGTCCCAGATATGAGCTCCCTCGCCACGTGAGACGACGAAGGGGCCTGTCCTGGTCACCGTACCCATATCGGCGAAACCGTGCCAAAGAGCGGATGGGGTGAACTCAGGGGAAGTATCAGCCACAGAAGACATGGCTCCGAGCTTAGTCAACGAACTGCGTCCGATCGTGCCCCGTACCGCCATCGGCTGCCGAGCCGGCCGACTGTGTTCACCGCAAGTGCCATCAACACGAAGGCGACGGTGAGTACGAGCAGACCGATCACCAACGCAACGTATCCCTGGCCCCGCGGATCGAGGAACGGATACGGGTACCAGTCTAGGATCGGACCGCGGATCAGACTGTAGATCCCGTAGACGAAGGGAAAGACCAGCCAGATCAGCGACTGTGCGTCGGAAATCTTGCGACGCGGCGGCACCACGATCCAGTCGATCAGAAGCACCACCGGCATGATTCGATGAACCACATTGTTGGTCCACGGATCAGCGACTCCGACATCGATCCCGGCGAGAAGAACGGCGTAGATGATCCCGGTGATGACCATGTACAACGTCACACCCCCGCGGAACAACTGCCAGCGCTCCCCCTGCGGGTCCGCCACCCCGCCCACGGCAAGCACGAGGACAGTCAGAACATTGCTGAGCACGGTGAAGTAGCTGAAGTAGTTGGCGAGTGAGAACGAGCTACTGTCCAGGCCTCGGGCGACGATCCACGAGAGCGCCGCGAACGTGAGCGCAGCAAACAGAAGCCGGAATGCCCTCACGAGCACGTGTGTACCGAGTACAGCGGGCGCACGCCGCGAGGTCGTCATAGTCGATCTTGGCACGGACCGGCAGTGATTTCCCCACGTTTGCGTCGGGCAGTCCGGCTCTCGCGCCACCGGGCAGATACCCTGGTGGGCAGCATGTCCACATCAACATCCCCGTCTTCGAGTCTCAGACGCACCCTGACCACCCGACTTTCGGCGGTTTCCGTGCGCGACGCCCACCGACTCCGACGCAAGCTCGAACGTGCCCGCACCGACGATGCCCTGGCGGCGATCGAACCCGAGATCGCTCGCGCCGAGATTCTGACCGCGAATCGGCGGGCGGCGCTTCCGAAAATCGAGTATCCCGAGGCGCTTCCGGTCAGCCGCCGCAAGGACGACATCGCCGCTGCCATCGAGCAACATCAGGTCGTGATCGTCGCCGGCGAAACCGGATCGGGAAAGACGACACAGATTCCCAAAATTTGTCTCGAGCTCGGCCGTGGGATTCGAGGATCCATCGGACACACCCAACCCCGTCGACTCGCTGCCAGAACGGTTGCCGAGCGCATCGCCGAGGAGGTGGGCGAGACCCTTGGACAATCGATCGGTTACAAGGTCAGATTCACCGATCAATCCTCGGACTCGACGCTGGTCAAGCTGATGACCGATGGAATTCTCTTGGCCGAGATTCAACGGGACCGGATGCTCCGCCAGTACGACACGCTCATCATCGACGAGGCTCACGAACGAAGTCTGAATATCGACTTCATCCTCGGCTACCTCGCTCAGCTACTTCCCCGCCGGCCGGATCTGAAGGTGATCATCACCTCCGCAACGATCGATCCGGAACGGTTCGCCCAGCACTTCGCCCGCGACGGCGTACCGGCCCCCATCATCGAAGTGTCCGGACGCACGTTCCCCGTCGAGATGCGCTACCGGCCCCTGACGGTCGATGCAGGCGAGACCACTCTCGACCGAGATCCCGTCGACGCAGCATGCGATGCCGTAGACGAACTCATGGCCGAAGGTGAAGGCGACATTCTCGTCTTCCTCTCCGGTGAACGCGAAATCCGCGATACGGCCGATGCTTTGCGCGATCGGCAACTACGCAACACCGAGGTCGTGCCCCTGTATGCGCGCTTGTCCGCTGATGAGCAGCATCGAGTGTTCTCCTCGCACACCGGCCGCCGCGTCGTTCTCTCGACCAACGTCGCCGAGACGTCACTGACGGTCCCCGGAATCAGATACGTCGTCGATCCTGGTACCGCGCGAATCTCGCGTTACTCGTTGCGCACCAAAGTCCAGCGACTCCCCATCGAGCCGATTTCGCAGGCATCGGCCCGTCAGCGGGCAGGTAGATGTGGCCGTGTGGCCGACGGAATTTGCATCCGTCTGTACTCCGAGGACGACTTCGATGCACGGCCACCGTTCACCGAACCGGAGATCCTCCGCACCAACCTCGCTTCGGTGATCCTGCAAATGACCGCCCTCGGCCTGGGCAAGATCGATGCATTCCCCTTTGTCGAGCCGCCCGATCCGCGCAGCATTCGCGACGGAATCGGTTTGCTCGAAGAGTTGGGGGCATTGAAGCCGTCCTCGACCACCGGCGAGTCCGAGCTCACGCCGATCGGACGCGAGCTGGCTCAGCTGCCAGTCGATCCACGCATGGCCCGCATGCTCGTGGAAGCGAACAAGACGGGCGCGCTCGCCGACGCTCTCGTCGTTGTTTCTGCGATGTCCATCCAGGACGTTCGCGAACGTCCCGCCGAACACCAGCAAGCAGCCGATGAGCAGCACGCGAGATTCACGGCTCCGAACTCGGACTTCCTGTCGTACACCGCACTGTGGGAATACCTTCGAGACCAACGAAACGACCTGTCGTCGAATCAGTTTCGAAGAATGTGTCGAAACGAATTCCTTCACTATCTCCGGGTGCGCGAATGGCAGGATCTGCACGGTCAACTACGTCAGATCACCAGAAGTCTCGGCTGGACTGTGCCCGACGCGCCGAGCTCGCACGATTCGTTGCACCAGGCGCTCCTGGCCGGACTTCTTTCGCACATCGGAGTCAAAGAAGGCGACAAACGCGAATTCCTCGGTGCCCGCGGAACCCACTTTGCGATATTCCCCGGGTCCGGGCTGTTCAAGAAGCCTCCACGCTGGGTGATGGCGGCCGAACTGGTCGAGACCGGACGTCTGTGGGGCCGGATGACGGCCCGAATCGAACCCGAATGGGCCGAAAAACTCGCCCCACATCTGGTGAAACGAACGTACTCCGAGCCACATTGGTCCACGAAACGCCACTCTGCCATGGCGTACGAGCGCGTCACCCTGTACGGGCTTCCTCTCGTGACCGGCCGACCGGTCGGATACCACAGCATCGACGGCGAAGTCTCACGCGAGCTGTTCATCAGGCATGCACTGGTGCAGGGCGAGTGGACGACGCAGCATCCGTTCTTTCACAAGAACCGCGCACTGCTCGACGACGTCGGCGAGCTCGAGAATCGGGCCCGCCGTCGCGACATCGTGGTCGACGACGATGCACTCTTCGAGTTCTACGACGAGAGAATCGGGGCGGAAGCCGTTTCCGCTCGCCACTTCGACACGTGGTGGAAGAAGACGCGACGCACGACGCCGGATCTACTCGACTTCACGGCATCGACCGTCGTCAATCCGGATGCTGCATCCGTACTCGGTGGGGAGTATCCCGATGCGTGGCGCCAGGGCGAGATCCAGTTTCCGCTGACCTATCAGTTCGAGCCCGGTTCCGCCGCCGACGGAGTCAGCGCCCGCATCCCGATCGCCCTGCTCGCGCAGGTTCAACCGGTCGGATTCGACTGGCTGGTCCCGGGCATGCGAGCAGAACTTGTCAGCACACTGATCAAACTGCTGCCCAAGACTTTACGACGCAATGTGGTGCCCGCTCCCGACTTTGCCGCCGCCGCACTGACGGCGATGAAGCCGAGATCGGAACCCGTTCTCACCGCGCTGGCTCGTGAACTCTCGCGGTTGGGTTCATGCCGGATCGATCCGGCAGACTTTCAGACTTCGGAGCTCCCCGACCATCTCCGGATGACGTTCGTCGCAGTGGATATCAACGGAGAGGTACTCGGATCGAACAAGGACCTGACTGCCCTCCGACGGACCCTCTCACCGCGAGTGAACCGCGAAGTTGCCAGTGCCGTCGGCCAAGCCGAGCGGGCGGCAACGCTGGCATGGACGTCCTCGACTCTGGGAACTCTCGAGGAGACCGTCTCACGTTCTGTAGGCGGCCAACGTGTCACCGGATATCCCGCACTCGTACCGGAAAGCGGTGGCGTCGCGGTCCGCGTACTGAGTACACCGGCCCAGCAACGTGCCGCAATGCGCAACGGAACCAGGGCACTGTTGAGCGAGCGTGCACCGCGCGGCACAAAGGCACTCATCGCTGGAATTCCGACAAAGGAAAGAATCGCACTCGGACAGAATCCGTACGGCAGCATCGAAGCTTTGCTCGAGGACTGCCGCACGACAGCAATCGACGAGTCGATGAGTGCGCACGGCGGTCCCGTCCGCTCGCCGGAAGAATTCGAAGCGTTGGTCAAGGCGGTGAACGCCGAGGTAACCGAACGCACGTCTCGGGTCCTTGCACTGATTCGACCGATTCTGACTGCGGCCGTGGAGCTTCGAGCGGCACTCGAACGAGCAGACGGCGACGCCGCCGATGACGTCCGCGAACAACTAGCCGCTCTGGTGTTCGATGGCTTCGTCTTCGAATTCGGCTCTGCCAGGCTCGCTGAAATTCCCCGATACCTCACGGCCGCTACTCGGCGACTCGGCTCACTACCCAGCAGTGCGAACAGGGACGAAACCGGAATGAACGCACTCGATCGAGTCTACGAGGCATACGACCGACTGCTGAAGTCGCTTCCTGAAGCCAGACAGCAGAGCAAACCAGTGCAGGAGATCTTCTGGATGATCGAGGAGTTACGAATTCAACTTTTCGCGCAAGGAATTCGGACCGCGTACCCGATATCGGAAAAGAGGATCACAAAAGCAATCCAGGCCATCAGCCAACAGTGAGGCCTCGAGTCGACCGATTCTCGCCCGTCGAGCGCACGCGCTCTTCAGTCGACAGCGACAGCGGGCTGTCGATGGTCGCGAAGGCCCTGAATTTCTTTCTCGAAGTCCTCGGCCGAACTGAAGGACTTGTACACCGACGCGAACCGTAGATACGCAACCTCGTCGAGATCGCGAAGCGGACCGAGAATAGCCAGTCCGACCTCGTTGCTGGGGATCTCGGCTGATCCGGATGCCCGAACTGCATCCTCGACCTGCTGAGCCAACAGATTCAGAGCGTCGTTGTCGACATCACGGCCTTGGCAGGCACGACGGACGCCTCGCACTACTTTCTCCCGACTGAAGGGCTCGGTGACTCCGCTGCGCTTCACGACAGCCAGAACAGCGGTCTCCACTGTGGTGAAGCGGCGTCCACACTCCGGGCACGAGCGACGACGACGGATCGCCTGACCTTCGTCCGCCTCACGGGAGTCGACCACTCGGGAGTCGGGGTGCTTGCAGAACGGGCAATGCATGTAAGAGCCTCCGTCGTAGCCGTCACACCATCTCGTAGGTAGCGCAAGAGGTGCAGGTACCGAGGATACTCGGAGTGCTATCGAGCCCAGTGTCGCGTACCTGGCTCGATCAACGAGCAGTACTTCAGGCATGGTTGTATCACTGGCCCGAGTCGGTGGCCGCGATGAGATCCTGACCCGCAGTACCGACGAATCCACCTTGCTCGACGACCGTGACAGCACCGGCTGAGCCGCCGTCGAGATATCCGGCGCGTAGATTCGCAAGCCCTACCAAGCCCAGAAGAACAATGGCTGTGATCAACACACCCGCGATCGTGGCGGTCCACGACATTGTCTGACGTGGCGCCTCGTCGTCGAAGCTTCGATCGGCGGAGCTGTGATCGATGACCCGGTTGCAACCGTCCTGTTGCGCGACAGCGTGAAGGTAGCGTCGACGGTCGAGTGACGCGCAAGACGTGCGTGGGCGAGAAGTACGGACGGGCTGGCCCGAGCGCGTTGTGCGATCGAGGGTGTCGCGACCGTCTATACCCCGACCGTCTATACCCCGACCTGCTGCTGCGAGCCTGGTGAGAGCACTGGTCCGCTCTGTAGTGATGCTCATCGGAACCTCCACTGCGGTGTACAGATCGACCGTGGCGATGCTCGCGACCGACGCGACTTTCACCTTTATTCGATCAGGCGTTCGACGAACGCTTGTTCGAAGTTCTATCACGCGGGTCGGACAATGTCAGCAGAAGTTACGACACGGATCGAACAGATGTTTGATCGAACAGGGTTTTCGGGCTAGATTCGTGTCAGAAACCACACGTCACATCCACACCACGCGTTCGGGCCACTCGAGCACACGAGATGCCCGGCAGGGGAAGGCGATGCAGGAGGATGCACGAATGAAAGAAGAGACCTCGTCAGGGTCACCGAAGTCCACGGGCAAGACGAGCGGCAAGGCGAGCGGGAAGACGAAGGCTACGGCAGTGCGCGCAAAGACGCTCGGAAGTGCCACCGGTGGAAAGGTCCCCGCGCCGGCTGCCAAGACCGCCACAACCGCCAAGGCGCCCTCGGTGCCGACGGCGAAGGCATTCGAAGGTGAGGGCACCGACGTCAATGCGGGCCTGACCGAACGTCAACGCAAAGTTCTCGAGGTCATCAGAGCTTCGGTGACCGAGCGTGGCTACCCGCCGAGCATCCGGGAGATCGGGGATGCAGTCGGGCTGACCTCTACGTCGTCGGTCGCTCATCAGCTTCGGACGTTGGAACGCAAAGGTTTCCTCAGACGTGATCCGAACCGCCCACGCGCAGTGGATGTTCGCGGGCTCGACGAGGTACAGGCAGACCACGCGGCAGCCGTTGCCGACGGTTCGGCGCCTGCGGAGGATCAACTGCCGACTCCGACGTTCGTTCCAGTACTGGGAAGAATCGCAGCCGGCGGACCAATTCTTGCCGAGCAGGCGGTCGAGGACGTTTTCCCTCTCCCCCGCGAACTGGTCGGCCAGGGTTCACTGTTCATGCTGAGAGTGGTCGGCGAGTCGATGATCGAAGCAGCGATCTGCGATGGCGACTGGGTCGTGGTTCGACAGCAGAGTGTCGCCGACAACGGTGACATCGTTGCAGCAATGATCGATGGCGAAGCCACGGTGAAGACGTTCAAGCGCACCAAAGGTGAGGTATGGCTACTGCCGCACAACCCATTGTTCGAACCGATCCCGGGCAATGACGCAGCCATCCTCGGCAAGGTCGTCACGGTCATGCGCAAGCTCTGATCAGCGAGTTCGTACAGACGAAGGGCCGCAACCTCGTGTTTCGAGGTTGCGGTCCTTAACTGTATCGATCGAAAGGTGAGAACTAGAGATTCAGTCCCCGCCCGATGATTTCCTTCATGATCTCGGTCGTTCCGCCGTAGATCGTCTGCACCCGAGAGTCCATGTATGCCTTGGCAATCGGGTATTCCTTCATGTATCCGTATCCGCCATGCAGTTGCAGGCAGCGGTCGATGAGACGCACCTGGTTCTCGGTGGTCCACCACTTGGCCATAGCGGCTTCCTGCACCGTCAGCTTGCCGTCGTTGAGCAGTTCGATGAATTTGTCGACCATGATCCGTGAGGCGGTCGTCTCGGTTGCCAACTCCGCCAGCACGAATCGTGTGTTCTGGAATTTGCCGATGGACTTACCGAATGCCTTGCGATCACGGCAGTACTGAATTGTCATGTCGAGCGCCGACTCCATGGCGGCTGCTGCGACGACCGCAATGGACAGTCGTTCCTGAGGCAGGTTCTGCATCAGGTAGATGAAGCCCATCCCTTCCTCACCGAGAAGGTTCGCGGCGGGCACGCGAACGTCGGTGAAGCTGAGTTCAGCCGTGTCCTGCGCCTTCATCCCGATCTTGTCGAGATTGCGTCCGCGTTCGAAACCAGGCATGTCGCGCTCGACGACGAGCAAGCTGAATCCCTGCGCACCCTTGTCGGGGTCGGTGCAGGCTACGACGATGACGAGGTCGGCATTGATTCCGTTGGTGATGAAGGTTTTGGACCCGTTGAGGACCCAGTCGTCTCCATCGCGAACGGCCTTGGTCTTGATTCCCTGCAGATCGCTACCGGTACCGGGCTCGGTCATCGCGATCGCGGTGATCAACTCACCGGAACTGAATCCGGGTAGCCAACGCTGCTTTTGTTCTTCGTTCGTCAGATTGATGAGGTATGGCGCGACGACGTCGTTGTGCAGCGTGAATCCGATTCCGCTGTAGCCGCCGCGGGTGGTTTCCTCGGTGACGACGGCGTTGTAGCGGAAGTCTTTGACACCGCCACCGCCGTACTCCTCCGGCACGTCGGTGCCGAGGAATCCTTGCTTTCCGGCTTCTACCCACACCCAACGATCGACGAGGTTCTGCTCTTCCCACTTAGCGTGGTTCGGCGCAACGTGTTGGTCGAGGAACTTGCGGTACGACTCGCGAAACATGTCGTGCTCGGAATCGAATATCGTGCGTTCCACTTCGGTCTCCTTCGAATTGCCAACCGGCGGCACCATTGGTCACCTCCGGTGAACTGACGTCATTCGAGCCTACGGCCGAATAGGTCAACCGGTCGATGACCGAGCCGCGCGGAATCGGTGACCGAAGAAAGTGCTGTTATCGGCGCTGTGTGCGAGAAAGGGCGCGCAGAACGGGATAGCCGACCAAGATTCCGACCGATCCCCAGGCGATACCGCCGAGCTCCACCGACCCGACCGTCAGTGTCAGATCGCCGATGCCGGCAACGATGGCAGCAGCGACGACAACGAGGTTGACGGGATCGGTGAAATCGACCTTGCTGTCCGACCAGATGCGCACACCCAGCAGGCCGATCAACCCGTAAAGAACCAATGTCGCGCCACCGATGACTCCGTCCGGGACCGTGAACACCAACGCGCCGAACTTCGGCGAGAACGCGAGCACTACGGCCGTCACCGCGGCCACCCAGTAGGCCGCGGTCGAATACACCCGGGTCGCCGCCATCACGCCGATGTTCTCGGCGTAGGTCGTCGTGCCCGAGCCACCCGCAGCACCTGCCAGCGTCGTCGCCAATCCATCTGCGATGAGTGCGTCTCCGGCGAGGTCGTCGAGTTGCTTACCTGTCATTGCCGATACTGCTTTGACGTGCCCGACGTTCTCGGCCACGAGAACGATGACGACGGGTAGTGCGATGAGTACGACGGACAATTCGAACGTCGGTCCGCGGAATTCGGGAATACCGATCCATTCTGCAGCCCTCATCGCGTCGAGTTTGACGTCCGAGATCTGCCCTGACACCGCAGCGAAAACCCATCCGACGATGACACCGACAAGGATGCCGAGGCGTCCGAGCAGTCCCGGACCGGCGACGGTCACCAGCAGGATCGCCGCGAGAGTCACCGCGGCCACGAGTGGCTGCGCCTCGAACGACGACGTCGCTGCGGGAGCGAGGTTGAGTCCGATGAGAACCACGACCGCACCTGTGACGACCGGAGGCATCACCGCTTCGATGAGTCGTCCGCCCGCGAACTTGACGACCAATCCGACGAGGGTCAGCACGACGCCTACGGACATGACGGCGCCGAGTTGCGCGGCGGGGCCACTTGCCTGCGCCGCACTGAGTGGTGCAATGAAAGCGAACGAGGATCCGAGATAGCTGGGGATGCGCCCCCGCGTGATCACGAGGAACAGCGCGGTACCGATGCCCGAGAACAACAGGGTCGTGGTGACGGGAAATCCGGTCACCGTGGGAACGAGCAACGTGGCACCGAACATGGCGATGACGTGCTGCATACCGATACCCACGGTGCGCGGCCACGACAGGCGCTGGTCCGGTGCCACAACTGCCCCTGCCTCGACGTTCTTGCCGTTGCCGTGCAGGGTCCATCCGAATTGTCTTCTCACGGGTTCGAATCCTAGGGCCTGCCGCTTCGTCACTCGTTCAGGATCGACGCTGCCGCCTCACGTGCCGCCGTGGCACTGTCGGTCTTCGACGCGGCCGCGGCCGCGCGCCGGCATTGCTCGAGCGTAACCGTGGACAATTTCGCCCCTACGTGTGCGACTGCAGCCGACGCAGCGGACAGTGACGTGACACCCAAGCCCACCAGGACGCACGCCAGCAGTGGGTCGGCGGCGGCCTCTCCGCATACTCCAACAGGCTTGCCCACGGCCATACCTGCCTTCGCGGTGTGGGCGACCAGCGCGATGACCGCCGGCTGCCACGGATCGGTGAGCGATGCGAGTTGGGAGGACATCCGATCGGCAGCCATGGTGTACTGCGCCAGATCATTCGTTCCGATCGACAGAAACTCCACATGCTCGAGAATGTGCTCGGCGAGCAGCGCCGCGGCCGGAACCTCGATCATGACGCCCGGAGTCAAACCCCTCTCGCGGACGTCGGCGGCGAATGCAGCTGCTTCTGCCGGTGTGGCAATCATGGGTGCCATTACCCAAGGACTCGAGTTGGTGGCCGCGGCAGCAGCAGCGATCCCGTCGAGCTGACGATAGAGAATTCCTCGGTCCTGCTCGGCGATTCGGATGCCGCGAATACCAAGTGCGGGGTTGGCCTCGTCCGGATGGTTGGCGAAGCGCAAGGGCTTGTCCGATCCGGCGTCGAGGGTACGAACGACAACCTTGTGCCCGGCGAACGCATCGAGAACTTGACCGTAGATTTCGGCCTGCTCGTCGACGGTCGGTTCCGAGTCGCGGTCCAGGAAGCACAGCTCGGTTCGAAAGAGTCCGATCCCGTCGGCGGCAGTCTTCCTCGCTGCGCGAGCTCCCGCGCCGTCCTGAACGTTGGCAAGGATGTCGACTCGGTGGCCGTCTGCCGTAACTCCGGGCCCTGCCCATTGGGACACCCGATCCAATTCGGCTCGAGCCGAGTCAACCGAGGCTTTCGCGAGGGTCGCGTCGGGCTCGAGAACGATATCGCCGGTGATTCCGTTCACCAGAGCGGGAGCACCTTCGGTGACGTCGTCGAGCCCCGTGACCGCCACGACGCACGGGATGCCGAGCTGACGCGCAATGATCGCGGTGTGACTTGTCGGTCCACCGAGTGATGTTGCCAGTGCGAGAACCAGACGTGCATCGAGTCCCGCCGTGTCGGCAGGCGCCAAATCGTCGGCGAAGAGTACGGAGGGCGTATCGGGAGTCGGAACCCCCGGCTCGGGGATCCCCAGTATTTCGGCGACAACGCGGTCGCGGATGTCACGCAGGTCGGTCACGCGCTCGGCCATCAGTCCGCCGAGCTTGGTGAACATTGCGATGAACTGCTCGGTTGCGGCGACGGTTGCCGAAGTTGCGGGGGCACCTTTCCCGATAAGTTTCTCGGCGGCGCCGATCCAGCCTCGATCCTGGGCCATCGCCGCATTTGCCGAGAGCACTTCCGACGCTGCGCCGGTGGCCAGTTCCGCACGGGCACGCAGCCTCGCCGAAACATTCGCCGCGCTCGAACGGAAGCGTTCGAGTTCGGTTCCTCGCCCAGCCTCGTCGACGACAGTTGTATCGACCGGGACGTCCGGACGCTTGCCCGGACGAATGACTGGGCCGTAACCGACACCCGGGACTACCGGCGTTCCATGCAGAACCGACGAGCCCGACAGTGTCAGGCCTTGTCCTGCAGCCGTGGCACCTTCTCGTGTATCGGCTCGAAGCGATCCCGCCATGCGTCCTCCTCGGTTCTTGAAAAAAATGGAGTTCTCGAAACAGGTGTGGCCCAGCTCGTAGATCTACCACTGATGTGACTGAGATTACTCTTTGCCCTTGACATGTCAACACATACGGGCGTAAAACAACATAAACCAACAATAGTTCGGAGGGAGGCGCAGGTGTACGCAGAAGAGCGCCAGCAAGCAATCGCCGAGGTGATCAGCAACCGCGGTCGAGTGTCCGTTGCAGATCTGTCGACCACATACGGCGTGACAACCGAAACCGTTCGACGCGACCTTGCCGTCCTCGACCGCCTCGGGGTTATCCGCAGGGTCCACGGTGGAGCAGTTCCGGCGTCGACCTTGACCGCCGCCGAACCGGGCGTCGGCGAGCGCGAGTACACGCGGGCCGAGCAGAAGGACGCAATAGCGGCCGCAGCTCTCGCCTACCTCCCACTCAACGGCGGTAGCGCCGTTTTCGACGCAGGAACCACCACCGGCCGGCTCGCCGCCCTTCTCCCCAACGAACGCGAGCTGACACTCATCACCAATTCGATTCCCATCGCTGCTCGTGTCGCACCACTGTCGGGGGTGAGTCTTCGCATTCTCGGCGGCCGAGTCCGCGGTACGACGCAGGCCGCCGTGGGCGAGGAAGCATTGTCGGCGTTGGAGTGGCTGCGTGTCGATGTGGCATTCATCGGGACCAACGCACTCAGTGTCGGGCATGGGTTGTCCACGCCCGACAGTGACGAGGCCGCGGTAAAACGAGCAATGGTCCGCACCGCCAACCATGTCGTAGTGCTGGCGGATTCATCCAAGATCGGCAGAGAGCACCTCGTCAGCTTCGGCCGCCTGGACAACATCGACGTTCTGATAACCGACGACGAGATCGACGAGATCGACCGAAAGAGTTTGACCGACAAAGGAATCGAGGTCGTAATCGCATGATCGTCACACTGACAGCCAATCCCAGCATCGACCGAACAGTCGTGCTCGATTCCGAATTCGTACGCGGCGGGGTGTACCGAGCGCGGGAAACGGTCAGCGATCCCGGAGGAAAAGGCGTCAACGTGGCCCGGGTCCTGACCTCGTCCGGAGTGCAGGCGATGGCCGTCCTACCTGCAGCGCCGACGGATCCGCTCCTGACTGCGTTGGCGGCGAAAGGCGTCCGTTACTGCGCTGTTCCGACGAGCGGACAGGCTCGAACCAACATCACCATCAGCGAACCTGGTGGAACAACAACGAAGATCAACGAACCGGGAGCAAGCCTGACCGTCGATACGCAGAAGGACTTGTTCGACACCGTTGTCGATCTCGGACGGGACGCCGCATGGGTCGTACTGTCCGGATCACTTCCGCCCGGCATCGCCACCGACTGGTACGCGAGCATCGTGCAGGCACTACGCGATACACCGTCGAAGGTTGCCGTCGATACGTCCGACGCGCCGCTCCTCGCCCTCGCTGCTTCGTTCCCCGGCTCGGCTCCGGACCTGGTGAAGCCGAACTCCGAGGAGCTGGCTCAACTCACCGGAGCGAATGCCGAAGAATTGGAACGCGCTGCAGCGGCCGGCGATCCGACGGCCACCGTCATTGCCTGCCGGATACTCCTCGAACGGGGAGTCGGCGCAGTACTCGCGACGCTCGGCAGCGCGGGAGCAGTACTCGTCTCCGCCGAGGGCGCATGGTTCGCTACCCCACCTCGGATCGAGGCCCTCAGCACCGTGGGGGCGGGCGATTCCTCGCTCGCCGGCTACATCCTGGCCGATATCGAACGATGCTCGGGTCCGGACAAGCTCCGCCGAGCCGTTGCCTACGGCACAGCGGCCACCGCTCTACCCGGCACGACGTTGCCGACGCCCGAACAAGCTCGCCCCGAATCGGTGACGGTGCGGGCGCTCGATTCACCGCCGAACAGCTCGACTGTCCCCCCGACCACATCCCCCACCCGTTCTTCGACACCCTCCTAGGAGCGAAGTCATGTCCACACCAACCAGCGATCCCGCGATCATCGCGGAGGAGCTCATCCTCCTCGATGCCGATCTCGGTGCGTCCAAAGATGCTGTCATCGGACGACTCTCGGAGCTACTCGCCACAGCCGGTCGTGCCACGGATGCGGCCCCGCTCCGCGAAGCCGCCCTCGCTCGCGAGGCTCAGTCCGCTACCGGCCTACCAGGCGGGATCGCCATCCCACACTGCCGCGCAGAGGCAGTCACCTCGGCATCCCTCGGTTTCGCGCGGCTCGATCCCAAGGTCGACTTCGGAGCACCCGACGGTCCTGCAGACCTGGTGTTCCTGATCGCCGCCCCCGCGGGGGCCGGCTCAGCCCATATGAAGCTGCTCTCCAGCCTGGCTCGCGCCCTGGTCAAGCCAGAGTTCGTCACCTCGCTTCGGGACGCCCCTTCGCCGGCCGACATCGTCGCGTTGGTAGACGGCGTCATCAACCCGGCGGCAAAAGCCCCTGCAAAGACCCCCGCGAAGGCTGCGGCAACTTCCGTTCCAGAAGCCTCGGCGCCGGCGGCCACCTCTGCTGCCAAGCACATCGTGGCGGTGACGGCATGTCCCACCGGAATTGCCCACACCTACATGGCTGCTGACTCGCTAGTCGCCGCCGGTGAGCGCGCTGGAGTCACCGTGCATGTGGAGACGCAGGGATCGAGCGGTAGCACTCCCCTCGATCCGGCTCTGATCGCCAGCGCCGAGGCCGTCATCTTCGCCACCGATGTCGGCGTCAAGGGCAAAGAGCGATTCGCGGGCAAGCCCGTCGTATCCTCGGGTGTCAAACGCGCGATCAACGAGCCCGACGTCATGGTGACCGAGGCATTGCGCGCCGCCGAAAATCCCGATGCCGCACGTGTTTCCGGAACCGCGGCAGCAGCAGGATCGGCCAGCACCGGCGCAGGAGAACTGGGTTGGGGCACACGCATCCGGCAGATTCTGCTGACCGGCGTCAGCTACATGATTCCGTTCGTCGCGGCGGGTGGTCTGCTGATCGCTCTCGGCTTCCTGCTGGGTGGATACGAGATCAAGGATGTCGCCGAGGGCATCGTCGTCGACAACTCCCTCACCTCGCTTCCCACCGGCGGGCTGACCGCGTATCTCGGCGCAGTGCTGTTCCAGATCGGCGCGTTGTCGTTCAGCTTCCTGGTGCCTGCACTCGCCGGCTACATCTCGTATGCCATCGCCGACAGACCCGGTCTTGCGCCGGGCTTCACGGCAGGCGCTGTCGCCGTACTCGTCGGTGCGGGCTTCATCGGTGGTCTCGTCGGCGGTCTGATCGCAGGATTCGTCGCCCTCTGGATCAGCAGGTGGAAGATCCCGACGGTTCTCCGCGGTCTCATGCCCGTCGTCATCATTCCGCTGTTCGCCACGTTGATCGTCGGCGCCATCATGTTCCTCGTACTCGGCAAACCGCTTGCCGCCATCACCAGCGGACTGACCAACTGGCTCAACGGTCTGACCGGCAGCTCGATCATCATTCTCGGCATCATCCTCGGACTCATGATGTGCTTCGACCTAGGAGGACCGGTCAACAAAGCTGCTTACGCGTTCGCCACCGCAGGTCTGTCGGTCACCGACACCGCGTCGCTTCGAATCATGGCCGCAGTGATGGCGGCAGGAATGGTTCCCCCTCTTGCTCTTGCCCTGGCGTCGGCTGTCCGCCCCAAGATCTTCACCGAGGCAGAACGCGAGAACGGTAAGGCTGCATGGTTCCTCGGTGCTGCATTCATCTCCGAGGGCGCCATTCCGTTTGCCGCAGCAGACCCGCTGCGCGTCATCCCGTCGATGATGGCAGGTGGAGCGGTCACAGGCGCACTGGTCATGGCAATGGACGTGACGCTCAGTGCGCCACACGGTGGAATCTTCGTATTCTTCGCCGTCGGCGGAATCCTGTGGTTCCTGGTCGCCCTGGCGGCAGGCACGATCGTCTCGGCAGTGCTGGTCATCGCAGCGAAGCAGTTCGTCAAGGGCAAGAACTCGCCCACCGAGGCAGAGCTCGACCCCGATCTCGTCACCGCCTGATCGACCACCCTCGCTACACACAACCAAGGAGCACATCATGCCCAGCACCACAGTCGCCGTCGGATCGTCCATCGGCCTGCACGCTCGCCCCGCAGCGCTCATCGCCGACGCCGTTGCCGAAGCAGGCGTCGAAGTCACCCTCGCGGTGGAAGACCAGGAGCCGGTCGATGCCGGATCCGCGCTGATGATCATGACCCTCGGCGCCACCAAGGGGACCGAGGTCGTCGTCGAGAGCGAGGATCAGGCAACACTCGACAAGATCGTGGCGCTGGTCGCCGCCGATCTGGACGCCTGACGTCCCGTCGCGTCACCTGCGGCGTGCAGTCCTGACACCGTAGCCGACCGACAACAGAACGAGAACACCCGCGACGGCCATCGCACCGAGTACCCATCGGCTCTTCGAATCGGACTCGGCGCCGGCCGTCGCGAGTTGTGTATCGGTACGTTCGACGACCACGAGATCGGTTGCACCACGGAGCATCTGGATAGGGGGCAGCGGCCCGGCCGCTGCCTCCGACCCGACTACCCTCGACGCGACTGCCTCCGAGGCGATGAGAAGGTTTCCTTCGGAATCGAAGGCAATTGCCTCACCCTGGGGTTGCTGGGGCGCCGCGACGACGACAGGATCGCTGTCGAGGGCCTCCACGATATCGCCGTCGTGGACGCCGAACAGGTAGAGATCGTTGTACGTTCGGACCGCGACAACGGTGCCGTCAGCACTGATCGCCCCGCCGGTGGCCAAAATCGAACCAGCGACGAAGGCCGGACCACCGGGAGTTGCGGTGCGCTCGAAGGCCAACTCGCCGACCTTCTGCAGCGGCGTCGGACCGGGTGAAGGCAACTGATCGACGGTCGTGTCTCCGACAGGGACGTAGATCCCGCTGACTCCGGAAAGCTCCTTGGTCACCACCACCGGCCGTCCCGACGGCTCGATAAGCAGCGTCTCCGCGTCATGCGGTCCGTCCGGGTACGTCAGACGATGCAGCTCACCCGCACCGGTCGAGGGATCCATGCCGGTGATCGCGATGGTGTCGCGACGCCCACGGTTGTCTCCGGTGTCGGAAAGCCACAGGCGTCCACCGTGAGAGGCAAGATCTTCGACATCGTAGGGATCGACAGGGACGTCGAGCCAACGCACGACTGCGCATTGCTCATCGAGCACGGCCAACCGATGATCGGTACCGCTGTCGCCGATCGCATAGAGCACACCGTCGATCGAAGTCAAACCGGATAGCTCTTCGAGACCCGGATCCACAGGGCTGCAATATGTTTCGAACTGCGCGCTGCGAACCTCGGGAGCCGCACCCGCCGGTGCGGCCCCGAGAAGTACACACGAGAGCGCCCCCGCAATCACAATCGATCGCATCGACTCAGGCAGGAGCCACTGCAGCGCCGACGGCGAACTCGGCGAGCACCGAGGCTAGCGCGGTAGGCACCCGAGCCTCGACGCGTGTGCCGTCTGCCTCGTGCGAGGAGTGCGTGATCCGGCCTTCGGTGTGGATCCGAGCGACGAGATCGCCGCGCGTATACGGCACCAGTACGTCGACCTGTGCTTCCGGCCAGGCAAGGACTTCGCCGAGATGATCACGCAAATCTTCGATTCCCTCACCCGTCCGTGCAGAGACGAAGCGCGCTCCCGGAAACAAACCACGAAGCTGAGTCAATTGCACCGGATCTGCGGCATCGATCTTGTTGACCACGATCAGTTCCGGCGGCATCTTGGACTCTCGTTCCTTGACGACGTCCATGATCACCTCGCGAACTGCGGTGATCTGGTCCACAGGAAGCGGATCGGAACCGTCGACGACGTGCAGCAACAGATCGGCGTCCGTCACTTCCTCCAACGTCGAACGGAAGGCTTCCACCAGCTGGGTCGGCAGATGCCGCACGAATCCGACAGTGTCGGTGAGCACGATCGCGCGGCCGTCTTCAAGCGTCGACCTGCGAGAGGTCGGGTCGAGGGTGGCGAACAGTGCGTTCTGTACCAGCACGCCCGAACCGGTGAGCGCATTGAGCACACTCGACTTGCCTGCGTTGGTGTACCCGACGATCGCGATGGACGGCACAGTGCTCTCGAGGCGGCGCTCACGCTTGGTGTCGCGGGCCTGCTTCATGCCCTTGATCTCACGGCGAAGCTTGGCCATACGCTCACGAATGCGTCGCCGGTCGGTTTCGATCTTCGTCTCACCGGGGCCACGAAGTCCTACCCCGCCGTTGCTTCCCGCCCGGCCACCCGCCTGACGTGACATGGACTCGCCCCAGCCGCGAAGCCGAGGGAGCATGTACTCCATCTGCGCGAACGCCACCTGCGCCTTGCCCTCGCGCGAGGTTGCATGTTGAGCGAAGATATCGAGGATCAACGCCGTCCGGTCGATAACCTTGACCTTGACGACCTTCTCCAGCGCATTGAGCTGAGCCGGGGTCAATTCACCGTCGCAAACCACGGTATCGGCGCCTGTCGTCACGACGACATCGCGGACCTCTTTGGCCTTACCGGAACCGATGTAGGTCGCCGCATCGGGCTTGTCGCGTCGCTGCACGAGCGCTTCCAGTACCTCTGATCCTGCAGTTTCGGCCAACGCAGCCAGCTCCGCCATACTGGATTCCGCTTGCGCTGCGGTGCCGCTGGTCCACACGCCGACCAAGACGACTCGTTCGAGCCGCAACTGCCGGTACTCGACCTCGGTGACGTCCTCGAGCTCGGTAGACAAACCTGCCACACGACGCAATGCAGTACGTTCTTCGAGCTGCATGTCTCCAGCGGACGGAGAGGACTCATCGGCGGGGAGCGGTGATCGAGAGAGTCGACGCGACCAGGCATCGGACTCCTGCCGAGTCCACGACGAGCCTTGCTCTGGCCCACTGTCCTCCGCAGCGACAGACTCGGCTGTATCGCCCTCAGCCGTGTCCGGCCCAGAGGAGTGCTGCGCAGTGAGGTTTTGCGCAGTGAGGTTTTGTTCAGTGAGGTTCTGCTTCACTGAATCCTGCTGTTCTGAATCCGCTATTTCGTCATTCCTCGAGTCGGAATCGCTATCGATTCGATGTGTGTTGGTCATACGCCGTCAATGATCCACTAAATCCCCAGCGCATGCACATGAGATTCACGCACGCTCGCGCCACCACTGGTCATCGATGGTGCCGTTCGCCAACAGCACAGACGGCCCGCGAAGCGATGCACCCTCATCGTCGATCGACACCGTCACCTCGCCGCCTGGCACACCTACCACCACTCGACCGGAATCGAGGCCCTCGTACGACAACGCTGCTGCTGCTGCTGCCACCGTGCCGGTCCCGCACGAACGCGTCTCCCCGACACCGCGCTCGAAAACGCGCATGTCGACGCGACCGGATTGCAGTCGGGTGAGAATTTCGACGTTGGCGCCCGCGGTGAAGAAACCGCCGTCCAGTTCCGGTGGTGTTGCCAGATCGAGCGCACGTAGGGAAGCGATGTCGGCAGCCGGGTCCACGCACGCAAGATGGGGATTTCCGACGTCGATTCCGATTCCGTCGTACCGACGTCCACCGAGGGTCGTGCTGCTGGCACCCATCAAGTGGACTTCGCCCATGCCGACGGTGACGTCTGCGGTGGTGTCATCGAAAGCGTGCACCGTGACCGGTCTCGCGCCGGCCCGGGAACCGACCACGAAACAATCGCTCGATTCGAGGCCGTTCGCACGCAGGTAGTGCGCAAATACCCGAACGCCATTGCCGCACATCTCGGCGATGCTGCCGTCTGCGTTTCGGTAGTCCATGAACCAGTCCGCGGGCCCGACGCCCGGGGGCAGGCGGTCGAGGACGCCCGCATCGCGAAGACGCCCTGCGCGTGAAACCCGCAGTACTCCGTCTGCTCCGAGGCCCTGTCTGCGATCACACAGGGCCGCTACGCGGACACGAAGTAGCTCGATCTCGACATCTGGATCGTGCAGCACGAGAAAATCGTTCTGCGTTCCGTGGCCCTTGGCGAAATGCATAGCGCAAAGTCTAGGGTGTGCTCCTTCCAACCTCCGACCTAACCTCCGACGATGGACAGTGCAGAGTCGCGCAGAGCGGGATCGGCTCCATCGAGCCAGTGGACGCGCGGATCCCGACGGAACCACGATCGCTGACGACGGACATAACGGCGAGTTCCGATGAAGGTCCGCTCGCGCGCGAAATCCAAATCGCACTCACCCCCGAGGTATTCGAGCACCTGGGCGTACCCGATCGCGCGCGGGGCAGTGACGCCCTCTCGCAGGCCGATGCCGACGAGGTGTTCGACCTCCCCGACCAGGCCGGCAGAAAACATCGAGTCCGTCCTGCGCGCGATGCGCTCGTCCAATTCGATCGTGTCGCGGTCGACCCCGAGAAGTTTCGTCCCCCAGCGCGGTGTTCCGATCTTCGGCGCGGACGCGGCAAAGGGCTTACCGGTGATCTCGACTACCTCCAACGCACGGACGAGCCGACGGCCGTCGGTGGCCAGGATCGATGCGGCGGCTTCGGGATCTCTTGCTGCGAGCGCGAGATGCACCGCATCGGTTCCGCCGTCCGCCAGTACCTGCTCCCATTTCGCCCGGACCTGAGGATCGGTGGCCGGGAAAGCCCACTCGTCGAGCAGAGATTGGACGTACATCATCGAACCACCGACGATGATGGGAACTCGGCCACGCGCCAAGACAGCGTCCACCTCCAAGGCCGCGGCATCCTGATATCTCGCGACTGTGGCTGTCTCGGTCACATCGAGGACATCGAGCAGATGGTGTGCGATGCCGCGCCGCTCGGCCAACGGCAGTTTTGCAGTGCCGATGTCCATTCCGCGGTACTGCTGCATGGCGTCGATGTTGACGATCTCACCGTCCAATGCCTCGGCCAGATCGAGGCCCAGATCGGACTTACCTGTCGCGGTTGGGCCGATCACGGCAATCGGCACCCTCACAACGACTCCCAAGTACCGACGAAATAGCCGACGCCGAAAGGAGCGTCTCGGTAGAGAGTTCTCGGCCGCACCTCGCCGTCACCCACGATCCCTGCCAGGGTCTGCCACGCAGCACGGCCTTCCACGCCGACGCCTGCACACAATTGACGATCGAGTCCGACGAGCGCACCGACATCGGCGTTTGCCAGCGCATCATCGATCTGGTTCTGTACCTCTTCCGCGCGTGGATCGAAGGATCCGGGTGCCTTCGCCGTCAGCATCGTCGACCCGTCTGCCACCACCAGCAATCCCCACGGTTCCGCGCTTTCATCCATCGACGTGCGAAGTTCGCGGCCGATGCGCACACAGCTCTCGCGCGGTGTGTCTCGCCCCACCAGGTGCACATCGACAACCGCGCCCGGGGCACTGTGGTCGCGAACCCACCCCGCTATCAGCGCAGCCAAGGGAATAGTCGAATCGATCTCCGTCGTGACGCCCGCGGGTGAGAACGCAACTCTCACATCGACGCCGTAAGCGGCGAAGCTTCCACGTGAGTCCGAACGAACGGTACGGGCCTTCTCGTGCACACCCAGCGCAATCCATCGGTCGGCGAGCACACCCAGCACGACACCGGCCTCCAGCGTCGCGGTTCGAACCGCGAGCGCTTCCGAGACAGAGCGTCCGGTCAACTCGGGAACCAGGATCGGGGGCGACGGCACGATGGCTACTGCAGACAACACGGCGCCAACGCTAGTCGCTCGTATCCAAGCACCACCGACACGGCGGCGAAATGATGGACGGCGACGCGTAGAAGCGTCTGACCTGTTTGAATGGTGAGCACGGTAGGCATCGAGTGTCCATGGTGTCCACTGCGTCGACGGTGGAACCGGATAGTCGGAGTGTGTCCACCGTGACTTTCAGCGCGATAGAGGCAGCCGTGACGCGCGGCAGAGATGAGGAACAATGTCCGATCTTGGCGACACCACCAGCGGATCCACCGAGCAGCCCGCCCAGACACCTGGAGCGAGCACCCCGACGGTCCCAACACCGATCAACCCAGCACCGACTGCCGCAACACCGAGTGCCCCGAAGCCAGGAGCACCCAAGCCTGGGGGTCCGAAACCTGGAGCACCCAAACCAAGGATCGACGGCGGGGTTGCCAAACCTCATCCGGTGTCTTCCCACGTCCCGTCCGTCGTCCCGACGATCGCACCGCCGAGCGATCCCAGCAAGTTCGGCCGAGTGGATGACGACGGCACTGCCTGGGTGAAGACCGCGGACGGCGAACGTCAGATCGGATCGTGGCAGGCAGGAGACGCCGCCGAAGGTCTCGCACACTTCGGACGGCGCTGCGACGACCTTTCCACCGAGGTGGCCTTGCTCGAAGCCAGGCTCACTGCGGGTTCCGGAGATGCGAAGAAGACGAAGGCAGCAGCCTTGGCCTTGCTCGAAACGCTTCCCACAGCCGCAGTGATCGGCGACATCGCAGGCTTGCACGACCGCCTGGAGATCGTGGTCGAGCACTCCGAGGCCGCTGCAGCCGTCGCGAAGCAAGAGAAGGAGATCGAGCGCGCCGCACACACTTCGCGCAAGGAAGAGTTGGCAACCGAGGCCGAGCAGATCGGTAGCGAATCCACGCAATGGAAAAATGCCGGCGACCGTCTGCGAGAAATTCTCGACGAGTGGAAGACGATCCGCGGAGTGGATCGCAAGGTCGACGATGCTCTCTGGAAGCGTTACTCGAAAGCCCGTGAGAACTTCAATCGCCGTAGAGGCGCTCACTTCGCCGATCTCGATCGCGAGCGGGGTGCCGCGAAAACTCGCAAGGAAGAACTGGTCGAGCAGGCTCAGGCCCTCTCGTCGTCGACCGACTGGGGTCCCACGGCCGCCGCCTTCCGCGACCTGCTCGTCGAATGGAAAGCTGCCGGCCGCGCACCTCGCGATGCAGACGATGCACTGTGGAAGAACTTCAAAGCCGCCCAGGATGTGTTCTTCGCTGCGCGCAATTCTGCGGCGTCCGAGCGCGACGCGGAATTCGAATCGAATGCGACCGCGAAAGAAGAACTGCTCGCGAAGTACGGCAACATAAATCCGAGTAGCGACCTCGATGGGGCGCGCGCAGCTCTGCGTGACCTTCAAGAGAAGTGGGATGCTCTGGGCAAAGTTCCGCGGGACAAGATGCAGGAACTCGAAGGTCGCTTACGCGCCCTGGAAAAGTCGGTTCGGGACGCGGTGGACGCACAGTGGCGACGCACCGATCCGGAAGCGTTGGCCCGTGCTGCTCAGTTCCGCGAGCGCGTCGCTCAGTTCGACGAGCAGGCAGCCAAAGCTCGAGCAGCAGGCAAGGACAAGGACGCCAAGCGTGCGCTCGAGCAAGCGCAGCAATGGCGCGAGTGGGCCGAAGCGGCAGAAGGCGCCGTCGGCGAGAAGTAAGACGAAGTCAGAGCTTGCGGTCGGTCGGACGCCCGAGAATGGGTCCGCCCCACCGTGGGTTCTGCTCGTTCTCCGCCGCCGCGACACGTCTACGTTCTTGTGCGGCCAATTGCGCGTTGGTTTTGTTCCACACAGCCTTCAGCCACTGGAACGTCAGGACGACCACCGCGATCCACGCGATGATGAGACCGATTCCGGGTCCGCCGCCCGTAGAGTCCGTCGGCAATGTCTGCCTCGACCAGATCGACAGCATTCCGAAAACCGACGCTACGGCGCAGCCGCTCAGCGCTATCCATGCGAGTGCCCACACCCTGGTGACGAGGGCGAGAACCGAGAGCACCACGCCGAATACTGCGACGAACCCGACGAAGATTCGGGATGGCAACGCGATGGATTCGCCGAGCCCCTTGTCACTGCCGGACAGGACGTCGAATCCGGTAGCAGATCCGGCATGTGGCAACACGAAAGTGACCAGCAGCACAAGAACCAGTACGGCTACGACCACCGCCCGCGCTCCTGGGTCGATCTCCGAATCGATCTTCCGCTCCGCGGTGTCGTAATCGGGTGCGCTGCCATCTTCGCTACTGGGCCTCGACTTGGTCATGCGCTGCATCCTGTCACTACGGGCGCGGGAGCTGGGACGCCGACAGCCGGCAAGCCCAACCCGACGCCGATGGGGGCCGTCTTCGGGAGTATTCCGCGTTCGTACGCATCACCGGCAGTGGTGCGACGGTGCGAGGCAACGCCGGTGTCGGCGATGAGGTGGTAAGGAGCGGCTGCGGTGATCGTCGTGGTGACGACGTCACCGGGCCTGATCGCGGCAATCTGGTGGTCCTCGGCTCGGAAGTGAACGAGTCGTCCGTCCCTGGCACGACCACTTTTGCGATGCGTGGCGGCATTCTTGCGGCCCTCGCCGGTCGCGACCAGCAGCTCTACTTCGGTGCCGATGAGCTCGCGGTTCGATTCGAGGACGATCTCTTCCTGCAAGGCAATGAGCCGTAGATAGCGCTCCTGCACAATCGCCTTGGGGATCTGATCCTCCATATCAGCAGCCGGCGTACCGGGGCGCTTGGAGTACTGGAAGGTGTACGCGTTCGCGAACTTCGCTCGACGCATGACCTCGAGAGTCTGCTCGAAGTCCTCCTCCGTCTCACCGGGGAATCCGACGATGATGTCGGTAGTGATCGCTGCGTGGGGCATCACTTCCCGTACCTTGTCGATGATCCCGAGAAACTTGCTCTGACGATAGGACCGTCGCATCGCTTTGAGGACTCGGTCCGATCCCGACTGCAACGGCATATGCAACGTCGGGCAGATGTTCGGTGTGGTGGCCATCGCGTCGATGACGTCGTCGGTGAACTCGGCCGGGTGGGGCGAGGTGAAGCGCACCCGTTCGAGGCCTTCGATCTCACCGCAGGCCTTCAACAGGGCGGCGAACGCGCCGCGGTCACGTGGGAGTGCCGGGTCCGCGAACGAAGCCCCATAGGCATTGACATTTTGACCGAGCAGGGTCACTTCGAGAACGCCTTGGTCGACGAGGGCTTGCACTTCCGCAAGAATGTCTGCGGGTGAGCGGTCGATCTCCTTGCCGCGCAACGCGGGGACGATGCAGAAGGTGCAGGTGTTGTTACAGCCCACCGAAATCGATACCCATCCCGCGTACGGGGACTCACGCTTCGCCGGCAGAGTCGACGGAAAAGCTTCCAGAGATTCGAGAATCTCGACCTGAGCTTCGTTGTTGTGTCGCGCCCGCTCGAGCAGGACCGGAAGCGATCCGATGTTGTGGGTACCGAACACCACGTCCACCCACGGGGCCTTCTTGACGACCGTGTCGCGGTCCTTCTGGGCCAAACAGCCGCCGACCGCAATCTGCATACGCGGATTGCGCGTCTTCGCGGGCCGAAGCATGCCAAGATTTCCGTACAGTTTGTTATCCGCGTTCTCTCGAACAGCGCAGGTGTTGAAGACCACGAGATCGGCATCGGAACCTGCGTCGGCCGGCACATAGCCCGCCTCTTCGAGCAGACCTGCCAGTCTCTCCGAGTCGTGCACGTTCATCTGGCACCCGTGCGTGCGAACCTCGTAGCTCCTCTGGGTCATCTGGTCACTCGTTTCCACACTCCCAGGGTACGGCCCGGCGCGACCGTCCGGCGCCGGGGATACGCGAGATTCTCGATCCATCTCCTCGGGTTGAGTGCACCGACAGTAAAGTTTCCATTACGTAATCGAAGAATGTCGCGTTAACGGGGTTGTCGACGACCAAACTACGAATAAGGTTCTGCCCTATGACGCATGCCACCGACGCGCCGGCTTCCGATTCAGTTGCCGACCGACCCTCCATGATCTCCCTGAAATCGGTAGACAAGCATTTCGGTGATCTGCACGTCCTCAAGGACATCAACCTCGAGGTCCCTACCGGCCAGGTCGTCATCGTGGTCGGACCGTCCGGGTCCGGGAAATCGACGTTGTGCCGAACGATCAATCGACTCGAACCCATCGACTCCGGTTCCATCGAGGTCGACGGCTCGGTCCTTCCTGCCGAAGGCAAAGCCCTCGCCGCGCTTCGCGCCGACGTCGGGATGGTCTTCCAGTCGTTCAACCTTTTCGCGCACAAGACCATCCTCGAGAACGTCATGCTCGCGCCTCTCAAGGTGCGCAAGCTCAAGAAGGACGAGGCTCGCAAAGCCGCCCAGGCACTGCTCGAGCGTGTCGGTATTGCAAATCAGGCCGACAAGTATCCGGCTCAGCTCTCCGGCGGGCAGCAGCAGCGGGTGGCGATTGCTCGCTCACTCGCCATGAACCCCAAAGTGATGTTGTTCGACGAGCCGACGTCCGCTCTCGATCCCGAAATGGTCAACGAAGTTCTCGACGTGATGACGTCTTTGGCCAAGGAGGGCATGACGATGCTCGTCGTCACCCACGAGATGGGATTCGCGCGCAAGGCCGGAGACCGTGTCATCTTCATGGCCGATGGCGCAGTCGTCGAGGACACCGACCCCGACAGCTTCTTCACCGCACCGAAATCCGAACGCGCCAAGGACTTCTTGGGCAAGATTCTCGGTCACTGACCGACAATTGCTCTTTCTCGCCACACTCTCGTCGCACGTAACAACACGTGAAATCAACATGGAGGATTAAACCAGTGAGAATCACTCGCTCGATCCGTCTAGGGGTCGGCATCGCCGCACTCGCCGTCGTCGCTACCGCCTGTGGTGGGGGCGAAGAAGCCCGCAACGTCAGCAGTAGTGCTGAGAACGGCAACCTGATCGTCGGCATCAAGTTCGATCAGCCCGGTCTGGGCCTCCGCAACCCGGATGGTTCCTTCAGCGGCTTCGACGTGGAGGTGGCCAAGTACGTTGCGGGCCAGCTCGGAGTGTCGGAGGAGAACATCGAGTTCAAGGAATCCCCGTCGGCTCAGCGTGAGACGCTGATCCAGAACGGTGAGGTCGACTACATCGTCGCTACCTATTCGATCACCGATACGCGCAAGGAGAAGGTCGGGTTCGCCGGACCGTACTTCGTCGCCGGCCAGTCTCTGCTGGTTGCCGACAGCAATACCGATATCACCGGGCCCGAGTCACTCAGCGGTGGCAAGAAGCTGTGCTCGGTCACCGGATCCACGCCTGCGCAGAACATCGCCGACGAGTACCCAGGCGTTCAGCTCCAGCCGTTCGACACCTACTCGGCCTGTGTCGAAGCACTGCGTAATGGCGCAGTCGACGCAGTGACGACGGACGACATCATTCTCGCCGGTTACGCCGCCCAGTACCCGGGCGAATTGAAGGTTGTCGGCGAGCCCTTCACCACCGAGAACTACGGAATCGGCTTGTCCAAGGACGACACCGAAGGACGTAACAAAATCAACGACGCCATCGAGGAGATGGTGTCCAGCGGGGCATGGAAGACTGCGTTCGAGGAGACCGTAGGACCTTCCGGTTACCCGCTTCCGGTACCGCCGACCGTCGACCGCTACTGACGCTCGCCGACGTCGGGGCCCGGGCAACTGCAGTTCGAGTAACTCGCCGCCCCGACGCCGGTCGAACCGCCCACGCCGATAGGACATCCCTCCATTGAACTTATTGAGCAAGTACGGCGATCAACTCGTCGACGCGTTCATCATGACGATCAAGCTGACGGTTCTGTCCGCCGTGGGTGCATTGATCCTCGGCACGATCATCGCGGCGATGCGCGTTTCGCCTATCCCTGTCGCACGCGGCATCGCGGTCGCTTACGTCACGATTTTTCGTAACACTCCATTGACGCTGATCATCCTGTTCACCTCGTTCGGCTTGTATCAGACGATGGGAGTCAATCTTGCTCCGGAGAATTCGCCGACATTTTTGGTGGACAACAACATCCGGCTCGCGGTTCTCGGCCTGAGCGTCTACACCGCGTCGTTCGTCGCAGAGTCGTTGAGGTCCGGCATCAACACCGTGCCCGTCGGCCAGGCGGAAGCTGGCCGTTCTCTGGGCATGACGTTCACCCAGAACATCACGATCGTCGTTCTCCCCCAGGCATTCCGCGCCGTCATCGCACCGCTTGGCAGTGTCTTGATCGCGTTGACCAAGAACACGACCATCGCCTCCGTGATCGGCGTCGCGGAAGCATCCCTGCTGATGAAGACGATGATCGAGAACGAAGCTGCAATCTTCGTCGTCGGTGGAATCTTTGCGCTCGGCTTCGTCGTCCTGACGCTTCCGACCGGACTCCTGTTCGGGTACCTCAGCAAGCGATTGGCGGTGAAGTGATGAGTGATGCTGTAGCTGTTCTCTACGATGTCCCGGGGCCGAAGGCGAAACTGAGGTACCGGATCCTCTCCGGTGCCGTGCTGCTCGTCTCTCTGGGGATCGCGTATCTCATCTACTTGGCGCTCGATTCCAAAGGTCAGCTGACAGCTGACAAGTGGGATCCGTTCGTCACTGCCAGCACGTGGACTACGTATCTGCTTCCCGGCATCAAGGGAACTCTGATCGCGGCGGCACTTTCGATCGTCTTCGCGTTGATCCTCGGCGCTGTTCTCGGTATCGGCAGATTGTCCGACCATCGAGCCATCCGCATCGTCAGCGGTGTGCTGGTCGAACTGTTCCGCGCAGTTCCGGTGCTCATTCTGATGATCTTCTTGTACGCGGTCTATGCCGAGTATCAAGTCTTCAAGGTCAGTTACCTCGCTCTGGCTGCAGTGGTAACCGGTCTGACTCTCTACAACGGCTCTGTGATCGCCGAAATCGTTCGGGCCGGTGTCAACTCGCTACCGAAGGGGCAAACTGAAGCGGCCGACGCTTTGGGCATGCGCAAGAACCAGGTCATGCGAATCATCTTGCTGCCTCAGGCGATCACAGCGATGCTGCCGGCAATCATCTCGCAGATGGTGGTTGCACTGAAGGATTCGGCATTGGGCTACATCATCGGCTACGTCGAAGTGGTGCGCGCAGGTCAGCAGGTCGGTGCGTTCTATGGGAACTACCTGCCCTCGCTCGTCATCGTTGCGGTCATCATGATCGCTATCAACTCGCTGCTCACCAAGCTGGCAACGGTTGTCGAGCGTCGATTGCGTCAGAAGAAGCGGAAGACAGGTGGGACTGTACTGGCAGCGTCGGACTTCGGCGGGGGTCCCGCAGGCGCAGCCTGAATTCCCGCAGGCGCAGCCTGAATTGTTGGATTGCGCTGGCCACCGAACAGGCCGGTCTCGCACCGAGAGAAGAAGCCCGCAACACGTTTCGGTGTTGCGGGCTTCTTCGGTATCGATGGCGACCGATTCGGGTGGACGATCACCCGAACTCGTCACCGTCGAAATCTTGGGTATCGAGATGGTCCGAGTCCTCGGTCCCGATCCGCGCCAGTTCGGCTTTCACGATTGCGTATGCCATTCCTGCCGAGTAGCCACGCCGAGCGAGCATTCCAACTAGTTTTCGCGCAATCTTGTCTCGTTCGGCACGGACATCGGCCCCGGTTCCTGCGGGCACTGTCAGGTTGCGGCAGCGCTTGTGTACAAGTTCAGTTGCCCGCGTCCGCTCGTCCTCGGCGTCTATTTGATCGAGAGCGTTGAGAGCATCCTCATTGCTGACACCTTTGGTACGCAGTTCGACGCTCAGGGCCCGCTTGCCTTTGCCCGAGTAGGTATGGCGTGAATGCACCCATTGCTCCGCAAAGGCCTGGTCATCCACAAGGTTCGCGGCTTCCAGCCTCGTCAGGACTGCATCCGCCACTTCCGGACTGAAACCCTTCTTGCTCAGACGAGTCTCGAGCTCGTATCGGCTCCGTGCACGATCGGTGAGGAGCCGAAGGCAGACATCTTTCGCCTGCGCTTCGGTGCCGCCGCCGTCATTTCCTTGTTCTTGTTCGGATCGCTGTTTCACAGCGGGTCACCCGTGTCAGAACTCGACCGGAGCGGCCTTCTCGTCATCGACAGCCGTGACGTCGGCACCGATCTGCAGCTTCTCCATGATCTTCTTCTCGATCTCGTCACGGATATCGGGATTCTCGAGCATGAACTTGCGGGCGTTCTCCTTGCCCTGACCCAGCTGATCACCGTCATAGGTGAACCAAGATCCCGACTTACGGATAAATCCGTGCTCGACCCCCATATCGATGAGCGAACCTTCACGGCTGATGCCCTTGCCGTAAATGATGTCGAACTCCGCCTGCTTGAACGGCGGCGCAACCTTGTTCTTGACGACCTTGACGCGGGTGCGGTTACCGATTGCTTCGGTACCGTCCTTGAGCGTCTCGATGCGCCGGATATCGAGGCGGATTGAGGCGTAGAATTTGAGCGCCTTACCACCCGTCGTAGTTTCGGGTGAGCCGAACATGACGCCGATCTTTTCGCGCAGCTGGTTGATGAAGATGACCGTGGTGCCGGAGTTGCTCATGGCACCGGTCATCTTGCGTAGCGCTTGGCTCATCAGTCGGGCCTGAAGACCGACGTGACTGTCACCCATTTCGCCTTCGATCTCGGCTCGGGGTACGAGAGCGGCCACCGAGTCGATGACCACGATGTCGAGAGCGCCCGAACGAACCAGCATGTCCGCAATTTCGAGCGCCTGCTCACCCGTATCCGGCTGCGAGACGAGCAATGCGTCGGTATCGACACCGAGCTTCTGCGCGTAGTCAGGATCGAGTGCGTGCTCAGCGTCGATGAAGGCAGCGATTCCGCCGGCACGCTGCGCGCTGGCCACAGCATGAAGAGCAACGGTCGTCTTACCCGAGGACTCCGGACCGTAGACCTCGACGACACGGCCACGCGGCAGCCCACCGATACCGAGCGCGACGTCCAGAGCAATGGAACCGGTGGGGATGACAGCAATAGGTTGGCGGACCTCGTCACCGAGGCGCATCACCGATCCCTTACCGAAATTCTTGTCGATCTGCGCAAGTGCGAGATCGAGTGCTTTGTCGCGATCGTATGCAGCCATCGTGATCTCCTCAGTGTGGTCTGTGACAGCGTGGTCTCGTTGAGCGTGTTGTCGGTAACGGTAGAGCTGGGTACCGACAAGAACTGCCCGAGACCGCTGTGTAACCGAATGACATCAGCATAGGGGAACACCTGTTCGATTGCATCAGGTGGCTCCCGGACACGCCGCAGAGAATCACCACCGGGATTTGGGCACGTCGAATTCACTACACAGAGCACGCCATACATCGCGGGGATCGACACCTGCTTCGATCGCTTCCGCTCCCGTCATGCCGTTGAGACCAGTGATGACGTGATCGACCAGCATCGAGTCACCACGCATCCGGCCGAACTCCTCGACGAGCAATTCCTGGAACTGGGTCAATCGCACTGGACAACCGTAACCGAGGACGCGTCACCGCAGAACGTCGCGGCACACCTCTACGGGATCCTCCACCTCGGCGGCACTCGCCGACGCCGAGCGTGCAGCATTGGTGAAACTTTCGCCCCCGAGGACACGGAGGACGGCGTCCGCGATTGCTCCAGGGGTCGGCGGACGAACAACGACCGCGCTCCCCTGCCGCGCCGCGCGGTTGGCCAGTTCCCATTGATCTCCACCACCGGGGATCGCGACGACGGGGACTCCATGGATCAGGGCTTTCGCCAACAACCCGTGCCCGGACCCACAGATGACGACGTCTGCGTGGTCGAGGAGATGGTCCTGTCGGCCGAGCCCCGCGGTAGCCCAGCCCGGTAGTTCGGCCGGGGGCTCGTCGAGCATCGAGGCGACCAACCGCACCCCGCGCCCCGCAAGGCCTTCCAAGGTTGCCTCGAGCATTCCCTGGGCGCCGGTGAACGCCGTCGACGGAGCCACCATGACCACAGGACCGTCGCCAGGCGGAATCGGCAGGGCTTCCGTTGTCGGCTCCCACAGCAGCGGCCCGACGACATGCGCCTCGACCGGCCAGTCCGGCCTCGGAACCTCCAGGGCTGGGATGGTGGCGATCAGGCGCGCAGCGGGCCCCGGATCTTCGGCGGACAGGCCGACACCGACACGTGCGGCTCCGCGCTGGGACTTTCCCTGGGCTATGGATCTGCCGGTTGCGGCACGCATCAACGTGTCCCGTAGTCGACCCCGGACACCTGTCCCCGGGGCAAGGCCGCTCCCGATCGGAGGCAATCCCTTCGAGGGTGCGTACAACGGGTGCGGTGACAATTCCACCCACGGTATGCCGAGCCGTTCGGCGGCCAAACCGCCTCCGGCGGTGAGGATGTCGGACACGACCAGATCAACGTCGGCATTCTTCAGATCCGGCAACAGTTCGGTGGAGATGAAAGCTGCCCGCGAATGAATCCGCTGGCCTGCATCCATATCGTCGTCCTCGGGCCGCGGTGTCAGCCCTTTGAGCAACCGAGTGTCGATACCGACGGCCGTGGCCGCATCGATCCACCTCGAACCGGTGAACAGTATCGGCAGATCACCTGCGGAGGCGAACAAATGGCACAGCGCAATAGCGGGAAAAGCATGTCCCGGGTCGGGGCCGGCTACCACAGCTACTCGCACGCCGCTCAGAGTGCCATACCCACGTGGTCGCCGAGTACCTGCCTGCTCGAAGCCGAGTCGGCGTCGGGCATCACGGATCGAGCGGACGCAGGTACGACTCCACGGCGTAGGCGAACTCGACGACCAGATCGTCACCCGGGATCCGGCCCGACACCATCTCTGCCGACTGCACAGCGGACTGGACCATCAACAGCAACACGGTCGCCATATGACTCGGTACGCCATCGCGGATAGACGAATCTCGTTGGCCACCTTCGATGATGGGCACCAAGCCGTCGATAATCAGCGATTGACTCCTACCGAGGCGGTGCAGGATGTAGGTGGCCAGGATTTCGGGATCGGAACGGAGGATTTTGACGAACAACGGATGGATGCGTATGCCGTCGGCTACCGCCGAGACCGAGGACGTGATCTGCCTACGGGCCGAGGCATCGGGATCGAATCTCGGAATCACCGCGCCGATCTCGCGTGTCAGCAGGCTGGAGACCACCGCTCGGGTATCGGACCAACGCCGGTAGACGGTCGGACGGCTGACCTTTGCCCGACGGGCGATCTCGGCCAGAGTGGTCCGGCGGACCCCGTATTCGAGAATGCACGAGCGTGCAGCGTCGAGCACCTGATTTTCGACCGAGGAAATGGCGATGTCGTCGGCGAAGGTCTCGCCCAGTTCGGCCTGCTGGCTCACTCCTGCACCCCGTTCATCTCCGCGATTCGTTTGCTGATCCAACGGGTTCACTGAACATTGCACGTACCCGGTTACACACACGATCGATGTGCAAAATTGTAGTTCATGTGCGACTGCCCGACCGTCGAGCTCCCCGGCTGATCGCGGATCTAGAGCTTGGTCAAGTCTCGGTTCTCCTTACCAGCGACTGCCTTGACCAACCAGTACAACCCGAAGACGATGGCGCCAGCGACGGCAATCGCGAACAGTCCTTTGATTACTGCTCCGAAGACGGCGAACGCGAGCCATACCAAAGCGATGATGCCGAGGATTTTCCAGAACATTTTTTCATCTCCCTTTCCTTGTGCCGACACCGATCCTGACATGCCGGACATGCGAAATCACCGGGTCGGCAACGAGATCAGGGAAAGATGGGTGATGTCCCCGACGTGGTCCTGTTCAGACATGGTCCTGTTCAGACGTGGTCCTGTTCAGACGTGGTCCCACTCAGGGGTGACGGCGCCGGATCTCGGCTAGTTCCTCCAGCGCGAAGGCCCAGCCCTGGAGGCTGTCCGTAGCGGACGAAAGCTCTGCGCGCCGGGCAGCGACCGCACTCGATGGCATTCCTGTCGGAGAGGTAAGCCGCGCGGCCGCTTCTACGAGTTCCTCGTATTGATCCACACCGGCTTCGAGTTCGGCGGCAGCTCCACTGATCGAGCTGGTCAGATGGACTCCGGCTCGTGTGTTGGACTCCGCTGCACGCTCCATCGCGACTATGTCTGTTGCCATGTCGGTCAGCGCGGCGGCCGCGGAGTAGGCCACCTCGGTGGTCTCCAGAATATCCTCGGAGGCGATCGATTCGGACCTCAGCAGAACTCCGGTCAGCTCGTACAGGCTCCGTTGCGCACCTGCCAAGCGGTTCATCGACGTAAATGCAGACGAGTGCCGCGCAGGAAGGATGCTCTTGCCCGGCTTCCGAGCCGGCAGCGGCTCGGACTTCAACTGCTTGTATCGGGTGATCGCGAAAACAGTGGGTACGGCGAGGAGTGCGGCGCCGCCGCCGGTTGCGATCATCGTCCATTCCGGCGCAGACGCCACGGCAAGCCCGGCGGTCGACAGCGCGGAAGCGCCGGTGGCTCCGCCGAACCACGATCCACGACGGCGTGCTCGACGAACTCGCCGAATCTGCTTCTGACGAGGATCGTTCCATCTACCTGCGGCCTCGATGACGGACTCGCCGATTCGGCGTGCCGAGTCTGCAGCATCCTTGGCGGCCGAGATCGTGCTGGAAACAGACATGGCCGACCACGTAGGTGGTCGGCCATGTTGTTGTTTCGTCATACTTGCACAATCCAAGTCGTATACGCGTCAGTGCTGCGCAGGTGGTTCTGGAGTTGCATTGGGAGACTTGGCAATCGACGGCTTGGATGTTCCCGTCGCGTTACCGGATGGGAGCGAGTCACCTGCCATCGAAGCGCGGATCTGCTCGAGACGGCTGTGCCCAGCCATCTGAACCGACGCCTGCTGCACCTCCATCATCCGACCCGACACGGTGTTCTGCGCCAGTTCGGCCGAGCCGAGTGCATCTGCGTAGCGACGTTCGATCTTGTCGCGAACGGCATCGAGGCTCGGGGTATTGCCTGGCGCGGACAGCGTGCTGTCCATCGAGCGGAGTGATTCGCTGACCTTCTCCTGCATCTTCGCCTGCTCGAGTTGGCTGAGCAGTTTTGTACGCTCGGCCACCTTGGCCTGTAGCGCCATCGCGTTCTGCTCCACGGCCTTCTTTGCCTGCGATGCGGCCTGCAAAGACTGGTCGTGCAGGACCTTGAGGTCCTCGACACCTTGCTCGGCAGTAACGAGCTGAGCTGCGAATGCCTCAGCAGCATTGGTGTACTGCGTCGCTTTGTCGACATCGCCTGCAGAGGACGCCTGGTCGGCAAGTGTGACTGCCTGGCGAGCGTTCGCATTCAGCTTCTCGACCTCGTCGAGCTGACGGCTCAGCTTCATCTCCAGCTGACGCTGGTTGCCGATAACCGAGGCCGCCTGCTGAGACAGCGCTTGGTGCTGCCGCTGTGCATCCTCGATTGCCTGCTGAATCTGAACCTTGGGGTCGGCCTTCTCGTCGATCTTGGAATTGAAGAGCGCCATCATGTACTTCCAGGCTTTGACGAAAGGATTAGCCATGGGTTGATCCTGCCTCCATCTTTGGCGCCGCGTTACACGCGTAGTGGGTGAACAAGCACGTGTGGAAAAGGATACTGGTTGCGGCTATCCGGTGTCAGGCTGCTGCGAGTGCACGTGCAGGCGCAGGGATGACGACGCGAGTTTCACCCGCAATACGTGGCGACCCGTTACCGCTCTTCTTCGACCCGGTGTCGGCATTAGGCAGCGCGATGCCGTCGGCCGTCGAGGCGGATCCGGTGGACACGAGCAACGAGTCACTGACGTCGCTCATCACGTCGGACAACGGAACCGCCAACGCGGTGCAGATGGCGGCGAGCAGCTCGCTCGACGCCTCTTTCCTGCCCCGTTCGACTTCCGACAGATATCCGAGGCTCACGCGCGCGGTGTTCGAGACCTCGCGCAGTGTGCGACTCTGTGCGACGCGAGTGCGCCGCAGACTGTCGCCGAGTGCTTCACGCAATAGCAGCGCCATCTCGCTCCTCCTCGTTCGAATCCATATCTTTCGAAATAATGTCTCGTTCGTTTTCAGCTACATCGACCATCTTCAGCTACAACGCTGGGTGGGGCCCGATTGGTTCCCGACCCTATACGTCGCCGCGCCGGCTCACCCGTCGAAACAGCTCCGAGATCGCACTACGGACTGTATCGCGTCGGATGGTCCGACGGTCGCCCGACAGTCGGAGTTTGTGCACCTGAGTCCCGTCGGGGCTCGCGACGGCGACGCAGACCGTCCCCACCTCGTGACCGTCCCGACCCGTCGACGGGTCGGGACGGTCACGACTTCACCCGCCGGCGCAGGCGAATGGCCTGGACCACGTAGTCGAGTCCGGTGTAGACCGTCAAGAACACCGCCAAGCCCATCAGTGCGACGGATACCCCTCGCACCGCGTCAGGCAAGGGCAGGAGATACATCCCGATCGCAAAACTCTGCACCAAAGTCTTCAGCTTGCCACCGCGTCCCGCCGGAATCACACCGTGCCGGATCACCGCGAATCTGACGAGTGTGATGCCCACTTCACGTGCCGCGATCACCACGGTCACCCACCAGGGGAGGTCTCCGAGGATCGACAGTCCGACGAGTGCAGCACCGATCAACGCCTTGTCTGCGATCGGATCCGCGATCTTCCCGAAATCGGTGACCAACCCGTACTTGCGGGCGAGCTGCCCGTCGATCCGGTCGGTGATCGCCGCGACAGCAAATACCACCGTCGCACCGATACGCCATCCGCTGTCGTGACCGTCTCCGACGAAGAGGACAGCGAGAAACACGGGAACGAGAGCAATCCGGAGCATCGTCAGTATGTTCGCGATGTTGACGATCGGAACAGGTTCGACGTCCCCAGTGCTCGAGTTGCTGTGTGGCAGATTCGGGCCGGAAGCCAGGGGTTCGCTCATACCGTCGAGCCCTTGATGCCGGTACGCCGACAAAGGTGTCCTGATTCATTTCGGACCAGTTCGGTTACGGACACACGAAAAGAATATCCGTTGCGACGTTGACTACTGTTCACCACATGACTTCTGGGCCGAACCGGGCGAGTCGACACCACGTCGACGGAACGTCCGACAACGCACTCGACACGGCACTCGAACGCCGCGAGACCTCTCGCCCCGGCGACGACGTGGTCGTCCGCCGTGCTCGAACCTCCGACATTCCGGAGATCAAGCGACTGATCGACATCTACGCCGGGAAGATCCTCCTCGAGAAAAACCTGGTAACGCTGTACGAAGCGGTTCAGGAGTTCTGGGTCGCCGAACGCGGGGACACCGTCATCGGCTGTGGTGCGCTCCACGTCTTGTGGGCCGACCTCGGTGAAGTTCGCACGGTCGCGGTGGATCCGGCAGCCAAGGGCCTCGGTGCCGGTGGTCTGATCGTCGATACCTTGATTCACGTAGCCCGCGACCTGGCTCTCCAGAAGCTGTTCGTGCTCACCTTCGAGGTGGACTTCTTCACGCGGCACGGCTTCCTCGAGATCGAGGGAACGCCCGTCACTGCCGAGGTCTACGCCGAAATGTGCAGGTCGTACGACACCGGTGTCGCAGAATTCCTCGACCTGAGTTACGTGAAGCCGAACACCCTGGGCAACACACGAATGCTGCTCCCCCTCTGAATCGATCAGACCCCCTGGAACAATCCAGGGCCAGCTCGATTCGCCTACACCGAAAGACGAAACATCATGGCACTGTTCGCCGTTGTCTACACCTACTCCCCCAGTACGACCGCCGGGCGAGACACTCATCGCGCCAACCATCGTGCCTGGCTTGCAGACCTGCTGGAGAAGAAGACCCTCATCTCCAGCGGCCCTTACACCGATGGAAGCGGCGCTTTGATCGTCGTCGACGGCACCGACGTCGACTCGGTGAAGACATTGTTCGCGCAAGATCCGTTCGCCACCGAAAACTTGATCGAGACGTCGGTCGTCACCGAGTGGAAACCGGTCATGGGTGCGTTTGCCTAGTCATCGTCGGAGGGCGCCTCGTCCGGGTCTCCACCTCGGATAGACCACAGCAACCCGTCGAGTTCGTCGGGCTTGATCAAAACCTCGCGAGCCTTCGAGCCCTCACTTGGCCCGACGACTCCTCGGTTCTCCATCAGGTCGATCAATCGCCCGGCCTTGGCGAATCCGACGCGCAGCTTGCGCTGCAACATCGAAGTCGAACCGAATTGGCTGGTGACCACCAGTTCGACGGCCTGGAGCAGGACGTCGAGATCATCGCCGATGTCGGGATCGACGTCGTTCTTCTGCGACGCTTTGGCCGCGGTGACTGTCTCGTTGTACTCCGGCTCTGCCTGGTTCTTGGCGAAGTCGACTACTGCCGAGATCTCTTCATCGGTGATGAAGGCACCCTGTAGACGAGTCGGTTTACCTGCACCCATCGGTAGGAAGAGCGCATCACCCATACCGATGAGCTTCTCGGCGCCGGGCTGATCGAGGATGACGCGAGAGTCTGTGAGCGAGGACGTCGCGAACGCAAGACGTGAGGGCACGTTGGTCTTGATCAGACCGGTAACGACGTCGACAGATGGTCTCTGCGTGGCAAGGACGAGGTGGATTCCTGCCGCGCGGGCCTTCTGGGTGATACGGACGATGGCATCTTCGACGTCACGCGGAGCGGTCATCATCAGGTCCGCGAGCTCGTCGACGATCGCGAGAATGTACGGATACGGCCGGTAGACACGTTCACTTCCGAGCTGCGCAGTGATCTCACCGGATCGCACCTTCTTGTTGAAGTCGTCGATGTGCCGGACCTTGTTGATCTGCATATCCTGGTACCGCTGTTCCATCTCCTCGACCAGCCATGCCAATGCTGCCGCTGCCTTCTTCGGCTGCGTGATGATCGGGGTGATCAAGTGCGGAATGCCTTCGTACGGCGTCAGCTCGACCATTTTCGGGTCGATCAGGATCATGCGAACCTCGTCCGGCGTCGCGCGTGCGAGTAGCGAGACGAGCATCGAGTTCACGAAGCTGGACTTACCGGATCCGGTGGAACCGGCAACGAGAAGGTGTGGCATCTTCGCCAGGTTGGCGCTCTGGAAGTTTCCTTCGATGTCCTTGCCGAGTCCGATCACCAGCGGATGATGATCCTTACGGGTCGATGTCGCGGTGAGTACATCGGCGAGTCGGACCATCTCGCGGTCCGAGTTCGGCACCTCGATGCCGACCGCAGATTTCCCTGGAATCGGAGCAAGCAGGCGCACGTTGTCGGTTGCGACCGCGTAAGCGATGTTGCGCGCGAGTGCGGTGATCTTCTCGACCTTGACACCGGGCCCGAGTTCTACCTCGTACCGGGTGACGGTGGGTCCACGGGTGAACCCGGTTACGGCGGCATCGATTTTGAATTGGTCGAGCACCTCGGAGATGGCCTCGATCATCGTGTCGTTGGCCTGGCTACGAGTCTTGGGTGGATCGCCGTCGATCAACAGTGACAGCGGAGGCAGCGTGTAGTCCCCGTCGACGACGCGGTCGACGACGATTTTGTCTTCCTCGGCTTCGGGCTTGGGCTCGACGGCCTTGACGATCGGCTTGGGCTTGGGACGGGCGGGAGGTGAGGGAGGTGCAGTTGGCGCCTGTGTTGCAGGTTCCATGACCTCAGTGGGCTCGTCGACCGAGGTCGCTACTTTTCGTGCCCGAGGCTTCTTGACCGGAACATATTCTTCGGTCGGGTAGTTGCCGTACGGATCGGCGTCCGGTCCGTCGGTGGGGTATCCGTCGGCGTCGAATCCGGAGCTGTTGTGGTCGCCGTATTCGTCGCTGAAGTCGGCCCCGAAGTCTGCTGGGTCGTAGTCTCCATATTCATCGCCTCGACTGTCCGTGCCGAACAACGAACGCAGACGATCCGGGATGTCGCGGACCGTGGTTCCGGTCAGTAGAAGCACACCGAACAGACCTGCCAGCAGGAGGAGCGGGACAGCGAGCCAGACAGTCAGACCGTCGGTGATCGGACCGCCCGCGACGTACCCGACGAAACCGCCACCCTCGGAGCGGCCGGCCGAGTCGGCCGGTGAACCTGCAGCCAGATGCCACAGGCCGAGGATCGGGAGTGTAACCAGGATCGACCCGAGAACCAGTCGCGGACGGATCTCCGGATTCGGTTCCGAGCGCATCAGGATGACCGCGACCGCGAGTCCGAGTGCCGGCACGATGTAACCGGCTTCCCCGATGACGGCGCGGACCGCGATCGCGATCCCCTCCCCCACAGGCCCGCCTGCACTGAACCACACGGCAGCCGCAACGACGACGCACAGAGCAATCAGACCCAGCGCGATGCCGTCGCGTCGGTGGCCGTGGTCGATGTCCTTGGCCTTGCTGACGGTTCGAGTCGTGGCGCCGACCCCTTTGGCTGCCATCGACCACGTAGAGGAAATTCCGCGTCCGACGGCAGAGACCACACCACCGGCGTTCTTCTTGGCCGGTCGACGAGCACCCCCACGAGAACCGGTGCCTCCACGCGCCGGCGCTGCCTTGCGTGCCGATGGCGCCTTGCGTGCCGAAGGTGACGTGCGTGGGGCTGTGGGCTTACGTGGTGTGCTCACTGTGCGCCCCCCGGAAGACTTGCGTGATCCCCCCGAGGCCCGCGACGTCGATGAGGCACCGGTGCCGCCGGTACCCGAACTTCGAGTGCTGGTCTTTCCTGCCATACCCCTAGGTTAGTCGCAACGGCACCTTCGAAACCATCCGCAACACGAGCAACAGGGCTCAGACGCTCCGATCGAGCGCGTCGAGCGCCTCGACATCGCGAGGATCACCCTCCTTCTCGAGCTGCACAGCGCTCCGACCGAATGCATGCAGCAACAGTTCCGAGGGTGGTCCGATCAGGGTCACCTGACCGCGTGAGCTCTTCTTGACGGTCACGGACCGCCCATCGGTCGTACGCAGCTCGACACCGACCGGAGATCGGCGATAGGACTTGCGCCCGATCAACCCCACAGTCGAGAACAATTTGTCTTCCATCGCTTGCGGCAAAGTTCGCGGTGACCACTCGGGCTGCGCGCGACGCAGGTCTTCATGATGAACGAACATTTCGCCGACGTTGATCAACGGATCGAGGATCTTGAACGGTGACCAGATGGGCGGTCCCGTCCGAATGTCCTCGACCAGTTTGTCGAAAGGCCTGGCAGCTACCTCGCTCTGGACCTTCTCGGTGTACCCGGCGAGAAAGGGAATCAAAATTCCAGGTGCGGCATCCAACCGACGCTCCCTAACGACGAGGTGCGCGGCCAGATCACGGCCCGTCCACCCACCACACAGCGTCGGTGTGTCCTCCCCCAACTTTTCCAATGTACGTACTAGGGCTGCGCGTTCATCCTGTGCAAGGCTCACATCGAACCACCGTACGTGGGTATGTCCCCGGCGCACAGTCTTCGGCGCGGCGTCCGTAACCTCGGTTCGGTGCCTGTATCGGAAATTCTCGTCATTCTCGTAGCGGGCTTCGGTGCTGGAGCCATCAATGCCGTCGTCGGTTCCGGAACTCTGATCACCTTTCCGACTCTCGTCGCCTTCGGGTATCCCCCGCAGATCGCGACGATGTCGAATGCGATCGGATTGGTCGCCGGTAGCGCCTCCGGAACGTGGGGATATCGACGAGAGCTCGCAGGACAGTGGCACCGGTTGCGCTGGCAGATACCCGCATCGTTCTTCGGTGCGCTAGTCGGCGCGTGGCTGCTGCTGCACCTGCCCCCGTCCGTCTTCATTGCGGTGGTTCCAGTACTTCTCATCGCCGCCTTGGTCCTCGTGGTCCTCCAGCCCCGCATCCAGGCATGGGCCAGGCGCCGCTCGGAGGCGGCCGGTGAAGCCGCTGACCATGTCAGCCGGGCGAAGCTGATACTGCTGACCATCGGGACATTCGTGGTCGGAATCTATGGCGGCTATTTCACTGCAGCGCAGGGAATCCTCCTGATCGGCGTCATGGGGGTGCTGCTGCCCGAGTCGATACAGCGAATGAACGCGGCCAAGAACTTGCTCTCGCTCATCGTCAACGTCGTCGCGGCGCTCGCCTACACGATTTTCGCGTTCGACCAGATCAGCTGGGCTGCAGCAGGTTTGATAGCAGTCGGATCGGTCCTAGGAGGGTCGGTGGGTGCGCGATACGGAAGACGCCTATCACCATGGGCATTGCGGAGCGCAATCGTCGTCCTGGGCCTCATCGGACTGTGGCGGCTGATCTTCGCCTAGTCCTTCACTCGGAGGTGAAAGCAGACAACTCCGCCCCGCAGCTCTCGTGCTTCTGCGGGGCGGAGTCGGTCCGAGACGAAAAGACTGTCAGTTCACTGCCATGACTGTCGGAACGATCATCGGCTTACGGCGGTACTTGTCTGCAACCCACCGGCCGACTACGCGTCGCACGGCCTGCGCAATGCGATGGGTGTCGGTGACACCGTCGGTCGCAAGGCGCTGCAGCTCGGCCTCCACGAGTTGAACGGTGGCTTTGAGAGCAGTCGGATCGTCGGAGAATCCGCGACCGGACACTTCGGGGGTCGTAACCGCCCGCCCTGTTGTCGAATCGATGGCAACGGTGATGGCGATGAAGCCGCCTTCGCCGAGAACGAGTCGATCCGACAGTGTCGAATCACCCACGTCGCCCACGGACAAGCCGTCGACGTACACGTGTCCGACCGGGACCTGACCGACGATGCGAGCCAAACCGTCGACCATGTCGACGACGACGCCGTCTTCGGCGAGCACGACACGGTCCTCGGCAACACCGGTGGCCTTGGCGAGTGCTGCATTCGCGCGGAGGTGACGCCACTCGCCGTGCACGGGCATGACGTTCGTGGGACGGACCGCGTTGTACAGGTAGAGCAGTTCACCCGCAGACGCGTGACCCGACACATGGACCTTCGCGTTCTGCTGGGTCACAACCGTAGCTCCGCGCTTGGCCAGACCGTTGACGACAGCGAAGACGGAGTTCTCGTTGCCGGGGATCAGCGACGATGCCAGCACGACGAGGTCGTTGGCCTTGACGTTGATCTGCCGGTGTTCGCCGCGAGCCATCCGCGACAATGCCGAGAGCGGCTCACCCTGAGAGCCCGTGGAAATCAACACGAGTCGGTCGTCAGGAAGCGTCGCGGCGGTGTCGACGTTGACCTCGAGGCCTTCGGGCACACGGAGGTAACCGAGATCCTGAGCGATCTGCATATTGCGGACCATCGAACGGCCGACGAAGGCGATCCGACGGTTGTACCGCTCAGCGACGTCGATGACCTGCTGGATGCGATGGACGTGACTTGCGAACGATGCCACGATGACACGCTGCTTGGCCTTGCCGATGACCGTGTCGAGCACACCACCGATCTCGCGCTCGGGTGTGACGAATCCAGGAACCTCCGCGTTGGTGGAATCCACCAGGAAGAGGTCGACGCCTTCGTCACCGAGACGTGAGAATCCTGCGAGGTCGGTCAACCGGCCATCGAGCGGCAACTGGTCGAGCTTGATGTCACCCGTGTGCAGAACGACGCCGGCATCGGTACGTATCGCGATGGCCAACGCGTCGGGAATCGAGTGGTTGACGGCGAAGTACTCGCACTCGAACGGTCCGTGGCTCGTCTTCTGGCCTTCGACGACCTCGACGAGGTTAGGCCGTAGGCGATGCTCTCGGCATTTTGCTGCGACGAGGGCAAGAGTGAACTTCGAGCCGATGACCGGAACGTCCGGGCGCAGTCGCAGGAGGAAAGGCACGGCACCGATGTGATCCTCGTGGCCGTGGGTGAGAACGACGGCCTCGACGTCGGCCATCCGGTTCTCGATGTGCCGGAAGTCGGGAAGGATCAGGTCGACGCCGGGCTGCTGATCTTCGGGGAAGAGCACGCCGCAGTCGACGATCAGGAGCTTGCCCTGATGCTCGAAGACGGTCATGTTCCGGCCGATCTCACCGATGCCGCCCAGGGCAACGATGCGTAGCCCCTTGGACGGTGCCTTCGGAGGTAATCCGAGGCGTGCTGTCGGGTCGATCGCTTTACGGTTGTCCGGGCGTTGCGTCTTCGCCGAGTTCTGCGCCACGGGACGTGACGACTGAGCGGGTCGCTCAGCCGGAGGTCCGGCATTTCGGGTTGCGCGGCCGCGTGATCTGGGTGGTCTACTCATACAAGCACTCCTGCTGCTCGCAGGTCAGCTGCGAGCAATTCGATTTGGTCGATGCTCGGTGGCACCTGGGGAAGTCTGGGTTCGCCGACATCGATTCCGATGAGGCGTAGACCCGCCTTCGCTGCACTGACTCCGCCGAGGCGGGAGACCGAGCGAATGACGGGGATGAGGCTGGCATTGATGGCCTGCGCGCGCGCAATGTCACCGACCATGAATGCGGTGTGCAGTTCGCGGACGCGGGCCGGGACGAGATGGCTGATGACGCTGACGAAACCGGTAGCTCCGACGGACAGCCACGGGAGATTGAGTGGATCGTCTCCCGAAAAGAACTGCAGACCAGTGGACGCTATCAGTTCGGCGCCGGCATTGAGATCGCCCTTCGCATCCTTGACGGCAAGAATTCTGGGATGCTCCGCCAACCGGCGCAGTGTCTCGGTCTCGATCGGGACGACCGAGCGCGGCGGGATGTCGTACAACATGACAGGCAGATCGGTTGCGTCGGCAACAGCGGTGAAATGCGCATACAGGCCGGCCTGCGGTGGACGAGAGTAATACGGCGTCACGACCAGAAGGCCGTGTGCGCCCGCCCGCGCGGCATCCCGAGCGAGTTCGACGCTGTGTGCTGTGTCGTTGCTGCCCGCACCGGCAATGATCCGCGCGCGGTGTCCGACAGCTGCGATGACCGCCCGCATCAACTCGAGCTTCTCGTTCTCGGTGGTGGTCGGTGACTCGCCGGTTGTCCCAGCCAGAACCAAGCCGTCGTTTCCCTGTTCCACCAGGTGATGAGCGAGACGCACTCCCGAATCTATGTCCAACTTCCCGTCGGCAGTGAATGGCGTCACCATAGCGGTGAGCACCGTGCCGAACGGTGGCTGGATGGGAGGAGCGGCGTCACCGTATGTCATGGTCAGCAAGGTTACCCGGTGCTACCGGCGGTCCTCACAACTCGGTCACGAATGGGCTGTGCGCCACCTCTGAACCATCGGCCAACGTCGATACTTCGAAATCGCCGAATACATCCGGTGCCACTTCCGCCAACTGACGCAGACATTCCACGGCAAGTCGCCGGATTTCGATGTCCGCGTGTTCGGAGGCTCGCATCGAGACGAAGTGACGCCACGCCCGGTAGTTGCCGGTGACGAGCAGGCGTGTCTCGGTCGCGTTCGGCAACACCGACCGGGCGGCCTGACGAGCTTGCTTACCCCGCAACGCCGAATTGGTGACGCCTTCGAGTTTGTGATCGAGCGCATCCAAAAGTTCGACGTAGGCGGCCCGACTGGCGTCGGTAGCTCGTTCGAAGAGTGCTTCCAGGTGTGGGTCACCCTCGACGGCGGGGGGAACGATGACTTTGGCGTCGTTCTCGGGGACGAATCGCTGCGAGAGCTGCGAGTACGAGAAATGCCGGTGTCGGATCAACTCGTGCGTGCACGACCGGGAAATGCCGGTGATGTAGAAGCTGACGCTCGCGTGTTCGAGAACCGACAGGTGCCCGACATCGAGAAGGTGCCGCAGATACGACGCATTGGTCGCAGTGCGCGGATTGGGCTTGGACCAACTCTGGTAGCAGGCGCGACCAGCGAACTCGACCAGGGCCTGTCCGCCATCGGCATCGGTCTCCCAGGGGATGTCGGGCGGCCCCGAGAATTCGGTCTTGGCAACCAATTGCACATTCAGTGACACCGTATTCGGCACCGCAGTTCCTCCACTCGAGCTGGCCCGTCCGTTGGTGCAGCCTATCCATGAACGCAGTGACACCTTGCAAGACGTCAAAGATGACGTCATACTGACGTCATGGAACTGAACAAGCACACAGCCTCGCTGCGCGCCGATCTACTCGCGGCCGCTGCACTGGGTGACGAACACACGAGACAGACTGCGGAAGCACTCGGCGCAGCTGCCGAAGCGTCGGCCAAGCTCATGCTGATGGGGGCGCTGTCGGAATTCGCCGGCGAACTGAACGAACAACTCGGCGACCGCTCGGTGCACGTCCGTCTGGACGGTGCCGATGTCTTCGGCGAAGTCCGAATGTCCCCCACAGCCGCAGATCCGACAGCCTCGGACAGCAGCAGCCCTTCCGAGGACTATCCGACCATGGACGAGGTCACCGGCGAAATGCGCCGGGTGACCCTTCGTATGGTCGAACACATGAAGGATCGCGCCGAGGAAGCAGCCTCCACCAATGGGGTGTCGCTCAATTCATGGCTCTCACAAGCAGTCCAAGGGGCTCTGCGCGATCAGATACGCAAGGACCGCAGCGGCTTCTGACGTCACTTCTTCTCGCGCCACGCACGTTCGAACGGCAACCGCCACGCATGCGGGGCGACGAGTTGATGAATGGCATTGGGTCCCCACGAGCCAGGTGAATACAGCCGAACCGGTGGTGGATCGGCAAGGAGCGGCGCCGACACCTCCCACAGTCGCTCGATACCCTCTGCCGTCGTGAACAGGGTGTGGTCTCCATGCATGGCGTCGAGAATCAAGCGCTCGTACGCTTCGAGAACGTCGCCGACCCGTTCGGTGTCCTGGATGGAAAACTGCATGGACAATTTGTCGAGTCGCATCCCTGGCCCCGGCCGCTTGCCGTAGAACGACAGCGATACCTTCGACGCGTCCGCTAGGTCGAACGTCAGGTGGTCCGGCCCCTGCGCGCCGACGCCCGATCCTGCCGGGAACATCGATTTGGGTGGCTCACGGAAAGCAATCGAAATGATCCGTTGTCCTTCGGCCAACCGCTTACCGGTCCGCAGGTAGAAGGGAACCCCTGCCCACCGCCAGTTGTCGATTTCGCACTGAAGTGCGACGAAGGTGTCGGTGTCGGAATCGTCAGCCACTCCAGACTCCGATCGGTAACCGGAATACTGCCCGCGCACAACCCTTTTCGGGTCCAAAGGGATCATCGAGCGGAAGACCTTGTTCTTCTCCTCGCCGATCGCTCCGGGTTCGAGGGCTGTCGGCGGCTCCATTGCCATGAACGCGAGAACCTGAAACAGGTGCGTCACCACCATGTCTTTGAAAGCTCCGGTGGATTCGTAGAAGTTCGCCCGACCGTCCAGTCCCAACTTCTCCGGGATGTCGATCTGGATGTGGTCGATGAAGTTCCGGTTCCAGATCGGCTCGAACAGACCGTTGGCGAACCGGAAAGCCAGGATGTTCTGTGCAGGCTCTTTTCCGAGGAAGTGATCTATCCGAAAGATTTGATCTTCCTCGAAGGTCTCGTGCAGTGTGGCGTTGAGGGCTATCGCACTGTCGAGATCGGTACCGAACGGCTTCTCCATGATGATGCGCGATCGTTCGACCAGATCGGCGGCACCGAGCATTTCGACGACGGCGAGAGCAGCTTTCGGCGGAACACTGAGGTAGTGCAGGCGCCGGGTTCCCGGACCCAACTCCATCTCCGCGTGCGCAACAGCATCGGCGAGCGCCGCAGGCCCGGCTTTCTGCGATACATAGGTCAGCTTGCGTGCGAACTCGCTCCAATGCTCGTCGGAGACCGTGCGAGTGGAGAATTCGACGACAGATTCCAGGGCCATCTGGCGAAACTCGTCACTTGTCATCTCTTCCAGCGAAGTTCCGACGACACGTATACGTGGAGCGAGGTCGGACAATGCCAGGTGCATCATCCCCGAAAGAAGTTTGCGGCGAGCCAGGTCGCCTGTTGCTCCGAAGAGCACCACGACCTGTGGGGGCAGTTCACTGTCGGATACGGACACTCGTGAAGTCACACTTGCGATGTTCGCACCATCGAGTACATCCCGCTGCCCGAACAGACGATTGGTTACACAGCGCCTGCCAGGGCGGTCGCGAGGTCGCCGCGTTCACCGATCATGATGGCGTCGAGCCCCAGCCAGTCCGCCATTTCACGCAGAGACTGCGCGAGCGCAACGGCGATGGGACCGACTGCGCGTTCACCTTCGACGAATGCGCCGAGCACCTGCAGCTCCGAACGCGCCCGGTCACCCTTGAGATCGAGCCGCGCGACCAGCTCGTCTCCCATCAGAAACGGGAAAACGTAGTAGCCGTGGACCCGCTTGTGTTGTGGGGTGTAGATCTCGATGCGATAGCGAAAACCGAAGATGCGCTCGACGCGCGGACGGTAGAAGATCATCGGATCGAACGGACACAGCAGTGCGCTCCCCCGGACGGACCGGGGAATACGAGCCTCGACATGCAGGTACGCGGGCACGTCCCAACCGCGTACTTCGACGGGTTCGAGGACACCGTCCTCCACCAGTTCGGCGACAGCGGCTTTCGATTGTTTCTGTGAAAGCCTGTAGTAGTCACGAAGATCGGGCTCGCTTGCGATACCGAGCGCCACCGCAGACTTGTCGACCAATTCCCTCACTGCATCGGCCTCGTTCACCGTGCGAGAAAGGATATCGGGCGGAATCACCCGTTCCGTCAGGTCGTAGTGCCGAACGAAACCGGAGCGAGTGGCAACCGAAACCATGCCCGCCGCGAACAATTGCTCGCACACGACCTTGACGTCACTGCGGTCCCACCACGGGCCCTTGCGTCCAGGACGTTCGACCTCGAGCGCACGCTCGATGTCACCGGCACTCGACGGCCCGAAATCTCCGATGACAGCAAGAACATCGTCGGCGAGCGCCGGGTTCCGTTCCAGAACTTTGGCAGCTCCTCCCCAACGACCATGCTCGTACAACTTTGTGCGCCAACCCATCAGCGGCCAGTCCTCGACCGGTATCAGCGCGGCTTCGTGCCCCCAATACTCGACGAGCTTCCGAGGGCGTCGCGCAGTATCGGTCCACGCAGCCTGATCGATCACAGCTCGGTCGTATTTGCCGATTCGACTGAACACCGGCGCATAGTGCGCGCGCACGAGCACCGACACCGAGTCGAGCTGGAGCAACTGCGTCTGTGCAATCACCTTGTGCACCGCTCGTGTGGACGCCAGCCCCTCTTTTACAGCACGCGCAGACGCCAGCCCCTGCGCGGCCAGGGCGGTGCGGCGTGCCATCGATGCACTCATCTCACGCATGACGTCACTGTGCCACGAGGGTCCGACGACTCTTCGCTACGGAGCCCAACCGTGGGAGCGGGCGATGTCCTCCATCGTGGACGCCAGCTGAGACAATCCAGGTTCCTCGATCGGAAAGTGACCGCACCCGTCCAGCATTATTAGCGATGTAGGCGCGGCGATCCTGTCAAGAAATCGAATGCTCAATTCCACCGGGGTCCACGTGTCTTCTGCAGGATGCGTCAAGGTCACCTTCGGGCCTTGATATTGCTCGGGGGCCACGTGTTCGAATGACATGAAACTGCTGAGAAATCCGAGCGGTAGGGACACTCCACCGCCGAGTGGATCGGTCGCGCATGCCTGCGACAGCTCTCGATTTGCACTCATGTTATCGATATCCATCAACCACCGCACCGGCACACGGACGCTGCCGAGCACCGCCGCCGCTGCCTTCAGCAGTCGCGGGGCTATTGGGCCGAGAACACCGAAACGTGCAGCGGCTGAGCGAGCATCGGCATCCGATGGATCCAGAAGACAAGTAGCAATGACGTCGGCAACCTGACCGGTTCGAGCAGCAACTTCATACGCCAACATTCCGCCCATGCTTGCACCGAACAGAACTAAGGGACGCGGATCGCCACGCCGCTCCGCTCCGCTACTACAAGATCGCACAGCATCTCGACCCAGTCCTCGTATCTCACCGCCCCTCCGATCGCCACAACTGTCCTGCCGTACAGCGGCATATCGGGAAACAACACATCGGCTCCACGCGTCGCAGCGAATGCCGCGAATGGCCACAGTGCGCCTGAATGCCCACCTGCACCATGAATCGCCAGAACTTTGACAGCCGCATCGCTGTTGCGCGCCCGGGCAATATGAACTGAGGTGTCACGCCACTGCCAGGTCGTCGAGACCGGTTGGAGGAAAATTTGGTACCCAGCAGGAAGGAACCGCGCATATGCGTCTGACGTCATGGGAGCGAGACTAGACAGAGATCACCGTCGCTGCCGAGCCGAGACGTGAAGAAGATTCCGCCTTGGCAAGTGGGCGTGTGGCTGTGGACCGTCAAAACGTGTCGGTAGGGGGGCTTACACTCGCAAGTATGTTCGAATCGGGGGATTTCGGAGCTGGCATCATCGACGGCAACAGCTGTGTGGCAGGGCTGCTCGCTGTTGCCGGCCGAGATCGCCATCAAGAGAATTTGTGCCGAGTTCGTGTGGTGGAATCGGTCTGCAACGTCGTAGAGATCCGCCTCGCCGATGCCGATGACCGCGGCGGCGATCCCTCCGACGCGTTGCGCGATGCGGTGTGCGAGGCAGCAGGAGCACTACGCATGTCGTGGCGCCAGATCCGGGCGTTCACCGACACCGGCTTCGAATTGGACCGATTGCCTTTGACCGCCATTCGATTCAGTTGCGGAATGCTCGACTGGTCCCACGTCACGGTAATGACCTCGGTTCTCGGTTATGCCAGTGATGAGACGATCAAGGCCATCGAGTCCGATGCCGTTGCTGCAGCCGCACGCCTCAACGCACCGTCACTCCGCAAAAAGCTGTGGCGACTGTGGATGACGCACAACCCCGACGAGGCCGCGGTAGCTCGGGCACTGTCCGCTCGCACCGGCAGAGAGGTGTCGGTCCGGCAGGAAGGAGATGGAACAGCGATTTTGCACGCGCAGTTGACCGACCTCGAAGGTGCCGAAGCCGACGCGCTGATCGAGGAGATCGCCGGGACCGTGTGCAAGTCCGATCCGAGGTCGCTACGACAACTGCGTGTCGACGGACTGTTGGCCCTTCTACACAGCGAAGAAGCTCTCGAATGCCACTGTGACCGCGGTGAACAGTGCCCGGTGTTCGGCATCACCGACGCACCGCCTCCGCGACGTGGACATCTCGTCCAGATCCTTGTCGATGTGCAAACCCTGTTGGGTCTGACCTCGAGCCCGGCTGTCCTGGCGGATGGGACACCCCTCGACGCAGACCTAGCCCGGCTGGTCGCCAAGGATGCTCAGTGGCAAGCGCTGTTGACCGAACTCATAACCGTCATGACGTCCTCGGGTGTCACTATTCCATCCAGCGTCACAGCACCACCCAGCACCACTGCAGCAGCCAGCGTCACTCCCCCAGGTGGTGGGGATATTCGACACCCTGCTGCTCTGTTATCGAATTCGACTGTCGGTCAACCCCTCTCGGAGCATCTGATCGGACGCGGTCGGGTGCGCCGAGGTGGCATTGTCCCCCGCACATTTCCCCGAACGTTCGGCCCTGCACGATCGGAAATCAGCGAATCGGTCCGAGCAAAGTTCTCCGCCGAACTACTCGCCACCATCGAGAACGACCCGACACAGGCCGCGGGAATGTTTCCCGACGGACACGGTGGTCTTACGTGCCCACCGCCGGGCGCGCTGACGTACAAGCCCTCGACCGAGACCGCAGCACGTGTACGGATGAGCCACCGGACGTGCACCTTCGAACACTGCGATGTCTCCTCCACGAAGTGCGAACTCGACCACATCGTCCCGTTCGACCACAACAACCCCGAGCGCGGGGGGTGGACTATCGAGACGAACCTGCACCCAGTCTGCACCCGCCACCACCAGGCCAAGACATCGCGCAGCTGGACCGTCGCCCTCCTGCAGGGCTGCGCGATCCTGTGGACGAGCCGCTCCGGATACCGGCGGATCTCGCTCCCGGATCCGGGAGGGCTGGGCTTACCCAGAGCCCGCCGACGCGGAAAACGAGGTTCGGAACCCGAGCCCGATCCGGTCACGGTGACCTGGTGGGAAAAGAACCAATCGCCCGGCACGCAACCACCTACGACCAAGGACCTCCGAGACGCCGCGACCGATGTTGCACGGGCGCGAATCCAAAATCTGCGACGCCGATTCCGCGAACACAGCGCAGTCGTTCGACTACGCGAACGCGCCGAACCCCCACCGTTCTGAAGACACAGCGGTTCAGCTCATGAGAGTTGCTGCCAACGTGCCGCCGAGTTCGTAGCAAGAATCCTTGGCGGCCTTGTCCGCGGTCGTCAGTTCCAGTGCAGCGGACACATTTTCCAGCGCCCACCCGGTGGCGATCTTCGCTATCGCCGATACTGCGCCGACGGTGTCGTTGTTGCCGTGAACCCACAGACCGTATGGGCGGGAGGAGACTGCTGACCGGGGGCGCTCGGTCGTCGAGCAGGAGATCGAGTGCAGGGCTGTCTGCGAGTGCGCAACGGGTAGCCGGTCGCTGAGGCGTTGACCAACAACGACCGATCAGCCACCTGCCTCGCGACGAAGGACCGCCCCGTGCGCCAGGCTGAGGGAGGTGCTGCGCTCGGGCGACGCCCTGGTGGTCTGGAAGCCCTCACACGACTGGCCCGTCGTTGGATCACTACGTCGACCTGCGCCGCCTATGCACCGACCGTCAGATGATGTTGTCCTACAGCGGACAGCTCTTCGACCTCGAAGGCGGCGACAACCGATTCACCACCGGTCTCGACGCGCTGCTGGCCGAGCACGAGGCCGAGGGTATCCGCAAGCGGATCAAGCGCCCACCGCGAGAACATGACCGAGGGCAAGGTCCACGGGCGAGTCCCAGACGGCTGCAGGATTGTTCGCGACCTGGACACCGGAAAATCGACGGGTCGCGCCGCCGATCCGTCGCCTCCCCGGTCGCCAAGGCTGTACGGCGCATGCTCGATGGGCACAGCTTCGACTCGGTGGTGCGGTGGATTGAGACTCGAGATCCGCTCGGCTGGCCTCAGCGAAGCTGCGCCGAATCCTGGTCGCTTTACACCGATGGAAAGGTCTCGCGGGCCGAAGTCGACCGTACTCTCTTCCTGCCCGCCGACAACTTCGATGCCCGTGCGCTCGCCATCGCCAACATCAGGAGCGGTGCGGCCCCCGGCAGCTTCGGAATCACACCGGCGGGCGTTAGGATCTGACCTTCGTGGTGCCGGGTAGCATCCTACCCAAAGTCCGCCCACCCCAGCATCTCCCGATACAGGACCTCATTCCCAGTCGGATCTGGCATTAGACGTGGATCGTCCGCCCAACAGCCCAGTACGGGGTGCTGCGCAGTCGTGATCGTGGCCAGGGTCTTAGCCTCGATCCACCGACTGAGGTGATGCATTGTGGTCGGTGACTGAATTGTGGGGTCGGGGTCTTCTGGGCGTGTGTCGTCCGCTGGTCTACCCAGCGTTTCCACGATTGTCGTTGTTCGGGCCGAGTCGGCGTGTCGGTCAGGATCAGGCAGTCGAAGGTGGACTGAACCCAATGATGTTGCGCCATAGTTGAAGCCATGCGTCGAGCCATGGCCACTTTCGCGGCAGGTGCAGCGTGGGTGCGCGCTGCGGCCGCACGAAACGCGCGGGAATGTTGACGATCTTCCGCCGTAGCGTCATTCCGCGGGCCTTCGCGTGCCGCCCGCCTGCCACGGTTCCGGCAGCGCGCAGTAGGTTGTGCGCGATCGCTGCGCACTGCACCCACGCGGAGTTCGCGCCGAACGATCCCGAGGGCATGTGCGCGAGCGGTCCGTCGATCAGATCCGAGAACACGGTTTCGATGATCGCGTGTGCCCGGTGAACGACATCGGCGGTCGTCGTCGGCAGGGTGCTGTTGGTGAAAAACGGGTGATACCGCCACACCGGGAACAGTGCATCGCGGTAGCGGGCGTCTTTGACCCGCCGGACGATCAACCGTGCGGTGACAGGATGAGCGGTGGAAGAGAAAGCGGTGAAAGCTGTTTCAGCGACCTCTGCGTCGGAGATCCAGCCACCGGTATCGGGGTCGCGGACCGCGCCCGGATATCGCACGGCCGTCCACGCATCGTCGGTGATGGAATCGATGGCTCGTTGGACGAGGCGGTTCTTGATCAGGACGAACGAGAACTCGACGGAGGCGTTGACGCAGGCACGTACGACACGGCTGTTGCCGTAGGCGGAGTCGCCGCGGACCATGATCTTTCCCGTCGCGCCGGCCATCCGGGCGGTGGCGATGGCGTGGGCGACCATCCGAGCGGCTCCGGTACCGGACCCTGCTTTGCCTGCTCGCAGCCGCATGCCGGTGATCACCGGAGCCGAGTCGGCGGTACTGATGATCGTCGCGAGCGGTGAAAGTCCTTTGCGGAGGATCTGCTTGCCCGCGATTTTGGAGTGACCGTAGGAGGCACCTTGTTTGGCGTGACCGTAGACCGGGCGCAGGAGCGAGTCGATGTCGACGAATGCGCGGTCCGCGATGCCGGGCAGGATCTCGGTGCGGTGAGCGAGAGCAACGAGGTGTTCGCGCAGGACCGATTCGAGTTGCCGATTGTGGCCGAACGTGAACTCGCGCAACAATGTTCCGACGGTAGAGGGTGCGTAGACGGAGTCGAAGAGGTGTTTCGTACCGCCGGACCGGAGGAGGTCGATGTCGTCGATACTGTCAGCACCCGCGCACATCGCCGCGATCAACGTCGTCAACTTCGGTGCCAGATTTGCGGTACCCGATGTGATCTTCGGGGCGGTGATCGACACCTTGTCCGCCAGCAGTTTGGTCAATCCGGTCTGGTCGGCAAGGGCCATGATCGGCAGCAGTCCCGCGCAGGACACGAGGTGATCGTCGTCGAACTTCGCGGAATCAGGGTGGAAGGTGTGGGATGATCGCACTGGAAGTGTCCTGTTGGTCTGGTCCGATTTTTTGTGTGAGAACTCAAATCATTCCAGGTCGGAGGGCACTTTCTTCAGTTCGACACCCCACTACCTCCCAGATTCATCGGTGGATCGAGGTTTAGTGCAGATGAGAAAGCGTGAGAACTCGTCGACATAGCGGAGCGTTTCTTTGAACAGCGTGGTCGCCAGTGTTGCCAGATCGGCGGCGTATGAACGTGGTTCAAAGGGATTTGAGGATTGTGCGTTCCAGACTCCTAAGCGGTCTAGTTGGTCCTGGTTGAGAGGTGTGCTATCCGGATCGAACTCAGCGAGGCCGTCGAGAGTCACCGCCACCGTTGTCGACGAGCCGTAGCCCCGAGATAGCTGGTGCTGCGTATCGAGCGGAAGCGCATGAATACGGTTCCGTAGCTGACCGATGACCCGTGCGTAAGCCCCGAGTGCTTCGAGTTCTGCTGTATCGGTCGGTTCGAACTTCTCAATCACCGAACGCAATTCGACCATCGAGGTGAGGGAACCACGCTGCTTGTCGGGATTCAGACTCGTGTCGAACAGCGTTTGAGTCACACGAGCGTATCTATCCATCGCCGCACAGAGATACAGCAAGATTCGATCGAATGCCTCGGCGGTGGTCTCGGCAGTATCCGACCGCTGCATCGCGGATGAGCTGCCGTTACTGAGTACAGCGAGTAAATTGTCGACTGCTCGTGCTGCACGGCTGAGCCGCAGAGCGATTGCGGCCATCGACTCGACAAGATCAGGGTCACGGCCCATTGTCGCCATCAGGCGTATCGCGGTGAGATGCGGTAGTGAAGCGTCGATTCCGGCGAGGCAAAGGTCGGTGACGGATGTGGCGTTGCACTTCCGGACAAACGTACCTCCGCCCTGCAATCCGCCCTTAGCCGATTCCAGCACGTGGTTTCCTGTGCTGCGAAGGTAATGACCAAACAGAGGTAGCAGCTGATCGGGCGTGACACTGATAATCGAGTCGTTGTCGGCCACGTCGTCGCGCAGCGCGGTGGCAGCCGTTGTCACGATGACGTCTATCCCAACAGCACCGGCTGCCGCTGCCAGCGCCGACGCTCTATGCCGGTCGGCAAGGGTCAGGCCATCGTCGTTCGAATACGCTTTCCGCGCAGCCTCGTCGAGCTGCGCGTAGATGCTGAAGAAGTTCCCCGAAGTCCCCAGCCAATGTTCTCCGTCTCGGTAGCCGGAAATGCCAACAGTAGATGCGTCGGCGAACCTCGGGGCGTCGTCCACGGTGGTGAATGTGAACGCGTACCACTCACGCGAGCCGAGGATGCGAAGCCACCTTGTCGGTTCGCCCGCATCGTTCTGGACCAACAAAATCGGCTCAACCTCTTCGTCCCGACCGACAACCCTTAGAAGTTCCGCAGTCGCTTCTGGCAGAGTCTGGACGTCAATGCCAACGCGCATTTTGCGAGTGCTTGGCTGGATCGGGAACAGCGGCGGCGCGTCACGCTGAGTCCCGGTCGTCGTTGCTGGAGGTCGAACGTATCGCATGTAGCGGAAGCGCGGGATGTCGTCAGGCACTGTAAGACACATGGCATACAGATACACCGTCGCTACGACAACTGGCTCGCATGGACGAAAATGATCCGACTGGCGGACACGCCTAACGGGCGCACCGCCCCCCCCCCCGGCTGGAGATAGGGCAGCGGGAGCGGTGTGGGAGGTGACGACGATGGCCTCGACGCCCATCAGCGACGATACAGGCGGTGGTGGCAGCGGCAGCAGATACGCTCTGCGCATGGGTGAGAATGAGAGCGCGCGTCTGCCCGGCCTGGACAAGATCGAGCGCGCATTCGAGATTCGAGATGAGCTGCGGGACCTACTCGAAGAACTGCTCACTGCCGAGAAGAAGTACTCCCGACGCAGCAACATGTCCGAGGCGTCGGCACCCACCGTGTGGGCTGAGTGGACGCTCGATGAGGTCCCCGATTACACAAGGCCGTCGCTGCTCATGGGCGACGTCATCCACAACCTCAGAGCCGCAATGGACCACGCGCTCTGGGCTATCACGCCGACACGGATTCAGACGAACAACCCTCTCGACGTGGCGTTCCCGCTCCAGCGCTCGGTCGAGTCTTTCAAGAAGTGGCTATCCAAACGCAAGCAATGGTATGGCCCTACAGTCGTTGAGGTGTTGGACTCCCAGCAGCCGTACCACGCCGGTCCCGATAAGCTGCACCCATTGCACGTGCTCCAGCACCTCTCGAACACCGACAAGCATCGACTGCTGAACGTGGTCGCCAACAATGCAGTTCAGATGTCCGAGGTACGCGTCTCTCCATACCCACCCGGCGGCGTGAAGTCGAGCGTGCATGAGGGGATCATTGAGGCGGGTGAAGTCCTTGCGCGTGTTGAGTTCGCGCGACCCGCCGATAGGGGTGATGTCGACCTCATGCCGGTCTTCGCGTTCGAGCAGGTCTTTCACTACGTTGACCCCACCGGGGCAGAGCGCTGGCTACAGTTCGGCGAGGCGATGAACGCGGTGTGCCCGGCGGTGGTCGATGCAGTCGGCTATGTGGCCTCCGCCCACGGGAAGGACCTCAATGACGGATGGCAGCCGCAAAGACGCGCTGCTACCCCATGAGTCCGGCGGCGACGGTCGCGCCCAGCTCCCAGCACGCCTCCAGCACCGCATTATCGGGCTTGTTCGACGCGATGACGTACTCGGCCGCCTTCTCCCAGCCGAGCCCGGCGGTAATCCGGTCAACGGCGTTCTCCGCACCCTCGGTCCCCTCGTTGCCATGCAGGTACAGCCCGAACGGGCGGCCCCGCGTCGAGTCGAGGATCTGGTAATAGGAACAGTCGAACCCGTGCTTGAGTGCGCCTGAAATCGAACCGAGGTTCGCCGGACTGCCGAGCACGTAGCCATCAGCATCGAGGAAGTCGCTCGTCGACACCGAAAGCGCCGCGCGGCGCACCACCTCGACGCCCTCGATCTCCGGATCGGTCGCACCGCTCACCACCGCCTCGAACATCGCCTGGCAGTGCGGCGACGGCGTGTGGTGGATGATCAGCAAGCGCTTCATGCCGCCGACCTCCAAGAACATGTAATAGCGGGGTTATCGCAACTCAAATGCTTGAGAGCACCGCTCATATAGCCGAAATTCGCCGGTGTTCCGAACAGATATCCGTCGGCGCCCAGGACATCGGAGATGGTCGCGCCCAGTGCTGGAACGCTCCGAACGGTCACGCCCTCTATGTCAGGATCCCTCGCACCCGCCAGCACTGCTTCGAGAAGCTCACGCGTAACCGGCGACGGCGTGTGGTGAACGACGAGCAGAGTGGCGGTCATCGGTCGGCGGATTCCTGCCGTTCGAGTTCTACTGCCCGCTTCATCGTCTCGCGGGCTCTGCCTCGGTCGCCTGCGTAGTCGTAGGCTCGCGCCAATCGGTAGGAGTTGCGCCAGTTGTCCGGATCTTTCTCCCACTCACCTTTGATCTGTTGGAAGAGTTCGTCGGCGGCGTCGCGGGCAATCCGACCCGACGGCATCGTCGGTAGATCCGAGACGTCCAGTTCGAGGTTCTCCTCGCGCATCCGGCTGGCCAGATGCTGATGATCGAACCCTGCTTTGAGGGTGGCGCCGACAATCCACACCCCGAGGATGGGCAACAGGATGACGCCTATTCCGAGACCGATGTTGACCGGGCCGCCGGTCTGAATCAGCGACAGACCGCGACTTCCGAGAAGGTAGAAATAGAAGCCCAGAACCAGCACCATGACGCCGATGATGAGCACAACTTTGGTGGCCTTGTTCATCGCAACCTCGCTACAGATCCAAGAAGGGGTCGAGCCCGACTGTCAACCCGGGCCGTCCGGAAATTTCACGCACACCGAGAAGGACCCCGGGAGCAAACGACGAGCGGTCCATCGAGTCGTGCCGGATGGTGAGCGTCTCCCCCTGTGTTCCCAGCAGAACTTCCTGATGGGCAATCAGTCCGGCGAGACGGATGGAGTGCACGCGAACGCCGTCGACTTCAGCGCCTCGGGCACCGTCCAACTCCGTGGTCGTGGCATCAGGACTCGGGCCTACGCCGGCCTTCTTCCTCGCATCGGCGATCAACTGGGCCGTGCGGTATGCCGTCCCGGACGGCGCGTCGGCCTTGTTCGGGTGGTGTAGTTCGATCACCTCGACCGAATCGAAGAATCGTGCTGCTTGCTCGGCGAACCGCATCGTCAGTACGGCGCCGATAGCGAAGTTCGGCGCGATCAGGACACCGGTCCGGGGCGAACTCGTCAGCCATGACCGAACGGTGTCGAGGCGTCCCTCGTCGAAGCCGGTAGTTCCCACAACGGCATGAATACCGTTCTCCACGAGGAACTTCAGGTTGTCCATCACCACGTCCGGGTGTGTGAAGTCGACAACGACCTCGGTGGCTGCGTCGACAAAGGTCGAAATCGGGTCGCCCTGATCGACCGTAGCAACCAATTCGAGCCCGTCTGCTGCCGTGACGGCGTCACAGATGGCTTGTCCCACCTTGCCGCGGGCCCCGAGGACGCCGACTCGAATAGGCGCTTGTGCACTCACGACTGTTTCCACTCTCTTTCGCTGACACTGCTTTCGCTGACACTGACGGCTTCGGCAAGCCTACTGACTTGCGAGGTACCCGTACTACGCCGGTTGGAAATCGGTAGTCGTCGGGCAGGCCGCAAACCGGACTCGGTGTCAAGATACTGTCGACCGGTGAATACGGAAAGTGTCGTGCGCGCCCACAACGTCGACCTGGTCAGAGGCGGACGACATCTACTGCGCGGCGCATCGGTGAAGGTCGAGCAGGGGCAGCACTGGGTGCTGCTGGGTGCCAACGGAGCAGGTAAGAGCACGTTGCTGAGCCTGCTCGGCGCGTTCGTGCACCCAACCAATGGCACCGTGCATGTCCTCGGTCACCAACTGGGCCGTGTCGACATGCGCGAGCTGCGCACCCACATCGGTCACGTCGATCCTCGACTACGTATCGAAGCTCCTTTGACGCTGTTCGAGACCGTGCTCACCGGGCTCACCAACACTCCTGATCTGATTCCGCGATGGTCGGCCACTTCCGAGCAGAAAGACCGGGCCCGATCGCTCATCGCCTCCCTCGGTATCGAGGATCGCAGCGACTCGCCTTGGCGCACCCTTTCGCAGGGTGAACGTGGCCGCGCGCTGATCGCGCGGGCACTCCTGTCCGACCCTGCGCTTCTACTTCTGGACGAACCCGCCACCGGACTCGACCTCGCTGCTCGCGAGCAACTTCTCTCCGCACTCGACAATCTCCGCACAGAGCACGAATCATTGTCGAGCATCCTCGTGACGCATCATCTGGAGGAAATTCCTACATCCACGACGCATGCCGTACTCATCCGCGACGGCATGATCATGGTCGACGGCCTCGTCGAAGACGTACTCACGACCGAGAACATCAGCGCATGCTTCGACCATCCCATCGAAATCGGACGCCGCAACGACCGCTGGGTCGCTACTGCTCGTCGAACGTGATGACCTGACGGATCGCTCTGCCGTCGGCGAGTTCGTCCATGCCGTAGTTGATGTCCTCGAGCCGGATTCGCGAGGAGATCAGCTTCTCGACAGGTAGCCGGCCCTCGCGCCAGAGCTGCGCATACTTCGGAATGTCACGCTCTGGCACTGCAGAACCGAGATAGCTGCCGATGATCGTGCGCGCTTCGGCGACGAGTCCGAGAGGCGATATCGAGGACCTGGCGTCGGGAGCGGGAAGGCCGACGGTGACGGTCCTGCCGCCGGGTGCCGTCGCGGCGACGGCCGCTTCGAAGGCGCGCGCGTTTCCTGCAGCCTCGATCACGATGTCTGCTTTGATACCCAGCTCATGAAGCTCGGCAGGCGAATACGTCCGAGTCGCACCAAGTTCGCGAGCGGTTGCCAGCTTCTCAGCCACTGCATCGACGCCGATGACCTCACCGGCGCCCACGGATACAGCCGTCAGTACAGCGGCCATTCCGACGCCACCGAGACCGACCACCATGATGGACTGGCCAGGTTTGGGCGCACCGGCGTTGAGAACTGCGCCACCGCCGGTCAAGACCGCACATCCGAGCACCGCCGCGATGTCGGCCGGAATATCGTCGTCGACGGCTACAACCGATTTCCGGCTCACTACCGCGTGTGTTGCAAATCCGGAGACCCCGAGGTGATGTTTGACTTCCTGGCCCGCGCGCGCCAATTTGCCACCGCCACCGAGTAGTTCACCGGCATTGTTCGCCGCACTGCCTGGCACGCAAGGCATCTGTCCGTCGGTCCGGCAGCCGGCGCATTCTCCGCATCGAGGCAGAAAGGTCATCACCACGCGGGTGCCGAGTGCGATGTCCTCGACCCCGGACCCGAACGCCTCGACGCGACCGGCTGCCTCGTGTCCGAGCAACATCGGAACTGGTCGTACGCGATTGCCGTCGACCACGGACAGATCGGAATGACACAGGCCGGCCGCCTCGATTCGGACGAGCAATTCGCCCTCGCCGGGCGGATCGAGATCGAGTTCCGAGATCGTGATCGGCCGAGATTGGGCGAACGGCCGAGACCGTCCGATTTCCTCGAGCACTGCGCCGCGAATCTTCATTTCCCCACTCTAGGACGCGCTGCCACTACAACGGCAGACGCGGCCTCAGCAGATGCGCCACCAGTCCCGTCCATCCGGTTTGGTGGGATGCTCCCAGGCCTTCCCCGGTGTCACCGTCGAAATACTCGTTGAAGGTGGGGTGCACGCTCCACAACGGGTCCTCGCTCGCCTCGATTCGCGCGCCATCCGCGGGACGCTTGCCGTTCACGGGCCGAAACAGCGACGCCAACCCGCTGTCGATCAAATCTGCTGCCTGCGTCAAGGTGCGGTGATTGCCGGACCCGGTGGGAATCTCGATGGTGAACGATTCGCCGTAGTGACGTCCGTATGCGCGCAACTTATCGGCCAACAACACGTTGACCGGGAACCAGATCGGGCCACGCCAGTTCGAGTTGCCACCGAACATGCCGGTGCGTGATTCGCCGGGTTCGTACTCGATGGACAGACTGCGGCCGTCGACATCGAACGTGACACCGTCCCGGTACGACGCCGACAGCGACCTGATTCCGTACTGCGACAGGAACTCTTCCGAATCGAACATCCTGGCCAGCACACGCTTGAGTCGTTCCGGTTCGACGAGGGTCAGCAGCACTCGAATTTCGTCGCCGTCCTTCCGCGCAAGCAGCGGACTGACCATGTCAGGTCGACGATGCTGCACCCACCGCAGCCGTGCGGTCAGATCAGGGCATTCCTTCTCGACCCACGACGGAATCTCGGTAGCACCGAGAATCGGGAGCAGGCCGACCATCGAACGTACCCGCATCGGGACCGCGTCGCCCTCTGGCGGAACGAGAACGTCGTAGAAGAACCCGTCCTCTTCGTGCCATAGTGAAATATGTTGCGATCCAAATGATTTGACAGCTTTCGCGATCGACAGAAAGTGCGAGAAGAACTTCGTCGCGACGTCGTCCCAGGCATTGTCGTGACGCGCGAGCTCGAGCGAAATCTTGAACATCTGTTGGCAGTAGAACGCCATCCAACTCGTGGCGTCGGATTGTTCGAGCCGAAATCCAGGAGGCAAGGGCGCAGAGCGGTTGAACAAGCCGATATTGTCCATTCCGAGGAAGCCACCCTCGAAGATGTTCGAACCCGCCGAGTCCTTTCGATTCACCCACCACGAGAAATTCAACAGCAGCTTGGTGAATACACGCACCAGGAATTCTCGGTCGCGGTATCCGTCGATGCGGTAGACGTGCCACGCCGCCCACGCATGAACAGGTGGATTGACGTCACCGAACTCCCACTCGTAAGCGGGGAGCTGACCATTGGGATGCATTGCCCACTCCCGGCACATCAACACCAGCTGCTCTTTCGCGAAATCCGGATCGACATGTGCGAGCGGAATGGTATGAAATGCCAAGTCCCAAGCGGCAAACCACGGATACTCCCATTCGTCGGGCATCGAGATCACGTCCGCGAGAGCAAGATGACGCCAGTGGGTGTTTCGCGCCTTGGCATCGAGCCGTGACGGCGGTGCGGGCTCCCCAACCGGGTCGCCTTCGAGCCATTGCTCGACGTCGTAACGGTAGAGCTGCTTCGTCCACAACAGCCCCGCGTACGCACGCCGAGCTATATGGCGATCGTTCTCGTCCAGATCGGATCCGATCACGACGCCGTAGAAGTCGTCGGCTTCCGAACGTCGGTCGGCAACAATGGCGTCGAACCCACGTCCGAAGGTCTGCGCGTCCGGCTCGTTTTGAGACAGGCGAAGCTTGACCTCGACGGCAGCGCCGGGTGCGATATCGTCGAATCGAAACCAGAACGCCGACTTCGTGCCCGTCTGTTCAGGGTTTACCGCACCGGTGTCCCCCTCTACGACGCGGCGGCCGATTCCGTCCTTGCAATACGCGCTGACATTCTCCTGACCCCAGAGCTGCGCCGAGTTCGTTTCGTTGTCGCAGAAGAGGACCTCGGGTTCTCCTTCGGCGCTCAGGTAGTACTTTCCGAGAAAGCCATGTTCGGCGGCGATTGCGCGCACCTGGCCGGACTGCAATTCGGGAGCAGTCATCTGCGAAAGGGAGCCGCCACGGTCGTCGCGACCCCACGCCCAGGTGTTGCGCAACCAGAGATGCGGCAGCAAATCCACCGACGCGGCCTCTGGGCCATGATTGGTGATCGAGATGACGATGGCGATGTCGTCCGGGGCGGCCTTGGCGTAGGTGATCTGCACGTCGAAGAATCGGTTCTCGTCGAGAATTCCGGTATCGGAGAGTTCGTACTCCCGCTCGTCTCGTCCTCGTTGCGCGTTCTCCTCACGAAGCTGCCGATACGGATACTCGGCGTGTGGATAGCGGTAGAGCCACTGCATCCAGCTGTGACTGGGGGTGCCGTCGACGACCCACCAGTACTCCTTGACGTCCTCGCCGTGGTTGCCTTCACCGTTGGTAAGACCGAAGAGTCGTTCCTTGAGGACGGGGTCCTTGCGATTCCACAGCGCGAAAGCGAAGTTGAGAAACCCGAAACGATCGCAGATCCCGCCTAACCCGTCTTCTCCCCACCTGTAGGCCCGCGCATGCGCCTGATCGAAGGGAAAGGACTGCCAGGCGTCCCCATCGGACGAGTAGTCCTCACGGACTGTGCCCCACTGACGGCCGGCAAGATAGGGACCCCACTGACGCCATGGTCCGGACACACCGGGCGACTCGGCGAGCCGCGAATGCTCTGCGGTCCTCGGATTGGGCAGTGGTTCGGTGGCATCGGTCACGGCACCAGTCTGCTACCTCGATGGCAGGCTCGCGTACCGATGAGTTTCACCGAGCCCTCAGGTCGAACGAGAAGAGCCCTTACAACCACGAAAAGAGAAGATCGATGCGCACACTGACAGCAGGTCTGTTTCACTCCGTCGACGGCGTGGTCGAGTCCCCCGATCAATGGCAGTTCGATAGTTTCGACGAAGAAATGGGGGGTCTGCTGGGGGCGATGATCGAGCGAGTGGACACGGTGATTCTCGGACGAGTCGGATACGAGCAGTGGTCGGACTATTGGACGACTGCAGGGGACGAGGACGGCTTCGGGGGCTTCATCAACTCGGTTCCCAAACACGTCGCTTCCAGGACGCTTGCCGGTCCACTCGCCTGGGCGAATGCCTCACTCATCGACGGGGATCTCGATGACTTCGTTCACGATCTGAAGGCATCGGAAGGAGGAGAGATCGCCGTGGTCGGCGGCATTTCCATCGTTCGCCACCTGTTCTTCGCCGGACTCCTCGACTCACTGACGCTGATGACGCACCCGGTGATTGCCGGTTCGGGTCGAAAGATGTTCGAACCAGGTGACCCGCTCACCAAGCTCGTGTTGCGCAGCGTGCGCACGACCTCCAAGGGCAACGCGATTCTGGAGTACGCGAGAACCTGATCAGACGCGACAGACTCGCAGCAGTGCAGCGACATCCGTGCGATCGAGGCCCTTGGGGGGTGGATCTTGCAGGAGAATCTCTCGCAATCGGGCCATGAAACTCTGCCGACTCACACCGAACTCGGTCAGCACGTCCTCGGTCGGACCGAAGACGTGGGGAATCGGAGTGTGCTGACCCTGCATCGAAGTTCCTTTCGGTCACCTGCCGCTCGGTAGCGACTCTGTTCAACGGTCTATCCCCCGACAAGCAACGAACGTTACACATTCGCCCCAAGTGGAACGCTCTTGGAAACATGAAACGCCCACGTCTCCTGCGTCCCCGGTCGTAGCATCAGATCCCGTGACCCCTGCTCTCCGCATCCTCGTGTACAGCAGCAACTCCGACACGCGCGCGTATGTGACGACGGCTATCGGCACACGCCCTGAAGCGACACTCGGCGCGTTCGACTATCTCGAAGTCGCATCGGCCCCGATGGTGATTCACTATCTGGACGCCGGGGGCATCGACCTCGCGATCCTCGACGGGGAGTCGGCTCCTGCCGGGGGAATGGGCGTGGCGAAGCAACTGCGGGACGAGCTCGCGCACTGTCCTCCGCTGGTGGTTCTGACCGGCCGACCGGACGACAGATGGTTGGCAGATTGGTCCGGTGCCGACGCGGCAGTGTCACATCCGCTGGACCCGTTCGTGTTGACGGAAACAGTCGTGAAACTACTCGAAAACCTGCCGAAAGCGCCACCGTCCCAAACTTTTCCCGCGTAGTGGACCCGACACCCTTTCCGCACAGTCCGAAACAGAGACACGTCGGGGCATCACACCGGTAGGCTGTGTTTCAGCTCACATTCCTACAGGCTGCTCACAAGGCATGCACGGAGGCGCGAACAGCATGAACGAGTACATTCCCATCCTTGTCCTCGGTGCTGTCGCCGTCGCCTTCGCTCTCGTCTCCGTCGTCATCGCCTCGGTAGTCGGCCCGAAGCGGTACAACAGGGCGAAGATGGATGCCTACGAATGCGGTATCGAGCCGACAGCTCAACCGATGGGTGCAGGTCGCTACCCCGTGAAGTTCTATCTGACGGCGATGCTGTTCATCATTTTCGACATCGAAATCGTTTTTCTTTATCCCTGGGCCGTGCATTTCGACGCGCTCGGCGTATTCGGGCTTCTCGCGATGGGGCTGTTCGTCGTCAGCGCTGCCGTCGCCTACGCCTACGAATGGCGTCGCGGCGGGCTCAGCTGGGATTAGGTTCGCCACTTTCAGAAACGTTTCGCCACTTTCAGAAACTTTTGGATCGGAAGGGTCAGATATGGGTCTCGAAGAGAAGCTACCGAGTGGCTTCCTGCTCAGTACGGTCGAAGGCCTCGCCGGATACGTCAGGAAAGGCTCACTCTGGCCCGCCACATTCGGTCTCGCCTGCTGCGCAATCGAAATGATGGCCACCAGTTCCGGCCGATTCGATATCGCCCGATTCGGTATGGAGGCATTTCGTGCCTCCCCGCGGCAGGCAGACCTGATGATCGTCGCCGGCCGCGTCAGCCAGAAAATGGCGCCCGTGCTGCGTCAAATCTACGATCAGATGGCTGAGCCGAAATGGGTTCTGGCCATGGGGGTATGCGCGTCCTCGGGTGGCATGTTCAACAACTACGCGATCGTCCAAGGGGTCGACCATGTGGTTCCGGTGGACATCTACTTGCCCGGGTGCCCGCCCAGACCGGAAATGCTGCTCGATGCAATCCTCGAGCTGCACAAGAAAATACAGGAGATGCCGCTCGGCGTGAACCGCGAAACGGTCGCCCGCGCAGCGGAAGCCGCCGCATTGGCGTCGACACCCACTTTCGAGCTCAAGGGGTTGCTGCGGTGACGTCCGATCGACGTGGAATGTTCGGTGTGAAGGGTACCGGTGACACATCCGGGTATGGGAGGTTGGTGCCACCTACGCTGCTGCGTGAGAGTGCATCCCGTCCCTACGGCGGATATTTCGATGTGATTGTCGATGAGTTGGAGCGCACACTCCCCCGGCTCGACACGACGTTCGACGAAGCAATTGAAGCCGTCGTGGTCTTCCGCGGCCAACTCACCCTGCATGTTCGACGCGAACACCTTCTCGCGGTTGCGACGACCCTCCGGAACGAACCGGAACTTCGATTCGAACTGTGTCTGGGCGTCAGTGGCGTCCACTATCCCCAGCAGGTCGACCGAGAATTGCACGCGGTATTTCCGCTGATGTCGATAACCCACAATCGTCGAATTCGTCTCGAAGTATCGGTTTCGGATGCCGATCCGCACCTGCCGTCGCTGGTCGAGGTCTATCCGACCGACGACTGGCACGAGCGTGAAACATACGACTTCTTCGGAATCCAGTTCGACGGTCACCCTTCGTTGACTCGAATTCAGATGCCCGACGACTGGGAGGGCCATCCACAACGCAAGGACTATCCACTCGGAGGAATCCCGGTCGAGTACAAGGGTGCGAGTATTCCTCCGCCGGACCAACGACGGGGGTACAAGTGATGAGCGAACGATCGTTGACCGTCTCTGGGCAGGACTGGGACGACATAATTGCTGCTGCAGCAGAATCGGCCGCGGGCTCCTCCGAAGAGCGCATCGTCGTCAACATGGGGCCGCAACACCCGTCGACGCACGGGGTGCTTCGACTGATTCTCGAGATCGAGGCCGAAACCGTGACCGAAGCTCGGTGCGGAATCGGCTACCTGCACACTGGAATCGAAAAGAATCTAGAGTTTCGAAATTGGACGCAGGGCGTCACCTTCGTGACCAGGATGGACTACTTGTCCCCCTTCTTCAACGAAACTGCGTACTGTCTCGGTGTCGAAAAGCTTCTCGATATCACCGAAGAAGTACCCGAACGTGCGACCGTCGTCAGGGTTCTGTTGATGGAACTCAATCGCATTTCTTCGCACCTCGTCGCTCTGGCCACCGGGGGAATGGAATTGGGTGCAGTTACGGCGATGCTGTTCGGGTTTCGTGAGCGTGAGTTGATTCTCGACGTATTCGAGATGATCACCGGATTGCGGATGAACCACGCGTTCATTCGACCCGGCGGACTCGCCCAGGATCTACCCGAAGACGCCGTGGCGAAAGTACGGGAGTTGCTGAAAACTCTGCCTGTTCGTCTCCGCGACATGTCGAACTTGCTGAACGAGAATTCGATCTGGAAGGCCAGGACCAAAGGGATCGGTTATCTCGACCTGACTGGCTGTATGGCTCTTGGAATTACCGGCCCGATGCTTCGATCCACCGGTCTACCTCATGACCTCCGCGTCTCCGAACCCTATTGCGGCTACGAAAACTACGAATTCGAGGTATGCACGGACACCGGTTGCGACGCCTACGGTCGATACCTCGTGCGGATCGACGAGATGAAGGAATCGCTCAAGATTGCCGAACAGTGCCTCGACCGGCTTCGACCAGGACCGATCATGGTGGACGACAAGAAGATAGCGTGGCCTGCCGATCTTTCCGTCGGACCGGACGGTATGGGTAATTCTGCCGAACACGTCCGCGAGATCATGGACACCTCGATGGAATCGTTGATCCACCATTTCAAACTCGTCACCGAGGGCTTTCGGGTCCCACCGGGTCAGGTGTATGTCGCAGTCGAATCGCCGCGCGGTGAGCTCGGCGTCCACATGGTCAGCGACGGCGGCACCAGACCGTTTCGGGTGCACTACCGAGATCCGTCGTTCACCAACCTGCAAGCGGTTGCAGCCACCTGCGAGGGCGGCATGGTCGCTGATGTCATCGCTGCTGTGGCAAGTATCGATCCGGTGATGGGAGGTGTGGACAGATGAGCGAACCCGTTTACGTGCAACTGACCACCCGCGCGGCCCCGTACCCACCGGACACGGCGACTCGATTGTCGCTGGATGCGGACAGGATCGTCGCCAGGTACACCCCGCCCGGGGACGTCGACCCGGAGATGGCTCGGTCGGCACTCCTTCCGCTCCTGCATCTGGTCCAGGCCGAGGACGGGTACATCACTGCGACAGGTATCGAGTTCTGCGCAGATCGGCTTGGACTGACCGGCGCCGAAGTCACCGCAGTAGCAACTTTCTACTCGATGTATCGGCGCGAACCAACAGGTGACTATCTGGTGGGAGTGTGCACCAACACGTTGTGCGCGGTGATGGGCGGCGATGCCATCCTCGAAGCTCTCGAGGACCACCCCGGAAGCGTCGACGACCCCATCACGTTGACTCACATCGAATGCAACGCTGCCTGCGATTACGCACCGGTAGTGATGGTCAACTGGGAGTTCTTCGACAATCAGACTCCCGAATCTGCGCGCACTCTCCTCGACGACTTACGTTCGGGACGCGAGGTCGTTCCGAGCAGAGGTGCATCGCTCTGTACGTTCCGCGAGACCGAGCGAATCCTTGCGGGTTTCCCCGACGAACGCCCCGGCGCAGTAGAAGCCGGTGGTACTGCGGGCGGCCCGACCCTCGCCGGCCTGCGCGTCGCACGCGCACTCTCGATGACCGCCCCGACGGCGCACGAGCCCTCGGACGCGGGCCCCGCGCCCCTCGGGTCGGCGGATTCCGCCGCAGCGGAAACGGCCAAGGACAAGCCCGCGCCTGCACCTGGCGAATCGGTACCTCCCGAGAAGGGAAATTGACGTGCCCCTGACTCCGGTTCTGAGCAACTACTGGGACGACCCGCAATCGTGGACCCTGGAAACCTATCTGCGCCACGGCGGCTACGAGGGCCTGCGTAAAGCGCTGTCGATGCCCGAGGACGACGTCATCGCCACTGTCAAGGATTCCGGTCTTCGCGGTCGTGGCGGGGCAGGCTTCCCGACGGGAATGAAGTGGAGTTTCATTCCGCAGGAGGACGGTAAGGCGCACTACCTGGTGGTCAACGCGGACGAGTCGGAGCCCGGCACTTGTAAGGACATGCCGCTGCTCCTGGCGACACCGCAGGTGTTGCTCGAGGGAATCGTCATCGCTTGCTATGCAATTCGGGCGCATCGCGCGTACATCTACCTTCGAGGCGAGGTGGTTCCGGTGCTGCGCAGACTTCATGCCGCGGTTGCCGAGGCCTACGCGTCGGGATATCTAGGACGCGACATCCTGGGCAGCGGTTTCGATCTCGAGGTGATCGTGCATGCCGGCGCCGGCGCCTATATCTGCGGCGAGGAGACCGCTCAATTGGACTCGCTCGAAGGCAAACGCGGGCAACCTCGCCTCCGACCCCCGTTTCCTGCCGTCGCCGGTCTCTACGCGCGCCCAACTGTGGTGAACAACGTCGAGTCGATCGCGAGTGTCCCCGCTGTCCTACGCAACGGCGTCGACTGGTTTCGGTCGATGGGGACCGAAAAGTCGCCGGGCTTCACCCTCTACTCGTTGTCGGGCCACGTCACCCAACCCGGCCAGTACGAGGCTCCACTCGGAATCACGTTGCGCGAGTTGCTCGATTACGCAGGCGGAGTCCGCGCGGGTCACACCCTGAAGTTCTGGACGCCGGGCGGATCCTCGACACCGATATTCACCGACGCACACCTCGACGTCGCCTTGGACTACGAAGGTGTCGCCGCCGCCGGTTCTATGCTCGGCACCAAAGCACTGCAGATCTTCGACGAAACCACCTGCGTGGTCCGCGCGGTGAGACGGTGGACCGAGTTCTATGCGCACGAGTCCTGCGGCAAATGCACGCCATGCCGGGAGGGCACCTACTGGCTGGCCGGGATCTACGCGCGGCTCGAGACCGGGCAGGGCACACTCGTCGACCTCGACACCCTGCTCGACGTTTCCGACAGCATCCTCGGCAAGGCATTCTGCGCGCTCGGCGACGGCGCTGTCAGTCCGATCACGTCCTCGCTGACGTACTTTCGCGACGAATACCTCGAACACCTGGGTAAGCCGTGCCCGTTCGACCCACATCGTTCGACCCTGATGGCGGGAGCACTCACCTCATGACCACCACGACGGAGACTGTGACTGTCAGCATCGACGGTATGGAGGTCCGTGTGCCTGCCGGCACATTGGTCATTCGAGCAGCTGAACTGAGCGGAATCCAGATCCCCCGATTCTGCGATCACCCACTGCTCGAACCTGTTGGCGCGTGCCGTCAGTGTCTCGTCGAGGTGGAAGGTCAACGTAAGTTGCTCGCCTCGTGCACCACAACGGTGACCGAGGGCATGGTGATCCATACCCAGCAAAGCTCGCCAGTAGCCGCCAAGGCACAGCGAGGTGTGATGGAGCTACTACTCATCAATCATCCGCTCGATTGCCCGGTCTGCGACAAGGGCGGCGAGTGTCCGTTACAGAACCAAGCGATGTCCGCCGGTCGTTCCGAGTCCCGATTTATCGAGGTCAAACGCACTTTCCGGAAGCCGATTCCGCTGTCCTCGCAAGTGCTGCTCGATCGTGAACGGTGTGTGCTGTGCGCACGGTGTACTCGTTTCTCTCAGCAGATAGCCGGGGACCCGTTCATCGAGCTACTCGAGCGCGGCGCACTGGAACAGGTCGGAATCTACGAGAACGAACCGTTCGAATCCTATTTCTCGGGAAACACCGTTCAGGTGTGTCCCGTCGGAGCGCTCACCGGCGCTGCATACCGCTTCCGTGCACGTCCCTACGACCTGGTCTCCACGCCCAGCACTTGCGAGCATTGCGCGAGTGGGTGTGCCCAGCGCACCGACCATCGACGCGGAAAAGTACTGCGGCGATTGGCCGGTGACGATCCCGCAGTCAACGAGGAATGGAACTGCGACAAGGGCCGCTGGGCGTTCGCGTACGCAACCGAACGCGACCGAATCACCACTCCCCTGGTTCGAAATGACAACGGCGCGTTGGAACCGGCGTCGTGGTCCGAGGCATTGGCAGTGGCTGGCCGCGGGCTGACTGCTGCCGGCCGTGACGTCGGAGTTCTCGTCGGTGGGCGGGTGACCCACGAAGACGCGTACGCGTACTCGAAGTTCACTCGAATCGTGCTCGAAAGCAACAACATCGACTTCCGAGCGCGAGCCCATTCGGTGGAAGAAAGCGAATTCCTTGCAGCATGCGTCGCCGGGCGGTCGCTGGCGGTGACGTACGACGATCTCGAGCATGCGCCCGCAGTTCTCCTGCTCGCCTTCGAGCCGGAAGAGGAGTCGCCGATCGTATTCCTGCGTTTGCGTAAAGCCGTGCGAACCCGCGGCCAACTAGTAGTCACGATCGCGCCGTATGCGTCCGCGGGCGTGAAAAAGCTTGGTGCCCAGCTATTACAGTGCGTTCCGGCCGACGAGGTCGGAGTACTCAAGGCACTGTCGAACCGCAAAGAGAGCGACCTCTTCCGTCAGGCCGGCGCCGTCGTGATCGTCGGCGAACGACTCGCGAGTACACCCGGTGGACTGTCGGCAGCTCTCCGTTTCGCGGAGTCGACGGGCGCGAAACTAGCCTGGATTCCCCGTCGAGCGGGTGATCGCGGCGCTGTCGAGGCCGGCGCGCTGCCGAATCTGCTGCCGGGCGGGCGCCCGGTGATCGATCAGCGGGCTCGGGCAGAGATGGCCGACATGTGGGGCGTGAGCGGGCTACCCGATGCCGTCGGACTCGGCTCGAGCGAGCTACTCGACGCGGTATCCACTCGGTCCCTCAGTGCGCTCGTGATCGGGGGCGTCGAAATGTCAGATCTTCCCGACCCGGCCGCAGCTGTAGCGGCCGTCGACAATGCCTCGTTCGTCGTCAGTCTCGAAATTCGAAGCAGCGACGTCACCGAGCGTGCCGATGTCGTGTTTCCCGTTGCGACGGTGGCAGAGAAGGCAGGGACGTTCCTCGATTGGGAGGGACGCGCACGGCCCTTCGAGGCGGCACTGACCGACGTTCGGGCTCTGCCGGACAGTCGGGTTCTCCATGCTCTGGCCGCCGAAATGGGTGTCGACCTAGGCGCCCCCGATGTCGCGACCATCAGAACCGAGATTGCAGCACTGCCGACGTGGAAGGGTGAGCCGGCCTCCCCGCCGGATCGTCACCCTGCACTCGATGCGCCCCGTACCGCGGGCATCGGCGAAGCGGTCCTGACGACCTGGCGAATGCTCCTCGATTCGGGACGGATGCAAGATGGGGAACCGCACCTCGCGGGTACCGCACGACGACCCGTCGTACGGCTCTCGGTCGGGACTGCGCGGGAGATTTCAGTCGGCGACGGTGATCTCGTCACTGTGCGATCGGAGAGGGGCACGATGACACTTCCGCTGACGATCACCGATATGCCTGATCGAGTGGTGTGGGTCCCGATGCGTTCTACCGGATCCCATGTGTACACCCAGTTGGGATCCGGCACCGGAACCGTTGTGCGCATCGAAGCAGCGAACGAGGTGATGTAGGTGATTCCCGGAATCGGGCTCGACCCCTGGTGGCTCGTGATCGCCAAAGCGTTGGCCATCTTCGTCTTCCTCATCCTGACGCCGTTGATGGCAATTCTCATCGAGCGGAAGGTGATGGCGCGCATGCAGATGCGCGTCGGACCGAACAGGGTAGGACCAGGCGGCATACTGCAAAGCTTGGCCGACGGGGTGAAGTTGGCACTCAAGGAAGGGATCGTCCCCAAGGGCGTCGACAAACCGATCTACCTGCTGGCTCCGGTCATTGCCGCCGTCCCGGCATTCATGGCTTTCGCGGTCATTCCGTTCGGCCCCGAAGTCTCGATATTCGGCCGGCAAACGCCGCTTCAGCTAACCGACCTACCCGTCGGGGTGCTGTACATCCTGGCCGTCACATCGGTGGGTGTGTACGGAATCGTGCTGGCCGGATGGTCATCCGGCTCCACATACCCTCTCCTCGGCGGAATCCGGTCCACCGCGCAGGTCATTTCGTACGAGATTGCGATGGGGTTGTCCTTTACCGCCGTATTCCTCCATGCGGGCACCATGTCGACGTCGGGAATCGTTGCAGCACAATCGAATACGTGGTACATATTCCTACTGTTCCCATCGTTTCTCATCTATTTGACATCGATGGTCGGCGAAACCAACCGCGCCCCTTTCGACCTCCCCGAGGCCGAAGGTGAACTGGTGGGCGGCTTCCACACCGAATACTCCTCGCTCAACTTCGCGATGTTCATGCTCGCCGAATACGTCAACATGGTCACTGTGTCGGCTCTCGCAACGACCCTGTTCCTCGGCGGTTGGCATGCGCCCTTCCCCCTGAACCTGTGGGACGGCGCGAATTCCGGTTGGTGGCCCGTGCTGTGGTTCACCCTCAAAGTGTGGGGATTCCTGTTCCTCTTCATCTGGCTCCGCGCAACACTTCCGCGACTTCGATACGACCAATTCATGAATCTCGGCTGGAAGGTCCTGATTCCGGTGTCCTTGGTATGGATCATGCTCGTCGCGACGGTCCGAGCTCTGCGGATCGAAGGGTACGGAACGTGGACGGTCGCACTGTTCGTTGCAGGCGCAGTAGTTGCCGCTCTCGCCGTCGCCGGTCTGGTGCTCCGCCGCCGACGCAAGCCACCACCGTCGCCCGAGGCCACGGCTCCCTCACCGTTCGATCCGATGGCCGGCGGCTTCCCGGTACCACCGATGCCCGGACAGCATCTTCCGACCGATGAGAAGGAGCGAAGCGATGCCTGAATTTCTAGGCCCCGTAGCCGGATTCGGCGTGACGTTTGCGACGATGTTCAAAAAGCCGGTCACCGAGTTCTACCCGGAGGAGAAGGTTCCGACCGCGCGCCGCTACCACGGTCGGCATCAACTCAATCGGTACGCCGACGGGCTCGAGAAGTGCATCGGTTGCGAACTGTGTGCCTGGGCGTGCCCGGCCGATGCGATATACGTCGAAGGCGCCGACAACACCGAGGAAGAACGATTCTCTCCTGGTGAGAGGTACGGCCAGGTGTATCAAATCAACTATCTGCGCTGCATCGGATGCGGGTTGTGCATCGAAGCGTGTCCGACAAGGGCATTGACGATGACCAACGAATACGAACTCGCGGACGACAACAGAGCGGATCTGATCTACGAGAAGGATCGCCTGTTGGCACCGTTGGAACCTGGAATGGAGCCGGCCCCTCACCCCATGGCCGAAAATGCCACGGCCGCGGACTACTACCGCGGCACGATCCAGTGACCACATCGACCGCCGAAGCGGTCCAATTCTGGCTGCTCGGTGGGCTGGCCGTCCTCGGGGCACTCGCGATGGTGTGCGCCTCCAAGGCAGTGTATTCGGCTCTCTTTCTGGCCGTGACGATGATCATCCTCGCCATCTTCTATATCGCTCAAGGTGCGCTCTTCCTCGGCGTCGTCCAGATAGTCGTCTACACCGGTGCCGTCATGATGCTGTTCTTGTTCGTCCTGATGCTCGTGGGTGTCGATTCCGCAGACTCGTTGGTCGAAACACTGACAGGGCAGCGCCCTGCCGCCATCGCTGCAGGAATCGGGTTCGGCCTCGTACTGATCGGCGCTATCGGCAACGCATCGGTGGAGTCGGGCCGACCGGATTTTGTCGGACTCGACGAAGCCAATTCGGGTGGCAATGTCGAGGGTCTGGCCGAGCTCATCTTCATCCGCTACCTCTGGGCTTTCGAATTGACGGGCGCACTACTGATCATCGCGACGGTCGGTGCGATGGTGCTGGCCCATCGAGAACACTTCCACCCGCGCAAAGGTCAACGGGCATTGTCCGAGCAGCGATTCCGCGACGGCACACAGCTCACCCCCATGCCCAGCCCCGGCGTGTATGCCAGGCACAATGCCGTCGATTGGCCGGCTCGGTTGCCGGACGGATCGCCGTCGGAGCTCTCGATCAACCCGATGCACCGTGGACACCGAGGTGAGACGCCATGAATCCGGAGAACTACCTGTACCTCGCCGTGTTGCTCTTCACGATCGGCGCTGCGGGAGTCCTGCTTCGGCGCAACGCAATCGTGGTATTCATGTGTGTCGAGTTGATGCTCAACGCTGCCAATCTCGCGTTCGTGACCTTCGCTCGCATGCACGGCAATCTCGACGGTCAGGTGTTCGCGTTCTTCACCATGGTCGTTGCCGCTGCCGAAGTCGTCGTGGGGCTCGCGATCATCATGACAATTTTTCGTACTCGCCGATCTGCCTCTGTCGACGACGCGAATCTGCTGAAGTACTGATATGTGGCTACTACCGACCCTCCCGTTACTGGGCGCGGCCATCCTGCTGCTGTGCGGGCGCCGCGGTGACCGATGGGGACATATCTTCGGCGCCGCCGTGGCCTCGGCGTCGTTCGTCGTCGCGGTCATCCTCTTCGTGGAGATGCTCGGCCGAACCGCCGGGGACCGCGCCGTGAGCCAGACCTTGTTCCGGTGGATTCCCGTTGCCGACCTGCAGGTCGATTTCGGTCTGCAACTCGATCAGTTGTCGATGTGTTTCGTATTGCTCATCACCGGGGTGGGTTCACTCATCCATATCTACGCGATCGGTTACATGCGCGAAGACCCCGATCGTCGGCGATTCTTCGCATACCTCAATCTCTTCTTGGCCGCGATGCTCTTGCTCGTCCTGGCCGACAACTTCCTCGGCCTGTACGTCGGGTGGGAGGGCGTGGGCCTCGCGTCGTATCTGCTCATCGGATTCTGGCAGTACAAGCCCTCTGCGGCGGCAGCAGCGAAAAAGGCGTTCGTTGTCAATCGCGTCGGTGACATCGGATTGATGATCGCGTTGATGATCATGTTCTCCACATTCGGTGGCGTGTCTTTTTCCGAGGTCCTGACGGGGACAGATGCGGTGAGTGAGTCGACGCTGACCGCACTCGGTTTGGTGCTACTCCTTGCGGCGTGCGGTAAGTCGGCCCAGGTGCCGCTTCAATCCTGGCTGGGCGACGCCATGGAAGGTCCGACCCCGGTGTCGGCACTCATCCACGCGGCCACGATGGTGACAGCAGGTGTGTACCTGATCATTCGGTCGGGGCCGATTTTCACCGCGGCCCCGACAGCTCAGGCCGCGGTCGTCATCGTAGGCGCGGTGACGCTCGTTTTCGGTGCGATCATCGGGTGCGCCAAGGACGACATCAAGAAGGCGTTGGCCGCATCGACGATGAGCCAAATCGGATACATGGTGCTCGCCGCCGGACTCGGCCCGGCCGGATACACCTTCGCGATCATGCTCCTACTCGCACACGGCTTCTTCAAAGCCGGCCTCTTCCTCGGTGCCGGGTCCGTCATGCACGGCATGAACGACGAGGTCGACATGCGCCGATACGGGGCGCTGCGGAAGTCGATGCCGATCACCTTCGTGACATTCGGCCTCGGCTACCTCGCCATCATCGGTGTTCCACCTTTCTCCGGCTTCTTCGCCAAGGACAAGATCATCGAGGTCGCCTTCGGTGCCGGTGGCGCGGCCGGCGTCGTGCTCGGCATCGTCACCCTGTTCGGAGCCGGTCTGACGGCGTTCTACATGACGCGGGTGATGCTGATGACCTTCTTCGGTACTGCGCGGTGGGCCCCCGATGCACACCCGCACGAGTCGCCTTCGGTGATGACCGGCCCGATGGTCGTACTCGCGATCGGGTCGGTCGGCGCGGGGGCACTGTTGACCCTTGGAGGATCTTTGGCGTCATGGTTGGAGCCCGTCTTCGGCGAAGTCGAAGAGTCACACACACTTCCGGCCTGGCTGGTGACGTTCATGGCGCTTGGTGTCGTCGCGATCGGAGTACTCGTGGCGTACCTCCGCTATGCACGATCGCCGATACCGACCACGGCACCTGAACCGGTCTCGGTGGCGACGACGGCGGCGCGACGGGATCTGTACGGCGACGTCTTCAACGAGGCCGCTCTGATGCGTCCCGGCCAGAAGATCACTCAGGCCGTGAAGGTATTCGACGACACCGCAGTCGACGGCGCCACGGTCGCTCTCGGCTCGATCATCGCATCGATATCGACCCGAATCCGTCGCGTGCAAACCGGATTCGTACGTACCTACGCACTGACGATGTTGCTCGGCACGGCTGTGTTTCTCGCAATGATGGTGGCGGTGATGGTGTGGTGAATTCCTTTCCTTGGTTGACGACATTGTGGGTGTTGCCGATCATCGGTGCGGCAGCCGCGCTTGCCATGCCGAAAGCACGGCCAGGGTGGGCCAAAGTGGTCGCGCTCGTTACGTCGCTGCTCACACTCGTCGTGGCCATAGTCGTGGCGGTTCGGTTCGAGCCTGGAGGTGAGCGGTACCAATTCATCGAATCCCATTCGTGGATCGAAGCATTCGGTGCCCGCTATGAGCTGGGGGTCGACGGCATTGCCGTGGTGCTGATCCTCCTGACCGCGGTTCTGCTACCACTGCTTCTTGTCGCCGGATGGAGCGACCCACGGATCGGACGGTCGGCCCACCTTTACGTCGCACTGATTCTCACTGTCGAATCGATGGTGTTGATGTCGTTCAGTGCCCTCGACATATTGCTGTTCTACGTCTTTTTCGAGGCGATGCTCATTCCGATGTACTTCCTCATCGGTGGGTTCGGCGGCAAGCACCGTGCATCTGCAGCAGTGAAGTTCCTGTTGTACAACCTCCTGGGTGGGCTCGTCATGCTCGCAGCCGTCGTCGGGTTGTACGTCGGCACAGGCACATTCGGTTTTCGGGAAATAGCTACTTCTGCGGCAACCGGCGATCTCGGAGTATCTCCTGGAGTGCTCAATGCACTGTTCCTCGGTTTCATGTTCGCCTTTGCTGTGAAGGCCCCTCTGTGGCCGTTCCATTCGTGGCTTCCGGGAGCCGCGGTCGAATCGACCCCCGCAACGGCGGTGTTGATGATGGCCGTAGTGGACAAAGTCGGAACATTCGGCATGCTCCGATACTGCCTACAGCTCTTTCCCGACGCGTCGAAGTATTTCGCACCGCTCGTCGTGACACTGGCAGTGATCGGAATCGTGTACGGCGCAATTCTTGCCATCGCTTCGACGGATGTGATGCGGTTGATCGCCTACACGTCGATCTCGCACTTCGGCTTCATCATCCTCGGGATCTTCGCTATGACCAGTCAGGGCCAGACCGGTTCGACGCTCTACATGGTCAATCACGGAATCTCCACTGCCGCATTGTTCCTCGTCGCCGGGTTTCTGGTGTCGCGCCGCGGCACTCGCGCGATCGACAGCTACGGCGGAATCCAGAAGGTCGCTCCCGTCCTCGCCGGCACCTTCCTCATTGCTGGTCTGGCGACTCTCTCGCTCCCCGGGTTAGCGCCCTTCGTCAGTGAATTCCTGGTGCTGATCGGAACGTTCACCCGCTACCAGGTTGCCGCAGTCGTCGCGACATCAGCGCTCGTTCTGTCGGCCGTCTACATCCTGTGGCTCTATCAACGGGTCATGACCGGTCCACTGGAAAGAAAGAACGCCGATGTGCACGACCTCGTTCCACGTGAGCTGGCCGTGATGGTGCCTTTGATAACGCTTCTGATCGTGCTGGGGCTGTACCCGAAACCGATCCTCGACATAATCACGCCCGCGGTAGCGACGACGGTGATCTCGGTCGAGTCCGACGACCTCACCGCTGACGGACAGGCAGGAATCAGATGACCGGCGACGCAGTTGTGGTGGCCCCGAGTATCGAATACAGCCAGTTGGCGCCGATGCTCATCATCTTCGGTGTCGCGGTTCTCGGAGTTCTCGTAGAAGCATTTATTCCCAGGTCCGCCCGGTATCCGGCACATATCGCGCTCGCTATCGGTGGCATCGGCGCGGCTCTGGCAGCGGTTGTCGCGCTTGCGTTGTCCTTGGACGGAAGCGATTCCTCCGGCAGCCTTGCCATGATGGGTTCGGTAGTCATCGACCGACCGGCATTGTTCTTGCAGGGAACCCTGCTGTTGATCGCGATCCCTTCGGTATTACTGATCGCCGAGCGAAGGGTCGAACCGAGCCTGGACACCGCGGCTGAGAATGCGCCACCTCGTGCGGATTCGTTTGCGCCACAAGCCTCGACTGTTCCGGGATCCCTTGCCGAGCGGCAAGCAACGCACGCCGGCGTCGCCCAGACCGAGGTGTTCCCGCTGACGATGTTCGCGTTGGGGGGCATGCTGCTGTTTCCAGCTTCGAACGATCTCTTGACCATGTTCGTTGCCCTCGAGGTCCTGTCGCTTCCGCTATATCTTCTCTGCGGTCTCGCGCGGCGAAGGCGTTTACTGTCACAGGAAGCGGCATTGAAGTATTTTCTTCTCGGCGCATTCTCTTCGGCCTTCTTCCTGTTCGGATCGGCGTTGCTGTACGGATACGCCGGTTCCGTCACGCTCGGTGATATCGGTGATGCTGTATCCGCAGGCACCGGGAACGACGCCCTGGCGGTACTCGGTACTGCACTGGTGGGGGTCGGTCTCCTGTTCAAGATCGGTGCAATCCCTTTTCATTCGTGGATCCCCGATGTCTATCAGGGCGCCCCAACGCCGATCACGGCATTCATGGCGGCAGCTACGAAGGTCGCCGCGTTCGGCGCTATGACGAGGGTCTTCTACGTCGCGCTACCGGATCTCCGTTCCGAATGGCGGCCCGCGCTATGGGCTGTGGCAATTGCAACGATGCTGATCGGTGCCATCCTGGCCGTGACCCAAACGGACATCAAACGCATGCTTGCTTACTCGTCGATCACGCACGCCGGCTTCATCCTGACCGGACTCATCGCCGTCGACGCCGCCGGATTGTCCTCGACATTGTTCTACCTGTTCGTCTACGGATTCAGTACCGTCGCGGCATTTGCAGTGGTCACCGTTGTCCGGGACGAGTCCGGTGAGGTCGGCGACATCTCACGCTGGGCGGGCTTGGGCAAACAGTCACCGTTGCTCGCTGGGGCCTTTGCACTGTTGTTACTTGCATTCGCTGGAATTCCCTTGACCAGTGGATTTTTCGGAAAATTCGCTGTCTTTCAGGCAGCTGCGCAGGGTGGAGCAGCGCCACTCGTCGTGGTCGGTGTCGTGAGCAGCGCCATTGCTGCGGTGTTCTATATCCGGGTGATCGTGCTCATGTTCTTCTCCGAGCCGGATTCCATCGATAGCAGCCGAGCGACGGTAGTGACTCCGAGTGTTGCTACAACCTTGACGATCGGAATCGGTGTGGGCGCCACCGTCGTCTTCGGTATTCTTCCCGGCCCGCTACTCGACCTGGCAGACCGAGCAGCGGTCTTCCTGAGATAGTGCGGTGTGCTCGCGCATGGTGCGGTTAAGATCCACACAATGCGGACAACAGTTACGAGATTGGTAGCGGGTGTCTGCCTGTCGATCTCGGTGTTGGGGTTGCTTGCCTACTTTTCCCGGGTCGACAACCGATATGTCGTGGCCCTCGCATCGTTCACACCGTTCCTTCTCTCTGCGTCGGTGATCGGCACTGTTGTGGCCGCATTCGGACGACGATGGATCCTCTTCGCAGCTTCGGCGACTGCTCTCGCGACGGGGGTCGGGCTTTTCGCTCCCTTGTACGTCCCCGGCTCGACCGCCGCAGCATCGAAGGATTCCACCGGGCCGACTCTGCGAATCATGCAGTCGAACCTCATGCTGGGGCTGGCTGATCCCGATCAGATCGTCCGCGAGGTCATCGATCGTGACATCGACATCCTTACCGTCCAAGAACTCACGAGCAGCGCCCTGAGTGGTCTCGACGCCGCGGGTCTGGAGGATCTGCTGCCCTACAAGTTCACCCGTCCTACCCCTGAAGGTGGAGGCGGCGCCGGCATCTACAGCCGCTTCCCGCTTGCTAACGAACGAGAGCTACCTACGTTTCTACTGTGGAACCTGTCCACCGACATCGACGTCGGCACCGGCCCGCCCATCCGGGTGTACTCGGTGCACCCCGTACCGCCCTACCCGTCCCCCACGCCGGTATGGGCCTCGGAAATGGAACTGCTGAAGCAAGAGGTGACGGCATCCGCGGAGCTACCTCGAGTGATAGTGAGCGGCGACTTCAACTCGACCTGGTCGCACAGCAGGTTTCGAGACATCGTGGATGTGGGCTACACCGACGCAGCAGAAAGCACCGGCGGCGGTGTGATCCCTACGTATCCCACAGACAAGGCCTACCCAGCACTTGTCGGAATCGATCACATCCTCAGCCGCGGCATGCAGGCGACATCTCTCGAACGGATCACTGTCGATGGCACCGACCATCACGGAATCGTCGCCGAACTGAAAACGACCGGTCAGCCCTGACGGTCGCGATTGTTGTCGACGGCACCGTTGAGTGCATGATGAACCTATGAGTTCGAACGATCTCTTCGGAGGACCCAAACGGCTGCTGATCGTCGTCGCCGTAGTTGTCGCGGTGACAGTTCTCGCTGCAATCGTCACCTTGATCGTGCGGCAGATACTCGGTCCACCCGAAGGGCCTTCCCCGTACGACACCCCCGAATCGATGTCGTATGTACTACAGATCACCTCAGCTCCCCCGCTGTGACCTGAGCCGGTGAACACCGCACCGGCAACTTCCTTCATACGTCCGATTCGATCGGGGAGTACGAGGCAGCGACGCGATAGCTAGCGAATGGCAGTACGCGAGGGTGAAAGAAATCGACACCGACTACGCCGCTCCTGCTCTCCGATCCGGCGTGTTCACCGACGTTGGACGACTGTGATTTGGTTCTTGCTACCCCGATCACGGATCATACGAGCGTGACTTATCCAAGCGTCGCCCCGAAGACAACCGTTGTCGTACCCACGTACAACGAGCGCGAGAACCTTCCCAAGCTGGTGGGGTTGCTCTCGGATCTGGGCGTAGAGAATCTGCACGTTCTCGTCGTGGACGACAATTCACCTGACGGGACCGGCAAGGTTGCCGACGAACTCGCCGAGAACGGCCCGCTCCCCCTCACCGTTCTTCATCGCACCGAGAAGAACGGGCTCGGTCGCGCCTACGTGGCCGGTATGTCCATGGCGTTGGATGACGGGGCCGACATCGTCATACAGATGGATGCCGATCTTTCCCACCCGACCGAAGTGATACCGACGATGATCGAGACACTGACCACCACCGACGCTGCGGTCGTCCTTGGGTCGCGATACGTGCCGGGCGGTGAGGTGGCGAGCGACTGGCCCTGGCACCGGAAGGCTCTTTCGGCTTGGGCGAACTTCTACGTCAACACGATTCTGCGCTTGAAGGTCAAGGACGCAACGGCCGGCTTCAAGGCCTGGCATGCAAAGACTCTTCGGGCTATCGACGTCTCATCGGTCGAAAGCAACGGCTATGCCTTCCAGGTGGAAATGAACTATCGCACCGTTAGACGCGGACTGAAGATCGCCGAGGTGCCGATCAAGTTCGAAGAGCGTAGCGACGGCGAATCGAAGATGAGCCTGGCTGTACAACTCGAATCGGCACTGGTTCCGTGGAAGCTACTAGCCGGCCGGGCACGCCGCTGATGTCAGCCCAGCAAGTCCGACTATTGCGCACGCGTTGTCGCGGCTGAGCTTCCACACGCCGTTCTCGGCCACGAAGATCATCGTCGTCGGATTCGGTTGACCACCGATCGTCAACGTCGCCCCGGCACTCAGCGTTCCATCGCCCAGATCGTCGACGCCGGTAATTTCTACGTTCGCGTCGTTCGTGACGGCCGCAGAGACGACTTGGTCGATCAATGCGGGGTCATCTTCCGCACCCTGAATGAATACAGCTTTTTCCTCCGATGGAACCGCTGAATCGAAGCCCCGCTTCAGTTCCTCGTTGAGATCTGCGGTGGACGGAACCGGTGGATACGCGGACGCTGTGGGAATGACCACGGATGGAGCCGAAGGGCTCTTGTCGTCACCGCCATCACTACATCCGCAGACGAGAGCGGTCACGGCTGCAACAAGAACGAAAGGCCCAATGGTGAGTTTCATTCACCGAAACTAGCGCAGCAATGGTCGAATGTACTGATAGACAGCATGATTCACAGAGTCGTCACCGAGGATTCTCACCAGCGTCTTACATACTGTTCGATCAGGTCGCCTTCGCGGCGGCAGCGTAGATGTCCACGTACTCCTGGCCGGACATTTTCATGAGCGAGTACATAACCTCGTCTGTCGCGGATCGAACTACCGCTCGATGTGTTGCATGCTCGCTGTACCGCGAGAAATCCAACGGTTCGCCGAACTTCACGACAATCTTGGATGGGTGCCAGCGCCTTGTTCCGACCGGATTGAACTTCTCGGTTCCGAACATCACGACAGGAATCACGGGCGCACCGAGCTCGAGGGCAACCCGCGCCATTCCAGTCTTGCCCTTGTACAGCCGGCCGTCCGGCGAGCGGGTCCCCTCGGGATAGATGGCCCAGATGCCGTTGTCGGACAATATCTTCCGCGCGGCTTCGAGTGCAGGCTCTCCCGCACCACTCCCCGACCGATCGATGGGAACCTGTCCGGCGCTGGTGTAGAACCAGCGAATGAGGCGACCCTTGATCCCGTGACCCGAGAAGTATTCACTCTTGGCAACGAATTTGATCCGACGAGGCACAACGAGAACCAGAAAGAACGAATCCACCACGGTGAGGTGATTCCCGGCCAGAATCACCGGACCAGTGGAAGGTAGGTTGTGGCCGCCCTCGATCCGAGGTCGCCCGAGGACCCTCAATACCGGCCCGATCAGAACGTACTTGAAGATCCAATACCACACGAAATCCACTCACCTTCCGTCGCGCACAGTTCCTGGCCAGGGAAATTGATGCAGTCACCGCCGTTTTTTGCTGTGACATCGTCTCTCGGCGGCGACTACACCTCAACGTACGAGTGACTTGACCGAGGCCGGTAGTTGACGAACGCTCTTGTACGGTCCGACGACAGCCGCCCCGAACGGCCGGGACAGGAGCACCCGGGCAACCTCGCGTACCTCGTCGTTGGTGACCTGATCGATCCGTGCGAGTGTGTCGGTGATGTCGTGATGGTTACCGTAGTTGAGTTCGCTACGTCCGATACGGTTCATTCGCGATCCAGAATCTTCCAGTCCGAGAACCAAACCGCCGCGCAGAGAGCCTTTCGCCCTGGCGCACTCGTCGTCACTGATTCCGTCGGAGGCAACGCTTGCGAGCACTTCACGCACAACCGTCGTCACTTCCGCAAGATTCTCCGGTTGGCATCCCGCGTATACCGAGAACGCGCCCGAGTCCGCAAAGGTATCGACCGAGGAGTACACTGAATACGCCAACCCTCGTTCCTCACGAATCTCCTGAAACAGTCGCGAGGACAAACCGCCGCCCACAGCGGTATTCAGGACCGACAGTGCCCACCGATGACCCTCGTGTCGACCGAATGCACGAACTCCGAGAGACAGGTGCGCTTGCTCACTGTCGCGAGCGATGAACCTCAGTTCGGGCCGAGTGCGCAAGCGCATTCCGCCTTCACGCCGGGGCACCGAGGTGACTCCCGACTCGAGGTGCCCGGCGAATGCGCGCTTGGCCATAGCCACGGTCCGGCGATGATCGACATTTCCCGCCACCGCAACGACCATGCGCTCAGGTGTGTAACGACGTGTATGGAACGACCGCAGCTGAGATCGAGTCATCGCCTCGATCGACTCCACGGTTCCGATCACCGGTCGCCCGACGGGATGATCGCCGAACATTGCCTCGAGGAACAGATCACCCAGCAGGTCTTCGGGATCGTCGTCGCGCATCGATATCTCCTCGAGCACCACTTGACGCTCGACATCGACATCGGCTGTGCGACAACGCCCCCGCAGGACCACGTCGCTGACCAAGTCGATGGCCATGCCGAGGTCCTCGTCGAGCACGTGCGCATAGAAGCACGTACTTTCCTTCGAAGTGAACGCGTTGAGTTCGCCACCCACGCCATCCATCACTTGAGCGATCTCCAGTGCTGATCGTGTGGGCGTCGACTTGAACAACAGGTGTTCGAGAAAGTGGGCTGCACCGGCAACGCTGGGCTGTTCGTCGCGCGAACCGACACCGACCCAGACACCGACGGACGCCGAACGCACGCCGGGAACGAATTCGGTGACGACGCGAAGACCACCGGGCAGCGTTGTGCGCCGAACGCCCTGCGACTGCTCGGTGTGATCCGAAACGGCCGAACGGTACGTCCCGAGGGGACGTACCGTTCGGTCCTGAGTCTTCTTACTCAGCGGGTGACTCCGTCGGGACGTCGACTGCCACAGCGGCGTTGTCGTCCTCGACCGGCACGAGGCTGATCTTGCCGCGGTTGTCGATGTCGGCGATCTCGACGCGAAGCTTCGAGCCGACGCTGACGACATCTTCGACCTTGTTGATCCGCTTGCCGCTACCCAGCTTGGAGATGTGCACCAGGCCGTCGCGACCCGGGAGCAACGAGACGAATGCACCGAAAGCTGTTGTCTTGACAACAGTTCCGAGGAAACGCTCGCCGACCTTCGGCAGCTGCGGATTGGCGATGGCGTTGATCATATCGATCGCAGCCTGCGCGGACGGGCCGTCCGCTGCACCGACGTAGACAGTGCCGTCATCTTCGATGGAGATGTTGGCACCGGTCTGCTCGGTGATCGAGTTGATCATCTTGCCCTTGGGCCCGATGACCTCGCCGATCTTGTCGACGGGAACCTTGATCGCCGTGACACGAGGCGCGAAGGGGCTCATCTCGTCAGGGGTGTCGATGGCTTCCGCCATGACCTCGAGGATCGTCGTACGAGCATCCTTGGCCTGCGACAGTGCGCCGGCGAGGACCTTCGACGGAATCCCGTCGAGCTTCGTATCGAGCTGAAGCGCCGTGACGAAGTCCTTGGTTCCGGCGACCTTGAAGTCCATGTCGCCGAAAGCATCTTCGGCACCGAGGATGTCGGTGAGCGCAACGTAGCGGGTCTCTCCGTCGACCTCGTCGGAGACGAGACCCATGGCGATACCGGCAACCGGTGCACGCAATGGGACACCGGCGTTGAGCAGCGACAGAGTCGCGGCACATACCGAGCCCATCGACGTCGATCCGTTGGAGCTCAGTGCCTCGGATACCTGACGGATTGCGTAGGGGAACTCCGCCTGGCTAGGGAGCACCGGCAGGATTGCACGCTCGGCGAGCGCTCCGTGTCCGATTTCGCGACGCTTCGGCGAACCGACGCGTCCCGTCTCACCGGTCGAGTACGGCGGGAAGTTGTAATGATGCATGTAACGCTTGCTGGTCTCGGGCCCGAGGGAGTCGATCTGCTGCGCCATCTTGACCATGTCGAGCGTTGTGATGCCCAGGATCTGGGTCTCGCCGCGCTCGAACAGTGCGCTGCCGTGTGTACGCGGAACGATCGCAACCTCTGCCGACAACGAACGGATGTCGGTGACACCGCGGCCGTCGATACGGAAGTGATCGGTCAGGATCCGCTGGCGGACAGACTTTTTGGTGAGAGCGCGGAACGCTGCGCCGATTTCCTTCTCGCGGCCTTCGAACTTGTCGGAAACCTGCGCGAGGATCTGAGCCTTGATTTCGTCGAGCTTGGCCTCACGCTCGGCCTTGCCGGCGATGGTCAATGCCTCGTTCAGCGGAATCTTCGCAGCGGACTCGACGGCCTCGAAGACGTCCGATTGGTACGGCGGGAACACCGGGTAGTCGCCGGTCGGCTTGGAAGCATTGGCTGCCAGCTCCTGCTGTGCGGTGCACAGAGCAGCGATGAACGGCTTGGATGCTTCGATGCCCTCGGCAACGACTGCCTCGTTGGGGGCGGTGGCGCCACCTTCGATGAGCTCGATCACGTTCTCGGTGGCTTCTGCCTCGACCATCATGATCGCGACATCGGCGTCAGCACCCGAGCCCGAGACGATACGGCCGGCGACGACCATGTTGAACACGGCCTTCTCGAGCTGCTCGTTGGTGGGGAATGCAACCCACTGCTTGCCGATCAGAGCGACGCGGACGCCACCGATCGGGCCGGAGAACGGCAGGCCGGCGATCTGTGTGGACGCAGACGCAGCGTTGATCGCGACAACGTCGTAGAGGTCCGCGGGATTGAGGCTCAGGACCGTGATGACGACCTGGATCTCGTTGCGGAGTCCGTCGACGAACGTCGGACGCAGCGGACGGTCGATGAGGCGGCAGGTCAGGATCGCGTCCGTCGAAGGGCGACCTTCGCGGCGGAAGAACGATCCGGGGATGCGTCCTGCTGCGTACATGCGCTCTTCGACATCGACCGTCAGTGGGAAGAAGTCGAATCCTTCGCGGGGGTGCTTGCCTGCCGTGGTGGCCGACAGCAACATCGTGTCTTCGTCGAGGTACGCCGCGACAGCGCCTGCTGCCTGCTGCGCGAGCCGACCGGTCTCGAATCGAATCGTTCGCTTGCCGAACGTTCCGTTGTCGATGATGGCGGTAGCTTCGAAGATGCCTTCTTCGGCATCCAACGTTGTGGTTTCAGTCATTCTTTTCTTCTCGTCCTCTCGTCTTTGCCGTGCCTACTGAACCTTCTGTCGGTTCCTAGGGAACCTCGTGTTCCTTCGACTCCGACAGCGGTGCGAGCGGAGGCGGCCATCGATCGAAGCCGGCCGGACACTTGCCCGACAAGCCACTACCGAAGACCGACGCCACGTCGTCTCAGTCACACACGGCGGTATGCGAATACCCATGCACTCGCAGTGTTGCTGGTCTATCTGCACTTCGGGTCGTACAACTTCGGGTCATACACAGATAGCCAACGAGGACAGTCTAAGCACTGCCTCGTTGGCTTCTGCACTATTGCGGTGACCGCGCACTCGAGCGGGCACGTCGACGTCGAACTAGCGACGCAGACCCAAACGCTCGATCAGCGAGCGGTAACGGGTGACGTCCACCTTGGCGATGTACTTGAGCAGGCGACGACGACGTCCGACCAGCAGCAACAGGCCGCGGCGGGAGTGGTGGTCATGCTTGTGCATCTTCAGGTGCTCGGTGAGATCGACGATGCGCTTGGTGAGCATCGCGACCTGAGCCTCGGGTGAACCCGTATCGGTCGGGTGCAAGCCGTACTCGCCGAGAACGGTCTTCTTCTGTTCGGTGGTCAATGCCACTGGTACTACTCCTGATCACTGACGTCCGCGTGAAAGGGAATTCGAGTGATCTCGCATGCGAGATACCGAATCGGGTGCAGCCACCACGGACCGCAGCATGCACCAACATAGAAGACTACCAGGACTGTAGTTGCGACAGAATCGAGCGGGCTCGATCGGAGTCTCGTCCCATTTCCGCGATCAAGTCGTCGACCGAATCGAACTTCTCCATCCCTCGGAGTCTTTCGACGAAATCCACTGCCACATGTTGGCCGTACAGGTCCGCGTTGCTGTCGAGAACGAATGCTTCCACGGTGCGCGTTCGCCCCGAGAACGTGGGGTTGGTCCCGACGGACACTGCTGCCGGTTGTCGTTTGCCCGGCGTCACGGTCCCGATCATCGCGCCAGGACCGAGGACGGTGAACCAGGCTGCGTACACGCCGTCGGCGGGAATCGCCGAATGCATGGGGGGCGCCACGTTCGCGGTCGGGTAGCCCAGCTGGCGACCTCTGCCGTCGCCGTGCACGACGACGCCTTCCACCCGATGCGAACGACCGAGTGCCAGCGCAGCCGCAGCGACGTCGCCGGCATCGACGCACGAGCGAATGTAGGTGGACGAGAACGTGACCGCATGCTCCGCGAGAAGGCTGACGCCGTCGACCGCGAATCCGAATCGCTCGCCGACTGCACGAAGCAGATCCACATTGCCCAACGCCTTCTTACCGAACGTGAAGTTGTCCCCCACGACCACCTCGGCGACGTGTAGTCGCTCGACCAGAATCTCGTGGACGTAGCGCTCCGGGGTGAGCTTCATCAGCTCGGGCGTGAACGGCATGACGAAAAACACGTCGACGCCGAGTTCCTCGGCAAGCTCGGCCCGCCGGGTCAGCGTCGTCAGTTGCGCCGGATGTGTTCCTGGCCGGACCACTTCCATGGGGTGCGGATCGAATGTCATGAGCACACTGGGGATCCCGCGTTCCCTCGCAGACTTCACCGCGCGGCTGATCAGTTGCGCGTGCCCCCTGTGCACGCCGTCGAAAACACCGATCGTGAGAACACAACGGCCCCAGTCGGCAGGTACATCGTCGAGACCTCGCCATCTCTGCACGAGGGGAAGCCTACGGCCCCCCGAGTTCGGGGTCACTTTCGGATCGGTGTGTCGCTCGACTCAGGTCTAGACAAACATCTCCGCGTTCTGTCAATGTTTCGGTGTGCCGAACTTAATTCTTCGACAGGAAAGATTTTCGACGATGTCCGCATTGAGCCTTGTCACAGCCGCTGTCTTGTCGGTCGGCGTGCTCGCAGGATGCGCTAGAACTGTCGCCGGCGAGAACACAGCCATCACCGAGGACCCCAGACCGTTGGTCCTCACGACATTCACCGTTCTCGCCGACATGGCACGCAACGTGGCAGGTGAGCATCTCCTCGTCGAGTCGATCACCAAGGTGGGCGCAGAAATTCACGGTTACGAACCGACGCCCGGCGATCTTCGTACCGCCGAACAAGCCGAACTGATCCTCGATAACGGGCTGGGACTCGAATCATGGTTCGAGAAGTTCGTCGAGCGCGTTTCCGCCCCACATGCAGTGGTGAGCGACGGCGTGGAACCTGTCTATATCCGTGCCGATGCGTATGCGGGGAAATCCAATCCACACGCGTGGATGTCACCGAAGGTCGCCGAGGTCTACGTCGACAACATCGCGTCCGCATTCGAAGATCTCGATCCACTGCACGCCGAGGACTATCGCGCGAACGCCGAGTCCTACAAGGCTCAGCTTCGAGAGGTCGGCGACCGACTCCGCGCCGACCTCGACACACTGCCCCCCAACGAACGCGCAGTGGTCTCATGCGAGGGTGCATTCAGCTACCTCGCACGCGACTTCGACCTCCAAGAGGCATATCTATGGCCGGTCAACGCCGAACAGGAGGGCACCCCGAAGCAGGTCGTCTCCACCATCGACTTCGTTCGAGACAACGACGTACCGGCGGTGTTCTGCGAATCGACGGTGTCCGACAAAGCTCAGCGACAGGTCGCCGAGGACACCGGTGCGCGCTTCGGCGGCACCCTCTTCGTCGATTCGCTGAGCGAGGAGGGCGGACCCGTTCCCACATATCTGGACCTACTGACCTACGACGCCCGCACCATCACCGATGCGTTATTGGGGACACGACGATGAACGCGAAGCCTGCCGCACTGACAGTCACCGGGGTCGGCGTCCGATATCGAGACATCACTGCACTGGTCGACGCCTCGTTGACGCTCGAGGCCGGTCGCGTCTGCGGCCTCGTGGGGATGAACGGGTCGGGAAAGTCGACACTGTTCAAAGCCATCATGGGTGTAGTTCGACCGGACGCCGGCACCATCTCCATCTTCGGCGGAGCCCCTGCCGATGCACGCAAGGCGGGCACGGTCAGCTACGTGCCGCAGAGCGAGACAGTGGACTGGTCCTTCCCGATCAGCGTCCGCGACGTCGTCATGATGGGCCGCTACGGTAAACAGAACTGGATGCGAAGCCCACGCAGACGCGATCGCTCGGCGGTGGAGAACGCAATCGATCGAGTCGACCTGACCGAGCTCGCCGACCGCCAGATCGGACAGCTGTCGGGTGGCCAGCGCAAGCGGGCATTCGTTGCCAGAGCCATCGCTCAGGAAGCCTCGCTACTGCTCCTCGACGAGCCTTTCGCCGGGGTCGACAAGCGAACCGAAGCCACGATCACCAGATTGCTGCGTGAGCTCACCGCGGCAGGCGCTTCGGTACTCGTGTCAACGCACGATCTCCACGCGCTGCCGGACCTGTGCGACGAGGCGGTCCTGCTGCAGCAACGAGTGTTGATGCACGGAAAACCGGAGGAGGTATTGAAACCGGAGAACCTCGCATTGGCCTTCGGTGTCGATCCACTTTCACGCACGACCTCCCGCACGTCGGAAGTGAGCTGACCATGGACCTCGTCGACTTCTTCGTCGAACCTTTGCAGTACACATTCATGCAACGCGCCATGCTCGTGACGGTCACCGCGTCCATCGTCTGTGCCGTACTCAGTTGCTGGTTGGTGCTCATCGGCTGGTCGTTGATGGGCGACGCGGTCTCGCACGCGGTACTGCCCGGCGTCGCGCTCTCGTATCTGCTCGGCGCCCCCTTCGCGATCGGGGCACTGTTGTTCGCGCTCGTCGCCGTCGGCGCTATCGGGCTCGTCCGCAACACCACTCTGGTCAAGGAGGACGCGGCCATCGGCGTCGTCTTCACGACATTGTTCGCGCTCGGAGTCGTGCTGATCTCGAAGTTCCCGAGCCAGATCGACCTGAACCACATCCTCTTCGGCAATCTCCTCGGAGTATCGCAATCGGACATGCTGCAAGTGTTCATCCTCGGCGGTCTCGCGCTGCTGGTGATGGTCCTCAAGCGTCGCGACTTCACGCTGTTCGCCTTCGATCGGACGCAAGCGCGTGCGGTAGGTATCTCGCCCACGGTCATCTCGGCGACGATGCTGACGTTGCTCGCGTTGACGACGGTGGTCGCACTCCAAGCGGTCGGCGTCATTCTCGTCGTCGCGATGCTGATCACGCCAGGGGCAACGGCCTATCTGTTGACCAATCGTTTCCGGCGGATGCTCGTTCTCGCCCCGAGCATCGCCGTCGGCTGCGCGATAGTCGGCATCTATGTGAGCTTCTATCTCGATGTGTCCTCGGGCGGCACGGTCGTGTTGTCGCAGGGATTCGTGTTCATCCTCGCCTATCTGTTCAGCCCGTCGCAGGGGTTGATCACCCGCTATTTCCGACGCTCCGACGACGTGGCGGCGACTCAACCGGCGGGAAGCTAAGCTTTGTCGCGTGGTGGAGCAAACGGTCAGCCCGAACACCGGCGGCAAAAACACTGCAGGTAACAAGAACACTGCAGGTAACAAAAACACTGCAGGTAGTAAGAACACTGCGGGTAACAAGTCTGCAGCAGACAACCTCGCGGAGGAATTGCAGCTGTCGGCTGTCGCGCAGGACTATCTCAAAGTGATCTGGACCGCCGGCGAGTGGACCGAAGACGCCGTCAGTACCAAGATGCTGTCCGAACGCATCGGCGTCTCCGCCTCGACGGTGTCCGAGGCGATCCGCAAGCTGGCCGATCAAGGCATGGTCGACCACGCTCGTTACGGGGCTATCTCTCTCACCCCTAGGGGACGCACCGCGGCGATTGCGATGGTTCGACGTCACCGACTGATCGAAACCTATCTCGTGCAAGAACTCGGCTACGGCTGGGACGAAGTACACGACGAGGCAGAAATACTCGAACATGCGGTCTCGGACCTGATGATGTCGCGAATAGACGCGAAACTCGGCTTCCCCGAACGTGATCCACACGGCGACCCGATTCCGTCGGTGGACGGCGAAATAGCGTCACCCGAAGCCACCCGACTGAGCGACTACGCCGACGGCCAACGCGGGCTGGTCGCCCGGATTTCAGATGCCGATCCGGCGATGTTGCGCTACTTCGACTCGGTGGGCATCACGCTCGATCTGCCGATCGCCGTCCGCGAACGACGCGACTATGCAGGAACGGTGGAAATCGAATTGGACCATCACGGTGCCGACAAGGGCGTCATCGATCTCGGTCAACGCGCAGCCGAAGCGATCTGGATGGTCCCGACCCGCTAGTGACCGCGCAAGGTTGCCGGGCGAACGACCAGCACCGAGCTTGCGCGCTTACCTTTTTCTTGCAGCAGGGCGATGGTGTGCCCCGATGGGTCGATCGCTGCATACACGCCATCGATCCCCACCGGATCCAACCATCTGCCCTGGCTGACCGATTCCGCTTCTTCGGCGTCGAGCTGCCGGTGCGGAAAAGCTGTGCGCGCGGCCTCATCGATGTCGAGGCTGACTCCAGGGTCCTCCGCGAGCTCCTCGAGCGTGCGGGCATGCTCCAGAGTGAACGGTCCCACTCGCGTGCGCCGCAGCACGGTCAGGTGGCCGCCGACACCGAGAGCGGCACCGAGGTCGCGAGCGAGCGCGCGAATGTAGGTTCCCGAAGAGCATTCGACGTCGACGTCGAGATCGACGAAACCGGTATCGGAGACATCTCGTCGGGCAAGTAAGTCGAATTTCGTCACGCTGACCTTTCGAGCCGGCAGGGTGAACTCCTCACCTGCACGTATCAGCTTGTGGGCGCGTTGCCCGTCTACCTTGATCGCACTGACGCTCGCCGGAATCTGCTCGATGTCCCCGGACAGAAGAGCGATCTGCTCTCGAAGCGCCGAATCGCTCACCGAGTGCGCCGACGCATCCGCGATGGTCTCACCCTCGGCATCGTCGGTGGTGGTACTGCGCCCGAGTCGGATCGTTGCCGTGTAGGCCTTGGTTGTCAACGCGAGAAGCCCCAGCATCTTCGTGGCGCGTTCGATCCCGAGGACGAGCACACCAGTGGCCATCGGGTCGAGCGTGCCCGCGTGCCCCACCTTCCGAGTGTGCAGAAGTTTGCGACAGGAGGCGACGACGTCATGGCTGGTGACCCCTGGCCCCTTGTCCACGATCAACAACCCGGCACCGACGAGACCGGAGGACAGCTTTCCGCGTGAAGACACGAGAGTTCATTGTGCCAGGCGGCTTCTGCGGCGGGTGGATCGCTACGTCACTGCGATCGCGGTAACGATCAGACCGTCGGAGACGAGCCATCTTCCGTCGAACGATGTCAGCGGCGGGCCGTCGATGGTTTCACCGGACACGAGGAGACGCGAGTGGAAGGTTCCGGAGACGTCGCCGCCGGAACCGGTGCGCTCGAACGTGATGTGCGCATCCTCGAAACCCAACCATCGACCGGTCAAGGGTTCCCACGCCTTGTACGTCGCTTCTTTGGCGCAGAACAGCAAACGATCCCAGTGCACGTCCGTATCACCGGACGCGGTGCGTAGCCATGTTCGTTCGGCCTCGAGGCTAACGGCACCGAGAACTCCGTCGGGTAGTGCATCGTGTGGTTCGGCGTCGATTCCGACGGAGCGAACCTGCATCGAATACGCCACGACTGCACCGCGATATCCGTCACAATGTGTCAGGCTCCCGACCACTCCCCTCGGCCATTGCGGGGCGCCCGAACTTCCTCGCATGATCGGCGCTGGATCGACACCCAGCTTGCCCATCGCCAGCCGGGCGCAATGGCGCGCAGAGCTGAACTCCCGCTTGCGCTTGTCCACTGCCTTGGCGACCAGATGAGCTTCGAGCGGATGCGGTTCCAGCCCTGGCGGGTCAGCGAACAATTCGGCGGCGACGACGCCATTTGGAAGGATCGACTCGATCACTGCTGAGACCTCATCTTCTCGACTTCGGCTTCCATCTCGGGTGTCACCTTGAAGTGCCCGCCCCACTTGTTCAAGGTGCCCTCGGGGTACTCCGGCACGGGAAGTATCTGTCTGAGCACGTTGTCGGGCAGCCCGCGCCGCTGCCATTCGCGTGGATATCCGACCGAGACTTCCTCGAATCGCACCCCGTCGTAATACGTCGTACGAGGGATGTGAAGGTGCCCGTACACCGCGCACAGGGCGTTATAGCGCGTATGCCAGTCGGCAGTCAGAGTAGAACCGCACCACAACGCGAACTCCGGGTAGAAAAGCACCTCTGTGGGCTGTCGCACCAGCGGAAAATGGTTGATCAGCACCGTAGGGATCGACGGATCGAGCGCATCGAGTCTGGTCCTGGTGCTCTCGATGCGGGCTCGACACCATGCGTCTCGGCTGGCGTACGGCACACACGAAAGCAAGAACTCGTCGGTGGCGACGACATTCTTCTCTCGCGCGATCGCAAGCCCGTGTTCCTTGTCCACGGCCCCACGAGGGAGAAACGAGTAGTCGTACAGCAAGAACATCGGCACCAATCTCGCCGGTCCGCCTTCGCCCTCCCACAGAAGATAGGGGTCCTCGGGCGTGACGACGTCGATCTCACGGCACAGATTGACCAGGTACTCGTACCGCGCAGCACCGTGAATCTGCACTGGATCTTTGACCGTCGTCCACAGTTCGTGGTTGCCGGGTACCCAGATGACCTTGGCGAATCGACTTCTGAGCAACTCGAGTGCCCACTTGATGTCGTCGGTTTTCTCCGAGACGTCTCCCGCGACGATCAACCAATCTTCCGGTGATTCGGGGTGAATATCCTCGGTGACCGGGCGATTTCCTCGGTGACCGATGTGGATGTCACTCACTGCCCAGAGCTTTGCCGTCACAGGCCGTGTTCCTTCCCGATGAAATGATCTTCTGAACTGGTTGTCGATTCGGTAGACAACCAACACCCCATCTTCCCTTCGGATTCCCGAGCGTTACCGGACAGGGTGCCGGATGAGACACTGTCGACCTATGAACAACTTTTCCGCATCCGAGAAATCCGGTCTCACAGCAGGGCTGGTCCTCACTGTCATGGCCTCCGTTCTAGCGGGGATCGCCTCGGACAACTTCGTCTCCGGCTTTGTGATCACCGCAATCGTGTGCGCGATCGCATTACTTGCGGCAACGTTCCTCGCTCGCTTCGTCAATACCCGTCGACGTCGATAGCTCGCCTCGATCCTTTACGCACCTGCTGCTCTAGAGTTCTGTTCATGCCGCATTCACGGATTCGAATCAAAGACGCGGCCGCACTTCTCGGCGTCAGTGACGACACCGTGCGTAGATGGATCGACAATGGAACACTCGTCGCGTACAAGGACAACGCTGGTCGAAAAGTAGTCGACGGTGCCGCCCTGGCTGTATTCGCCCGCGAGCAGGCAACTCCTCCCCCGGATCCGACGGGCTCGGGAAGTTCGGCACGCAATCGATTGGTCGGTCTGGTGACCGCAGTGACGTCCGATACCGTGATGAGCGAGGTCGAGATGCAGTGCGGACCGTTCACCATCGTCTCGCTCATGAGCACCGAATCGGTACGCACGCTGGGTCTCGAGCCGGGCAGGGTTGCGGTGGCCGTGGTCAAGGCGACAACGGTCATCGTCGAAGCAGGACTCGAAGAACAATGAGCTCGACTGTCGAGGTGAAACCGACACGCTCCGGAAGAGGAGTACGCGGCGGCAACGAGGTCCGAGTCGGTCTACCCAGTTGGATCTTCGTCCCCGCAGCGTTGGGTGCGTTGTTCGTCGTCACCCCGTTGCTGGCCATTCTGTTGAAGATCGATTGGCCGAACTTCATCGCCCTCGTCTCCTCGGAGTCATCACGAACGGCATTACTCCTCAGCCTCCGGACGGCAGCAACGAGCACCGCGGTGTGCATCGCTATAGGTATACCGATGGCACTGGTGTTGGCCCGATCGGAGTTTCCCGGTCAGTCCATTCTCAGAGCGTTGGTGCTGCTCCCACTCGTCCTTCCACCCGTCGTCGGCGGAATTGCATTGCTGTACACCTTCGGTCGGCTCGGCCTCCTCGGCGAGCGACTGGAGGCGTGGGGCATCGGAATCGCATTCTCCACGACGGCGGTGGTGTTGGCCCAGACCTTCGTCTCGCTCCCCTTTCTGGTCGTCAGCCTCGAAGGAGCGTTGCGCAGCACGGGACGCGGATACGAGACCGTCGCCGCCACCTTGGGGGCTCGTCCGACGACGGTATTGCGCCGGGTGACGCTCCCGCTGGTACTGCCGGGCCTGGTGTCGGGTGCCGTTCTTGCATTCGCCCGCGCCCTCGGCGAATTCGGTGCGACATTGACGTTCGCGGGCTCACTCGAGGGAGTCACGCGAACCCTGCCATTGGAGATCTACCTGCAGCGTGAAACCGATCCCGACGCCGCCGTGGCGCTGTCGCTCCTGCTGATCGTAGTGGCGGCAGTAATCGTCGTCGCCGCACGTGGGCGCCGGTTGGCCGGGGCCCTGTGAGCCGAATCAGCCTCGTCGCCGAAGTCGCCGAACGAGACCTGGACTTCACTCTCGATGTCGAGAACGGCGAGGTCGTCGCGATTCTCGGACCGAACGGGGCCGGAAAGTCCTCGTTGCTCTCGCTCGTGGCAGGTCTACTCCGACCCGACTCCGGACGGATCACCATCGGTGACGACGTAGTGACCGACACCGCCGAACGCACCTTCGTTCCAGCGTATGCCCGCGGCGTGGCCACGCTGTCACAGAACGCCCTCCTGTTTCCTCATCTCGACGCCGAAGCCAACGTTGCGTTCGCCCCCCGCAGTCGGGGGGTCGGTCGTCGCAAAGGAAGAGAGATTGCACGCACCTGGCTCGACGCAGTCGATGCACTCGATCTTGCGGACCGACGGCCGTCGCAGCTCTCTGGTGGGCAAGCACAACGCATCGCTCTCGCGCGCGCACTCGCAGCACAGCCGCGAGTTCTCCTCCTCGACGAGCCGATGGCCGCATTGGACGTAGCCACCGCACCGGTGCTGCGCCGATTGCTTCGAACCGTCCTGCGTGAGCAACGACGCACCGCACTCATCGTCACTCACGACCTCCTCGATGCGCTCGCATTGGCCGACACGATTGTGGTCGTGCAGTCCGGCCGAATCGTCGAGCGCGGACCGACCACAGACATTCTCACCGCGCCACGCAGTGAATTCGCCGCTCGGATCGCCGGTGTGAATTTGGTTCTCGGCGCTGCAGATTCTTCAGGTTCGTTGAGTACCGCGCACGGCCTGACGGTTCATGGACACAGTACGACGCCGTCGGGTGCCGAGGCAGTGGCTGTCTTCAGCCCGGCGGCAGTGGCAGTACACCTCACACAACCGTATGCCAGCCCACGCAACGTACTACCCGTCACGATCGTCGCAATGGACGTCTACGGCGCAACGGTTCGTGTTCGGGGTACATACGGCGGCCAAAGTCTCGTCGCGGACGTGACGGCGGCGGCGGTCTCGGAATTGGATCTGTCTCCGGGCATGGAGGTCTATTTCGTCGTCAAGAGCCAGGAAGTTGCTATTCATCCGGCGTCGCGTTGAATGTCGGCGCCCGCGAGCGCCCACCGACCCGAGAGTGTCCGCAGTACCACCGCGATCGCCCGCAGCGACACGAATACGCCTAGACCGACCCAGATTCCGGTCAATCCCCAGTCCAGCCCCAGCGACAACCAGATGAAGGGCAGAAAACCCAGTAGGGCACATACCAGTGTGGCGGTCCGGAGGAAGGCTGCGTCTCCGCTACCCAACAGAACTCCGTCGAGGGCGAACACGATTCCGGCGATCGGAATGATAGCCACGAATATCCACCAGATCGAGTGCATCTGATCCACCACGGCTGGATCTGTGGTGAACAGCTCGGGAATCACCGGCACGCCGGCCGCGAACATCGCTGCCAGGACGATCGCGAACATGGTGGACCACGCGGTCAATCGCCAACCCAGCTTGGTGGCGCCACGGACGTCGCCTTTGCCCAAAGCAGCGCCGACAAGTGTTTGAGCCGCGATGGCCAAAGAATCAAGAGTCAACGACACGAGATTCCACAACAGCAGGACAACCTGATTGGCAGCGACAGCGGCGGCTCCGAACCGGGCGGCCACTGCAGCAGCCGACAAGAAGCACGCTTGGAACGCCAGGCTACGCAGGACGAGATCGCGACCGAGAATCAACTGCACTCGCATCACCGACCACCTGGGCCGAAGCGGAACCCCGGCACGCGAAATCGCGCCGATGAACAGACACCCTGCGATCGACTGGCCCACCAGGTTCGCTACCGCCGACCCGAGAAGTTCCAGTCGCGGAAACCCGAGCAGACCGTGTACCAACAACGGGCACAGCACGCCCGAGACCAACAGCCCGAAAACTACGAAACGAAGCGGCCTCCTGGTGTTCTGAACACCCCTCATCCACCCATTGCCCGCCATCGAAATCAGGATGAAAGGTACACCGAATACAGCGATCCGGAACCACGCGGTAGCTTCCTCGGCGATCTCACCGCCGCCGCCGATGACAAAGAGAATCGGAGCCGCCAGCACCTGCATCACGGCCACGATCGCCACACCCAGCGCAACGGCGAGCCACGTCGCCTGGACGCCCTCACCGACCGCGTCCCTCTCGCGCCCGGCACCGTGCATTCGAGCGGCACGCGCCGTTGTGCCGTACGAGAGAAACGTCAGCTGTGTGCTGACCTGAGTCAGAACCAGACCGCCGACGGCCAGTCCAGCAAGCGGAAGCGCACCCAGCCTGCCCACCACTGCCGCGTCGAAAAGCAAGTAAAGCGGCTCAGCCGCGAGGACACCGAGTGCAGGGAGGGCCAAACCGAGAATTCTGCGCGGGGACGCCTCCGCCGAAGCAGTGGATTCGACCAAGATCGATCAACCGAGTGCGGCGATGAGGGACGCGACGACGTCGGACTTGGAACCAGTAGCTGTGTACCCCGAAGCTTTACGATGGCCGCCGCCACCGAGAGACGTTGCCACAAGGGAAACGTCGACCTGTGTCCTCGCGCGCAACGACACGGTCCAGTCGTCACCACTCTGCTGTTTGAGTACCGCCGCCACTTCGGCTTCGGTCGCGGTGCGGACGATGTCGATGACGCTCTCGATCTCTTCCGAGCGAAGGCCTGCGGAGTCTTCGCGCAAAATCGCGGTATAGACGAGCCCGAGTCCGCCCGCCGCGTCCGGGACCAGCTCTGCCGCTCCGAGAACCGATCCCAACATCGGCAACCACGCGAACGGATGCGTATCGAGCAACTTCCGCGTCAGCGCAGCCCCGTCGATACCGGTCGCAAGTAGACGTTCGGCAAGAGTATGAGAGCCGGGCTGCACCCAACGAAACGATCCGGTGTCGGTGACAAGACCGGCAAACAGGCATTCGGCCAGATCTCGATCGATGTCGACATTCCATGCGTCGAACAGCCGAGCGATCACCGCGGTGGTCGAAACTGCGTTCTCATCGACCACGTTCCAGGTGCCGAACCGAGTATTGGACCGATGATGATCGATGACGAGCGTGGAATGTGCAGCATCGACTCGGTCGGACAGTGCTCCGAGCCGACCCTTGCTCCCGGCATCGACTGTGACCACGAGATCGACGTCGACTCGCACGTCACCGGCCGGTACCAAGAGCTCGCGGCCCGGTAGTGCGTCCATCGACCCCGGCAGCTCGGCAGGCGTCGCAAACGACACCTGCACGTCCACTCCACGACGCGAAAGAACCAACCCCAGTGCGAGACCGCTACCGATGGTGTCGGCATCCGGATGGATGTGACACAGCACGGTGACGGATCGGGCAGCCTCCAACAGTTCTATCGCATGAGCGAAATCGTCCTGCGTCTCTGCCACAGGCCGGGCCCTTGGGGTCGTCGTCACCTCTATCAGTCCACGTCGGTCGACTCGGAACCGTCGACCGTCTCCCGCGGCGCCTTGTACGGATCTGCGTCACCCGCAGGCTTGGCCGATGCTGCCGCTCTGGCGACCTCGCTGTCGGCAAGGCGTGCGCGCTCGAGAAGTCCTTCCATATGCCGCGCAGTGTCCGGAACGGTATCGGTCACGAACGTCAACGACGGCGTGAAGCGAACACCGGTCCCTGCACCGACTTTCGACCGAAGTACACCTTTGGCCTTCTCCAACCCCGCAGATGCAGCCTGCAGATCCGGGGCCGTATCCAGGTCTTCGCCCATCACCGTGTAATACACGGTTGCGTCGTGCAGATCCGCTGTCACCTTGCAGTCGGTGACGGTCACGAACGCCAGACGGGGATCTTTGATCTCATGATCGATCGCCGTGGCGACGATGGCGGCAATTCGCTTGGCGAGCTTGCGGGCTCTCGCTGGATCCACCATGTCAATCACGCTCCTCATATGGTTCCGAGTCAGTCCTCGGGACCGAAAATTCTTCTTCTGACCGCCAACAATTCCAGATCTTGCCGCTCCGCGATATGCCGTTCGCATTCGTCGAGCTTGTCGTGCAATCCGTCGATATCCGAACCGGCAGCTGCAATTCCGAACAACGACCGCCGAAAACGCCCGAGCTCGCCCGTCTCCTCAGCCGAAACCCCGAAGCTGTGTAACTCCGTGAGAACAGGATCGACCTTCGAACGCTTCTCAGCGAGCGAACGAACGTCGCCCAACAACACGTCCAACTCGAGCGCCCCCAGATACACGCGGCCATCCTTACTCAGGTCCGAGCGAAGAGCCGGCGGCGGTACTGACATACCGCCGCCGGCCCCTCGATCTCGTGCAGTGTTACTCCCCGATGCTCCACTACAGCACTACTGCTGCGAATCGACTAGTCGCGAGCCTTTTCACGGAGCTCGTATGCCTCGACGACATCGCCTACCTTGATGTCCGAGTACGTCACCGTAAGACCGCATTCGTAGCCCTCTCGCACCTCGACCACGTCCTCCTTTTCCCGCCGGAGCGAGGAAATGGTGACGGTCTCGGCAACCACCTTGTTGTCACGCAGCAGTCGTGCTTTCGCATTGCGACGGATGGTACCCGAGGTGACGAGACAACCGGCAATACTTCCGACCTTCGAAGAACGGAACATTGCACGAATCTCGGCCTGGCCGAGCGCAACCTCTTCGTAGACCGGCTTGAGCATGCCCTTGAGCGCGCTTTCGATCTCGTCGATGGCCTGGTAGATCACCGAGTAGTACCGGATGTCGACGCCTTCACGGTTGGCCAGCTCGGTGGCCTTGCCCTCCGCTCGAACGTTGAATCCGATGATGATCGCATTCGATGCCGACGCCAGGTTGACATTGGTCTCCGTCACGCCGCCGACGCCGCGGTCGATGACGCGCAGTTCGACCTCGTCGTCGATCTGGATACCGACCAGTGCCTCTTCGAGGGCCTCGACGGTTCCCGAGTTGTCACCCTTGAGGATCAAGTTCAGCTGTGAAGTCTCCCTCAACGCTGCATCGAGATCGTCCAGGCTGATGCGCTTACGAGACTTCGCGGCGAGCGCATTGCGCTTGCGAGCGTTGCGTCGATCGGCGATCTGACGGGCAATGCGATCCTCGTCGACGACCAACAGGTTGTCGCCTGCACCGGGCACCGACGTGAAGCCGATGACCTGTACCGGACGGGACGGCAGTGCTTCGATGACATCTTCGCCGTGCTCGTCGACCATTCGACGGACACGACCGTAGGCGTCACCGGCAACGATCGAGTCACCGACACGCAACGTTCCGCGGGCGATGAGCACGGTGGCAACCGGTCCACGACCACGGTCGAGGTGCGCCTCGATGGCGACACCCTGAGCGTCCATATCCGGGTTGGCACGCAGATCCAGTGAGGCATCTGCTGTCAGCAACACAGCTTCGAGAAGTGCGTCGATGTTGGTGCCCTGCTTCGCCGAGATCTCCACGAACATCGTGTCGCCGCCGTATTCCTCGGCCACAAGTCCGTACTCGGTCAGCTGCTGCCGGATCTTGTCCGGGTTTGCGCCTTCCTTGTCGATCTTGTTGATCGCCACCACGATCGGGACATCTGCAGCTTGCGCGTGGTTGATCGCTTCGACCGTCTGCGGCATGACACCGTCGTCGGCTGCAACAACCAGGATCGCGAGGTCGGTTGCCTTGGCACCACGAGCACGCATGGCCGTGAAGGCCTCGTGACCCGGTGTATCGATGAAGGTGACCAAACGCTCGTTGCCTTCGAGTTCGGTAAGCACCTGGTAAGCACCGATGTGCTGGGTGATGCCACCGGACTCGCCTTCGCGGACCGTGGTGTTTCGGATCGAGTCCAGCAGTCGCGTCTTGCCGTGGTCGACGTGACCCATGACCGTGACGACGGGGGGCCGCTGCTCCAAGTCCTCTTCACCGCCGGCGTCCTCGCCGTAGGTGAGGTCGAACGCGTTGAGCAGTTCGCGATCTTCGTCCTCGGGGCTGACGACCTGAACGACGTAGTTCATCTCGCCGCCGAGCAGTTCTAGGGTCTCGTCGTTCACGGACTGAGTGGCAGTGACCATCTCGCCGAGGTTGAACAAAGCCTGTACGAGTGCTGCTGGATTCGCATCGATCTTGTCCGCGAAATCGGACAGCGACGCGCCGCGGGCGAGACGGATGGTCTCACCGTTGCCGCGTGGCAACCTGACGCCACCGACAGCGGGTGCCTGCATGCTCTCGTACTCGGCGCGTTTTGCCCGCTTCGACTTGCGGCCACGACGAACTGCTCCGCCGGGTCGACCGAAAGCACCTGCAGCTGCACCGCGCTGACCTGGACGGCCACCGCCGCCGGGACGACCGCGGAAGCCACCTGCGGGAGCACCACCTGCGGGAGCACCACCGGGAGCACCCGGTGCGCCGCCACCGCGGTAACCGCCGGCGCCTGCGCCACCGGGACGACCACCTGGAGCACCGCCGGGACGGCCGCCGCCGGGGCGACCTGCCGCTGGGCTCGGACGTGCCGAACGGGTAGGCATCGCGCCGGGGTTGGGACGAGGAGGCATCGAACCCGGGCTCGGACGAGGTCCGCCGGGTCCTGCCGGGCGAGGTGCGCCCTGACCAGCGGCCGGACGTGCACCGCCCGCTGCTGCCGGACGAGGTCCACCCTGACCCGGAGCGGGTCGACTGCTACCAGCCGGGCGTGGTGCACCCGGCGCGGGGCGCGGGGCAGGACGCTCGGCGGGGGCAGACGAATACGGGTTGTTACCGACACGCGGAGCCTTGGGGCCCGGCTTGGGGCCGGGTGCGCCTGGCTTGGGACCTGCCGGGGCAGGCGCCGCTGTGGCCTCTGGAGTTACGTCGGCCGATGCTGCGGGAGCTTGTTCTACCGGAGCAGCGGGCGCCGGAACGGATGGTGCCGGAGCTGCCGGTGCAGGCACCGGAGTCGATACCGGCGCAACGGGAGCCTCGGCTGCGACTGGAGCTACCGGTTCCTGTGCTACGGGAGCAGCAGGAGTCGGGCGCGGGGTCGGCTTCGGTCCCGGACGAGGTCCACCGGGCTTGGCAGCCGAAGCCGGCTTCGGTGCGCTGGCCTGTTCGCCGCCACTGGCCTGTGCGCCATTGGAAGCACCGGTGACCGGAGCGGAATCCGGCTTGCCGGCCGGGAACGATTCACGGACACGACGCGCAACTGGCGCTTCTACCGTGGACGATGCGGATTTGACGAACTCGCCTTGCTCTTTGAGCCGTGCGAGTAGTTCTTTACTGGTTACACCGAGTTCTTTAGCCAACTCGTGTACGCGGGCCTTACCTGGCACTGCTCTCCTCACTGAGAGGCCGAGCGAGGAATGGTGCCCGCACGACCTCGGGTTATCTCCGATGGACGTTCATCGTTGGTGCTTCACGGTGTGCTCATCAGTGCTGTTGCCTGTTCTTCTCGAGGGGTGAATCTCTGTCGTCGACTCCTTCGAGAAAGGAGACGACCGCTGACGAGTCGACAGATCCCGACACGCGTAGCGCTCTACCGAATGCACGGCGCCGCTCTGCATTCTCCAGACATCTCGGGTCGAGATGCAACCATGCACCTCTACCGGGAAGCCGGTGGTCGACATCGGGCACGATGACCGATTCCGAAGAATCTCGATCCCGAACCACAACTCTCAGCAGACCGGCGGCCGGAGCTCGCTCCTTGCACCCGACACATGTTCTCACCGGCTGACGAATTACCGCCGAACCGATGCTCTCATGACTCAGGGAAGAGAGTTCATTCCGAACCATCGACCACTCTACCGCTGTATTGCCTCGAACTCCGCATTCCACCCTTACGCGCTGGTGGACTCGGGTGCCGTGGCCGCGTCGCTACGGATATCGATGCGCCAGCCGGTTAGCCTAGCTGCCAGCCGGGCGTTCTGCCCCTCTTTGCCGATCGCGAGCGACAGCTGATATTCCGGCACGACCACACGTGCGGCACGAGCCTCGGCATCCACGACCGTGACCGACACAACCTTCGACGGAGACAGCGCATTCCCGACGAAGGTAGCGGGATCATCGTCGAAGTCGATGATGTCGATCTTCTCGCCGGCCAGTTCGCTCATCACGTTGCGCACACGCTGACCGATCGGCCCGATGCATGCGCCCTTGGCGTTCAGACCCGATACCGTGGACTTGACCGCGATCTTCGACCGGTGACCGGACTCGCGCGCAACGGCGACGATCTCGACCGACCCGTCGGCGATCTCCGGAACCTCGAGTGCGAACAGCTTGCGCACGAGGTTGGGGTGGGTACGCGAGAGGGTGATCTGCGGTCCGCGCTGGCCCCGGGCGACTCCGACCACGTAGCACTTGATTCGCTCGCCGTGCTCGTAACTCTCTCCCGGCACCTGCTCGGCAGGCGGCAGCACGCCGTCTGCACCGTTGGCATCGCTGCCGATCCGCACGATGATCGTGCCCTTGGCATTTGCTCTGGTGTCCCGCTGAATGACCCCGCCCACGATCTCACCCTCGTGCGTCGCATACTCGCCGTACGAACGCTCGTGCTCGGCATCACGCAGACGCTGAAGGATCACCTGCCGGGCAGTTGTCGCAGCGATGCGGCCGAACCCTTGGGGGGTGTCGTCCCACTCCGAGATCGTGTTGCCGTCACCGTCGATCTCTTTTGCCATCACTCGCACCGAGCCGGTCTTGCGATTGACGTCGATCCACGCATGGGGCTGATGGCCCTCGGTGTGACGGTAAGCGGTCAACAGGGCGGACTGAATCGTCGAGATGACCGTCTCGATCGACACCCCCTTGTCCGCTTCGATGGCGCGCAACGCCGCGATGTCGATATTCACTTGTCGGACCCTTCTTCCGGTGTTTCCACGTTCACTATCTCGTCGTTGTCGGCAGGAGCAGGCCTACCCGCGACAACGCCGCCCGTCAGCTCCATCTCGTCTGCTTTCGGCTTCGAGAATTCTACTTGCACAACAGCCTTCACAACGTCATCGAGCTCCACGACTCGGGTCGCGACAACGCCCTTGTCACGAGTGACCACCGTGAGCAATCGGCCATCGAGGTGACCGACACGTGCGTCGAACTTCTCGTTCTCCAACTTGAATCGGACCATCCGCCCGCGTGCGCGCCGCCAGTGGCGATCCTCGGTGAGCGGACGATCGACTCCAGGAGTGGTTACCTCGAGGGTGTAAGGAGCATCACCGAAGTCCGACACCGAGTCGAATATGTCGGAGATCTCACGGCTGAGGGACGGCAATGTGTCGAGGTCGATGCCCTCTTCACGATCGACCATGATGCGTACGGCACTGTGCTTGCCTGCCGAGACCACGTTGACATCTTCCAAATCGAACCCGCGGCTGGTCACCAGGTCGGACAGGAGTGCGATGACCCTCTCCTTGGACGGAACAGGCATCGTTGCGAAAACTCCTCGTTCAGTTGTGGTCGGACCCCACCAGAAGTGTGATCGAATCCGTAAGTGGCGAACGCACAGCCTAACGCCAACGGGAAGCGTTCGGGACCAGCCTGGGTGCACGAGATACAGAATGCACCTGGCACGATGTTCCCGTGTCGACGTTCGCTCTCCCCCGCGCCCTAAGCCGCCGTGGCGCCCTGCGCTTGACCGGTGGCGCCGTTCTCACAGCAGTCGGGCTCGCCACAACTGCCGGATGTTCGTCCGACACAGACCCTGGGCCGAAGCTCGACACCCTCACCGGCCACCTCCGACTTGCGCGTCGCGACGCAGCCGCCGCAGGCGCCCTGATCGCGTTGAGCCCGACGCTGGCCGGTCCCCTGAGCGTGGTGCAGATCGAACGGACGGCACATGCCGATGCTCTGGCCGCAGAGATGGTCCGCGTCGCAGGTCACACCGAAGAGGAGAGCGCCACTACCTCGACCACCGCGACACCGGTTGCGATGCCCCCGCCGACCTTGGAGGAACTCAAGGCCGATCTCAGTGAATCTCAGCGGGGTGCCGCGGACTCGGCAAAAAGTGAATCCGGTTATCGCGCAGGTCTGTTGGGATCGATCAGCGCCGCCTGCGCCGTCGAACTGGCGGTGGTGTTGCCATGAGCGACCTCGGCATCGAACAACACGCACTCATCGACGCATTGAACGCCGAGTACGCCGCGGTCTTTGCGTACGGCGTCGTCGGCGCATTCTCGAATCCGGCTCGTGGGGGCCTCATCGCGGCCGACGCTGCAGCGCACCGCGCACGTCGAGACGCAACCCTCGATGCGTTGCGCGCTGCGAGCGTCACCCCACCGCTTGCCAGCCCGGCATATTCCATCCCGTTTCCGGTCGGCGATCCCGTCACATCGGCGCAACTTGCCGCCCAAGCCGAGATCGACACCTCGATAGCGTGGAGATCGGTCATCGAGCGCAGCGAGTCCGGCCCCACTCGGGAGACCGGAGTCACTGCGCTCACAGAAGCGGCGTTACGACTGGCGAACTGGCGTGAAATCCTGGGTGTATCTCCGCCGACCGTCCCCTTCCCCGGTCAACCGTGAGCCGCCGCCGACTTCACTGAGTCAGCCCCTCATCTCGTACGCGCCGTCATAGGAAACTACCTCGGACCACACTGAGTCGAAGCGAGCCAGATCGACCACCGGCTTGCGGATCGCCGCAAGAGCCCAGGCCTGCTGCGCCTCGGTAGAGGACGGCTTCCCGTGCAGAGCAACTGCGTAACCGGAGAAATCACGAATTTGAAAGTCGAAGATCTGATCGAGCAACTCGGTGGAGACCTTCTCGGCCGATTCCAGAATCAGATGACCGTAGACGACCAACGAGAACAGGTGCCCCACGTTGAGTAGGAAGTCCAGATCCTTCTGCTGTGCTTCGTCCGGTGCGGTGTCGGTCAGAAACGTCTTGAAGGCCGAAGCCTGCTCGTAGAACCGCGCGACGTTGGGAACATGCGAAAACTTTTCGTATGTCGACTCCCGGTCGTGGAATCGCACTTTCCCTGCTCCGCGTGCGGGACCCTGAGCGAAGAAGAACGCGTCGTCGGAAGCGTCGTCACGTGTCACGACATCGGGATAGTCCATCGGAGCGAACATGTACGCCGGCATGAACTTGAGCATGAGGGCGACGTTGACGTGCACTGTGCCTTCGAGCTTGGGCAGGGTTCCGATCATCTGCGCGGCCTCACGAAAGTACGTGTTCTTCTCGTACCCCTTCGCTGCGATCACATCGTGCAGCAACCGAACCACGGTCTCGCCTTCGGAGGTCACCTTGGCCTTGGTCATCGGATTGAACAGCAGGTAGCGCCGATCCTCGAGGCTTGCGGACCTGAAGTAGTCGACTGCCCGCCCACTGAAGAGCTTCATCGCGATCAGTCGCGAATAGGCGTCGACGAAACTCGCACGCACATGCGGGAATTCGGTGACCCGGTTGCCATAGAGAATCCTGTTGTGCGCGTGCGTGATCGACTCGTAGAACGCATGCTCGGTAATTCCGATCGAACCCGTGCAGAGGTTGAACTTACCGACGTTGACGGTATTGAGTGCGGCGGAAAACGCGTCTGCGCCAGTGTGCAGAATGTCCTCGGCTCGGACCGGGTAGTCCTCGAGGGTGAAGGTACTGACGAACATCTGGCCGTGAATCACGTTGTCACGTAGAACATATTTGGGATGACTGCTGTCGGCGACGAAGAAGACGTAGGCATCCGGCCCATCGCGGTCGGTGCGGCGCCCGAACACCGAGACCATACCCGCGACGTTGCCGTTGCCGATGTAGTACTTCTCCCCCGACGCCAGAAACTCGACGCCCTCTTCTTCGGACGGCCGGAGCAACATATCCGTCGAGTAGACGTCGGCACCGTGGGCGCGCTCGGACAGTCCGAACGCCATCACGGACCCGCCGTTCAGTGCCCGCGCTGCGCGGCGCTTGGCTTCCTCGTTCTCGCTCATCCAGATCGGCCCGAGTCCGAGTACGGTGACCTGCCAGGCATACCAGTAGGACAGTCCGTAGAAGCCGAGGATTTCACTCAGGGCAGCATTACGGGATGCATCCCAGCGCTTGTCGGAGTCGCCATCGGCATAGGCAGCCGGTGTCGAAAACGTCGCGAACAGCTTCTCCTTGGCAACGAAGTCGAGAAAGTCGCTGGTCCAGACAGCATCGAGATCGTCGGCGAGCAATGTGGCCTTGCCTCGATCCTCGAACCAGTCGATCAGCGATCGCAACTGGCGCCGCGTTTCGTCGTCGAACTGGGTCGGATCGTACGTCGCGGGATCGAACAACGTGAGGTGGGCCATGTTGTCACCTTTCCTAGTCGGCTGCCCCGAAGCTACCAGTGAGTAACCGACCCGAACCGCCGAACCACGCGATCACAATTTCCCACGTACCGTTTCGACGATGTCGGCGACAGCGGTCTCGGTCTCGAGGTCACGGCTCTCACCGGTGAAGCGGTCACGGAGTTCGACCTTGCCCTCGGCCCATCCCCTACCGACTACGACGACGACCGGCACTCCGATGAGTTCGGAGTCCTTGAACTTGACGCCCGGCGACGCCTTCCGATCGTCGAAAAGCACGTCGAGACCCTGCGCGTCGAGTGCTGCCGCAATGGACTCGGCGCCGGCACGTGCAGCTTCGTCTTTGTTGGCGATCACCAGGTGTACATCTGCAGGCGATACTTCGCTCGGCCAACGCAGACCCTTGTCGTCGTGCATCTGCTCGGCGACGACGGCGACCAGGCGAGAGACACCGACGCCGTACGAACCCTGCACGAGGCGCACGGGTTTTCCGCTTTCACCGAGCACGTCGACACTGAACGCGTCCGTGTACTTGTAACCGAGTTGGAAGATATGACCGATCTCGATACCGCGCGCGCTGACGAGCGCGCCACGACCGTCCGGGGAGAGATCGCCGTCCCGCACCTGGGCAGCTTCGATGGTGCCGTCCGGAGTGAAATCGCGGCCGGCTACCAGGTTCACCACATGCTTGCCGGTGACGTCTGCTCCGGTGATCCACGACGTCCCCTCGACGACACGAGGGTCGACGAGGTAACGAACTCCGTTGGCCTGCAGCGCACGTGGTCCGATAAAGCCCTTCACCAGGAACGGATTGGCCTCGAAGTCGGCATCGGTGAGCAGCGCGAATTCGGCCGGCTCGAGAGACGCTTCGAGGCGCTTCTCGTCGACCTCACGGTCGCCGGGCAGACCGACAGCGAGCAACTCCCACTCCCCGTCTGCGTTGCGGACCTTGAGCAGAAGGTTCTTCAACGTGTCCGCGGCGGTGACGGTGCGCCCCAGATCGACCGAATTGGCCCACTCGACCAACGTGGCAATGGTGGGTGTGTCACCCGTCTCGTGATCGATGGCGGCAGGCTGCCCCTCGATCGGCAACGATGGCGGCGAGGGAGTCGTGACGGCTTCGACATTCGCCGCGTATCCCGATTCGATGCACCGCACGTAAGTGTCCTCACCGATGTCGCTCTCGGCGAGGAATTCCTCGGACGCACTTCCACCCATCGCGCCGGAAGTCGCCGCCACGATGACGTACTTGACCCCGAGCCGAGCAAAGATCTTCTGGTAGGCCTCGCGGTGTGCCGCATAGGACCGCTTCAGCCCGTCCTCGTCCATGTCGAACGAGTAGGAGTCTTTCATGACGAACTCGCGTCCGCGCAGAATGCCCGCGCGCGGGCGTTCCTCGTCGCGATACTTGGTCTGGATCTGATAGAGCGTGACCGGCAGGTCCTTGTACGAGTTGTACTCACCTTTCACCGTCAGTGCGAACAGTTCCTCGTGGGTGGGACCGAGCAACATGTCGTTGCCCTTACGGTCCTTCAGCTTGAACAGTGCGTCGCCGTAATCGGTCCATCGATTGGTGGTCTCGTACGGCTCGCGCGGCAGCAACGCCGGGAGCGAGATCTCCTGCGCACCGATCGCGTTCATCTCTTCACGAACGACTCGTTCGATCTGGCGCAGCACTCTCAGGCCGAGCGGCAGCCAGGAGTACACACCCGGGGCGATACGACGAACGTAACCTGCACGAACCAACAGCTTGTGGCTGTCGACTTCGGCATCGGCGGGGTCGTCACGAAGAGTGCGGAGGAAGAGCTGCGAAAGACGGGTGATCACGGGGTACGAGCGTAGTCGGTGCTCTGCGGGTGGGTAACGTTGCTCCCCGTGCTGATTCTGCTGCCCCCATCCGAGACGAAGTCGGACGGCGGCGACGGCTCTCCCCTGGATCTGGAAGATCTGTCGCTCCCCGAGCTCAATCCGCTCCGACACAAGCTGGCCGACGCGCTCGTGGAGCTGGCCGGCGATCCCGAGGCATCGGCGACCGCGTTGGGTCTCGGACCGACCCAGACCGAAGAAGTCGAACGCAACGCCGCCCTGTGGAGTTCCCCCACGACACCCGCACTGAGCCGCTACACCGGTGTTCTCTACGACGCTCTCGACGCGGGTTCGTTCACGAAGGCCGGTCGAGCACGGGCGGCAGCGAGGTTGTGGATCGGATCTGCATTGTTCGGGGCTGTACGTGCATACGATCCGATTCCGTACTACCGGCTGTCCGGCGGATCGACGATCCCTGGCTTCGGCACCTTACGTTCGCATTGGAAACCCGAGTTGGCGGACGCCGTGGTTGCGCAGTCCGATGGACTGGTCGTCGACCTGCGCTCGGGGACGTATCAGCAACTCGGCCCGGTGCCCGGCGCCGTCACGGCAACGGTGTTGACCGAGAAACCCGATGGCAGCAGATCTGTCGTGAGCCACTTCAACAAGCATCACAAGGGCGTGCTGGCGCGTGCGCTGACCCTGACGATTGCCGAGCCGAAGAACGTGCGTGCGGTGGCCCGAGTCGCATCGCGGGCCGGCTTGAGCGTGGAAGTCGCCTCGGCGACCGAACTGATCGTCCTCACCAGATGAACCCGGTCCCGGATTTACTCCGGCAAGGCGCCGATGCGTCCTATGGCAAGAGTCGGGATCTGCGGCGCGTGGACGAAGTCGTCGATCGCCTGATCGCGTTGGAGGACCAGGACGCCTCGGCACTGGCTTCGTTGGCGCTGACGAACATGATCGAGACGATGTACGAGGCCGGCTGGCAACCGTTCGACCTTCTCCACATCGTCAAGCGGCAGCAGACGCTCGCGGTGTCCTCGCTCGCCGCTGCGGTCCTGCTTCACCAATCGGATTCGACGAACTCGCACGAACGGGCGCCCGAGAACTGGGTCGAGCAGCTATCCGATATCTGTGCCGCATATCCGAAGGCCGCAGGACCACTGACAGCCTCCCCGAGTTTTCTTGCTGCACTGCTGAAGTCGAGTGGCAAAACGGATTACATTGCCGCCAACGATCAGTGGATTGCGGTACTTGCGCTGCTGGGCCAATGGCAGACGCTGCCGAGGTGGCCCCGAATCGGACCTTTTCCGTCGCAGTGGCCGGTTCGGCGGGCCAGCCGAACCGCGAAGTCCGGGCCGGTGAGCGGATCTCCGAACACCAAGATGCTCGGCAAGATTCGTGGCCTGCTCGCCAAGGCCGACGCCACCGATTTCGAGGAAGAGGCGGAGACACTCACCACCAAGGCGCAGGAGTTGATGACCAGATATTCCATCGATTCACTGTTGCTGACCGAAGGAAATGTCGATGTGATCAGCCGACGTCTGCATGTCGACAACCCCCATGCTCCACCCAAAGCCCAACTGCTGCATGCGGTGAGCACGGTCAACCGAGTCAAGAGCATCTGGGATCCGGAGTACGCGATTGCAACGCTCGTCGGATCACCCGTCGACATCGAGCAGACGGAGATCATGTTCACCTCGTTGCTGATCCAGGCGACACGCTCACTGTCGCACTCCCCCATAGCCAAACGACGTAAAGGTTCTGCCTCGGCAGCATTCGGCAAGGCCTTCCTCTATGCATACGGGGTCAGGATCGGCGAACGGCTCGGCGAAGCCGATGCGTATGCGGTGGAGGAAGCGTCGGAACAATCCGGCAACCTATTACCGATACTGGCGGCTCAGACGGTCGCTGTGGAGCAAGAATTCGACCGACTTTTCCCACGAGTTCGGACCATGCGCGGTCCGAGGTTGGATGCCGAAGGATGGGAGTCGGGGCACGCGGCCGCGGACGACGCGGAACTGGCGTAGCGAGGCGACATTACTTTCACGAGAACCGCAGGCCGTATCTCGGTACGCCGGTCATGTCGATCGAGCGATCTCGCATTGTCTGGCTGTTGGTGCTCGCACTGTCGGCAATCCTGACCGTACAAGTGCTCGAAGTGTTCGAGGATGCACTGGCCGTCGGCGATGTGCCCACGTGACATTGCCGCAGTGCTGTTTCGGGAGGTGCGCGTGGGCGCCACGATGGGAGGAATGCTCGGGTTGCTCGTCATCTACTTTCTCATCGCCGAGAGCGTCCTCGGCGTCTAACCGTGGACCGTCCATCGACGGTTACGTCGCGAGCACGTCTTCCTGCGCAGCCTGGGCCTGAGCGACTTGCTGCGGGGTGAACTTGATGAAGAACGCGGCGAGTCCGGCTACCACTGCAGCGACTGCGCAGCAGAAGAGGGCGAACATGTAGCCGGAGCTCAGGGCAGTGAGTTGGGTCTCGTTCATCAGAGTTGCCGGGCCGGTGGTTCCGCCGAGCGAAATCGTTCGCGAGGTGACCAATGCACCCACCACTGCCAGTGCGACGGGACCACCCAAGGTCTGAGCCACCAGAGCGATTGCTGTCAGTGGTCCGATCTCGGTCGCGCGGACGCCGGCGATGGCACACAGCGGCAGCGGTATCGACGCCATGCCGACGCCGAAGCCGATCCCGATGACCGGGAAGAAGATGCCAGGGAAGTACGACGAGTCCGCGTTCATCGTCGCGACCGAGAACAACAACCACCCCACCATGATGGCGCTGCCGGACATGACCAACCATCGCGGCTGTATTCGAACTACGAGCTTCGAGGTGATGAACGCTGCAGCACCCAAACCGAATGCGAACGGAACGAACGCCAGACCTGCATTGAGTGGGCTGTAGCCGAGGATGTCCTGGACGAAAAGCGCAACGAACGCGGCGAGGCAGAACATCACTCCGCCTGCGAAGAAGATCGCGACAAACGTGGCCACGCGGTTCTTGTTCGCGAACAAGGAAAACGGCAACAGCGGGTTCTCGGCCCTTCGCTCGACAGCCAGGAACAGTCCGAGCAGTATCAGGCCGCCGAGCAGCGAGCCGATGACGAGCGGGCTCGACCACCCCAGTTCGGTTCCCTCGCTCAAAGCGAGTACGACACCTGTGCAGCCGAGTGTGCCGAGGATCGCACCGGGGAAGTCGAGGGCAAGCCGTACGCCCGCCGTTTCCTTCAGCGACACCATGGCCAGAATGGCGATGGCGATGCCGATGGGCACGTTGATGAGAAAGATCCAGCGCCACGAAACCTGGGTCAAGGCGCCGCCGATGATGAGGCCGGCGATGGATCCGACGCCGGTCATTGCCGCATAGATCGCGATTGCCTGGTTCCGAACCGGGCCTGGCGCAAAGGTCGTCGCGACCAAGGCGAACGCCGTCGGCGACGCTACCGCCGCTCCAACGCCCTGAAGGGCACGCGCAGCCACCAACGTCGCCTCGTTGATGGCCAACCCACAGAGCAGGGATGCCACGGTGAACAGCACGACACCGCCGAGGAACATCTTCTTTCGACCGAACGCATCACCGAGTCTTCCGCCGAGAAGCATCAGTCCGCCGAAGGCCAATGCGTACGAGGTGAGAACCCAGTTGCGGCCGGCGTCGCTCAAACCCAGATCCGCCTGCAGCGGCGCCAACGCCAGGTTTGCCACCGTCCCGTCCAGAACCACCATCAGCTGAAGGCCACTGAGCACGATGATCGCCAGCCCGAAAGCCCTGGTCGTCACCGGGTACACGATGTCCGTCGTGGGCGCTGCGGGCTGCGATTGGTCAGGCACGGGAGTTCACGTTACCGAGGGTCTACGGAGAAACCCGCAACGGTTCCGATTACGACAATTGCCGGTGGGCGAATTCCCTCTTCTTTCACGCGCCGGCCCACCGTCGCGAGATCGGCTCTGACCTCACGCTGAGTACGCATCGTCCCCTCCTGCACCACCAACACCGGCGTCGAGGCGGGCCGTCCACCTTCGATGAGCACCGCGGCGAATTTGTCGATGCGTTCGACCGCCATCAAGAGCACGATCGTGCCCTTCAATCGTGCGAGCGCGCCCCAATCGACAAGTGAGTCGGGATGTTCCGGGGCGAGGTGGCCGCTCACGACCACGAATTCGTGGGTGACGCCGCGGTGCGTCACCGGAACTCCTGCCGCCGACGGCACCGAAATCGCACTCGTGATGCCGGGGACCACCGTCACCGGTATCCCGGCCTCGGCGAGAGCCTCGAGTTCTTCGTATCCACGACCGAACACGTACGGGTCACCGCCCTTGAGGCGGACGACGAACTTGCCGGCCCTGGCTCCGTCGATCAATGCTTGATTGATCGCCTCCTGTGCCATTGCGCGGCCGTACGGAATCTTCGACGCATCGATGACCTCGACGTGTGGTCCTAGTTCGGCAAGTAGCTCCGGTGGCGCCAGACGATCGGCGACGACGACGTCGGCGGCCGCCAGGAGTCGGCGGCCGCGGACGGTGATCAGATCCGGATCTCCCGGGCCGCCGCCGACGAGGGCTACGCCTGTCAGCGGGGCGTGCGCCGAATCGGTGATCAGGCCCGACTGGAGAGCTTCGAGAACTGCATTGCGCACCGCTGCCGAGCGCCGGTGCTCACCGCCCGCCAAAACGCCGAGAGTGAGTCCGTCGTGGTCCGCAGATGCCGGGGTGACCGCAGTTCCGTCACGAGCGATGTCGGCGCGAACGCAGAAAATTCTCGACTTCTCGGCCTCGGCCACGATTGCGGCATTCGTCTCGGCCTCGTCGGTGCAGGCAATGGCGTACCAGGCGTCGTCGATGTCACCGGCGGCGAAGTCACGCAGCTCCATCGTCACCTGACCAGCAGTTGCCATCGCTTCGACGGCCGGGGTCGCGACCCGGGTGATGACGTGCACTTGGGCGCCGGATGAGATCAACAGGGGCAGTCGCCGCTGCGCGACGGTCCCGCCGCCGATCACAACGACGCGTTTGCCTGACAGATTCAGGCCGACGAGGTAGGGAGAATCAGTCGCATCCACGAGAGCAAACGCTACCGCGCCCGCGCGACTCGGGTTTCGTCCCATACTGGCTCGTCGGATTCGTAGACGTTGCCGTCGGATCCGAAGACCAAGAACCGCTCGAAGCTGCGGGCGAACCAACGGTCGTGGGTGACTGCGATGACGGTCCCCTCGAATGCCGCGATGGCGTCTTGGAGGGAGTCCGCCGACATCAGGTCGAGGTTGTCGGTGGGCTCGTCGAGAAGCAAGAGCGTCGCACCGGACAGCTCGAGTAGCAGGATCTGAACGCGCGCTTGTTGGCCACCGGACAAGTTGTCGTAAAGCTGTTCGGCAGCGCGGGCGAGTCCGTAGCGATCGAGTGCCCGACTCGCTGCCTCGCGGCCCATGCCGTCACGGTGCTCGTTGCCCAAGTGCAGGATGTCGAGCAAAGTGTTGCCGTTCAGGTCGGGCCGGGTGTGGGTCTGAGCGAACAACCCGGGGCGCACGCGAGCTCCCAGAACTGCCGTGCCGGTGTGCGGGACGGGATCGAGGACAAGTTCGGTGACCGGCTCGTGCTCCCGTTCGGGATCGGTGCCACCCGCGGCCAGTAACCGGAGAAAGTGTGACTTACCCGATCCGTTGGACCCGAGAACCGCGACCCGGTCACCGAACCAGACTTCGGCGTCGAACGGTTTCATGAGCGAGGTCAGCTCCAGATCGGTGCATACCAGCGCGCGTTTCGCGGTTCGGCCGCCGTGCAGTCGGACGGTGACCTTCTGCTTGACCGGCACCGCCTCCGGTGGTCCGGCGTCTTCGAACCGCGCAAGCCGCGTCTGTGCAGCGTGATAACGAGCAGCGATGCCGTCGTTGAACTTCGCCTTTTCCCGAAGGCGCAGGACGAGCGCACGCAGTTTGACGCGCTCTTCGTCCCACCGACGACGAAGCTCGTCGAGTCGGGCATTTCGGTCCTCGCGAGCGTCGTGGTACGTCTCGAACCCGGCGCCGTGCACCCAGGAGGTCGCGCCGTTGATTCCCGGCTCGAGCGTGACGATCCGGGTCGCGGCGTTGGCGATGAGTTCGCGATCATGGCTGATGAAGAGGACCGACTTGTCGGACTCGCGAATCGTCTTCTCCAACCACCGTTTGCCCGGTACGTCCAGATAGTTGTCCGGCTCGTCGAGCAGTAGCAACTGATCCGGTCCTCCGAACAGGGCTTCGAGAACGAGACGCTTCTGTTCGCCGCCACTGAGAGTCGAAGCCGCACGCCACTTCGCCCGGTCGAACGACATCCCGAGCGCGGCCATCGTCGCCTTGTCCCAAAACGGCTCCAGGTCGTACCCGCCGACGTCACCCCAATCCGACAGCGCGTTCGCGTATTTCAGTTGAGTCTTCTCGTTGTCGACGTCGATCATCGCGTTCTCGGCATCGTCGAGTGCTTTCGCAGCGGCGCGTACCCCCGGCTGCGAAACGGACAACAGCAGATCCTGCACCGTCGAGTCGTCGCGCAACTGACCGACGAACTGGCGCATCACTCCGAGCGATCCCGAGCTGGCGACGTTTCCGTCATCGGGTGCGAGGTCGCCGGCCACGATCCGTGTCAGCGTGGTTTTTCCAGTGCCGTTCGGACCGATGAGAGCGGCCTTCGCGCCGTCTCCGACTCGAAACCCGACCCCGCTGAGTAGTTGTCTGCCGTCGGGAAGAAAGTAGTCGATGTCGGTGAGTTCGAGGTGAGCCACGGAGACAAATCCTATGTCACGGCGCCAATACGATCTTTGCAGTCGTCTTCAGGATCTGCTTTCGGTCCGAATCGAGATGCGCATGCTCGACGCGTAGCCGCGCTGAATCTCCTTCCGTGGTGAGCAACATGACGCCGTTGTCGAACCATGGACCGGCCGCTGCTTCCCAGTGGACGTCGTCCGGCCCCACATGGGCAGCGCGGGCGAGTTTCTCCATCAGGGCTGCAACGGGCCGTTTGATGGCCAACCGGTTGACCGCCCGAATCGGCAGATTCAAGGGGTTCCGGAACGGCGACATCGTGAGTTGGTGTGTGGCCGGGACTTGTTTCCCCCCGACACCGAAATTTGCACTCGCTACATAGGAACAGTGCACGTCACCCGACAACCACAGGATGCTGGCCGGTGGATTCGTCGACCTGGACAGCTCGCGTGTCAGAGTTGCCATGTCCGAGAACGACTTTCCAAACGCTGCCCAGTGTTCGAGATCGAGCGCGATACGCAACTTCTCTGCCACACGGGACGCCTTCTTGCCCCAACTCCCCTGCGCTACAGCCTCGTTCCATTGTTCCAGGTGATGCAACGCGGGCAACATCAAGAACGGCAGGGAAGAGCCGAACAGTAGGTGTTTGGGCGAGCCCTCCAGCGCGCGCTCTCGGACCCAGGCCCATTCGGCGTCGTCCACCATCGCCCTATCGTTCGGGTCGAGATTGCGCGAGCAACGAGAATCGATCATGAGCAGTCGGGTGTCGCCGAAATCGCGGTAGAAACTCCACCGTCCAGCCGAAGGGTCGCGGTCGACCAGTAGCGAGAAGTCCGCAAGAAGTCGTTCACGCGTGGCATCGTCGGCGGCCGTTCGTACCGCCTCGTACAGCTCGTCGCGAGCGAGTTCATCGGGTGAGAGATTACCCAGATGCTGGTAGACCCAGTACGAGGAGAATGCGCCGACCACACGATCGTTCCACCACGGCCGGGTTTCGATGTCCTTTCGCCAGGACGCGGACGAGTTCCAGTCGTCGCGTAGATCGTGGTCGTCGAGAATCATGCACGACGGGACGCTGGCCAACAGCGTGCGCACCGGCTCGACACCCCACGATTCGTGGTAGAGCCAGGAGTATTCCTCGAAGTCGCAGATCTCGTTCTCGGCATCGGTACCCCGCGCACTGTCAGGGCCTTGCCCGCCTTCCCGTCGCGCGTGGAGTCTTTCCAAGATTTCGGGCGACGGTTCGTCTGCGTAGACCTGATCGCCCAGTAACAGCAGCGCTTGGGGCCATTCCGAGGGATCTTGAGTGGACATTCGATTGCCCAGACCGGCGAGCGCGTCGGCACCGATTCGTCGGAGCGAGTCTTCACCGTAGTTGTCACCCCGCCGGCATGATCCGAATGCAAAGGTCACGGGGCCGACAGGATCTCCCGTGTGAACTGCCGCGGTCGCGCCCGGTTCGGGCCAGATCCTCGCGTCGTCGAACGTCACGTCGTAGGTGATCGCGGTGTTCGCCGGCAGACCCGTCAGTGCGACCAATGCGTACTGGTGGCCATACACGCCCCAGGTACGTGCTTCCCCCACCACCCCGACGGCAGTACGGACAGCTACCGTTCCGGGCGCGTCGAATTCGAACCAGAACGTCGCCGAGTCCACGCCGACGTAACGGACGAGTGGGCCGAGTACGAGCGAAGAAGACTTCATAGTGCCTACAGTGCCCGTACTCGGACACACACGCCACCGATTCCGGTCACCACGGGCCTCTCAACTGCCGGCGACAGCCAATCGGCCGGTCAACTTCGCAGCGAGACGGTCGAGGTATGCCAGTACCTCAGGCTCGGATCTGTCGGGCATTCCGTAGACCACTTCACTCACGCCCATTTCCTCCCATCTCGCCAGCTTCTCTGCGTCGGGCTTGAAGTCGAGCACGACGATGTGCGGCGAACCGTCCCTGCCTCCGTCGCGCCACAACTGCTGGAGTCGACCGACCCTCGACTCGATATCCTGCTCGCGAGGGGTCGTGATCCAACCGTCCGCCGATCGAACTATCCAGGCGAAATTCTTGTCTGTACCCGCAGCACCGACGAGCGTCGGAATATGGCGTCCTCCAGCAGGTTTCGGCCATGCCCAGCTCGGACCGAACTCGACGAACTCACCCGAGAACTCCGCCTGTTCCTGTGCCCACAGTGCACGCATCGCCTCCAGATATTCGCGGAGCATGGTCCGTCTCCTGGCAGGTGGCACTCCATGATCGACCAATTCGTCGAGGTTCCAACCGAACCCGACTCCCAAGACGACACGGCCATCACTGAGGTGGTCGAGCGAGGCAATCGTTTTGGCGAGCGTAATCGGGTCGTGCTCCACCGGTATCGCGACAGCAGTGCCCAATGCTATTCGTTTCGTCACCGCAGACGCTGCGGCCAGTGACACCCACGGATCGAGAGTCCGGGAGTAGCGATCGTCAGGTAACGAGGAATCGCCTGTTTGCGGATGAGCCGCTTCACGCTTGACGGGGATGTGTGTGTGCTCCGGTACGTAGAACGAGTCGAATCCCAACCGCTCGCCCGCTGCGGCCGCGGCCGCAGGCGTTATTCCACGATCGGAGGTGAACAGGACGAGACCGAAGCGCATGCAACATTAGAACGTGTTCCAGTCAGGCGCGCAAGGCGTCTTCTTCCTCGGGCACCGCTGCTGTCGCCACCGCAACAGTCACCGGACCCACCTTCGTCTTCCCCAGAATCAGCGCGCCTCCGCCGCTCGCCAAGACTGCTGCGGCCTCTGCCACGCTCGGAGTCCCGACGGCGTCGTCGACCAGTAGGGACGGGGCCGGCACGACGACGGAAGCCAATTGGGCGGCCGTCCACTTGGTCAGCGGCACTGAAAGCGAACGAGCAAAAGACTCCACTGCGGAATGCTTTCGATCCAAGGTCGCCACTGCGACCACGGTCCAGTGCGGCCTGACCACCGAAGCGAACCCGGCCGCGATATCAGAGCCCGTCGCAGCCGCCGTCGCGCCGACTCCGACGACGATCGATTCAGCGCGGTACGATCCAGCGCACTCCGGTTCAGACATCGACAGGCGCGAAGCGGTCACACGCCTCGACAAATTTTCGGACCGCTTGCGGGCTGCCTGCCGCGTGCGTGTGCAAATACGAAGCATGGACGCGACCGTGGACGAACCCCTCCCGGACGACGCGTTTGCCGGCAGCTGCGCTCGGGTTCTGCCAACCCCATGCCGGTGCGAGTTCGGCCGCGAAGTCGACGAGCGCGGTGCGGTGAAATTCGTGGCCCGTCACCCGAGTCCCCGCCTCGAACAACACCGAATCAGACAGTGCGACCGCATCGCGATAGCCGAGTGTGAGCTTCGATCCGAATTGCGCTTCCGCGTCGATGACTCCGGCCATCGTGTGGCCGTCGAGGGATCGCGCCAGGTACAGCAAACCGGCGCATTCTGCGTGGATCGGCAATCCAGCAGCCGAGGCCCGGCGGATATCCGCCAGCAGAGGCTCATTCGACGCCAACTGCTCGGCATGTTCCTCCGGAAACCCGCCCGGCAGAACGACACCCGCCGTGCGCTCCGGCAATCCGTCGGTGAGGGGATCGAACACCACTACCTCCGAGCCTGCAGCGCGCAGCAGTTCCACATGCTCGGCGTAACCGAACGTGAAGGCGGGGCCCCCGGCCACGGCGACGACTGCACCCGCGCCGCTGGGCTCACCCACTTCGTCGTTCGGGTTCCAGGCGATACCGGTGACCGACGACCTTGCCAACGCGCGGACGGCAGCCAGGTCGACGTGGCGTGTCACCAGTTCTGCCATTGCGTCCACTGCTGCGCCGGCTCGTCTCCCGTGTTCGAGTGCCGTGATCAGTCCCAGGTGCCGCGACGGGACCGCCAGTTCCGACATTCGCGGTAGCGACCCGAGAACGGGAACACCGACACGCTCACACGCCTGACGCAGAACCTCTTCGTGTCTCGGGCTGCCGACCCGATTCAATATCACTCCACCGATCCGGACCGACGGGTCGAACGTCGAGAACCCGTGCAGCACAGCGGCAAGACTCTGACTGTGGCCGCGAGCGTCGACAACGAGAACGACAGGTGCGCCGAGCATTGCGGCCACTGCTGCCGTGGACCCCTCCGCGGAAGCCTGTCCGGCACCTGCCATGTCGATCTTGCCGTCGAAAAGCCCCATGACTCCCTCGACGATCGCTATGTCGCAGCCGGCACTGCCATGGAGGAAAAGCGGGCCGATACGCTCTCGCCCGACCATCACTGCATCGAGGTTGCGGCCCGGCAAACCCGTTGCGAGAGAGTGGTATCCAGGATCTATATAGTCCGGACCCACCTTGAACGGCGCTACCCGGTCCCCCATGGCGCGGAGAGCAGCCATCATCCCGGTGGCTACCGTCGTTTTTCCACTACCTGATGCGGGCGCAGCGATCACGACGGCGGGAGCAGGACGGCTCACCATTCGATACCGCGCTGACCTTTTCGGCCTGCATCCATCGGATGCTTGACCTTGGTCATTTCGGTGACGAGGTCAGCGGCATCTATCAACGCCTGCGGTGCGTCACGTCCGGTGACGACGACGTGTTGATTACCCGGCCGGTTCACGAGCACCTCGACCACCTCGTCGATGTCCACCCATCCCCACTTGAGTGGGTAGGTGAATTCGTCCAACACGTAGAAGCGGTGCGTCTCCTCGCTCAATCTTCGAGAGATTTCGGCCCAGCCTTCAGCAGCTGCGGCGGCGTGGTCGACGTCCGAACCTTTCTTGCGCGTCCAGGACCACCCTTCGCCCATCTTGTGCCACTCGACGGCCCCGCCGGTGCCCTGGGTCTCGTGTAGTTCGCCGAGCAGTTTGAACGTCGATTCCTCGCCGACCTTCCATTTCGCACTCTTCACGAACTGGAAAACTCCGACGTCGAATCCTTGATTCCACGCTCTCAGTGCCATCCCGAAGGCTGCCGTCGACTTGCCCTTGCCCGGACCGGTGTGCACGGCGAGAAGTGCTTGATTGCGGCGCTGACGCGTCGTCAGGCCGTCGTCGGGAACTGTTCCCGCAAGTGGTACTCCCTGTGGCATTGCTCGTCCTCTCAGGCCGCTGCGCGAACGACGGCGGCAACGTGCTCGGCGGAAAGGTCGGCAAGCCGCACGTAGCCACCCTGTAGATGCCCGGCGAAATCGGCGGCCAGTCCGAGACGGACCATGCCCGATTCGCAGTCCACGACGACCGAAGCAGTGCCGTCGGCTGCCAGACGCGACGCAGCGATACGTGCGCGCCCGACTGGATCGACACCGCCCGTCGCTCGCCCGTCCGTCATCGCGACGACGAGCGCACGGCGCAGCGGATCTCTGACCTTCTCTCGAAGGACGACCTCGCGGGCTCGCAGGAAGCCTTGTGCCAGTGGGGACTTCCCACCGGTCTTCATTCTGCGCAAGCGGGTGACAGCGACGTCGACGCTCGACGTCGGCGGAAGAACCAACTCGGCCTCGCGCCCTCGAACAGTGATGACCGCGACCTTGTCTCGCCGTTGGTATGCATCGCGCAGTAGCGACAGCACTGCTCCCGTCACGGCGGACAACCGATCGCGTGCAGCCATCGATCCGGATGCGTCGACAACGAAGACGATGAGGTTGCCTTCGCGACCTTCACGAATCGCCCCGCGTAGGTCCGCGGGCTCGAGTCTGAATTTCCCGGAAGTTCGTCCGCGCGCGACTTGATCCTCGGCTGCCGCGAACAATGTTCCGATGAGGTGAAGTCCCTTGCCACGCTCGGTGGTCGGGCGCACGACGCGCCCCTGCGCAGCACGCGACCGGGATCGACGCCCGGGCGCTCCCTCGCCGACGCCAGGAACTTCCATCAACCGCGCGCGAAACTGCGATCCGGGCGTTGCTGCATCTCGGTCACGAGATCCGTTGCCGGACGGTGGATCAGCCTGGTCGGGTGTCGGTGCACCGCCACCGTCGTCATCCGGGTCCGGTCCTGAATCCGTGGGTTCGGGATCGGTCGGTTCGGGATCGGTCGGCTCGTCGGGTTCCTGGCCGGATTCTGGCTTCGCGGAGTCTGCCTGTTCTGCCGCGTCGCGCATGGCGTCGTCGAGTGCACTCTCGTCGATCCCCGGTTCGTCGAACGGGTCACGCCTGCGGCGATGCGGCAATGCCAATTCCGCAGCGACCCGCACGTCCGACTCCTCGACCTTCGGCGAACCTCGCCATGCCGCGTGTGCCGATGCGGTTCTTGCCACTACGAGGTCCGCTCGCATCCCGTCGACGTCGAACGATGCACACAGCGCCGCAATTCGACGAAGTTCGGTGTCGTCGAGTTCCACCTGATCGAGTACGAGTCGAGCCGCGACGATGTGTGCGGCGATGTCCGCGTCCTCATCGGCGTAGTGAGCAGCAAACGCACTGGGGTCGCGCTCGTAGTTCAGCCGACGTCGTACGACGTCCATTCGGATGTCGACGTCACGTGAGGCAGTGACCTCCACGGCGAGCCCGAAGCGATCCAACAACTGTGGTCGGAGTTCGCCCTCTTCTGGATTCATGGTTCCCACGAGGACGAATTGCGCGGGATGGGAATGTGAAACCCCGTCGCGTTCGATATGGACGCGCCCCATCGCAGCCGCGTCGAGCAGAACATCGACGAGGTGATCATGCAGAAGATTCACCTCGTCGACGTACAGCACACCCCGATGAGCGGCGGCCAACAGTCCCGGCTGGAATGCACGTTCGCCGTCTCGAAGCACCTTCTCCAGATCGAGCGAACCGACCACGCGGTCCTCGGTCGCGCCGACCGGAAGCTCTACCAGTCGGGCCGGCCGTGTCACGCCATCGTCCTCGATGTCCGGAAGGAGTGTCGCGAGGGCACGCACGACAGTGGACTTCGCCGTCCCCTTCTCACCGCGGACGAGGACACCACCGATTCCCGGGTGCACCGCACACAGGATCAATGACAATCGAAGCTGGTCTTGGCCGACTATCGCGCTGAACGGATAACCGGGTTCTGAAGATCCAACGGCCTGCTGCACTTTCGATCCCCTTCATTCCTCGGTTTCCGCGCCGAGGACTTTCGATGCCCACCGAAGAAGTGGACAAAGTAAATGGATGCTGTGCGGTGATCTGACTTACGAGGCTGCCGACAATCGGCCTACTCGTACACAGTGGCGGGACCGCGCCTGAATCACACAGGACTTCCCCGCATCAGCTCCGTTGATCGAACCCTACCGTCGTTCGACGTTATTGCCGCCCGACGCCTCGCCCCAAGGAGTTCCGCCGCCCCGACGCATGGGCGTGTGCGGAATCCCGTCTTCGAGAACTTCCTCACCATCGGGCAGAAACCCGTGCTTCGAGTACATGTCCACCAAGTAGCTCTGTGCATTCATACGACACGGAGAGGATCCGACCTCGGCAAGGGCAGCACGCAGAATACGCGTGGTGTGCCCCTGCCCTCGCGCCGACCGCTGCGTGCACAGCCGCCCGATGCGGAAGGCCTTCTCTCCGTTGTCGTGCTCCTCGAGCAGACGCAGTGTGCACACCACTTCGCCGTCGCGTTCGAGCCAGAAATGCCTCGTTTCGGTGAGCAGATCTCGACCGTCGAGTTCGGGGTAGGCGCACGCCTGCTCTACGACGAAAACCTCGACACGCAGCTTCAACAGGTCGTACATGGTCTTGTTGGACAGGTCCAAAGCCCAGGAGCGCTTGAGGGCAGCAGCTTGCGTAGTCATAGGCCTGTTGCTATCACACGCCGGTGTGCTGTGCGAGTTGGGAAGACTCGTCCAGCTCGAGCGCACGCGAGGTCCAGTCGAATATTTCGCGGAACAGCGAACGATCCTCGGCCAATTTGACCCCGAGCGAGGGCACCATTTCCTTGAGCTTGGGCTGCCACGCCTCGTAGCGGTCGCCGAAGCAACGCTGCAACACATCGAGCATCGCCGGAACCGCAGTGGAAGCACCCGGCGACGCACCGAGCAGGCCCGCGATCGTTCCGTCTGCAGCGTTGATCACAGCGGTGCCGAATTCGAGAACTCCGCCGCGGCCCTTCTTTCGAATGACCTGAACCCGCTGGCCTGCGGTGACGATCTCCCAGTCCTTGTCGAGGACCTTGGGTGCGAATTCGCGCAGCGTATCCACGCGATCGGCCTGCGACTGAGACAGTTCGCTCAGAAGGTACTTCACCAGTCCGAGCTCGGTGACGCCCACTCCGAGCATCGACATCAAGTTCCCCGGCTTGACCGACGAAGGTAGATCGGTCAGCTTTCCTTCCTTGAGGAACTTCGGCGACCATCCGGCGTACGGACCGAAGAGCAAACCGGGCTTGCCCCCGATGACACGAGTATCGAGGTGTGGCACCGACATAGGAGGCGCACCGACCGATGCCTTGCCATACACCTTGGCCGAGTGCTGCGCGATGAGCTCGGGGTTGGTGCAGCGCAGCCACTCACCACTGACCGGAAACCCTCCGAAGCCTTTGATCTCGCTGATGCCCGACTTCTGGAGCAGGTGCAACGCGCCGCCACCCGCGCCGACGAACACGAACTTGGCGTTGACCGTCTTCTTGAACCCGGTGCGAAGGTTTGCCACCTTGACGTCCCAAGTTCCGTCCGACTGCTTAGAGATGTTGCGCACGTCGTTTCCGAAATGCACGGTGGCGCCGGCCCCGGAGAGGTAGTTCAACAGTTGGCGAGTGAGCGCACCGAAGTCGACGTCCGTTCCGTTGTCGCTCCAGTTGAGAGCGACGGGATCGGAGAAGTCCCGGCCCGCACCCATCAGCGGAAGTCGACGCGTGAACTCGTCCGGACTGTCGATGTATTCCATACCTTCGAACAGCGGATTCGAGGCCAGGGCGTCGTATCGAGCCTTCAGGTACTTGGTGTTGTCCTCACCATGAACGAAGCTCACGTGCGGGATCGGGTTGATGAAGTTCTTCGCGTCGCTCAGTATGCCATTTTCCAGGCTGTGCGCCCAGAACTGACGGGAAACCTGAAACTGCTCGTTGACGTTGAGCGCCTTGGCGATGTCGACAGAACCGTCCTTGTTCTGCGGCGTGTAATTGAGCTCACACAGCGCGGAGTGGCCGGTGCCGGCGTTGTTCCACGCGTCACTGCTTTCGGCGGCAGCGGCGTCGAGTCGCTCGTACACATCGATCGACCAATCGGGCTCCAACTGCCGAAGCAGTGCCCCGAGAGTTGCGCTCATGATTCCGGCGCCGACGAGGACCACATCGGTCTTCACTCGCTTGACCTGCTCTTGATTGGAGCGCTGTTCATTTGACACTGGAGATTCGACTTCCTTGTTCGTGAGTACTCGCGTGAGGAAACTCTGCTCAGGTGGCGGCTACATTACCCGGCCGTAGATACCCGACTCGAAGCGCTTACAAGCTCTTCTTCGATTGTGCTCTCGAAGTACGCTTTGCACCTGCTACTACAGTTGTGATCTGTGACTACCTGGGTACCCGATGTCCTCGGCGACGGCTACGAGCAGACGACCATTCCCCTCGGTGCAGATCCGGACGGTGAAGGCCAGGTCGAGGCGACTCTCGTTCGGTACCAACCGGCAGATACACCGTCTTTCGACCGAGCGGTAATCTACGTTCACGGCTTCACCGACTACTTCTTTCAACAGCACCTGGCCGAACATTTCGCAGCCAAAGGCTATGCGTTCTACGCGCTGGACCTGAGGAAGTGCGGAAGATCTCTGCGTGCAGGCCAGACACCGCACTTCGTGACCGATCTCGCGTTCTACGACGACGAGTTGAACGAAGCGCTCTCGCTGGTTCGCAGGGAGCCGAGCGGTAAGTCGGTGTTGCTCCTCGCTCATTCCACGGGCGGGCTGATTCTTCCTTTGTGGCTCGATCGCCTGAACCGTCAGGACGGCGGCACCACCGGCCTCGGTATCGACGGTGTCATCCTGAACAGCCCTTGGTTCGACCTTCAGGGCCCCGCAGCGGTTCGTAGCGTCGGCACAACCGCAATCGGCCTCATCGGCAAGGTCAAAGCCAAGACGGCGTTGCCCGGTATGGGTCTGGACACCTATGGCCTCTCGCTTGCTGCCTCCGAGCACGGCGAGTGGGATTACAACCTCGACTGGAAGCCACTGTCCGGCTTCCCCATCACCTTCGGCTGGATCCGCGCGATTCGTCACGGGCATGCAAAGCTGCATCGAGGTCTCGACATCGGCATTCCTTCGCTGATTCTGCGGTCGAAAGTGACGCACTTCTCCCGCAAGTACAGTTCCGAGATCGACGCTGCCGATGCGGTGCTCGATGTTCGTCAAATCGCGCGCTGGGCAGGCTGCCTGGGCGATCGTACGACGATCGTCCCCATCGAGGGCGCCCGCCACGACGTCTTTCTTTCACAGGACGTACCGCGGGCCCGGGCATTCGACGAGGTAGACGAGTGGCTCGAGTGGTTGCATCGAAGTGAGCACATCGAACGAGATTCCGGACGAAACCACAACGAACTAGGGACAATTTCGTGAGCAGTCAGGCAACCGGTCGTCATTTCGACATCGCGATCATCGGATCAGGTTCGGGTAACTCCATCGCGGACGAGCAGTTCGCGGACAAGACGGTGGCAATTTTCGAAGAGCATTCACCGTTCGGAGGCACCTGCCTCAACGTCGGTTGCATCCCGACAAAGATGTTCGTCTACGCGGCCGAGGTCGCGCAGACGATCCGAGATTCGGCACGCTACGGAATCGACTCCTCGATCGATCGCGTCCGCTGGTCCGACATAGTCGGCCGGGTGTTCGGTCGTATCGACCCCATGTCCGAGGGCGGCAAGAACTACCGCGAGAGCGGTAGCCCGAACGTCACCCTGTTCTCCAGCCACGCGTCGTTCGTCGGGGCCCGCACGATCGACACCGGCGCCGGCGAAGTGATCACCGCCGACCAGGTCGTCATCGCCGCCGGATCCAGGCCGGTTGTGCCTCAGCAGATACTCGACAGCGGCGTGCCGTTTCATACCAACGACGACGTCATGCGACTGCCCGAGTTACCGGAGCATCTCGTCATCCTCGGATCAGGTTATATAGCAGCAGAATTCGCGCATGTGTTCGGCGCGCTCGGATCCAAAGTGTCGATCGTCGCCCGCAAGGGCGCACTCCTACGCGGTCTCGACACAGACATATCGGATCGATTCACCGAACACGCCCAGAAGAACTGGGACGTCCACCTCGATTCCGGCGAGGCACAGGCGATCTCCGAGGGCGAAGAAGTCGGTCTCGAACTCTCCGACGGTACCCGGATCCTCGGTGACGCACTCCTCGTCGCCGTCGGACGCGTGCCCAACGGAGATCGCCTCGACGTGGAAAAGGCCGGTGTCGAACTCGAAGAAGACGGTCGCGTTCGAGTCGACGAATATGGTCGCACGAGTGCCGAGGGCGTCTTCGCGCTCGGTGACGTCTCCTCCGCTTTTCAACTCAAGCACGTTGCCAACCACGAAGCGCGCGTGGTGCAACACAACCTGCTGCACAAGGCCTGGCAGGACACGACGAACCTATGGAAGCACGACCACCGGTTCGTGCCCGCGGCCGTATTCACGCATCCACAGATCGCCGAGGTCGGCCTCACCGAGGATCAGGCTCGCAGTGCCGGCCTGGACATCACCGTCAAGATCCAAAACTACGGTGACGTCGCGTATGGCTGGGCAATGGAGGACCAAGAAGGCTTCTGCAAGATCATTGCGGAAAAGAAGACCGGCCGCATACTCGGCGCTCATGTCATCGGCGCTCAGGCACCGACGGTCATTCAACCGCTCATCCAGGCCATGAGTTTCGGAACCTCCGCCCTCGAGATGGCTCGCGGGCAGTACTGGATTCACCCCGGCCTGCCCGAAGTGGTCGAGAACGCACTGCTCGGTCTCGACGTGTGACTGTGAGAGTGCTCCGCATCACCAAGGGTTGGTGCGGAGCGCGATTTCGGTAGCAAGTTCGGCTGTTGCATCGCTCGGAATGTTGCCCACGCCGTCGAGCTGAACGACCCGGAAGTCCGAATAGACCAACCGCCCGCTGCCGTCCGCACTCGCTCGTTTCAGCGAACTGCCGATCACGATCGTGGTCGGCAGTTCCACGGGCGAGCAGTCGGAAGCGAGGATGACCCCATCCTGATCTGCGACGGCCGGATGACCGCGGTCGCATGCGACAAGGCTCGCGAATCGGCCGAACGTTCGAGCCGCCAGTGTCCATGCCAGCTCAGCGCCCTCTCGATTCCCGACGAGGTGCACCCAGGGCAACGACAGTTCGTCGAGGATTCCCACCATGGCATCGCCGTCGAGTCCTCGCAAATCCTCCACTGCAACGGTTTTCAGGTCGGAATTGTGCAACCGCTCGGATACTCCGTCGAATACGTCGGGGCGATCACCCAGACCAGGAAGCAACAGCACGACATGCCTGGATTCCGGTCCGGCGATACGCACCGTGCGAGTTCCGCCGCCCGTCGATACCTGCTTGTACTCCATGGGATAGGACGCTACTGCACGTCCGATCGGAGACATTCGCAACCGCCGAGGCATTGCGCTCGCGTCGCCGAAGCTCTACGGTTAGTTACATGAGTAATGAACCACAGAAGCAACCAAGCTCGTGGAGACACCATTGATGGACGATGGCCGACCCCTCTTCATCCAGATTGCCGAGATGGTCGAGAACTCGATAATCGACGGGACTCTCGTCGAGGAAACCCAGGCGCCCTCGACGAACGAGTTGGCGGCATTCCATCGCATCAATCCAGCGACAGCGGGCAAAGGCCTGGCAAAACTCGTTGCCGACGGCATCCTCTACAAGAAGAGAGGCATCGGCATGTTCGTCACGAACGGCGCACGGGATGCGCTTCGATTTCGACGACGAGACGACTTCGCACGACAGTTCGTCGAACCACTCGTCACCGAAGCGAACAAGCTCGGCATAGACCTCGACGAGTTGAAAATCATGCTCGACAAATGGGAGGAAGCAACATGATGGACCGTCATGATCTCAGCGTGGTCGACGACACCCCCGTCATCGCCTCGGCGCGAAATCTGACAAAACGATTCGGCGACTTCACCGCGGTCGACGGCGTCAGCTTCGACATCCGGGAAAACAAGATCTACGGACTTCTCGGACGAAACGGGGCAGGCAAGACGACCGTGATGCAGATGCTCACAGCGCAAAGCCGCCAATCATCCGGCGACATCGAAATATTCGGCAGTCGCCCGTACGAGAATGCATCCGCACTTGCGAAAGTCTGCTTCGTCAAGGAAAGCCAGAAGTACCCGGACGACTTCAAGGTTCGTCATGTTATCGACTGTGCGGCAAGGCTTCTCCCACATTGGGATCGACAGTTTGCAGACGAGTTGATGAGCGACTTCGATCTACCTGCCGGCCGTAAGGTCAAGAAGCTCTCACGTGGCATGCTTTCCACGCTCGGGGTCGTAATCGGATTGGCGTCACGAGCACCGCTGACCTTTTTCGACGAGCCGTATCTCGGACTCGATGCCGTTGCCCGCCACATGTTCTACGACCGACTTCTCGCCGACTACTCTCAGAACCCTAGAACGGTCATCCTGTCCACCCACCTTATCGACGAGGTCAGCGATCTTCTCGAACACGTGCTCTTGATCGACAAGGGCGCAATCGTGATCGACGCTGACGCGGAGGACCTACGCCAAAGCGCTTTCACTCTCTCCGGAGCCGCCGATGCAGTGGACCGATTTCTCGGCGACCGCCGTGTATTGCATCGAGAATCGCTCGGAACCTTCGCACGAGTGAGCATCGAGCGCCAACTGTCCTTCGAGGATCGCTCACGAGCAGCATCACTCAGGATCGAAGTCGAGCCGTTGTCTTTGCAGCAGTTGATCATCCGCAACACCACCGCACCCGGCAGCGATTCGATGAAGTCATCGGATCCGACCGACAAGGAGTCGGCATCGTGAAACGAACCCTGAACGTCGCTCGAATGCACGCCATCGCATGGCCGTTGATCATCGGCTGGCCACTGGTAGTGCTCGCCATTTCGTTCGTCATCAGCTATACGATTTTCGCCCTCGTGCCCACGACCGACAACGAATACAACTTCACCGGATCCGTCTTCTCGATGTACGGGTTCGCCATCGGGTTCTACATCCAAGCCGTTACCCAGACGTTTCCTTTTGCGCTAGGAATAAGTGTCACTCGCCGAGAATTCTTCAACGCCAGCGCACTGGTAGCCCTCGTCCAATCAGCAGTTCTGGCAACGCTGGTGTACGTTCTCTCGATCATCGAAGCGTCGACAGGAGGCTTCGGAGTCAAACTCCGAATGTTCGGAATCTTCCGCTATGCGACGGACGATCCGGCTCTGCAATGGCTCGGCATCTTCACCACTGTGTTGCTCGTCGCTGCAATCGGGCTTGTGGTCGGTGTCGTCTACCAGCGATATCGTGTCACCGGAATCTTCGGGCTCGGCCTGGCCTCGATCGTTCTCCTCGGAGGAGGCGCAATTGTGGTCACCTGGCAGCGGTGGTGGCCCGAGGTCGGCGACTTCTTCGTCGACACGCCCCGAATTCTGCTCCTGGTCGTCATTCCACTGGTACTGACCGCAATCTTCGGGCTTGCAGGGTGGGCCGGACTCCGGCGAGCGACCGCATAGATCTCGCGCTGCTAGTTCGCGTCGACGCCGCGTTCGATCACTGCCAGCACGGCGTCGACGTCGACGTTGTTCTCGACCAGGTCCGCCAACAGGTCGAGTTGCTCCTCACGCAACCCAGCCACCGAAGTGTCCGCTGCTACGACAAAATCATTGCGTCCAGCACGAGCGGCCGCCCATCGGAGGAATTCTCTACGGAAACAATCGGATTCGAGCACACCGTGCCAATGCGTACCCATGACTGCCTCCCGCACACTCCCCTCCGCTCGGCCGTCACGATATCGAAACAAGGGCGCATCGCCGCTGTGCACGACGCGTCCGTGATGAATTTCGTAACCCGTGACATCACCGACGCCGAAAAACGGTGATTCCCCGTCCACGCCCGCAAGAACCTTCTCGCGCTCGAACTCGATATCGAGATCGAGCAATCCAAGCCCCGAAGCCCGAACATCCACTGATTCGATTCCATCCGTGATCGTTCGACCGAGCATCTGGTACCCGCCGCAAATTCCGAGAACCGGGCGTCCGGCCTCCACCCGGTCGCGAATGGCCTCGGCCAGACCAGTTTTCCGCAACCACTGCAAATCCGACAGTGTCGCTTTGCTGCCGGGAACGATGACCAGATCGGCGTCGGTCAATCGGGACGGCTCGGTCACCCAATTGACCGAAACCCCCGGCTCACACGCGAGGGCCTCGACATCGGTCGTGTTGGAGATTCGAGGCAACCGCACCGCAGCGACACGCAACCACTGCGACCCCCTCGGCGGACGTGGCCGACCGACTGGAGCGTCCGCGACGACACCGAGCGAGTCCTCGGCATCCATCCATAGATCGTCGGCATACGGAACTACCCCATAAGTTGGCCGACCCGTCAAAGTCTCGAGCTGGACGAGTCCAGGAGCCAGCAACGACGGATCTCCGCGAAACTTGTTGATCACGAAGCCTGCGATCAACGCCTGATCGGCCTCGTCGAGTATCGCCACCGTGCCGTAAAGATGGGCCAACACTCCCCCACGGTCGATATCCCCCACCACGATGACCGGAAGCCTCGCGGCCGTCGCCAACCCCATATTCGCGAGATCCGTCTCACGCAGATTGATTTCCGCCGGTGATCCAGCGCCCTCACAGATCACGAAATCGAAATCCCTGCGAAGCGAATCCAACTCGGTAGCAACGACAGCACGAAGCGACTGACGATGCTCGACATAACTCGACGCCGACACATTCGCGACAGCTCGACCCCGAACCACCAACTGCGAAGTCCGATCGCTCCCCGGCTTCAGCAACACCGGATTGAACCGCACACTCGGCTCCAGACCACAGGCACGCGCCTGAAACGCCTGCGCCCGCCCGATCTCTCCACCGTCCAGCGTCACCACCGAATTGTTCGACATGTTCTGGGCCTTGAACGGTGCAACCGACATACCTCTGCGTGCCAACAAACGACACAGACCGGCCACCAGAACACTCTTACCCGCATCCGACGTCGTCCCAGCCACCAACAACGCGCCGCCGCGGCCCGCCCCACTCACAGCGGTCGGTTCATTCCGCAGGCTCCACTCACGGCCAGTCGGTTCATTCCGCAGGCTCCACTCACGGCAGTCGGTCCATTCCGCAGGCTCCACTCACGGCCAGTCGGTTCATTCCGCAGGCTCCACTCACGGCAGCGTGAGGATCTCACTACCGGTCTCGGTGACCACCAGGGTGTGCTCGAACTGCGCAGTCCACTTCCGGTCGTGGGTGACCACCGTCCAGCCGTCGTCCCACATTTCGGCGTTGATCCCACCGAGATTGATCATCGGTTCGATGGTGAAGGTCATCCCGGGCTCGATGATCGTCTCGACCGACGGCTGGTCGTAGTGCAGAACGACGAGGCCGCTGTGGAACGTGGTGCCGATGCCGTGACCGGTGAAGTCCTCCACGACGCCGTATCCGAAGCGGTGCGCGTACGACTCGATGACTCGGCCGATCACATTGAGCGCCCGACCCGGCTTGACTGCTTTGATGGCCCGCATCGTCGCCTCATGAGTGCGCTCCACCAGCAGGCGTGCCTCCTCCGACACATTGCCGGCGAGGAAGGTCGCGTTGGTATCGCCGTGCACTCCGTCGATATATGCCGTGACGTCGATGTTCACGATGTCGCCATCCTGAATCACCGTCGAGTCCGGGATGCCGTGGCAGATGACTTCGTTGAGAGAGGTGCAGCACGACTTGGGAAAACCCTTGTAACCCAACGTCGACGGGTAGGCACCGTGGTCGATCATGTACTCGTGAGCGATCCGGTCGAGTTCGTCGGTCGTGACACCGGGCGCTACCGCCTTGCCCGCTTCCTGCAGTGCTCGCGCAGCAATTTTGCTGGCAACACGCATCTTTTCGATGACCTCGGGTGTCTGAACCCAAGGTTCGTTTCCCTCGTTCGCGGTCGGCTTCCAGGCGTACTCGGGGCGTTCGATCGAATTCGGCACGGGCAGTGTGGGCGACACGACGCCTGGCACGAGTGGCTGACGGGGCTTGCTCTCGGCTGTCACAGACATGGCTCCAGCGTATGCGCTGTGCATCGGCGTATGCGTAGTCGGTCCCCGGACCGACCGCGCATGTACCGACGTCGATGCGCCATCTATGATTCAGATCACTGAAGTTCGGAAAAGGAACTGATGTCTGCGAAAGAGGTGACCATGCCGACCACCGACGTCCTGCGCCCGCGAGACGGTGATGCGCTTCGCGCAGAACTGCGACAGATCGTGGCTACATCCGGAGTGCCGGTGGTATTCGGTGGTGAAGTGTCCGCCGGCAACACCTTGTACCTGAGCGAATTCCACGGCACCCGCACCAAGGGACTGGACGGACTGCTGATCCCGAGTAGATCCGGCCTCGGCGGCCGCGTCCTCGACCAGCAGCAACCTGCGGCTGTCAGCGACTACGGAAGCTCTCAATACATCACGCACGACTACGACCGACCCGTTCTCGGCGAGGGTCTGCGCTCGATCCTCGCTGTTCCCGTCGTCGTCGCCGGCGCCTCACGCGCGGTGATGTACGCGGCTGTCCGCGAGCGCGGCCCCATCGGCGACCGAATTGCCGAGATGATGGTCAAGGCATCTCGACGGCTGAGTCACGAGATCGCCATTCGAGACGAGGTGGACATGCGCCTCAGATTGCTCGATTCCAGCGCCGGCGCGCAAGCCGGTTTCACCGGACACTCGGCGGCCACCGCGGAATTGCGCGACATCTATGCGGAACTGAGGACGCTCGCGAGTACGACGTCCGATGCCTCCACACGGGCCGAGCTGAGAACGCTGTCGGACCGAATGTCAGCGTCTCTTCGATCGGAGGACCGGCAGCCCGACACCGAGGTCCGACTCTCGGTTCGCGAGATCGACGTCCTGGCCCAGATCGCTCTCGGATGCACCAATGCCGAAGCAGCGCAACGCTTGTCACTCGGTCAGGAAACAGTCAAATCGTACCTGCGTACCGCCATGAACAAGACCGGCGCCAAGACGAGACACGAAGCAGTGGTCACCGCGCGGCGTCGCGGGCTACTGCCCTAGTAGTCCGCCTAGTAGTCCCCTAGTAGTCCCCCTAGTAATCAAGGGGCAACTGCTCGAACATTTCCCTGGTGACCGCCACCGCGTTGTCGGAGCTTCCGCCACGAACGACGAGCGTCGCGAATGCCAGGTCGCCGCGGTAGCCGACGAACCACGCGTGCGAACCGCCCTCGACCTCGGCCTCCCCCGTCTTGCCGTACACCTCGCCCTGATCGGCGATCCGCTCGGCGGTCCCACTGGTGACGACCGAGCGCATCATCCCTCGAAGCCCGTCGACCATCAGCGGCGAGATCGGTGGATGGTCGCCCTCGATCCGAGTTTGCCGTCCCACGATCAGATTCGGTTCCGGCGTCGATCCGTGTGCCACGGTGGCAGCCGCAAGCGCCATTCCGAACGTCGAGACCACGACCTTGCCTTGACCGAAACCATCCTCGGTGCGCTGGACCAATTCCTCGGCCGGTGGTACCGACCCGGAATCGGTGGGCAATCCCACGACGTCGTAGTCCGGACCGACTCCGAACTGTGAGGCTGCCACGGTGAGCGCGTCAGGTTCCATTTCGCTGGCGAGCTTGGCGAAAGACGTATTGCAGGAGCGAGTGAACGCGGTTCCCATCGATACGTTCCCGAGCGAGAATTCGTTGTAGTTCGGGATGCTGCGTTCACCGATCTCGATGCGCCCCGGGCATGGCACCGTCGTATCCGGCGTCGCGAGTCCCGACGATATGGCTGCGCCGGCCGTGATGATCTTGAAGGTAGACCCGGGCGGGTACAGCCCGGCGGATGCAACAGGACCGTCGCGATCGGCTTCCTTGTTCTGGGCAACTGCGAGAATCGCTCCCGTGGACGGCTGAATCACCACCATCATGGCTTGTTCGATCCGCGCGTTCACCGCATTCTGCGCTGCCACCTGAATGTTGCGATCGAGGCTGATGGACACCGAGGGCGCAGGCTGCGATGCAGTGTCGGTCAGTACGTCGACGTCGACCCCGTTCCGGTTCACCGTGACCACGCTCCACCCGGCTTTACCGTCGACCTCGTCGATGACGGTTTTCTTCACCTGAGAAATCAAATCGGGGGCGAACGTCGGATCGGTCGTGAGCAGATCGGACTCGCCGGACACCGTTACGCCCGGCAGTGCGGCAAGCGACGCCGCGACGGGCTCATAGTCCTCGGCGCGGAGCAGGGCAACTGGATAGTCACCCTTGGTCGATGTCGCCGACTCGACGATGCTTTGCGCCGAGATATTCGAATCGAACGGCGCGAGAATGGATGCCAGTCCGGTCGCAGACGAGACGATGTTGCCGGATTCTTCAGCGTTCACCTTGACGCGGTGCACCACACCGGGCACCAGGACGTCCGACCCCGACCGCTCGTTGACGCGTGCCCGCGGCGGCGACGTCGAGCGCAATTCCATGGTCTGTGTGTCACCGAGACCAGGGTGAATATCGGTCGACGTCCACCGCACTCCCCAGTTGCCGTCGGCACGGCCCATTTGCAGTTCTCCGTCGTAGGACCAGACTCGGCCCTTGGGAAGGTGCCATTGGTAGGTGTAGCCGACCAGCGCAGTGTCACCATCGACGCGCACCGACGTTGTTCGGGCTTCCATGGATTCCGCTTGCAGGTTCTGCCAGGTATCGGCCAGCGCTGCTGCCGCCGATTCGGGAATGTCGGTCTTCGCCGAGGCCGCCTCGATGTCGTTCGAGGCGAAGGCCGAGAGAAATTCCTGAGCTGCAGGTTCGGGACCATCCGGCGCGGGGGTACACGCGACGGCGGTGCCGACGACGAAAACACACACCAGCGCTGCCACCGCGGGCCGTCGAACGCACCGCATATCCGAGAACCTCATCGCGCTCATCGTAGTTCGGCGAGAGCGCGCGCGAGCGCAGCGAATCGCGGTCTAGTCCAGAAGGACTGTGGTGAACGTGGCGACCTGCTCGAGGCCGATACGGCTGTACGCGCGGCGCGCGGGCCAATTGAAGCTGTTGACATACAGGCTGGCGATGCGACCGCTGCGCACCACCGAGTCGACGACGGTAGCTGTACCCGCCGATCCGAGACCCTGCCCACGGTAGAGCGGGTGAACCCACACACCTTGAATCTGGCCGACCGATGCGGACTGCGATCCGACTTCGGCCTTGTAGATGACTTGTCCGTCCTCGAATCGCGCCCAAGCTCGGCCAGCGGCAATGAGACTGGCGATCCGACGGCGGTAACCCCTACCACCGTCGTTTGCCTGTGGATCGACACCGACTTCCTCGATGAACATGGCTACGGCGGCACTGAGGTAGACGTCGAGCTCGTCGGCGTGCACGAGTCTGACCAGAGGGTCGGCAGGAAATATCGAATACGTCGATGTCGCCAACAGTGGTTGCTCGCTACGAAGCTCGCGCGGCGCACCCCAATCGGGTTCGAGCATCTCCCACAACGGCAACGTCAGTTCGGCGCGGCCGACAAGCGAAGAACACATCCGCGGACCACGACAAGCGCGGTCGGCGAACGAGCGGAGATCATCGACCGAACCCAGGAGCGGAACGAGGTTGGCACCGTAGAAGCACAAGGATTCTTCCGGGCCCCCTCGGCTCCACATCTCGCCGTGGAACGACCGCGGGTCGAGCCCCGAATCCTGCACTCGAGCCGCGATCATGCACGAGGCAACCGGGTCGGCATCGAGGACACGGAGAACATGTGCCGTGTCCTTCCCGCTCAGCGGCTTCGCACCCAAGAGCTTGAGCACCTACGCCACCTCCTCGACACCAACACATCCTCTGACGTTGAAGACCAGATTGCCAGACTTACGGGCGCAAGTGTGCCAATCAGCTGACGGTCACGACCGGAGCACCGGCCTCCGCGTCCGTATCATCGCCGAATTCCTCGGCTATTCGCATTGCTTCCTCGATCAAGGTCTCGACGATCTGTGCTTCGGGGACCGTTTTGATGACCTTGCCCTTGACGAAGATCTGCCCTTTGCCGTTGCCGGACGCCACACCGATATCTGCATCCCGAGCTTCACCGGGTCCGTTCACCACGCACCCCATGACTGCAACCCGAAGTGGAATCTCCATGCCGTCGAGCCCGGCGGTGACCTCGTCGGCGAGCTTGTACACGTCTACCTGAGCGCGGCCGCACGACGGGCAGGAGACAATCTCCAGCTTGCGTGGGCGAAGGTTGAGCGATTGAAGAATCTTGTTTCCGACCTTGATTTCCTCGGCCGGTGGGGCGGAGAGCGACACTCGAATCGTGTCGCCGATCCCACGAGAGAGCAACGCCCCGAACGCCACCGCTGACTTGATGGTGCCCTGGAATGCGGGTCCGGCCTCGGTGACTCCCAGGTGCAGCGGATAGTCGCACTGCGCAGCAAGTTGTTCGTAGGCAGCGACCATGACGACGGGATCGTTGTGCTTGACCGAGATCTTGATGTCTCCGAAGCCGTGCTCCTCGAACAGTCCGGCTTCCCACAGCGCCGATTCCACGAGAGCTTCGGGTGTGGCCTTGCCGTATTTGTCCATCATCCGTTTGTCGAGCGATCCAGCATTGACGCCGATCCGGATGGGGATGTTGGCCTCGCGGGCCGCCTTCGCGACCTCTTTGACACGCCCGTCGAATTCCTTGATGTTGCCAGGATTCACTCGAACGGCCGCGCACCCGGCATCGATTGCCGCGAAGATGTACTTGGGCTGGAAGTGGATATCGGCAATGACCGGTATCTGGCTCTTCCTGGCGATGATGGACAGCGCGTCGGCGTCCTCTTGTGTGGGGCACGCCACTCGAACGATGTCGCATCCCGACGCTGTCAGCTCTGCAATCTGCTGCAGGGTGGCGTTGATGTCGTGGGTCTTGGTGGTGGTCATCGACTGCACCGAGATCGGGTGTTCGCTGCCGACACCGACGGTGCCGACCTGCAGTTGACGAGTCTTACGTCGAGGAGCGAGTACGGGAACCGGCGGCGCCGGCATTCCCAATCCGACTGACACAGTCACTTCGTTGCCTTCTTCCCTAGCTATGAGCACGAGTGTATCTAGAACAATCGGATCGGGTTCACGATGTCCGCGGTGAGAGTGAGCAACATGTACGCGCCGCCGATCACGATCACCACATACGTGACGGGCATCAGCTTCATGTAGTCGACGGGTCCACCGTTCGGCAGACCACGACGCCGGCGGAAGAAATTGCGGATCCGCTCGTAGATGGTGACGGCCATATGTCCGCCGTCGAGGGGAAGCAACGGCAGCAGGTTGAAAATGCCGAGGAAGAAGTTCAGGCTCGCGAGCAGCAGTACGAATACCGGCCACTGGGATCGCTCGACCAACTGTCCACCGATCACACTGGCACCCACAACACTGATTGGCGTCTCGGGATCGCGCTCACCGCCTGTGACCGAAGTCCACAAATCGGCTACTTTGCTCGGCATTTGAACGAGGCGTTGCCCTGTCTCCACGAACATATCGCCGGTGAACGCAAACGATGCTGGAATTGCGGCGAGGGCGTTGTACTGCGTTGGCTTGAAGGTCTCCAGCTGCACGCCCACTGCGCCAACCGTCGCAGATCGTCTACCAGTCTCGGTCCCGTCTCTCACCCAGCGCTGCACTTGCTGCACCTGCACCGGGAAGGTTAGTTCTTCACCGTTACGTTCGATGACGAAATCCACTGTGCCGGATAAAGGCTGGGTCGCAGCAACTACGTCGGCGAACTCCGGCGTCGGTGAGCCGTTCACGGACACAATCACGTCGCCTTGGCGAATACCTGCAGCGAACGCCGGACTTTGACCGTCACATTTCGGCAAAGTCAGATTGTCGTTCTGAGTCGGCGCCACACACTCCATATTCCCGACCATCGCACCGGACGGCGTGTTCAGGTTCGGCAGTCCCCAGCCCACAGCGAGCGTGAAGATGAGCAGGAAACCGAGAACGAAGTTCATCGCTATTCCGCCGAGCATGACGACGAGGCGCTTCCACGTTTTCTGCCGATACATCGCGCGCTCGACCTCGTCGGGCGCGAGCTCGTCGATGGCGGTCATCCCGGCGATGTCACAGAAACCGCCTGCCGGTATCGCCTTGAGTCCGTACTCCGTCTCACCGCGCCGAAAAGAGAACACCTTTGGACCGAAGCCGATGAAAAAGCGTCGAACCTTCATGCCCGTAGCGCGGGCGGTCAACATGTGGCCGGCCTCGTGCAGAGCAATGGACACCGTGATTCCCAGGGCGAACAGAATGACGCCGAATGCGAACACCATCTACGTTTATACCTTCTGATTCAAGAGTGCGCGGGCCTGACGACGAGCCCAGGAATCGGCTTCGAGTACCTCGTCCACGGTAGTGGGAGTGGCAGTCCACTCGCTGCTGCCTGCCCCGAGGACCTCTTTGACGGTGTCGACGATCCGTGGGAATTCGATACGGCCGGCGAGGAACGCCTCGGCGGCGACCTCGTTCGCGGCGTTGTAGACCGCCGTCATGCACCCCCCGAGAATTCCTGCCTCACGCGCCAGTTGGACAGCCGGAAACACTCGATCGTCGAGCGGTTCGAAATCCCAGGAAAACGCGGTTGTGAAATCGAGTGGGCGGGCAGCGTTAGCCACCCGGTTCGGCCATCCCAATGCGAGCGCGATCGGCAGCCGCATATCGGGCGGGCTCGCCTGCGCGATCGTCGATCCATCGAAAAAGGTGACCATCGAATGCACGATCGACTGCCGATGAACCGTGACATCGATCCGCTCGTACGGGATGCCGAACAGCAGATGGGTCTCGATCAGTTCGAGCCCCTTGTTCACCATCGTCGCAGAGTTCAGCGTATTCATCTGCCCCATCGACCAGGTCGGATGCGCCGCTGCCTGCTCGGGAGTGACAGATTTCAGCTCCGCCTCCGACCAACCGCGGAACGGGCCGCCCGACGCAGTCAACACCAGCCGCTCCACCTCCTCGGCTCGGCCACTTCGCAGACACTGTGCAAGGGCAGAATGTTCGGAGTCCACGGGCACGATCTGCCCGGGAGCCGCAGCTTCGAGGACGAGCTCTCCGCCCGCGACCAAAGATTCCTTGTTCGCCAGGGCCAGCGTCGCTCCGGATTTCAACGCCGCGAGTGTCGGCTCCAGCCCTCGCGAGCCCACCAAAGCGTTCAACACGACGTCCGCCTCGACCGACTCCACGAGTTCGGTGACGGCCCGATCGCCGGTGAGGACGTTCGCCAGTTCCAATTCGGCACCCGCATTCGGGTCTGCGACCGCGACGGACGAGACACCGGTATCGCGGATCTGACGTCCGAGCAGGTCTACATTGCGACCGCCTGCAGCGAGCCCGACCACCTCGAACAATTCGGGATTGGCAGCGATCACCTCGAGGGCTTGGGTTCCGATGGAACCGGTGCTGCCCAGGAGCAACACCCGGACCGGACGCGATACTGGAGGTGTTCGATGCTCGGGCACTCGTTCATTGTTGCTGATCGACTCTGAGAGTCACCTGTGCGGCCGCCATCCGTGGCACGCTGGGCTCTCATGGAGCTCACCTATCCCGAGATCGGCGGCACCAAGGGCCCGATGCCTGCCGGCTACCACCATCTCGATCGTCGAGTCCGCATCGGCACCGGACGCGGTGCATTCGAAGCAGCAGCCGACGCCCTGTCTGAATGGCAGATGCATCGAAAGTCGGGACTCGGGGTCGACACGTCGACCCCGAGAGCCGAGGCGGACACCGTCGTCGTGCTGACGCTAGGTCGGATTCGAATTCCCTGCCGCGTCGTGTACCTCATCGACTCTCCCGATCGACGGGGTTTCGCATACGGCACCCTGCCTGGGCACCCGGAGCAGGGCGAGGAGTGCTTCGCCGTCGAATTCGATCCCACGAACGACGCCGTCTTCGCACACATCCGCGCGTTCTCACGACCCGGTCGCTGGTTCACTGCACTCGGCGGACCCGTCGGAAGACGGGTCCAGAAACTCTTCACCGACAGGTACCTGGCCGCGTTGCGAACGTACGCAGCGTGACTTCTTGCCCGCGTCAGCTACTCGCGCCCCTACTCGCTACTACTGCCGGTCGTATGCCAAACTGGGTGCGCACACGCATGCCGGACTTTCGGCTGCACCCTGACCCGAGAGGATCGACCGGTGGCACAAACCGAACTGGACCCCGCTTCGTACGACCCGGTCGAGTACACCCATGAGGACATATCCGAGGTGCCCTCGGCCAACTGGGGCTGGAGCGGCGAGTCGAACAAGGCGATGCGGATCGCCGCTATCGGCGTCGCAGTCTTCCTGCTGCTCATGATCCACGGAAACCACACAGGCGGGATCGAAGACCTCTACATCATCGGTTTTGCAATTGCGCTCGTCGGCATCGTAGTTCGCGACATCATCGTTCGCCGCAAGCCGCGATAGCACGCAGGAGCAAAGAACCCGATAGCTGCGCTGAGCAGATATCGGGTTCTTTTTTTTGCGCTTGTCGTCAGTTCTCGGCGGCAAGCTGACCGCAAGCGGCAGCGATCTCCTGACCGCGAGTATCACGGACGGTGCACGAAACACCTTGCGCAATAACTCTTCTCACGAATTCACGTTCGACGGGCTTCGGGCTGGCGTCCCACTCGCTGCCCGGGGTCGGGTTGAGCGGAATGAGATTGACATGCACTCTCGATCCGAGAGCCTTGTGCAGTTTCTTGCCCAGCAGGTCCGCACGCCACGGCTGATCGTTCACATCTCTGATCATCGCGTACTCGATCGACACTCGACGGCCGGTCTGATCCGCGTAGTATCTCGCCGCCGACAGCACTTCGGCCACCGACCACCGGTTGTTCACCGGCACCAGGGTGTCCCGCAACTCGTCGTCCGGAGTATGCAGCGATACTGCAAGCGTGACGGACAAGCCCTCGTCGGCCAGTTTGCGAATAGCAGGTGCGAGACCAACGGTCGATACAGTCACCGACCGCTGCGACAGGCCGAGCCCATCGGGCGCAGGCGAGACGATCTTGCGCACAGCGGAGACGACGCGCTTGTAGTTGGCCAAAGGCTCACCCATCCCCATGAACACGACGTTCGACAGGCGACCCTCGCCTCCGGGCACGGCGCCGTCACGTAGATCTGCTGCCGCCGATCGAACCTGGTCGACGATCTCGGCAGTGGAGAGGTTGCGATCGAGTCCAGCCTGCCCGGTAGCGCAAAATGGGCAGGCCATCCCGCAGCCGGCCTGACTCGAGATGCAGAGGGTCGCCCGATCCGGGTACCGCATCAGGACGCTCTCGAGCAGCGTGCCGTCATTGGCCTTCCACAACGTCTTACGAGTGTCGCCTTCGTCACACGACAAGTGCTTGACGGCCGTCAGCAGCGGCGGAAACAGGTCTGCTCCGACCTTTTCGCGGATCGCTGCCGGAAGGTCCGTCATTTTGGTCGTATCCGCTTCAAGCCTGCCGTAGTAGTGGCGTGCAAGTTGGTCGGCACGAAAGGCAGGCAGCCCAAGATCCTTGACTGCCGCTTTCAATCCTTCGCGATCCAGGTCGGCGAGGTGTCGTGACGGCATGCCGCGACGGCGATCCGCGAACACCAACGGCAGTGTCGGCCTCGTCCGCGGGCGGGCGCTCTCGGCTGTGGATTCGTCGGCGGTCATAGCAGAATCACTCATAATATATCCAGTGTCCCACTACTGGGCACCTCTCTCCTATTCAGCGCGCAGTTTTCAGCCCCACAGCGACGGGTGACCGAACGGCGTCGATCTGCTCCCATCTTCACTCGCGGGGGCTTCGATCACGGCTCTCGTGGAATCGGTTCGCATCCTCCAGGTCAGGCGTGCCGCCAAACGCAAGTAAGCTAACCCGCGGTGAACAGAATGCACGGAAGATGGCATTGCCGTACTGAATCGATAATGTCGGTCGTGCCCGATCTCACCGCAAGGAGCCCGACGTGACCACTTTCATGGAGACCCCAGTGACATTTGGCGTAGCACCGGAACGAGCACGCTCGTGGTTGCTGGTACCCGCTACCCAGCCCGAAGCATTCGCGAGCGCAGCCGCATCCGAGGTGGACGCGGTGATTCTCGACATCGAAGACGCGGTGGCACCGCATGCAAAGCCTGCAGCACGCGACGCCGTCGTCGCGTGGCTCGAAGCGGGCAACTCTGCCTGGGTTCGAATAAACGACGCGACCACACCGTTCTGGGCCGATGACCTCGAAGCGCTCTCCGGCCTCCGCGGCCTGGCAGGCATCATGCTCGCGAAAACCGAGAGCGGCGGCCAGGTCGATGCCACGGCGGCACGAGTGACAGCTGGGACACGCATCCTCGCTCTGGTCGAATCCGCCGTCGGCCTCGAGGCGACACCGGAGATCGCTCGCGCGGACTCCACCTTCCGATTGGCCTTCGGCAGCGGCGACTTCCGTCGCGACACCGGGATGAGCGACGAACCACTCGCCATGGCGTACCCACGCTCACGGCTGGTGGTATCGAGTCGCGCTGCGCGACTTCCCGGACCCATCGACGGCCCGACGCTGACCGCCAACGACAGTATCCTGGCGCGCGATTCGGCCCTGACCGTCTCGATGGGCATGACCGGCAAACTGTGTATGCACGCGGAACAGGCCCCCATCGTCAACCGCGTGCTCGCTCCAGCCCCAGGAGATGTCACCTGGGCCGACGAGGTCATCGACACGCTGGGCATCGATGGCGCGCACGTGAAGGACGGCAGTGACCTGCCGCGCCTCGCCAAGGCTCTCAAAATTCGCGAAGCAGCAGGAATCTTCGGCATCACGGCCGAGAACAACCCCGCTCACATCAGTTCGAGTCCAACAGGCTTGGGTCGCGAGTGAACTCGATATCGCACATCGATACTCAGTCCGGGGATGCTCCGTGCAGCCCTGGCCGCTGTGCGGGCCGTGAATTCGATACCCAGTACCGCATCCAGGGTCACCCGATCAGCGAACTCCCAGCGAGTATCTACCCGGGTCAGATCGAAACCCTGGGCTGCAAAGAACGATTCGACGGCCGCACAGTCGTATTTCGGTAGGTCCGCCCGCATCCAGTCACCGTAGGGCGATGCCCCGACGTCGAGGTCCACCACGACGAGCGTTCCACCCGGCCTGAGCACACGCATCGCTTCCGATATACCGCGGCCGCATCCTGGCCCGAAGAAATAGGCTGTCCGCGCGTGCACGATATCCACCGAGGCGTCGTCCAGCGGTAATGCCTCGGCGCTACCCGACACGACCTCGACGTTCCCGAGCCCGACAACTCGGGTCCGCGCCGCGTCCACGAGAGGGCCATGCGGCTCGACACCCACGACTCGGTGAGCACGCGAGGCGAACAGCGGCAGATGGAAGCCGGTGCCACATCCCACATCTACGATGGTCCGGCCGTCCCAGGGCGCGATCCTCTGCAGTTCCGCAGGTATACGCCCGTCGACATCCTGTGCACAGTTCTCCGACTCGTAGACCTCGGGCCAATGCCAGATGTTGGGACTCGGAATCGAACGAAACGGCGGCGACATCATCGGTATGTCAGAGAAGGGTCGGTATGTCAGAGAAGGACTGTGAAGATCAACCACGCGACGAACGCCGACGGCAGGAGCGAGTCGAGGCGATCCATGATGCCGCCGTGGCCCGGCAGCAAGGTCCCCATGTCCTTGATCCGAAGATCGCGCTTGACCTGAGATTCGATGAGATCGCCCAGCGTGCCGGTCACAACGAGGACGACGCCGAGCAGAACACCGATCATCGAGTTTGCATCGAGAATGAGAGTGACAGTGAGCAGGCTGCCGATGACACAGAAAAGGAGCGACCCGGCGAGTCCTTCCCACGACTTCTTGGGACTGATCGCAGGCGCCATCGGGTGCTTACCGAACAGCACCCCGGCGACGTAACCGCCGACATCCGAGCACACGACAGCAATGAGAAACACCAGAACGCGGCCTGCCCCATCCTCCTGCAGAACCATCAGTACCGCGAAGGATGCCAGCAGGGGCAGCCAACATGCCACCAGGATGGTGACCGCAAGTTCGCGAAGGTAGTTCTTCGGTGCCGAACCGAGTCCCTGCTGCAACAACAGCCAGACCATGCACACCAGAACAGTGCCTGCGGTAGCGCTCAGCACGCCCGTGGTTCCCCAGGGCCAGCCAAGCCAAATTATCGCTTGACCACCCACGATCAACGGAATCCGCGGAACCAGCACTCCGGCTTCACGAAGGCGCCTGGCCACCTCGTAGGTAGCGATGGCGAGCGCGACCGCAACAACGCCGATCCAGACCAACGGCGCGAACACCATGATCAAAATCAGCGAGACACCCAAGCCGCCGCCCACCGCAATCGCCGCCGGCAGATTACGACCCGCTTTGCCCGTCGCTTTCGGCACCGAATCCCCTATCGACTTCGGCTCGACGTGGATAGCGTCGACCGACTCTCCCGGCGTCGAAGGGTCGGGTACGGCAGAGCCCAGTGGCCGTTCCGATCCCACCACGATGCCATCTCCTTGCTTCATCATCTACGTCCGATTCTTTCGGGAGAATCAGACCTCCATCAAGTCCGCTTCTTTACGCTTGACCAATTCGTCGATCGACACGGTGTACTTCGAGGTGGTCTTGTCGAGCTCGTTCTCGGCCCGTAGGACCTCGTCTTCGCCCGCCTCGCCATCCTTCTGAATACGCTTGAGCTCTTCCATCGTCTTTCGACGCACGTTGCGGATCGCCACCTTGGCGTCCTCGCCCTTGCCCTTGGCCTGCTTGACGAACTCGCGGCGGCGCTCCTCCGTCAGCTGCGGAATGCTGATACGAATGAGGTTGCCATCGTTCGTCGGGTTCACACCGAGATCGGAGTTGCGAATCGCAGTCTCGATCGGCCCGAGCTGTGCAGGCTCGTACGGCTTGATCACCACCATCCGGGCCTCGGGGACACTGACACTTGCCAGCTGGGTGATAGGCGTCGGGGAACCGTAGTACTCGATCACAATGCGGTTGAACATGCCCGGATTGGCCCTGCCGGTTCGGATGGACGACAGGTCGTCGCGAGCAACGGTGACCGCCTTCTCCATCCTCTCCTCGGCGTCGAAAAGCGCTTCGTCTATCACGGCTTGACCTCCATCGTCTTTGCTGATGATCCAGCATGTTCGAGTACGTGCTCGGAAACGATCACGATGTGACCAGTGTCCCGATCTTCTCACCCGCGACAGCGCGGGCGATATTCCCCTGGATGAGCAGGTTGAACACCATGATCGGCATTTGATTGTCCATGCAGAGGCTGAAGGCGGTGGCGTCGGCGACCTGTAAGCCCTTCTCGATGACCTCACGATGCGTGATCGATTCGAACATCGTTGCGTCCGGGTCGAGCCTCGGGTCGGCCGAATAGACGCCGTCGACGGCCTTCGCCATCAGCAATACCTCGGCACCGATCTCGAGAGCACGCTGCGCAGCCGTCGTGTCGGTCGAAAAATACGGCATACCCATGCCCGCGCCGAAGATGACGACTCGCCCCTTCTCCAGATGGCGACGCGCGCGAAGCGGCAGATAAGGCTCGGCGACCTGCCCCATCGTTATCGCGGTCTGCACACGGGTGGCCACACCCTGCTTTTCCAGAAAATCCTGCAAAGCAAGACAGTTCATCACAGTTCCGAGCATGCCCATGTAGTCGGAGCGGGAACGGTCCATCCCCCGCTGCTGCAGTTCGGCACCCCGAAAAAAGTTACCTCCGCCGATGACGACAGCAACCTGAACTCCGGTGGCTACGACCTCGGCAATCTGCTCGGCAACGTTGGTGACGACGTCAGGATCGAGACCTACTTGGCCTCCTCCGAACATCTCTCCACCCAGTTTGAGCATCACTCGCTTGAATCCGGGCCTGTCGGTGGCGGGATCGGTCATAACTCTCCTCGGTTCTCGCCGGTCGATTACGCACGGTAAGTCAAGGGCACTCCAAAGGCACCCAGTACCCATATCCTGCCTTATCGAAGCCGCCACGGACTAAACACCCGGCTGACGCGACACATCATGGCGTGGCAGCAAACAAAAAGTTGCCGTCCGCTCGACCGGAGTCGAGCGAACGGCAACCTCAAAAAATTTGCTCGGTACCCGCGATCAGCTTGCGCCGACCTCGAACCGTGCGAAACGCGTGATCTTGACACCGGCGTCGTCGAGGATCGCCTTCACGGACTTCTTGGAGTCCTGAACCGAGGACTGCTCGGTGAGCACGACATCCTTGAAGAATCCGTTGACACGGCCTTCGATGATCTTCGGGAGTGCCTGTTCTGGCTTACCCTCTTCGCGAGCGGTTTCCTCGGCGATACGACGCTCGGAAGCGACGATGTCCTCAGGAACCTCGTCACGCGTGACGTACTTGGCCTTGAGCGCGGCAACCTGCATCGCAGCACTGCGAGCAGCCTCAGCAGCAGCCTCGCCCTCACCTGTGTATTCCACGATTACGCCGACAGCCGGCGGCAGATCAGCGCTGCGCTTGTGCAGGTAGATCGCAACCGGGCCCTCGAACGACGCGACTCGTCGGAGTTCGAGCTTCTCGCCGATCTTGGCCGACAGCTCGCCCAGCGCCGCGTCCACGGTCTTTCCGTCGAGGTTCAGTGCCTTCAATGCCTCGACGTCGGCGGGCTTGCCTTCGGCGGCAACAGCAGCGACGGAGTTCGCGAACGTCTGGAACTCTTCGTTCTTGGCGACGAAGTCGGTCTCGGAGTTGATCTCGAGTAGCACTCCGCCCTTGGCGACCACGAGACCTTCGGCGGTGGACCGCTCGGCACGCTTGCCGACGTCCTTGGCGCCCTTGATGCGTAGTTGCTCGACAGCCTTGTCGAAGTCTCCATCGGCCTCGGCTAGAGCGTTCTTGCAGTCCATCATTCCGGAGCCGGTGAGCTCACGGAGCCGCTTGACGTCAGCGGCGGTGTAGTTCGCCATGTTGAGCGAGCCTCCTCGAATGCTGTGGGTGGGCAGAGCATAAAAGTTCTCGAATACTGCAGAAAGGGTCCTGATAGGCGTGGGTCACGCCTATCAGGACCCAATCGATCAAGCCTCTGTTGCTGGTGCTTCAGCGGCAGGCGCATCAGCAGCGGGTGCTTCAGCGGCAGGTGCCTCAGCATCGGCAACGGGTGCCTCTGCTGCAGCTTCCTGCGTCTCAGCCGCTGCGGGAGATGCCTGTGCAAGCTGCTCGAGCTCCCACTCGGCGAGTGGCTCGCCTGCGCCGACCTCGGGCTTCGCGTCGGTAGCAGTGTTGAGACCCGCGCGAGCCTGTACGCCCTCGGCCACTGCAGATGCAACGACCTTGGTCAGCAGTGCTGCGGAGCGGATTGCATCATCGTTGCCCGGGATCGGGTAGTCGACGACGTCAGGGTCACAGTTGGTGTCCAGGATCGCGATGACCGGGATCTTCAGCTTGCGAGCCTCGCCGACGGCGATGTGCTCTTTGTTGGTGTCGACGATCCAGATGGCCGAGGGAACCTTGGCCATGTCACGGATTCCGCCGAGGGTGCGGTCCAGCTTGGTCATCTCACGCGTAAGCATGAGGATTTCCTTCTTGGTACGTCCCTCGAACCCACCGGTCTGCTCCATTGCCTCGAGCTCCTTGAGGCGGATGAGACGCTTGTGGACCGTCTGGAAGTTGGTGAGCATGCCACCGAGCCAGCGCTGATTCACGTAGGGCATTCCCACGCGAGTTGCCTCAGCGGCGATGGACTCCTGAGCCTGCTTCTTGGTGCCGACGAACAGAACCGTGCCACCGTGGGCGACGGTCTCCTTGACGAACTCGTAGGCCTGATCGATGAAGGTCAGAGTCTGCTGCAAGTCAATGATGTAGATGCCGTTGCGGTCGGTGAAGATGAAGCGCTTCATCTTCGGGTTCCAACGACGGGTCTGATGTCCGAAGTGCGTGCCGCTGTCGAGCAGCTGCCTCATAGTTACTACAGCCATGGCTGAATAACTCGCTTTCATTTGCCGGTTGACGCAGAGTGTCGTTCGACCCCTGCCCTGGCGACCGCTGGTTGCCGAACCCACTCGAAAAAAGTGGGACCGCCGACAACCGGATATGTGACTTCCATTATCGAAATGGCTGCCTCAAGACGCGGACGCGCGAAGTCGACCCGTGCGGACACAGGTCGCTCCGACAGCATACGGCCTGAAAGCCGCAGCTCATAACCAGGGCGCAGGTCAAGGGGCGACGAGATATGTGGACAAACTTTTCATCTGTCCACAGGCCGTACAACCGCACCCTGAAGAATTACCTGAACCGACATTCTGAACGCCATGAAAGTCCTGGCAGCAGCCCTCGTCATCACGCTGATCGCGGCCGCCGCCGGCCTGGCCGACGTCTCTGCGTCCGGGGCTTCGCCTCCGAGCGCGTCGGAGGCATTTCACTGGCCGTTGTCACCACGACCGCCAGTGGTCAACGTTTTCGACCCTCCCGAGCATGACTGGCTCCCCGGCCATCGCGGCGCCGACCTGGCAGGGAACTCCAATCAGGCAGTACGCGCAGCAGGGCCTGGCACAGTCGTGTTCGCGGGCCGAGTAGCAGGAAAACCCGTGGTCTCGATCGACCACCCAGGTGGACTTCGCACCACTTACGAACCGGTGACCGCCTCGGTCCACGCCGGAATGCGGGTCAGAGCCTCAGAGATTATCGGCACGCTGGAACCGGGCCATCCAAGCTGCACGGAAGTGTGTCTGCACTGGGGTGTGCGACGAGGCCGGGAGTACCTCGACCCGTTGACGCTGGTCAACTTCACACCGATTCGGCTAAAGCCTCTTCACGCGAAATAGCTCGACCAAGGTTCGACCACAACTGAATTCGAATGGGCCCACGAATCGAGGGATAAATATGCGTGAGCCAGGCGCATCCGGCTCAGCGCCAACTCGGCCCCGAATGCCGTCCGGAGGCTGCCGGAAAGTCATCGGCCACCATCGCCGCAAGCTCTACGAACGCCGAGCGTGTCTGCGGGCGAAGAAGGTCCAGATCGACCACGGCACCCTCGGCCAAATGCTCGTCGAACGGTACGACGAGCACTGCGCGGCACCGTTCCAAGAAATGCTGAGTCAGCAAGTTCATATCGACTGCGGACGAACCGGGCCGAACCGAACTGATCACGACGACTGTGCGCTCGACCAGGTGCCCATAGCCGTGCAGCTGAAGCCAATCGAGCGTGGCCGCTGCGCTACGCGCGCCATCGACGGCGGGTGAGGAGACGAGCACGAGTGCGTTTGCCAGTTGCAGCACGCCGTTCATCGCCGAGTGCATGATGCCCGTGCCGCAGTCGGTCAAGATCAAGTTGTAGTAGACCTGGAGCATATCGATGACGGAACGGTAGTCCTCTTCGCCGAACATCTCCGACGCCGCGGGATCACGTTCTCCAGCAAGAACTTCCAATCGACTCGGCGCCTGCGAGGTATGCGCACGAATGTCGGAATAGCGTCGAACGTTGGGAGCATCCGCCAGCAGATCGCGCACTGTCGACGAGGTCTGACGCGGAACCCGTTCACCCAGGGTTCCGAAATCGGGATTCGCATCTACCGCGATTACGCAGTCACCGCGCAACGACGCGAAAGTCGAACCGAGGCCCAGGGTCGTCGTGGTCTTGCCGACGCCACCTTTGAGCGAGAGAAACGCGATGCGGTAGTCACCCAGGACCGGTTGCCTTATGCGCTCCACCTGGTTGCGGTAGCGCTCCTCCGCAGTCGATTCACCAGGATTGATCACCCCACCGGTAAGTCGATGTACTCCCTTGCGCCAGCCCGACGAGGAAGTGCGCCGCGGACGCTTGAGAAGGGTGTCGGGAGCAAGATCCTGGCTGGTCGGCTGGTACTGCGCTCCGAACGGCAGATCCGGTCCCGGTGTCGCACCGGATGCCGGCTCGCCGGGCGGATGACCGTTGGGGGTTCGACTACTGGGGGTTCGACCGCTGACGGGCTGAACCTGCTGGGAACGGGCGGGAGAAGGACCCGACCACGGTGGGGTCCAGTCATCGACGCGATCGTTGCGAGCAGGGTCGGGAACTGCTTGCGAGGGTGGGGCGTAGCGCGATGGCGCCTGGCGATCGGCCGACCGACTCGATTGCCACGGGGGTACTTGCCGGTCGCCGGTCGCGGGTTCGCCGCTACGCGAGCCCGAGTCGGCGGACGATGCCTGTGTCCACACCGGCTCGATCGGCGACGAGTTCGATCGGAAAGGATGACCAGAACTCGCCTGGGCACGGATCGACCACGCGGCGCTAGCGCCTTGTGGTTGTTCGCGGTCCACGGTCCCCCCGTATCCGGATTTCGACTTCAGCTTTGGACTCCACTGCAGTTTTCGAACTGAGCAGCAGTTACGCAACACAATACTTTGCGTGCGGTTTGTTTCGCCACGACGCTACCAAACTCACCCGTGACAGGCGTGGTTCACGCTCGCGGATGAGCTTGGTCGTGTACCGCCCGCAATCGCTCCACCGACACGTGAGTGTAGATCTGAGTGGTTGCAAGGGAAGCATGCCCGAGCAACTCCTGCACCACACGAAGGTCTGCACCGCCCTCGAGAAGGTGCGTGGCCGCGGAGTGCCGCAACCCGTGTGGCCCTATGTCGGGCGCACCGGGTACCGCCGACACGACCTCGTGCACAGCAGTCCGGGCCTGGCGGGGATCTATACGGGCGCCTCTGCGACCCAGAAGCAGCGCGTGTCCCGAACGTTCGTTCGTCAGCGCCGGACGCCCGTGTAACGACCAAGCCTCGAGAGCGTGCGCCGCTGGAACTCCGTACGGTGCCGAACGTTCTTTGTCACCCTTTCCGATCACGCGGACCACTCGTCGATCGGTATCGATGTCGTCGAGGTCGAGTCCGCACAGTTCACCGACTCGGATTCCGGTGGCGTACAACATTTCCACGATCAGGCGGTCGCGTAGTGCAAGTGGATCCAGCTCTGCCGCTCCGGATTGGGCCTGGGTGAGCGCCTCGGAGGCTTGACTCTGCTTGAGAACCGAGGGCAGTGAGCGCCGGACCGCCGGTGTTGCCAGACGCAGCGCTGGATCGGAAGTCATGCGGGCACTGCGAGTGAGCCATGCGGTGAAGGCGCGAGCCGAAGACGTGCGTCTGGCCATCGACGTTCTAGCGGATCCGTGCCGAGCCTGATCCGCCAGCCAGGACCGGAGCACCCGTAGATCGAGGTCGGCCAGCGTTGCCGACGCGTCACGTCGGATGAGATGACGGAGCAATGACTCTGCATCGGCCACGTATGCGCGCACGGTGTTCACCGATCGGTTGCGTCCGATTTCGAGATGCTCGGCATACTCCTCGAGGTGTACGCGCAGCGTCGGTGGGAGCTCGTCGTCGGCCATTGACACAGCCTTACCGCTGCACTGAAGGGGAGCAACCAGCCGCGCCGGACATCCCACCTTGTTTATCCGCCGAGACAAGACGTCCGTCGCTCGCGGTCACGCTTCGGCCTCGGCCAACTCACGCTTCCACACGCGGAAGGTCTCCTCGGTTCGCCCGCGTCTCCAGTAGCCGGAGATCGAGGCCCACTCGGCAGGAACACCTCGGTCCTTTCGCACGTAGCCACGCAGGTTGTGCATCACAGCCTGCGCTTCTCCATGAATGAACACCTGGGCCTGGCCAGGTAGCCATTCGGTATTTCGAACAGCCTCGATCAGTGGTGAGTTGTCCCCGGCCTTGTCGTCACCGACCTCGCCGGAACCGGCCCCACGGTGAATCCACGTCACGTCCACGAGTGCAAGCGTCTCCATGTAGATTTCGTCCTTGCGGTCCGACACCTCGACGAACACCTTCGCAATCGCGTCTTCCGGCAGTGCCTCGACCGCTGCGGAGATGGCGGGGATAGCAGATTCGTCGCCGGCAAAAAGATGCCAATCCGCCTCTGGACGCGGCTTGTAAGCGCCGTTGGGGCCATACAGGCCGATGCGGTCGCCTGCCTTCGCGTTGGCCGCCCACGGTCCGGCAATGCCCTCGTCGCCGTGGACGACGAAGTCGATCGCAATCTCGCGAGCGTCGACATCGACGGATCGGACCGTGTAGGTGCGCTTGACTTCCTCGTCCTCCGAGCCGAATGCGAGCTTCACGTACGAGTCGGTGAAGTCGACCGGTTGGAAGTCGTCGAATCCTGGGTCGCCGAGGTACACCCGTTGCATGTGAGGAGTCAGTGATTCCGTACGGAGGACGGTCAAGACGGTTTTGCGTCGTGCCACTTTTCAGCCTTTCCGAGCTGTTGACATACGTTTACTGCTTAGAAGAGTAAGTGTTACCTAACACCATACCGTTCTCGGCGGTTCCCCAGATCGTTCACGGGCGAACCACCCTGGACCACCCGGTCTCGTCACTGGCTACGAACCCGTCCAGTTCCAACAGCGGCAATATCGATCGAACAGTAGCCAGAGGCAACGAGGACACACTGGAAAGCTCACGCGGCGATAGCGTTCCGGACGCAGGTAGCGCCTCGTACACCAACAACGCCGACTCGGACAGTGCATCGATCTCGCGAAACATCGAGGGTCTCCCCTCGTCGGTCTCCCCCGCGATTCCTGCTTCGGCGACCACGTCATGAGCATCGGCAACCAAACACGCTTCGCCTTCACGAATCATTCGGTGGCACCCCTTCGATGCCGCCGAAGTCACCGGACCGGGAACCGCAAGTACCGGCCGTCCGAGTTTGCGAGCCCACCCTGCTGTGTTGCGTGCACCGCTGCGCCAACCGGCCTCCACGATGACCACAGCCGACCCGAGGCCTGCGACCAAACGATTGCGAGCGAGAAAGCGATGTTTGGCCGGCGTCGTACCGGGGGCGTACTCACTGATCACGGCCCCCGTCTGGGCGATTCGTTGAAGCAAGCGGGAATGTCCCGAGGGATATGCTCGATCGACTCCGCAAGCCAGCACCGCCACCGTCGAACCACCCACGCCCAATGCTGCCCGGTGAGCGGCCGCATCGATCCCGAATGCCGCCCCCGACAAAATCGTCCACCCGTCGACTGCCAGATCTCCGGCAATCTCGGCAGTCACGTGCTCGCCGTACGAAGTGGCGGCACGCGTACCGACGATCGATACGGCTCGTTCCGTCAACTCCGCAACCGAAACTGCGCCGAGAACCCACAAGGCCAAAGGTGCACATTGATCGGTGCCCACCGGCATCCCAGCGCCGTCGAACGCGAGAAGTTGCCACATCGGCCACTCGTCGTCATCGGGGGTGATGAGCCGACCACCCTGAGATGCAACAAGATCGAGATCCGCTTGTGCAGTGTCGATATGCGAGCGAACCTGTAGTCGCTCCCCAAGGGCCCCACGGGAGACGGCATCGGCGGCGCCCTCGGGACCTGCCTCGGCTGCGAAGTCGCGAAGTATTCGATGCGGACCCTGAGCAACGCGGGAGAGGTACGCCCAGGCCAGGCGACGTGGATCGTGCGTGGTCACCTCGTCCCCCTGTCTCGAAAGTCCAAAGCGGCTCCCACCTCTCCGATGCCGGGCATGTCTCCTCCAGCCAGATCGTTCAAAGTCCAGGACACACGAAGTGCACGATCGGCACCTCGGGCGGTCAGCGAACCATTACGAAGCGCTCTCTCGACCGGCACCAAGGCTTCACGCGAGAGCGTGAACTTCTGCCGCAGCGCAGGCCCAGGAACCTCGGCGTTCGTCCGCCATCCGTATTCGCGCCAACGTTCGGCTGCCTGCTCGCGTGCAGCGATGACGCGGGCACGCACGTGCTCGGTGGTCTCTCCGAGTTCGTCCGTCAAAGCACCGGTAGCTACTCCCATCATGGCGATGCGCAGATCGACGCGGTCGAGAAGCGGACCGGACAGCTTGCCGAGGTACTTTCGTCGAACCATCGGCGCACAAACACAATCGGCGTTTCTGGCCGGTGCACATGGGCACGGATTCGCAGCCAACACCAATTGAAAACGTGCCGGATACCGCGCCACGCCATCGCGTCGCGCAATCCTGATCTCACCGTCCTCCAATGGAGTTCTCAACGCCTCCAACACTTTCAGACCCATCTCGGCACATTCGTCGAGGAAGAGGACGCCCCGGTGCGCTCGACTTACGGCACCTGGCTTCGCCATTCCGGTTCCACCGCCCACGAGCGCGCTCACCGATGTCGAATGGTGCGGTGCGATGAAAGGTGGCGAAGAAATCAACGGCCGCTCTGTCGTCAACAAGCCTGCAACCGAATGAATTGCGGTCACCTCCAATGCTTCCGATTCGGTCAGGGGTGGGAGAATTCCTGGGAGTCGTTGTGCCAACATCGTCTTGCCGATTCCCGGAGGTCCGGTCAGCATGACGTGATGCGCACCGGCCGCAGCGACTTCCAAGGCCCACCTCGCCTCGGACTGGCCGACTACCTCGCTCATATCCGGATATGACACGTCTTGCCCGAATTGCCCGGGAATCGGTCGGCTCAATTCGACTTCCCCCCGGAGCCATTCGACGACTTCCTTCAACGAACCTGCCCCGAGCACTTCGATACCGTCGACAAGACCTGCTTCTGCCAGTGCGCCGATCGGCACCACCACTCGTGACCACCTCGCCCGTTTGACTGCCAACACACCCGGCAGAACGCCGCGCACCGGACGAAGGCGTCCGTCCAATGCCAATTCGCCTAGGAACACGGTCTTTTCGAGTGATCGCCGCGGGATCTGTCTGGCTGCATCCAAAACCGCCAACGCAAGGCCGAGGTCGTAGACGGAGCCTACTTTCGGCAAAGTAGCCGGGGATAGTGCCAGAATTACCCGAGAATCCGGCCAACTATTGCCAGAATTCGTTACGGCCGCTTTTACTCGATCTCGTGACTCGTTCAACGCTGTGTCCGGGAGTCCTACCAAATGAACTCCCGGCAATCCGCGACCGATATCTGCTTCGATCTCCACTACTTGGCCATCCACACCGGACACGGCCACCGAGAAAGCGCGACCCAGTGCCATCAGAACACCCCACGCAAATGTGTCACTACCGGATCGGTACCTCGTGCCATCATGATGGCGACCACGTCGAAACGCATTCTTACCCAGGGGCTGTCACGGTCCTCCAACCAGGCCAGCGCGAGCTTACGTATTCGCTGTTGTTTCGCGTACGTCACCGACTCTGCCGGTGTTCCGTAGCCGGTCCCCGAACGAGTTTTCACCTCGACGAAGACGAGAACCTCGCCCTCACGCGCAACTATGTCGAGTTCCCCGTACCGGCATCGCCAATTTCTCTCTACTATTTCCATTCCGCTATCGACCAGGCGCAGAGCGGCCAAAGCCTCCCCGCGCGCCCCCAAGTCCGAATTGGACATCGCACTCCCCCACGGTCGTCGGTTCGCCGATCTGCCGAACCCGCAACCGACGATGCGCCAACAAAGGACCGAGGATTCGCATACTCGCAGCTCGAGAATCACCCTGTGTACAAGTGAATCACCTGTGGACTACCACTGAAATTCGACTCTCCGGGGGGACTACGTGTCGTACCCATGTGCATGGCACTACACCCCCGAAGGCACCACAAACAAAGCAATGCCCCGACCTTCTCGGTCGGGGCATTGCTCGAAGTCCAGCTACGTGGATGAAATCCCTAGCGGGATGAACTCAGTGCGCTGCTTCGTACGCTGCTTGCACGTCCTGGCTGATTCGACCGCGGGCGCTCACGTCATAACCATTCTCCCGCGCCCATGCGCGAATGTCCTGCAGGTCGACCTTGCCACGAGCGGACGTCGGTGAAGTCTTGCGTGCTCGACGACCCGATACTTTCTCTGAATGCTCGATCCAGAATGCCAACTGCTCGTGCAGTTCGTTTGCATGCTTCAGGTTCAGGTCGATGCTGTACTGATTGCCACCGATACTGAATTCGATGGTCTCACCCTGTCCGTCCTTGATGACCGAACCGTCGACATCATCGATCATTTGGACGAGTGTCTTGCGTGCCATGTCCGAACCTCTAACAGTCGGGGGAAGTGCTTATAGAGCCGTTTCTACCACCAATTGGCTCATTCTCCCAACATTGGACAGAAATCCACAGCAACGTTTCAGCTTTCATATCGAGCAAATACAGCCGATTTCGAGACATCCACAAAAGATGCGAGCAGCCAATTCCTCTGTCCTGCAGACAATGTGGAATTAACGCTCACGTTATTCGATCACCGATTGCGGCGATTCACTGAGCTGAAAAGTTACTGCTGCACAATCGACCACAAAACCTGACCGAGTACGAAGCACAGCGCGGCTGCGCCGATCAATTGAGCACACATGACGAGGGTCTTGCGCGAGCGTCGTCGGCCTACGAGATAGGTACCGGCAGCGATCAACAGCAGCCACAGTGTTACCGACACGGGAAATGGTCTACTCGGGCAAACGCAGGTCGGTCTTCTCGAGTTCCTCGATGTTGACGTCCTTGAATGTGATCACCCGAACATGCTTGACGAAACGTGCCGGTCGGTACATATCCCACACCCAGGAATCGGACATTCGCAGTTCGAAATAGATCTCGCCGTCCGCGTTGTGTGGAATGAGCTCGACGGAGTTGGCGAGATAGAACCGGCGCTCCGTCTCGACCACATAGTTGAACTGACCGACGATGTCCCGGTACTCCCGATACAACGAGAGTTCCATCTCGGTTTCGTACTTTTCGAGATCCTCGGCACTCATCGGTTTTTTCTCATCCTCCGTCGGCTGGCATGAAGTTCAATCATCGCGCATTGCGTTCATCGCAGTCCATTCGGCCCAGGACCGACGCTACTTCGTCGGTTCTGCCTGCCGCGGCAGCCACAACGTTCGCGTACGACATTCGGTGTTGGGAGCACGGCCCGAGTTCCGACATTGCTACCGTGTGAGCTCTGGTGCTGTAACCCTTGTGAACCGCGAAACCGTAACCAGGGATTTCTGCATCCATCTCGACCATCACTCGGTCTCGCGAGACCTTGGCGAGAACACTGGCCGCGGCGATGCACGCCGCCGTCGCGTCGCCGCCGATCACCGGGAGCGAGGGAACCGGCAGTCCTGGCACCCGGAATCCGTCCGTGAGAACATATCCGGGCATCATCTCGAGACCTGCCACAGCTCTTCGCATTCCCTCGATGTTGGCGACATGGACACCGATTCGATCGATCTCTTCGGCATCGATGAACACCACGCTCCAGGCGAGCGCCAGCCGTTGGATCTTCGGAAACAGCTCCTCACGACGCTTCTCGGTCAACTTCTTCGAATCATTCAGATCGGCCAGCGCCGGGTGCGCTTTCCCGCCGAGCACACAGGCGGCGACGGTCAGCGGGCCGGCACATGCACCCCGCCCTGCTTCGTCGACACCTGCCACCGGCCCCAGTCCATTGCGTTCGAGTGCCGACTCCATCGTCCGCAGCCCGGAAGAGCGACGAATGACAGGACGCGGTGGCCACGGTGGACGACCTCGTGATCGACTCGAACTACTCATTGCCCGTGTTCAGCTCACTGTCCCTGAATGTCGGGCGAGTCGAGGGTGCCGAACCGCGATGGCGGCAGTGCGATGAGGAACGCCTTACCGATCACATTGTCGATCGGCACGGTCCCCATCAGCTCGTCCGAGACATGGAACCGCGAATCGGCCGAATTGCTTCGGTTGTCACCCATGACCCAGACGTTGCCCTCGGGCACGGTTACAGGCGCAAAGCAACGACCGGACTTCAGCTCGGTATCGCAGGTCATGACGTCAGGCGTAAACGGGAAGTCCATCTGAATATAGGGTTCGTCGAGCGGCTTACCGTCCACCAGCACACGCCCCTGAGCGTCACAGCACTCTACGGTCTGTCCCCCGGTGGCGATCACGCGTTTGACGAGATCGTTTTCGTCCGGTGCGACGACACCGATCAGCGAGCCGACTTCCTCGGCGCCACGGATTATCGCGTTCGACGACCGGGTGGAGGTGAAGTCGCTGTTCCACGAGTCAGGGCCACGAAAGACGATGACGTCGCCCGGCTTGGGGTCTCCGAAGCGGTAACCGATCTTCTCCACCACGATGCGGTCCCCGGTGCACCCGGCGCAGCCATGCAGTGTCGGTTCCATCGATTCCGACGGAATCAGATACACGCGTGCAACGAATGTCTGGAGCAGGAAGCTCAGAACCAACGCGACAAGTATCAGTATCGGCAGTTCACGCCAGAAGGATCGAGGCTTCTTCTCACGACGCGTCTCTTCCGATTTCTCACTGTGCGAGTCGGACGGCCGGTTCGGATCCTGCTGGGAATCTGGCACGGCACTAGATTAGCCCCAGTCTTTGTGTGTTTATCAGTCGCAGTCTCTGTGGGCTTCGAACGGCGCACCGACGCGTGCCGACCGAACGAGTCACCGTGATGAGAACCAAAAAAAGCACCGCACCGCCCCGAGGGACGATGCGGCGCTTTTCGAAGCTGGGCGGATTTGACCGCAATCAGCGCTTTTCCTTGATCTTGGCGGCCTTGCCACGAAGGTCACGGAGGTAGTACAGCTTCGCGCGACGCACGTCTCCACGAGTCAGAACCTCGAACTCGGCGATGTTCGGGCTGTGAACCGGGAAGGTGCGCTCGACACCGACACCGAAAGAAACCTTACGGACGGTGAACGTCTCACGAACGCCACCACCCTGGCGACGAATAACGACGCCCTTGAAGATCTGAATGCGCTCTTTCGAGCCTTCGATAACCTTGACGTGCACGTTCAACGTGTCGCCTGGGCGGAAATCAGGAATGTCGCTGCGAAGCGACTTGTTGTCCAAGAAGTCCAGAGTGTTCATCGGTAGGTCCATCCTTGCGTTCTTCGCACGAGCAGAGGAACCGAGCGGCCCCGCGAACGAGACTCGGCTGGTTCGTACTCCGATTAGGGTTGTGCCTTGCACAGGCAACCCGCCTATTGTGCCAGAGAGAGACCCCGGTTGCGAAATCGCGTCACTCTGCGGAGGCCACCGGCACCAGAGGTGGCGCCGCCGGCCGGACCGTCCTGTCCAGTTCGTCTTCCGTCGCTTCGACGGCATGGACGATACTCGGTTTCCCTGCAATCAGGTCTTGAAGGTAGACCTTCGCCCTGATGCTCGGACGTCTGATGGTTCGCTCGCGCCGAAGTGCACGCTCCATCCGCTTGGGCCTGCTCGTGTAGTACCAGCGCGCCCAGGGCGCGCCGGGCCTGCTCAGCCGGATCGCACCGACGTAGAGAATCGGCGCGACGAACAATCCGATCAATCCCGTCCAGATCTTCCCCTTGAGCACGACGACCGCGCAGACCGCAAGGTGAAAGAGGGCGAGAACTGTGTATCCAGCCCTGACCCATGGGTTGGGGTCGCGGCGAATGTCGGTGACGTTCAAGAATTCGAGTGGGTGAAATCCCAGCAGAAGCAAACCTGTAGCCGCCGTCGCGACGAATACCGCATCGATCGACGTTCTGCCTTGTTCGGACCAGTAGACATCCTCGAGGTAGAAGATCAATGCGAACTCGTCCAGCACAAGCGCCGCGCCGACCCCGAACAACGAAGCGAGTGCGGCGCCGGTCTCGGTCGATGCGTCCTCGTACACCGTGATGAGAGCAATGCCGGCGACGAGCATCAGCACGATCCCGAACACGACGTGATGGATGTGTCGACCACCCGGAGTGATGTTTCCCGGCCACCACTTCACCTGAGCCCGGATCAATCGAACGCTGAGTCGAATGACAGCAAACCCGACCACGAAACCGATGAGGAAGCACAGGAGCGGGAGGCGCCCGTGCTCGATGATCTCCCCCTCCAGCCACTCACTCATCGTGGCCCACCCTTCCTGAAGTCATTCGGACATCTGTCGAATGCGCACGATCCTGATTTCATTCACCGCGGCAAACTCTATTTGCCGAATCCTGCGTTCCGGAGCGCGTCTGCCATGGAGCCTCCCACCGGAGTACTGGCTTGGCGCGCAGCCCCTCCGCGATTGTCACCACCGCGATTCTCACCACGGCGATTGTCACCACCGCGGCCTTCCTTGCGTGGCCCTTGGCGCCGATCCGACTGACCACCACGAGGCTTGTCCTTCGATCCGGCACCGGGTTCGTCGTCGAGGCGCAAGCTCAGGCCGATGCGCTGACGCGCGATGTCGACCTCCATGACCTTGACCTTGACCACCTGCCCCGACTTGACGACCTCGCGTGGATCCTTCACAAAGTTGTGCGACAACGCCGAAACGTGCACCAAACCGTCTTGATGTACGCCCACATCGACGAAGGCGCCGAACGCCGCGACGTTCGTCACCACGCCTTCGAGCGTCATTCCCGGCTTCAAATCCGCGACCTTCTCTATACCTGCTGCAAAGGTTGCAGTCTTGAACTCCGGACGCGGATCCCTACCCGGCTTTTCGAGTTCGGCAATGATGTCCGTGACGGTGGGGAGGCCGAATCGATCGTCGGCGAACTTTCGTGGATCGAGCGTGCGCAGTAATGCGCTGTTGCCGATCACCTCGCGTACCCCCACACCGGCCGTGTCGACGATGCGCCGAACTACCGGGTATGCCTCAGGGTGCACGCTCGACCGATCGAGCGGATCGTCCCCGTCGACGATGCGTAGGAATCCTGCACACTGCTCGAACGCCTTCGGACCCAGCCGTGCGACATCTTTGAGCTTGGAGCGACTGGCGAAAGGACCGTGTTGATCACGATGCGCAACAATGCTTTCGGCTAGCGAACCAGCAATTCCCGACACCCTGGACAACAGTGGAACGGAGGCTGTGTTGACGTCGACCCCGACGGCGTTCACGGCATCCTCCACGACAGCACCGAGGGACCTCGCCAACAACGCCTCGGAAATGTCGTGCTGGTACTGGCCGACCCCGATGGATTTCGGATCGATCTTCACCAGCTCCGCCAACGGATCTTGGAGCCGTCGTGCAATGGAGACCGCCCCGCGAATAGTCACGTCGAGCTCGGGCAACTCGCTCGAGGCGTAAGCCGATGCCGAGTACACCGATGCGCCAGCTTCGGAAACAACGATCTTGGTCAATCCTGCCGCAGGGTATTTGGCGATGAGCTCCGCAGCGAGCGCGTCGGTTTCGCGTGAGGCCGTGCCGTTTCCGATCGCGATCAACTGAACCGAATGTTTCGAAGCCAACGCCGCCAGGGTCGCGAGCGCCTGGTCCCATTTTCCTTGAGGCTTGTGCGGATAGATCGTGTCGTAGTCGACGACCTTGCCGGTCGAGTCCACCACTGCAACTTTGGTGCCTGTCCGGAATCCCGGATCGAGACCCATCGTCGAACGGTTGCCTGCAGGAGCGGCAAGCAACAGGTCCTTCAGGTTGGACGCGAACACATCCACCGCGTCCTTTTCGGCGGACTGCCGAAGGCGCATACGAACATCTATCGCCATGGTCACCAGGAGCTTGGTCCGCCATGCCCAACGCACGGTGTCGAGGAGCCAGCGGTCACCGGCACGGCCACGATCGGCGATGTCGAACTTCCTCGCGATTCGCCCTTCGTAGACCGTGGGTACTCCAGGCTGCGTTTCCTCCTGCTCCGGCTCGAGGCCCAGGGAGAGAATCTCCTCCTTCTCCCCACGCAGTGCAGCGAGAATCCGGTGCGAAGGCAAGCTGGTGAAGGGCTCGGAGAACTCGAAGTAGTCCGCAAATTTGGAGCCTTCGTCCTCCTTGCCCTTACGGACCGATGCCGTCAACTTGCCGCGGGTCCACATGAGCTCACGAAGTTCGCCCACCAGGTCCGGATCCTCCGCGAAACGTTCGACGAGGATTGCGCGTGCACCATCGAGTTGTTCGGTGTCGTACTGCGCCGGGTCGGTATTCGGATCGGAGATGAGTGCGTCGGCAACAGGCTCGTGCCCGGCCTCCCTCGCGATCTGAGCCTTCGTTCTGCGCTTCGGCTTGAACGGCAGGTAGATGTCCTCGACTCGGGCTTTCGTCTCGGCCAGCATCAGGGACTGCTCTAGTGCCTCGTCGAGCTTGCCTTGGGATCGAATCGAATCGATGACCGCATCACGTCGCTCGTCGAGTTCGCGGAGGTACCGCAGACGCTCGTCTAGCTGGCGGAGCTGGGCGTCGTCGAGGCTGCCGGTGACCTCCTTCCGATACCGAGCGATGAACGGAACGGTCGAACCGCCGTCCAACAGATCCACGGCCGCGCGGACCTGCTCCTCGCGGACGTCGAGTTCTTCGGCTATACGCTTGTTCACAGATTTCAGAGCAGTCGTCACGGCGTTGGACCCTACCGCTACTCTATGACGACAACATCAGTGACCATCGTGGGAGATTGCAGACATGTCCAGGCCGTTGCAAGTCCTGGCGGTGTCTTTCACGGCACTTGTCGCCGCGGTATCGATTCTTTCCACAGGATGCAGTGCCCCCGACGACACACCGGCCGCGCTCGCGATCGATACCTCCGAATCACCTTTTCCCGACACGGCCACCGTCGAAGACATGTCTATCGACTCGCGTATCCCCGAAGCCGTGGCGTCGGCCCTCGGGCGTGGCGCGGAGGTCGATTTTGCTTTCCTCGATCGCGAGACCGGTGCGTACTTTGCCAGCGGCGATGCCGAACCGATCGAAACAGCGTCGGTATCCAAGTTGTTCATCGCCGACGACGTTCTGCACGGGGCGGATGTGAGCCAGGTTCCGGTTGCCGAAGAAGACCTGGAGTCGTTGAAGACGATGCTCGAGTCCTCGGACGACTCTGCCGCAAACTACTTGTGGGACAAGTACGGCGGGTCCGAGATCATCACGCGTGTGAGCGAGCGCTACGGATTGACGGCGACCACACCGCCGTGGGATGACCTGTGGTGGAACACGATGTCGACCGCAGCAGACCTAGTTGCGTATTACACACGACTGCTCGACGGCGTCGGTGGACTCTCGCCTGCGTCGACCGCAACGATGATCGGGCTTCTTCGTCAATCGGCTCCGGTGGCGACCGACGGGTACCACCAGCATTTCGGCATTGTCGACGGCCTACCGGCCGAGCCGGTCTACGCGGTCAAACAGGGGTGGATGTGCTGCATCGCCGACCGGTGGATCCATCTCTCGACAGGCACAGTAGGCGCAGACAATCGCTACGTGTTGGCATTCGTTTCTCGCGAGGAGATTCATTACGAGGACGATATGGAGCACTATCCGGACACCGCGGTCGTAGACGTCACCGACGACAGTAGCGCTCAGCACGCGCGCGACACGCTCACCGGCGTCGTGACAATGCTGTTTCCGGATGGCGCGATCGGCAGCTCGCCTATCTCATGACCCGAAAAGTTCAGTCCGACAAGAGATCCGGCCGACGCTCGGTAGTACGTCGGAGGGACTGCTCGGCGCGCCACGCTGCGATCCGCGCATGGTCACCGGAGAGAAGTACGTCGGGAACGTCGAGTCCACGCCAACTCACAGGCCTGGTGTAGCTCGGGCCCTCGAGCAAACCATCGGAGAACGAATCTTGTTGGTGCGATTGCTGATTGCCGAGCACACCCGGCAGGAGCCGTACAACGGCCTCACTCATCACCAGGACTGCGGCCTCGCCGCCGATGAGAACGTAATCACCGATGCTCACTTCTTCGACACGAACTCGTCGAGCTGCGTCGTCGAAGACTCGCTGATCGATGCCTTCGTACCGGCCACAAGCAAACACCAGATGACGTTCGTCCGCCCACCGCTCTGCGGTGCGCTGTGTGAAGGGCACACCAGCCGGCGTCGGAACTACCAAAAGTGAATCTTCTGCGAGTACGTCATCGAGTGCGTCACCCCAGACCGTGGATTTCATGACCATCCCTGGGCCACCACCGTAGGGCGAATCGTCGACGGCTTTGTGCACGTCGTTGGTCCACGACCTCAGATCGTGAACCCCCACCGAGACAAGCCCCTTGTCGATTGCCTTGCCCAGCAAAGCAGTTCGAAGGGGTGTCAGGTACTCGGGAAATATCGTGACGATATCGAGTTGCACCGTGCTACTCCGGGTCCAGTAGACCCTCGGGCGGATCGATCACGACGACGCCGTCGGCAAGCGACACCGACGTCACGATCGCGGCGACGAACGGCACGAGTAACTCTGCGCGGCTGCCGTCAGCGGGGCGGATGGACAACAACTCCCCCGCCGCCGAGTGCAGCACCTCTCGGATCGTACCGATGACAGTTCCGTCGAGCAGACGGACCGACAGTCCCTCGAGCTCATGGTCGTAGAATTCGTCGTCATCGTCCGACGAGGTCGGCAGATCTTTGGAATCGATCACGAACAGTGTGCCGCGAAGAGCGTCGGACACGCTGCGGTCGTCGACGCCTTTCAAGCGCAGGAGAAGCCGCCCGGAGTGGTCCCGGGCGGCTTCTACCGTGTATTCGGTTGTATCGGTCGATACTCGCGGCTTACGCCCGTGCAGCACCGTTCCTACAGCAAAGCGTTCGTCCGGTTCGTCGGTGCGAACATCGACTACCACTTCGCCTTTGACGCCGTGCGACTTGGCGACACGACCGATTACGAGCTCCATTGCGAGATTACCTACTGATCGGTATCGACGACGTCGACGCGAATGCCGCGACCGCCGATTCCGGAGACCAAGGTGCGCAACGCAGTTGCCGTCCGACCGCCGCGTCCTATGACCTTTCCCAGATCGTCTGGGTGCACGTGGACTTCCACGGTGCGCCCACGACGTCCGGTGATCAGTTCGACGCGCACGTCGTCAGGATTGGCGACGATGCCACGAACAAGATGTTCGACGGCGTCGGCGACAACGGCACTCACTTCTCAGCAGCCTCGGCGGCCGGAGCTTCTGCGGTCTCGGCAGCAGCTGAATCGTCGGCCTTGGCCGTCTCATCGGACTTTGCAGCCTCGTCGGCCTTCGGAGCCTTCTTCTTCTTGGCGGTCGTAGCGTCGCCGAGCGGCTCGGCGTCGGCCTGAGCCAGAGCAGCGTTGAAGAGGTCCAGCTTGGAAGGCTTGGCCTCAGCGAAGCGGAGCGTGCCCTCGGTGCCCGGAAGGCCCTTGAACTTCTGCCAATCACCGGTGATCTTCAGCAGTGCTTCGACGGGCTCGGTCGGGACAGCGCCGACTCCGAGCCAGTACTGTGCACGCTCGGAATCGATGTCGATGATGCTGGGGTCCTGCTTGGGCTCGTACTTGCCGATGGTCTCGATCGCACGGCCGTTGCGGCGAGTGCGAGAGTCAGCGATGACGACGCGGTAGTGCGGGGTGCGGATCTTGCCGATACGCATGAGCTTGATCTTGACAGCCATGAAAAATAGAGCCTTTCGAGTTGGTCACGCCGCAATTCTGCGGTGCGCTTGGGATGCGCACCCGGTTTTGCGATGGAGGTGTTGTGACCGCCGTGCGGTACGTAACCGGTGGACGGGCGAACAGCTGCCTATTCTGCCAGAGAGAGAATCGCCAGTGCCGGCAGGGTGTTGTTCACCGAGTGAGCGGTAGTGGATGCCACTACCGAACCGGTCCGCATTCGGGCGATGCCGATAGCGAATCCGCCCCACACCAATACTAAGAAACGCCATCCTTCGCGGTGCCACAGCGCGAACACGACTGCCGTGACCACCAGAACGACCCATCTGTTTCCCAACCAAGACATCCGCATCGGCGCTGCACGCCGTTCGAGCGCACCCCACAGCATCCCCCGGAACATCACTTCCTCGCAGAACGGGGCGCCGATCCAGATCCACGCCACCAATACGACTTTCCAGGGTGTGGGTATGGCGAGCAGGTTTCCGAGCGGTGATCCACTCTCGAGATCGGTACGAGCCAAGACAAGCAGCGCAAGTAACAGGCCACCTACCAAGGCAGCGGCACCCCAGGCGATTCCTGATCGAACCTGAACTCCCCATTCGGACAGCGAGGTCGGCAGGCCGAAGTCCACGACGGGGCCGTTCCCTCGGCGCGCGGTGATCGCGAATGCAAGACTCGCAGCCAGGACACTGGGAAGCATGATCGCCAGAACGTAGGCGGGCGAGGAGTCGGTGTCGATCAAACACGGCAACGCGAGGAAGCCCGCGAGGTTGAGGGCAAGCACGGCCGCCGCTGCTGGAATTCCCCATCTCTGACCGCCTCGCCGTTTCGCAGCCAGCGACTCGGCCCGCCAGTAGCGATCCGAGTACCCGGTGCTCTGGTGATGAACAGCGTTCATCGGGGCCATCCCGGCCCAGCTCGGCGGAAGATTCTCGGGGTCGCTCGGGCCCGGCCAGGTCATTTTCGTTCGATCGGCACACCACGAAGTACTACGACGTCGGGCGTCGACAGCACATCCGGCCCCCTGCGTGGATCCGTCGTGTAGATCAGCAGATCGGCTGACGCTCCGTGCTCGAGTCCGGGATGACCGAGCCAAGATCTAGCGTCCCAGCACGCAGCTCCCAGAGCTTCGGTCGCGGTCATACCCACGCGTTCGAGTGCCTGCACCTCCTCGGCGATCCGTCCGTGCCTGATGGAGCCGCCTGCATCGGTCCCCGCAAAGATCGGTATACCGGCATCGTGTGCTCGTCCTATGGTCGACGCCACTCGACCGTGAAGTTCCCGCATGTGTCGCGCGTAGACCGGATACTTGCCGGCCGAAGCCGCTATATCGGGAAACGTCTCGATATTGATCAGCGTCGGAACAAGGGCGGTTCCATGCTCGACCATTTGCTCGATCGTCGCGTCCGTCAGCCCGGTGCCGTGCTCGATGCAGTCGATCCCGGCCCCGATCAAGCCCGGCAACGCGTCCTCACCGAACACGTGCGCGGTGACCCGCGCACCTTCGGCGTGTGCTGCATCGATTGCTTTCTTCAGGATCGCCTCGTCCCACAGCGGGCTGAGGTCCCCGACGCTTCTGTCGATCCAGTCACCGACCAGCTTGACCCAGCCGTCACCCGATCGCGCCTGCTGCGCAACAGCTTCCGGCAGTTGCGATTCGTCCTCGATATCGACGGCCAAACCCGGGATGTACCGCTTGGGCATGGCGATGTGCCGTCCGGCGCGAATTATCCGCGGCAGTTCTTCGTACTCGTCGAGTTCTCTGGTGTCGATGGGCGATCCGGCATCACGAAGCAACAATGCTCCGACATCACGCTCGGTCTTCGCCTGCTCGACTGCGCCGGGAAGGTCCTCGTGCCCGCCGCCGTACTTGATACCGACGTGACAGTGCGCGTCGACGAGACCGGGGAGAATCCAGCCGTCCTCGCACAGTGACTGCGCACCGACTACTGGTTCCACCGAGACGAGGCCATCCACGATCCACAGTTCGATGAGTTCCTCGGACGGCAATACCCGACCCCGAACTCTGAATCCGACCATCTCGGTCTACTTCTTGGGCAGCTTCAGCTGGGACAGGTCGATGCCTTCGAGGCCTGGCGGAATCTGATCGAGGCCCTTGGGCATACCGGATAGATCGGGCATACCGGCGGGCATGCCACCCGGCATGCCCGGGAAACCGCCACGGATCTTCGGCTGGGTTGGGCCACGAGCACCCTTCTTGCCTTTTTTACCCTTCTTGCTGCGGACCTGATTGCGCGCGCCCGGCATCCCCATGCGACCTGCCATGGCCGACATCATCTTCCGCGCTTCGAAGAAGCGGTCGACGAGTTGGTTGACGTCGGAAACCTTGACACCGGATCCGTTGGCGATGCGCAGCCTGCGGGAGGCATTGATGATCTTGGGGTCGGTGCGCTCGCGTGGCGTCATGCCACGAATGATCGCCTGCACGCGGTCGAGTTGCTTCTCGTCCACATTGGCCAGTTCCTTCATCTGGCCGGCACCGGGAAGCATCCCGAGCAGATTGCCGATCGGGCCCATTTTGCGAACGGCCATCATTTGTTCGAGGAAGTCGTCCAGCGTCAGCTGCCCCGACCCGATCTTGTTCGCGGTCGCTTCGGCCTGTTCCGCGTCGAAATGCTGCTCAGCCTGCTCGATGAGGCTGAGAACATCACCCATTCCGAGAATTCGACTGGCCATCCGGTCGGGGTGGAACACGTCGAAGTCTTCGAGCTTCTCACCCGTAGATGCGAACATGATCGGGGCACCGGTCACCTCACGCACACTCAGTGCCGCGCCGCCACGTGCATCTCCGTCGAGCTTTGTCAGCACGACACCGGTGAATCCGACACCGTCACGGAAAGCTTGCGCCGTACTCACGGCGTCCTGTCCGACCATCGAATCGAGGACGAACAGGGTTTCGTCCGGCTGGACCGCGTCTCGGATGCCCGCGGCCTGAGTCATCAGTTCGGTATCGATTCCAAGCCGGCCTGCCGTATCGACGATGACGATGTCGTACTGCTTGTTCCGGGCCTCGGCAACGCCTGCACGAGCAACCTCGACAGGATCGGATGCAGAGACTCCCAGCGCGTTCTCACCGCCTCCGATGGACGTGCCCGGGTGCGGGGCGAAGACAGTCGCGCCAGCGCGTTCTCCGACGATCTGAAGCTGAGTGACGGCGCCCGGACGCTGCAGATCGCAGGCGACCAGGAGAGGCGTGTGCCCCTGATCTTTCAACCACTTGGCGAGCTTGCCCGCAAGCGTGGTCTTACCGGAGCCCTGTAGGCCTGCCAGCATGACGACGGTCGGAGGTGTCTTCGCGAAGGTAAGTCGGCGGGTCTCGCCGCCGAGAATTCCGACGAGTTCTTCGTTGACGATCTTGACGACCTGCTGGGCAGGATTGAGCGCGCCGGAAACCTCGGCACCCTTGGCTCGCGTCTTGATACGCGTGATGAACTCTCGCACCACTGGAAGCGCCACGTCGGCTTCGAGCAGGGCAAGTCGAATTTCGCGGGCGGTGGCATCGATATCGGCAGGCGACAGACGCCCCTTGCCACGCAGGTCTTTGAGGGTCCCGGTCAACCTGTCGGAAAGGGATTCGAACACCGATTGCACTCCTGAGCCGATTGCGAATGGGGCCTGAACAACGTGTAGAGCAGGCTCCACACTAGCGCCCGGTATTACAACACGTCGTCGGCGAGGGTTCTACAGCGCTGTGCACGCCGGAAAACGACCTTCGAGATCAGGCGTTGATTGCCGCGTCGGTCCACGTGACCGAGACTCCGCGCATGGAGAGCCACTCGGCGGGATCGACCTTGACGCCACTCGGATCGTGGACCTCGAAATGCAGGTGCGGACCGGTGGATTCGCCGCGGTTACCCACCGTTGCGATCTGTTGACCTGCCGTCACATGCTGTCCGGGGGTCACCGAATAGTCGTTGATATGCCCATAGATGGTCTCGGTGCCGTCGTCGTGCAGCACCTTTACCCACAGACCGAAACCGGAGGCCGGTCCCGCTGCTGTCACCTGGCCGTCGGTCGCGGCCAAGATCGGCGTTCCGATAGGGGCAGCGATATCGAGACCACCGTGGTGCGCACCCCAACGGGACCCGAATGTCGATGTGAGTACCCCCGATACAGGCTGCACAGCCCGTTCTTTGATGGGCTGAAGACCCCTGATCAAATCTTGGGCTGCGGCTCCGAGGTCAGGGATTCCGAAGCCCTGAAGGTTCGACGTGTCCGGAAGCTGAAGATCTTGTGGGAGCGCAATGTTTTCCGGGAGCTCGATACCCGGCGGCAACTCGAAGCCTCCGGGGAGAAGATTCTGCGGAATCTCGAATGGCATTCCCGCAGTCGGAGCTTCCGGCGCAGGGGCAGCAGCGGCGGTACCCGCTCCGAGCTGTGCAGCTCCCGCCACGATCGCGCCGGTAGCCAGAACGATCGTCGCGGCCCGCAGTCCGGCTTCGTTCTTTTCTACCTGTGCCCTGTGACGCCCGCGCGGTGCATCGATATCCATCTCGATCGGAACGTATATGTTCGACCGCCGGTGGGATCCCACAGTTAATACCTCATCAGTCGTCGGCGTGCATGAATCTCGAGCGTCGTAAAACGACCGGAAGTCGTACTTTCATTCGATGGCGTGAAACATAACAAATTGATCTCGCCCGCACAGACCGTAACCGAATCTTTATGAAATATCACTACTCTCTGGAAGATTCGTTTCTGACCACCCGAACCAGCGTTCAGGTGCCCTCCGGCTTCACCGTAGGTTTCGGTGGTTCGGGGGCCGGAACGACCGCGAGTACCGCACGCTCGATTTCTTCGCGAATATCACGGCCGTCAGATCCGGCCAGATCGATGCAGAACGCATCGATGACCGACGTTCCCAATGTCGTCACTCTCGCCCAGCGGACGTGTGCACCGCAGCGTTCGAGCGCGCTTGCCAGTCGACAAAGCAAGCCCAGTCGATCCTCGGCGCGCAATTCGAGGACCACCTGACCAGGCTCGGTTCCGTCGAACCACAGGACTCTCGGGGGCGCCTGCGCATACAGAACCGGAACTGCCGCATCGACTTCGCCGTCCAGGTTCACCGGCCGAGCATCACGTTCCTTCGCGTCGAGCATGCCGAGCAGATCGAGCTCCCCGGACTGTGCGCGAATAATCTCTTGACGCAGCAGACCGGCCTGAGGCGGTGAGCCGAACAGTGGCGCGACCGCAAAAGAATTCACGGCCGCCCCCTCCTGACTACCGAGCGAAGCCGACAGCACTCGCAAAGATTGCAGTGCCAAGACGCCGGCTGCGTCGGACAGCAAACTAGGATTTTCCGGAGCGATCACGGTGACCACGAACGTGTGCGAACCCTCGGTCGGCTGCAGATCGACGTGAACTCCTCCCTTCTGCGCCAAAGCGATGTGGGCCGGATCGAGCGGGTCAGCAGTCGGCAAGCTCTCTCCCGCCATGACCAAGCGGCATCGCCGAACCAGTTCGCGGATGAGTGAGGCCTTCCAATCACCCCACACGCCAGGGCCGGTCGCCAACGAGTCTGCTTCGGCGAGAGCGTGCAGTAGCTCCAGAAGGACAGTGTCCGATCCGAGGGTCTGCACCACCTTCTCCACGGTGGCCGGGTCATCGAGGTCGCGACGAGTCGCCGTGTCCGGAAGTAGCAGGTGATGGAGCACCATTTTCGACAGCAACGTGACGTCGGAAGGCCACAGCCCCAGCCGGTTCCCGATCTGTGTCGCGAGTTCAGCGCCGACCACACTGTGGTCTCCGCCCCTTCCCTTCCCAATGTCGTGGATCAAAGCTCCGAGGACGAGCAAGTCCGGTCGGGCCACACGTGTCGTCAAAGCACTTGCGTACGCAGCAGTTTCCACGAGATGCCGGTCGACCGTCCACGTGTGCACCGCATCGCGCGGCGGCAGATCACGAACGGCTCCCCATTCCGGAATCAGCCGACCCCATAGGCCGGTCCGATCGAGCGCCTCGATCGCGGCGATAGCTCGGCGTCCTGAACCGAGCAACACCAACAGGTCGTTGAACGCTTCCTTCGGCCACGGTTCGCGTAGCTCGGGTGCGCTTTCGGACAAGCGATTCAACGTCGACGCAGACATCGGCATTGCCGTCTGCGCGGAGGCGGCGGCAACCCGCATTATCAGCCCGGGATCTTTGTTCGGACGAGCGTCACGCGCGAGTACGACTTCACCGCCATGTTCGACGACACCCTCGTCGAGCGGGCGCCGAACCGGAACACGCCGGAGGCGGGACAACCCCCGCCGAGGCAGGGAATTGCCGGCGGTACGAAGGCCGACATCCACCGAATAGCTGATGGTGCGAGCCGAATCACTGAGTACGCGAGCGAGATCGAATCTGTCGCCGATGCGCAATGCCGCGCCGATCTCGTCGGCGTCCTGCGCCCGAAGCTGATCGCGTGCTCGGCCTGCAACTCGGTGCAGTTCTGTCCGGACATCGAGTAAACGGCCATGCGCGAAGGCAAGTCCGCCGCCCGGTGACTCCGGCCCGAGCCCCGGCATCCCGTCGGTGAGTTGTGCAATGGACAGCGCATCGAGTAGCTGAACGTCGCGCAGCCCTCCGCGGCCGCTCTTGAGTTCGGGCTCGGCACGATGGGCGATCTCTCCATTACGGGCCCAGCGAGACCGAGTTTGCGTGATCAACTCTTCGAAACGAGAGCGGATATTCGTCCGCCACTCTCGCCGAACACCACCGATCAGCAAATTGCTCAATTCGACATCGCCGGCGATGTGCCGCGCTTCGAGCATTCCGAGAGCAGCAGTCAGATCCGACGCTGCAACCTGCAGAGCCTGAGGAACGGTACGGACGCTGTGATCGAGCTTGATGTGTGCGTCCCACAACGGATACCAAAGCTTGTCCGCCACATCGGCTACGAGTTCAGCCGGCATGTCGTCATGAAGAAGAATCAGATCGAGATCGGAATAGGGCAGCATTTCGCGACGTGCCAATCCACCGACCGCAACGATGGCGAATCCGGAATCCGGTTTGATACCGAGCTCGGCGCCCTTGGTGGTCAACCAGAACTCGTGCAGATCGACCAAAGCTTGTCGGAGCGAGGGCGCGTCGAGACGACGGTTCCGGCTTCCGTCGTCGAGCAGCTGTTTTCTGGCTCGCGCCAGATCTGCGGCTGCATCACTGGTGCTCTTGGACACGGTGCCCTTCGAGACCGAAGGCCCCGACCCTGCAGCTTTCGCTCCAGAATCGGGGCCCCCTGCCCGCGACCCGTTGGGGTCAGAGCGCATCGGCGCCACGTTCCCCGGTACGTACTCGGATGACCGAATCGACCGGCGAAACCCATACTTTGCCGTCACCGATCTTGCCGGTACGTGCAGCTTCGACGATTACTTCCACGACCTTCTCCACTGCGGCGTCGTCGACGACGACCTCCACGCGTACCTTCGGAACGAAGTCGACGGAGTACTCGGCACCACGGTAAACCTCGGTGTGGCCCTTCTGACGTCCATAGCCCTGGACTTCACTGACCGTCATGCCCAGCACGCCGGCTTGTTCGAGGCCTGTCTTGACGTCCTCCAAGGTGAACGGTTTGACGATTGCCGTGATCAGCTTCATTTATGCTTCCCTTCACAAGCTCACGAATGCTCGGTTGTATTCGGAGCGACTTCTCGCCCCCTATCTTTACCCTGTCAAGCGAAGTCGTACGCAGTCTCAGCGTGCTCAGCTTCGTCGATACCCTTGGCCTCGCCTTCATCCGACACGCGCCAGCCGAGTGGCTTGAGCGCAAACGCGATGATCGCTGTGATGACACCGGTGAAGATCACAGCAGACAGAGCGATGACCGTCTGGACGACCAACTGCTTGTAGTCGCCACCGTAGAACAGCCCGGTCTCGGATGCGAAGAAGCCAATTCCGATGGTGCCCCACAGACCTGATACGAGGTGGACACCGACGACGTCGAGCGAGTCGTCGTAGCCGAACTTGAACTTGAGGCCGACCGCCAGAGCGGAGAGTACTCCGGCAACGACGCCGAGGAAGATCGAACCGATCGGGGTCAGGGCGCCTGCAGCGGGTGTGATGGCGACCAAGCCTGCGACGATGCCCGAAGCAGCACCGAGGCTGGTGGCATGGCCGTCACGGATACGTTCCACGACGAGCCAGCCTGCGATCGCAGCTGCAGCCGCAGTAGTCGTATTGACCCAGGCCAGCCCCGCGAACCCGTCAGCAGCGAAAGCGGAGCCTGCGTTGAATCCGAACCAACCGAACCACAGCAGAGCCGCCCCGAGCATGACGAACGGGAGATTGTGCGGCCGGAAAGCAACTCGACCGAATCCTGCGCGCTTGCCGATGATGAGCGCCAGAATCAGACCGGCAATTCCTGCGTTGATGTGGACCACGGTGCCACCAGCGAAGTCGATCGGAGGGACAGATGCAACGAGCCCGCCGTCGCCGTCGTCGGTCGTGCCGAAGATCTTCGCTGCGAAGCCGTTTTCCGAACCGGAGAGTAATCCGCCGCCCCACACCATGTGTGCGAGGGGAAAGTAAGCCAGAGTGACCCAGACGCCGGCGAACACCAGCCAGGTGCCGTATTTGACGCGCCCAGCGAGCGAACCGCTGATGAGTGCGACCGTGATGATCGCGAACGTCACCTGGAAGGCAATGTCGATGACGTTCGGGTAGCCCCAGGCGCCGGCAAGGAAGTTTCCGTCCGCATCGGTGATCGAATCCTTGAGACCGAAGAACTCGAAGGGATTCGCGAACACCCCGCCGATGTTCTCGGTTCCGTACGACATCGACCATCCCCACAGGACGTAGACGAGCGCGACGACGAACATTGCCCCGAAAGACATCATCATCATGTTCAGTACGGACTTCTGCTGCGACATACCACCATAGAAAAACGCCAGACCTGGCGTCATCAGCAGCACCAACGATGCTGCTGTCAGCATCCAGGCAGCATTGCCGGAGTTGGCCAACAATTCCTCGGGACTCACGTACACCCTCCTTCTCGTGCGCACCGGATGGTGCACCGTCTGAGAGAAGAGTGGTTTCACGAAGTTTCATCCATGACACTCTGGTGTTTCACTCGTGTGAACGGATGGACCAGAACTGTTGCAATAATATTTCGTGCAGGCGTTTTGTAGTTTTCGTCGAAATCCGAAGAACAACTGAATTTTCAGAAGAACCACTGATTTCGGCCGACTACTGATTTCGGCCGACTACTTACCGCCCGACGTACTCCGGACCGAGATCGGCCGAGCAGATCCGGTCAGCCGAGCAACGCGTCGACGAAGGCTTCGGGCTCGAACGGAGCCAAGTCGTCAGCGCCTTCCCCGAGTCCGACGAGCTTGACCGGCACTCCGAGTTCACGCTGCACCTGGAAGACGATGCCACCCTTGGCGGTGCCGTCGAGCTTGGTCAAGACCACCCCGGTGATGTTCACTACCTCGGCGAATACGCGTGCCTGCATCAGACCGTTCTGCCCCACGGTCGCATCCAGGACCAGCAATACGTCGTCGACGTGCGCTCGCTTCTCGATTACCCGCTTGACCTTGCCGAGTTCATCCATCAATCCGGACTTCGTATGGAGACGTCCGGCGGTGTCGACAAGAACGACATCTACTCCCAGCTCGATACCTCGCGTCACTGCGTCGAAAGCAACTGCAGCCGGATCGGCGCCGTCCTTGCCGCGAACGACGTCGGCACCCACACGCTCGGCCCACGTCTGCAATTGATCCGCCGCAGCGGCACGGAACGTATCCGCGGCACCCAAAAGGACACGACGCCCGTCCGCAACGAGCACGCGGGCCAACTTGCCGGTCGTGGTCGTCTTGCCCGTCCCGTTTACACCGACGACAAGTAGCACAGCAGGTGTGCCCTCATGCGGCAGTGCTCTGATCGATCGATCGAACTCCGGGTGCAACTGCTTGACGAGAATCTCGCGCAGCAACGCTCTGGCGTCGGCCTCGGTGCGGATGCTCCGCGACGCCATCTGCTCGCGCAGCGAGGTCATGATTTCGTTGGTAGTGGACGAACCGAGGTCTGCGATCAGCAGTGTGTCCTCGACTTCTTCCCACGAATCCTCATCGAGGTCGCCGCCGCCGAGGATTCCCAACAAGCTCTTACCGATTGCGGACTGCGAGCGAGAGAGTCGACCGCGTAGGCGATCCAGCCGCCCATCGATAGGAGCAATCTCGTCGAGAACCGGCGCGGCGGATACCGGATCGGAATCGAGAGCTGGCGCAGGCTCGGGTTCCGGGGATGGCTCGGGTTCCGGGGATGGCTCAGGTTCCAGAGACGGCTCAGGTTCCAGAGAAGGCTGGGGCTCCGGGGACGGCTGAGGCTCCGGCGAGGCCACAGGCTTGGGCTCGGGTAGAGACGCGGGCACGGGTTTCGGCGCGAGATCCGGCTCGGCAACCGCGCTTCCCTGGCTGAACGAGAATCCGCCACCGGCCTTGTATCCGCCCGACTTGTCCTTCTCGCCCTCCTCGATCTTCGGCGTCTCCGAAGAGGTGAGCGATATTCGCCGTCGACGCGACACCACGAGCCCAACTACGAGCCCAACGGCCAGGATGGCCAGAACGGCCGCGACGATGATCCACGCTTCGCTACTCACACGTCCATCCTGTCAGGAGCGTCTTCGCCACCCAACCGGCACCCTGGCGGGCAAGCGCACAGCACATCACTCGAACTCAGTTCGACGACTCAGAGCCTTCCGGTACAGAAACCTCGTCTGCAGGCACGGAATTTTCACGGACACGGCCCTCCGGGACCGGCGCATCGAGGAGATCCGTCTCGTTGCCATCTGGGGCCGTCACGCTGCCGATCGTCTCGACTCGGTTGCGGTTGAGGCGTTGCGAAATCACCGTCGTGATGCCGTCGCCGCGCATCGATACTCCGTACAGTGCGTCGGCAACCTCCATCGTCGGCTTCTGGTGGGTGATGACGATCAGCTGCGACTTCTCGCGAAGTTGCTCGAACAACCCGATCAGACGTCGGAGGTTCGTATCGTCCAGTGCAGCTTCGACCTCGTCCATCACGTAGAACGGAGATGGTCGCGCTCGGAAAATAGCAACCAGCATCGCTACGGCCGTCAAGGACTTCTCGCCGCCGGACAGCAGGGACAGGCGCTTGACCTTCTTTCCTGGTGGGCGTGCTTCGACCTCGATACCTGTGGTGAGCATGTTCCCTGGTTCGGTGAGGATCAGTCTTCCCTCTCCCCCTGGGAACAACTTGGCGAACACCTGAGTGAACTCGCGTTCGACGTCGAACCACGCTTCGGTGAAGACCTGCAAGATTCTCTCGTCGACATCGGCGACCACCTCGAGCAGATCCTTGCGGGCGGACTTGACGTCCTCCAGTTGTGTGGAGAGGAAGTTGTATCGCTCCTCGAGCGCAGCGAATTCTTCGAGCGCGAGGGGGTTCACCTTTCCGAGGGTCGCCAAATCCCGTTCGGCACGTTTCGCCCGCTTTTCCTGAGCCACCCGGTCGAACGGCATCGGGGCAGGTGCCACCACCTGTTCTCCGCGTTCCTTGGCGGCCTCGTACTCACTCACCTCGAGTTCCGTCGGTGGCAGGCTCACGTCCGGTCCATATTCGGCAATCAGGTCGTCGAGCCCGATACCGTGCTGTTCGAGGATCGTCGCCTCGAGCTGCTCGATTCTGAGCGCAGCCTGCGCACGAGCAATTTCATCGCGGTGGACCGCGTCGGTGATCGAAGCGAGCTGGGCCTGGAGAGCCCGAACCTGTTCTTTGACCCGGTCCAATTCGGCGGTAGCAGTGGCACGCTGGGCAGCAAGCTCGTCACGACGAGCGGCAGCGGCCGCGACGACGCCGGCGAGCCGGTCGGCCACGCGATCACCGGCGGACGCAACCGCCTGCGCTACTGCTGCAGCGTGTCGACGCCCGATCAGCTCCCGTTCGGCCCGTGCTCGAGCCTCACGTTCGGCGCGGGCAGCTCGACGCATCGAGTCCGCGCGACCCCGGACGGACTGCGCCCGTTCCTCGGCTGTGCGGACATTCAGGCGTGCGTCGACCTCGACCGATCGAACCTCGGACAATGCGGCGGCAGCCATCTCACGCGCCATGACCGATTCACCCGAATCGGATCCACTGTCGGTCCCGGCTTGCTCGTCCTCGGCCAGCCTGAGGCGCTCCTCGAGCTCCGCCAACGCGGTAAGAGCCTCCTCACGACCGGTTTCTGCTCGGCTTCGCTGCTCGGTCAACCGCGAAGATTCTGCGTGTGCCGATCGAGCGAGCTGCCCGAGGCGACCGAGCTGCTCGTACACCGCTGCAATAGCAGCATCGGACTCGTTGAGCGCGGCCAGCGCTTGTTCGGCGGATTCACGGCGATGGGCTTGCTCGGCGAGCGCTCCCGACAATGCTGCTTCGAGCTCAGCCGAATATCGTTCTGCTGCAGCAAGTTCGACTGTCGAGGTATCAATCGCCGACTGCACCTCGATGGTGCTCGGCCGCCTGTCCGAACCGCCCGTCACCCATCCTGTGTCGAGAAGATCCCCGGCCTTCGTCACTGCCCTGACTCCAGGCGACGACTGCACCAATGACGCGGCGTCGTCGAGAGATTCGACTACTACGATGCCGCCGAGCAACGCACTCATCGAACCGGAAAGCGAATCAGGGAAATGGATCACATCGAGCGCCCACCTGGCGCCATGCGGCAACTGAACGGTGCGACGATTCGCGGAATGCGTGACATCGCCGAAGACGACAGCTGCACGCCCACCGTCCGCATCACGCAGTGCCAGAACAGCATCGAGTGCACTTGTGAACGATTCGGCGTGAGCAGCATCGGCTACGGGGCCCAATGCCACCGCCACCGCCACTTCGAAGCCCGTTTCCACGCTGATGCGGTCGGCAAGTAACCCCGACAGGCCAGGCTGAGAGTTCTCGATGAGCCAACCGGCCCCGTCCTTGCGTTCGAGTCCCATCTTCAACGCTTCTATTCGAGCCTGATACGAGGCAACCTTCTTCCCGGCGACACGCTCCTCGTTCTGCAATTCGGTCACGCGCGCGTCCGCGCTTCGGTGCGCCATCACAGCTCGCTCGTGCTGCGTGTCGAGACTCAATTCACTGGCGTCGAGCCCGCTTATCTGGTCCTGGACGCTCTCGAATTCCATCTGCGCGAGGTCTCCGCGCTCACGAGCCTCGTCGATCGCCACCGACAGCCGAGCAACCTCTGCATCGGTGGAATCGGCCTTGGTTCGGTAAGTGTCGACCTGTCCGGAAAGCCGCGCGAATCCTTCTCGACGATCGGCGACCGCACGCACCGCAGCCATATGAGCTCGCTCCGCCTCGAAAGCCGCAGCCTCGCGTTCGGCCAACTCTTCGCGTGCAGCCTCGAGAGACTCGCGTGCGATCTCGACGGCCTCGACGAGTTCCAATTCCTCTTCGGCGACACGATCCGCCTGAGCTTCCAGTTCGTCCGGGTCTTGACCACGGCCCGTCGACGACGCCGAATCGAGGTGACGTGCACGCTCTTTCGCGATCCGGATGGTGGCGTTGACACGTTCGGCGAGTGCAGACAACTGAAACCAGGTTTGACCGGCGGCCTCAGCGTTCGGAGTCAACCGGGCAACCGACTGTTCGAGCTCTCCGAGTGCGACATTGCCTGCCTCGAGCGTGTCCTGCACAGTCGCGTACTGCTCGCGGGCGGCAGCTTCGTCCTGAGTCTGGTTGGCAAACTCGGCACGGCGGCCGACCAAGTCGTCGGCCGCGATACGCAGCCTGGCGTCGCGAAGATCTGCTTGGACCGTCTGTGCTCGACGAGCGACCTCGGCTTGGCGACCGAGAGGCTTGAGTTGACGCCGAAGCTCGGTGGTCAGGTCGGTCAATCGAGCCAGATTCGCCTGCATGGCGTCGAGCTTGCGGACAGCCTTCTCTCTGCGCTTACGGTGTTTGAGAACGCCTGCGGCCTCTTCGATGAAGGCTCTTCGATCTTCCGGCCTGGATTCGAGAATGGCAGCGAGCCGCCCCTGCCCGACGATGACGTGCATTTCGCGGCCGATGCCGGAGTCGCTGAGCAATTCCTGGACGTCCATCAGCCGACACGAGGCTCCGTTGATCTCGTATTCGCCTGCGCCATCACGAAACATTCGCCTGGTGATCGACACCTCGGAGTAGTCGATAGGCAACGCACCGTCGGAGTTGTCGATCGTGAGCGTCACTTCCGCACGCCCGAGCGGGGCACGTCCAGAGGTGCCCGCAAAAATGACATCTTCCATTTTGCCGCCACGTAATGCCTTCGCTCCTTGCTCCCCCATCACCCAGGTGAGAGCGTCCACTACGTTGGACTTCCCCGATCCATTGGGCCCGACGACGCAAGTAATACCCGGCTCGAATCGAAGAGTCGTCGCCGAAGCAAAGGACTTGAAGCCCTTGAGCGTCAGACTCTTGAGATGCATGGCGCTTCAGAGTACCGGGTGTACCCCACCTGCGCGTACGAGATCTGGAGCGCCACGGTCCGAATACGTCCCTCCATCACCGCTCGACGAAACCGCTGAGCCCACCACGCGGCGGATCCCAGCTCTCCACGACGAGGGTCACCACGCCCGGAGTATTTCCCCCCCGAAGAAGCTCGAGGAGGCGCTCGGCCTTTTCTCGTACACCCTCGGCGATGACGAGCACTCGACCGTCCGCGCTATTGGTTGCGTGGCCGACCAGTCCGAGCTCGAGGGCGCGCGAACGGGTCCACCACCGGAACCCGACGCCTTGCACCGAACCGTGCACCCAGGCGGTCAACCGAATCTCACTCACGAGGAGGTCGACTTTCGGTTCGTTCCGTCGAAACCGTGAAGTACAGCAGGAGCGAGCCGATTGCCCAACGTAGGCATCCGCATCGTCAGCCGTCCACGTCGATCTCGAGAGATACCTCAGCGCCTGCTTTCAACGTGCGTCCGACGGTGCACACCTTGTCGATGGCGCGCTCGACGACGATCAGCAACCGCTGCTGCGCTTCGGGGTCGAGCTCGCTGAGATCGACGGCGAGTACCTCATGCAACTCCGGGTAGCGTTCGTTCTCACGATCGGCAGACCCCGACACCGTCACCTTCGAGTCGTAATTGTCACCGAGGCGGCGTGACAATGGGAGATCCGAACTCATCCCGGTGCATGCCGCAAGAGCTATCTTGAGCAACTCGCCAGGGGTGAAGACCCCGTCGACGGATTCCGAACCGATCAGCACCTCGGCTCCTCGCGAGCTCATTCCGGTGTATCGACGCGTCCCCGTCCGTTCGACCCACAGTGCCGTCGGTGTGCTCTCATCAGCCATGAGAGTCGATTCTAGGGTGACCGGCCGTCAGGGCAGCGTCAGGTCCGCGTATTTCGAGGTCGCGGCTGGCAGGTGGGACAGCTGTACGACGATCTGTTCATGAACTTCTCACGCCGGATCGGGCTACCACAACGCGAACATGGCAGCCCCTCTTGGCCGTACGCATCCAGCGACCGATCGAAGTATCCCGATTCGCCGTTGACATTGACGTACAACGCGTCGAAGGATGTACCGCCTTGCGCGAGAGCCTCACCCATCACTGCGTGTGCCGAGGTCAACAGTGTGCGTAGAACTGGCCTCGACAAGGTCTCTGCAATTCGATTGCCGTGAATCTTGGCGCGCCACAGTGCCTCGTCGGCGTAGATGTTGCCCACGCCCGACAGCACCGTTTGGTCGAGTATGGCGCGCTTGATCTCGGTGTGTTTGCCCCGCAACACGTTCACGACGGATTCCGCATCGAACAACGGATCCACCGGGTCTCGTGCGATGTGTGCCACGGTCTCGGGAACCACGGACCCGTCGACAGATTCGAGGTGCGCGATGGCCCAACCACCGAACGTTCGTTGATCGACGAATCGGAGTTCGGCTCCGTTGTCCAGCCCCACACGGATGCGGAGGTGCTTCTCGGCAGGCACCGACGGTGGCTGCACGAGCATTTGGCCGCTCATTCCCAAGTGCACGACTATCGCGTCGTCATGCGCATCGAGTGGCAGCCACAGATACTTGCCGCGACGCTCCGCCGACACGATACGGCGGCCGCGTAGCTGAGCCTCCAGGTCCCGCGCACCAGCAAAGTGACGCCGGACCGCGCGAGGGTGCAGTACTTCCACCGATTCGATAGTTGTACTGACTACATGCGATTCGAGACCGAGGCGCACTACTTCGACCTCGGGTAACTCGGGCATCGGGTATCCGCTACTCCGCGTGCGGAGCCATAGCGACGTCGGGGGCCGGGGAGTCGAGTGCTCCGGCGGTGCGCTCTACGACGGGGGACTCGACGGCGGGGGACTCGACGGCGGCAGAGCTCACGTTTCCGTCGGAGATGTCGTTCCAGGCAGTACTCGCTGCCTTCTGCTCGGCTTCCTTCTTGGATCGGCCGACACCTACCCCGAGTGGCTTACCGCTGACGACGACGGTCGCAGTGAATTCTTTGTCGTGGTCTGGTCCGGTGGAGGAGATTTGGTATACGGGCACGCCAAGCGATTTCACAGCCGTCAGCTCCTGAAGACTGGTCTTCCAGTCCAGGCCGGCGCCCAAGCGTGGTGCTCGGTCCAGCAAACGTGCGAACAGGGTCAGAACGACACGACGTGCGACCTCTATCCCGTGCTGGAGGTGAATCGCGCCCAACAGGGACTCCATGCCATCGGCCAGAATGCTGGGCTTGTCACGACCACCGGTCTGCTCCTCGCCCTTGCCTAGCAGGAGATGACGGCCGAGACCACCTTCACCGAGTTCGCGTGCCACCTCGGCCAGAGCATGCATGTTCACGACGCTGGCACGAATCTTGGCCAACTCGCCTTCGGATTTCTCCGGATGTGCAGTGTAGAGCTCCTCGGTCACGGTCAAACCGAGAACCGAATCACCCAGGAATTCCAGCCGCTCGTTGGTCGGCAGACCACCACGCTCGTACGCGTACGACCGGTGGGTCAAGGCCAGAGTCAACAGGGGTTCAGCGAGTACGACGCCAAGAGCGGCGAGGAGCGACTCTCGGTCGTCCCCGCCGCTGTCGGCTGTCGAGCGGTTCAGGTGGGTAGAACTGCTCTTCGATGTCATGTGCTGAAGATCAGACAGCTGCTGCTACCTGTCGGCCCTTGTAGGTGCCACACGAGGGGCACGCAATGTGGGGCAGTGTCTTCTCGCCGCATCCACGGTTGGGGCACGTGACAAGCGTAGGCACTGTGGCCTTCCACTGTGCACGACGCGACCTCGTGTTGGAACGCGACATTTTACGCTTCGGGACAGCCACTTCTACTTCTCCTCGGCTTCGTTGTTCACAAGTTCGGTGCTCGATACTGGATCCACGCCAAATTTGGCTGCAAGTCCAGCCCAGCGAGGATCAACTATCTCATGATTATGTCCAGATTCCGCAATCGCCAGGTTGATGCCGCATTCCGAGCACAATCCCTGGCAGTTTTCACGGCAGAGAGGATGCAATGGAAGCTCCAATCCGACCGCATCCACGACGACTGGCTGTAGGTCTATCTGATCATCGACTACGCGATGAATCTCCTCCTCGTCGGTCGTGTCCTCAGTGACGCTGGACGGGTAGGCGAACAGATCGGTGAGATACACATCCACCGCACCCGAAACAGGCTCCAGGCACCGAGAGCACTCACCCGTAGTGTCTGCGCGGACGGTGCCGGTGACGAGCACACCCTCCGATACCGCTTCGAGGCGAAGATCGATATCGACCGGAGACCCCATTTCGATGGCGATCCCATCGAGGCCGATTCGCGTGGGCGCGACAATCGACCGCTGGATCTCCGTCATGGACCCGGGCCGACGGCTCAGGTTGTCGATATCCAGCACGAATCCCGTGCCCGCTTCGGCACGAGGGGTATTACGACGGGTAGACACAGTAATCTTCCTGCTCAGACGATTGATTCGATCACCTTTGCGCTGCTGGACCGACAGCACCGAAGTGGTGCGCCGGACCGGGACAACCTTTGGGCAACCACACAACGGTACGCACGGACTCAGGCATGAGCAAATCTGGACGATTTACCTGCGCGAACGACGACCCTCGCCGGATGGATCCGGGCCGTAGTCCGGGACACCCGATCCGGTACGCAACTGCTGGCGGCCTCGCCCCACAGAGCGAATAGTGCCACTGAGGAACTCCTCGAACTCCGCCAGCTTGGTATCGACATAGACGTCGCATTCACTGCGCATTCGGTCTGATTCGGCATGCGCAGTGTCGATGACGCGCGCCGATTCTGTGCGTGCGGCCTGCACGACCTCGGTTTGATCGACCAACCGCGCCTGCTCCTCGGCTCCGTCTGCGACCGAACGCTCGTACGAAGCCTGACCCGACTCGATGAGACGCTCCGACTCCGATCGCGCCCGCGTCGTCAGCGTCTCGTACTCACGCCTTCCTGCTTCGACCGAACGCTCCGCGGTGTCGTTCGCATCGTCGACGAGTTGCTCGGCGTGAGCCTTCGCCTCGGCAACCATGCGATCGGCCTGTGATTTCGCATCGGCCAATATTCGGTCTGCGGAATCGCGCGCATTTTCGACGGTGTCCTGGGCTTCGTCGTTGGCCGAGGTGACAGTTTTCTCTGCCGTCGACCGAGCGTCCGTGACCAGTTTGTCCTTATGATCGAGGACATCTTGCGCGTCGTCGAGTTCACCGGGAATCGAGTCGCGCACATCGTCGAGAAGTTCAAGGACGTCGCCGCGAGGAACAACGCAGCCGGCCGTCATAGGGACACCGCGCGCCTCCTCGACAATGGCGACGAGTTCGTCGAGTGCCTCGAATACGCGGTACACCGGTAACCCCAATCGATAGAAACTACGAAGAAACGTGCGGAAAGTGCACTTCCAGTTTGCCTGGTGATTGCTGCCTGCGCGTCGCACTCGCCTCGGTGTGTCGCCCGATCTATTCGGCGGCGCGCTCGGCGATGCGGCTCAATAGTCTGGAGTGAACATTCTCGGGGACCATTCCTGCGACATCTCCACCGAAAGTAGCGACCTCTTTGACCAGCGAACTGGACAGGAAGCTGAACGATGGATTCGCGGGGATGAAAAGGGTGTCCACACCTGTCAATCGCTGGTTCATCTGGGCCATCTGAAGTTCGTAGTCGAAATCGTTTGCTCCACGCAGACCCTTCACGATCGCAGTGAAGCCCTCCTGCCTCGCATAGTCGACGAGCAGGCCGTGCCACGAGGAGATCCGCACGTTCTTCAGATGGGCCGTCGCTTCGCCGAGAAGCTCGATGCGCTCGTCGACAGAGAACAAACCACGCTTGTTCTTGTTGATCATGACGGTGACGATGATCTCATCGAACTGCGCCGCAGCCCTGGTGATCACATCGATATGGCCATTGGTCACCGGGTCGAAGGATCCAGGACACACTGCTCCAGTCATGGCGCACAGGCTATCACCGTGCCAGTCCGGCGATTTCGATTCGCGTCTCGCCGTACTTCTTGACCTTCTCCGCCACCAAGCCTTCGGGCCAGGTGGTTTCCGTCGATCTGGACGAGCGTTCCAACACCACAATGCTTTCCGGTGCCAACCAACCGTTCGCCAGAAGTTCGACGAGCATCTGCGCAACCGCGGAATCGGCGATGGCGTAGGGAGGGTCGGCCAACACGAGGTCGTAAGGGCGGTCGGGCTGGCTCGCCAACACCGCGGAGACCGGCGCACATCGAACGGACGCACCCGGCAGCCCGATGCCGGCGGCGTTACCCCGAATCACCTCTGCCGCTCGCGGATCGGACTCCACCATCACGACAGTCGACGCACCGCGTGAAAGTGCTTCCAATCCCAGGGCGCCCGACCCGGCATAGAGATCGAGCACGGCAGCGCCGTCGAGATCCAGACGCGAGTCCAACGAGCTGAACAACGCCTCGCGGACACGGTCCGATGTTGGACGCGTGCCGCGAGGCGGGACTTTCAGGGTTCGGCCTCCTGCGATGCCTGCCACGATCCGGGTCATCTACAGAAGGTTACTCAGGGTGGAGTTCCTCTTTGCCGCCGTGTTCGCCGGACCAGATCAATCGTTCACCGAAGCGCCTTCGCCGCTGCCGATCACGACGAGTAGATCCCCACCCTCGACCTGCTGAACACCGCCGATAGCCAGGCGACTGACCTTCCCGCCCTTCGATGCCGTGATCGCGGCCTCCATCTTCATCGCTTCGATCGTGGCAACCGTCTCTCCCACCGAGATCTCATCGCCCACGGCCACTGCCAACGTCACCACACCGGCAAACGGTGCCGGAACATGACCGGAATTGGACCGATCCGCTTTCTCGATCGTCGGCGCCTCACTGGAAATCGAACGATCCCGCACCGACACCGGACGCAACTGACCGTTCAGAATGCACATCACCGTGCGCATCCCCCGCTCATCGGCATCGGAAATAGCCTCCAACCCGATCAGCAACTCCACGCCCTTCTCGAGCCGAACACGATGCTCATCGCCCTGACGCAGACCATAGAAAAACTGATTCGCCGACAACCGCGAGGTATCACCGTACTTTTCCCGATGCTCCGCCAACTCCGCAGTAGGACCCGGAAAGAGCAACCGGTTCAACATCTCCCGACGCGTCGCCGACGTCCCATCGAGACTGCGCCCCTCCTCCACGGTCAGCTCCGTCTCGGGCTTGGCTTCACTTCGACCCTCCAAAGCCTTCGAACGCAAAGGCTCCGGCCATCCACCAGCAGGCGTTCCGAGATCACCACGCAAAAAACCGATCACCGAATCAGGGATATCGAACTTTCCAGGATTCTCCGCGAACTCCTCAGCCGACGCATCAGCCCCGACCAAGGCCAGCGCAAGATCGCCGACCACCTTCGAACTCGGCGTCACCTTCACCAAACGCCCCAACATCCGATCCGCAGCAGCGTAATTCGCTTCCACGGTCTCGAACTTGTCACCCAAACCTAATGCGATCGCCTGCTGACGAAGATTCGATAGCTGCCCACCCGGAATCTCATGGGTATACACCCGACCCGTCGGAGCCATCAAACCCGACTCGAACGGCGCATACACCTTCCGCAACGCCTCCCAGTACGGCTCCAAATCGCACACCGTCGACAGATCCAGACCAGTATCGCGCTCGGTGTGCGCAGCAGCAGCCACGATCGCCGACAACGCAGGCTGGCTCGTCGTACCTGCCATCGATGCACTCGCACCGTCGACGGCATCAGCGCCCGCCTCCCACGCCGCCAGATACGTCGCCAACTGACCGCCCGGAGTGTCGTGGGTGTGCACATGCACCGGCAAATCGAAATTGCTCCGCAACGCCGTCACCAACGTCCGCGCGGCAGGGGCACGCAACAACCCGGCCATATCCTTGATCGCCAGCACATGAGCGCCCGCATCGACGATCTGCTCCGCCAACTTCAGGTAGTAGTCGAGCGTGTACAGCGTCTCGTTCGGATTCGACAGATCCCCGGTGTAGCTCAGCGCCACCTCCGCAATGGCAGTCCCCGTCTCACGAACCGCATCGATCGCCGGACGCATCTGATCGACATTGTTGAGCGCATCGAAGATACGGAAGATGTCGATACCCGTCTCCGTCGCCTCCGCAACGAAGCTGCGCGTCACCTTCTCCGGATACGGGGTGTAACCCACCGTATTACGGCCACGCAGCAACATCTGCAACGCAACATTGGGTACCGCCTCACGCAACGCCGCCAACCGCTCCCACGGATCCTCGTGCAGGAAGCGCAGTGCCACATCGTATGTCGCCCCGCCCCAACATTCGATCGAGAGCAACTCCGGCGTCGTACGCGCCACATACGGCGCCACCATCAACAACCCGGACGTGCGAACCCGGGTCGCGAGCAACGACTGATGTGCATCCCGAAATGTCGTATCGGTGACCGCGAGCGCTTTCCGATTGCGCAGATCCCGAGCGAAACCCTCCGGTCCCAACGCCAACAAGCGCTGCCTACTGCCGTCGGGAATCGGCGCCGAGAAATCGACGTCGGGAAGCTTGTCGTGCGGGTACACCGGCGACGGACGCTCCCCGTGCGGCTTGTTGACCGTCACATCCGCCAGATACGTCAAAATCTTCGTCCCGCGGTCACCGGAGGTACGCGAGGTCAGCAGCTGCGGACGCTCCTCGATGAACGAGGTCGTCACCCTCCCCGCAGTGAAATCCGGATCGACCAGAACTGCCTGCAGAAACGGGATATTCGTTGCCACGCCACGAATACGGAACTCCGCCACCGCGCGACGCGCACGCGCAATCGCGGTATCGAAATCTCTGCCTCTACACGTCAACTTCACCAGCATCGAATCGAAGTAGGCTCCCACTTCGGCGCCGAGTGTCGTGCCACCATCCAACCGCACACCGGCACCACCCGGGGTGCGGTACGCGGTGATGCGGCCGGTGTCGGGACGGAAACCATTCGAGGGATCCTCGGTGGTGATGCGGCATTGCAATGCCGCCCCACGCAACACGATGTTCTCCTGAGCCAACCCCAGATCGGCGAGGGACTCCCCCGAGGCAATACGCAACTGCGACTGCACCAAATCGACGTCGGTGACCTCTTCGGTCACCGTATGCTCGACCTGGATACGCGGATTCATCTCGATGAACACATGATTGCCCCGAGTGTCGAGAAGGAACTCCACCGTCCCAGCACACGAGTACCCGATCTCCTTCGCGAAAGCGACCGCATCGGCGCACATCCGATCACGAAGCTCCGCAGGCAGATTCGGCGCAGGGGCCATCTCGATGACCTTCTGATGACGCCGCTGCAGAGAACAATCCCGCTCGAACAGGTGCACCACGTTGCCCTGCCCATCGGCGAGGATCTGCACCTCGATGTGCCGCGGATCGATGACCGCCTGCTCCAAGAACACCGTCGCGTCACCGAACGCCGACTCCGCCTCACGCGCCGCCGCCTCGATCGATTCGCGCAACTGCGCCGGCTCGGACACCCGGCGCATACCCCTGCCGCCGCCGCCGGCCACTGCCTTCACGAACAACGGGAAGGTCATCGTTTCCGAAGCCGCTACCAATTCTTCGACGTCCGCAGACGGCTCCGAGGACGCCAACACCGGCAAACCGGCACGCTTTGCCGCAGCAATCGCGCGGGCCTTGTTGCCCGTCAACTCGAGCACCTCGGCCGAAGGCCCGACGAACGTGATGCCCGCCGCCGCGCACGCAGCAGCAAGATCCGGATTCTCCGACAAGAACCCGTACCCCGGGTACACCGCATCGGCACCGCTGCGCTGTGCTGCAGCGACGATCTCCTTCACCGACAGATACGCGCGGACGGGGTGGCCCTTCTCCCCGATCTCGTACGCCTCGTCCGCCTTCGTCCGGTGAACCGAATTGCGGTCCTCGAACGGAAAGACAGCCACAGTAGCGGCGCCCAACTCGTACGACGCACGAAATGCACGGATAGCAATCTCGCCACGATTGGCAACCAACACTTTGGAGAACATGCGCTAAACCTACCGCCGACAAGTCCACCAGCAGCGTCCGCCATCTCGAGATATGAGATAGTTCGGCGTCTTAAACGGTGCAGAGACCCGTCAGGACTTCTCCAGATAGTCGATACGGTCCGATCGCCAAGCGGATTTCATCATCGACGCGACGCCAGGATGATCCGCCATCGTCGGATCCGACTCGAACAACGCCCTTGCGCATGCATGGGCGTCGGCGATCACGTCTTCGTCGTCGATGAGTGAGAGCAGGCGAAGGCTGGTGACGGTCCCCGATTGTGCTGAGCCGAGCACATCGCCCTCACGGCGCGTAGTGAGATCGAGTTTGGCCAACTCGAATCCGTCATTGGTCGCGGCCACCGCCGTCAAACGCGAGAACGAAGCACCCATCGGACTGAGTTGGCTGATCATGATGCACAGACCCTGGTGACCGCCACGGCCGATGCGACCCCGTAGCTGATGTAACTGGCTGGTTCCGAACCGATCTGCGTCGACGATCACCATGACCGTGGCATTCGGCACGTCGACGCCGACCTCGACCACAGTCGTGCACACCAACACATCGATCTCGCCTGCCGTGAAGTCCTGCATCGAGGCGTCCTTCTCCTCCGCGGGCATCCGGCCGTGCAGCATCCCGACACGGAGATCGGCGAACGGGCCACCGGTGAGCATGTCGTACATCTCGAGTGCAGATTTGGTCTCGGGCAGTGCGCGATCGTCTTCGTGTCCGGCTGCACGTGTTCGTGGCCGCTTCCCGGTACCCTCCGCGTCGTCGTCACCGATCCGAGAACAGACAACGTACGCCTGCCGGCCTGCGCCGACTTCCTCACGAATGCGTTCCCACGCACGATCGACCCAACTCGGCTTCTGCGTTGCGGGAACCACGCTGGTCTTGATCGGTGCGCGCCCGCGCGGGAGCTCGGCGAGAATGGACGTCTCGAGATCACCCAGTGAGGCCATGGCAATGGTCCGCGGAATAGGAGTTGCCGTCATCACGAGCAGGTGGGGACTTCTGTTGTTACGCGCCTTGGATCTGAGCGCATCCCGTTGTTCGACACCGAACCTGTGCTGTTCGTCGATGACTACCATGCCGAGGTCCATGAACTCGACCCGATCTTGGATGAGCGCGTGCGTCCCGATCACGATTCCGGCGTCTCCGGTAATTGCATCCAGCAGCGCTGTCCGCTTGGCCGCCGTCGACATGGAACCGGTCAGCAGGGCGACCTTGGTGGCGAGCTCGTGGGATCCGAGTTCACCGGCGGCCGCCAACGAGCCCAGCATCGCCGAGATGGATCGCGCGTGCTGCGACGCAAGTACCTCGGTAGGGGCCAACAGAGCACATTGATGTCCCGAATCGATCACCTGCAGCATCGCCCGTAGGGCAACCACTGTCTTACCCGATCCGACTTCACCCTGTAGCAATCGCGACATCGGATGTCCCTGCGACAAGTCCGCAGAGATTTCCGCCGCCACCGTCAACTGCCCTGCTGTCAGTGTGAACGGAAGTCGACGCTCGAACTCCGCTGCAATCCCGTCCACACGCGGCGAACATTCGGGCGCCACCCTGCTCGACGCATTCTGTCTGCGCGCTGCCAGCACGAGTTGCACTGCAAGCGCTTCATCGAACTTCAGACGTGCTCGCGCCTGGTCCTTTTCGTCCGCGGAGTCCGGAAAGTGGATCCAACGCAGTGCGGTGTCGAGGTCCACCAATCCCCGCTCCGAGCGCACCTCCGGCGGAAGTGGGTCCTCGACGGTGTCCAACTGGTCGAGAACTTGACGGACGCAACGCATGAACGTCCAACTCTCCACGTCCTTCGCCGCGGGATAGATCGGAACGAATGTGCGCTCGAACACCGTCATGTCGACACTGCCGGACGAATCCAGCGAGCCACGCGCCAACCCTGCCAACGATCCACCACCCACGACCCGACCTTCGGTGAGTACCGCACCGTCATCCTCGTCCCCACCGAGCATCACGTAACTCGGGTGGGTCAGATTCCATCGCCTGCCGAAATACTTGACCTTGCCCGAGAACATTCCACGCTTACCGGGGGTGAGGACATGCTTGAGCTTGTGGGGGCTGAAAAACGTCGCATCGATCTGCTGGTCTTCCGCGGCGAGGGAGACAGCGAGAAACTGCCCTTTGCGCGCCTTCATCGTTCGCAACGTTGCCGATGCGATCGTCGCGACGATGGTGATGTGCTCGCCCTCCGGCGGTTCCTTTTCGCTCAGTTCGGCGCCCTGCGTCATGTAACGGTGAGGGTAGTACCGCAAGAGATCCTCGACGGTCTCGAGCGCGAACAATTCCGCCAGGGGCCCGGCCACCTTGTCGCCGAAAACCCCGTCGAGCCGATCCGCGAGTGCCACCATCTCGATTGTCGTCCTTACCCTCTCGATCCGGTTCTCGTGCGAAGTTCTCATTCCACGCCGAGTTGAGCCATGTCTCCTGGCTGCCCTCCGCGATAGGTGACGAACTCCACGACGGGATAATGCTCGGCGACGTACTCGGCCAACCGCTGACCGAATTCGTCGTCTGCGGACTCCCCCAGAAGCATGGTCACCATCTCACCACCCGCCGACAACAATTGATCGAGCAGGTTACATCCGGCGGTGATCGCGTCGGACCCGATAACCACCACTTCCCGCCCGACCAAACCGAGGCCGTCACCGGGTTCACATGTCCCGACCCATGTCAGGGCGCGCCCCTCGGCGATTCGGACCGAAGCCCACCGGGTCCCGGCCGCCGCTTCGGACATCGTGAATGCGTCGTCCACTCCTTCTTTGGTCGGGTCGTGGACGGCGAGTGCCGCCAGGCCTTGAACCATCGACGAGGACGGAAGCATCAAGACGTCCTTGCCTGCGTTGCGTGAAGCGACGCTGACGGCTACCAATTCCTGGGCGGACAATGCCCCGTTCGGCAGGACGAGGACCTCCGTGTGCCTGGATCCGACGATCGCCGCGCACAACTGTGTGGGTCCTATCTCTGTTGTGTCGCAACGAAGTACGTGTGCGCCCTCGGCAAGGTACAGCTGCTCGGCACCCGCACCTGCCACCACCGCCAATATCTCTCGACCGAAAATTTCCCCACCGTCGTCCGGAGTCGACGCCGCCGTGTCACAGCCCTCCCCTGCGCCGAAGGCTGCAATGCGCACACCATGTATCCGCCCGGCACCTATGCCTATGTCGACGGCCAGGCCGGCATTTGCCGTGTGAACATGAGCGGACCACGAACCGTTGCCGTCACCGGCTACGACCACCGAATCACCGATCTCTGTCAGCGCTCGCCGCAACTCGATCGCAGCGGCGTCGTCGATATCGGAAAGCTGATAGAGAACCTCGTATCCGACGATCGCCTCTCCTACCTGCACCGAATCGAGGCGATTGTTCGATCTCGGCATCACGGCTCGACTGGTCTCGGTCGTCACGTGCCGGTGGTAGCGCTGTCTCGGCGGCGGCTCGCTTCCGGTCACGACACCACAGAGCGCGTCGAGCATCACGAGAAGGCCGAGTGCGCCTGCATCGACGACTCCTGCTGCTCGAAGAGCCGGCAGTTGGTGGCGGGTGCGGTCGAGTGCCACGGCAGCCGATTCAGCTGCGCAGCGCGCCACTGCTGCGATATCGCACGGCTGATCGAGGCTGGCGACCGCGCGTGCCGAACTGCCCAGCACGCTGACGATCGTCCCGTCCACCGGAACGCTCACTACGTCGACGACGAGGTCGGCCGCCCGAACCAGTGCACGGGCGAGCGCGGCTCCATCGAACTCACCGTTGGCCGCAACCTCTGCAACGGCACGCAGCAATTGAGACACGATCACCCCGGAATTGCCCCGCGCACCGGCTATGGAGCCTTGTGCCAGCGCTGCCGCAACGGCAGCGATATCGGCGTCCGCGCCTGCCTTGCGCATCGACTCCACCGCTGCACGAATGGTGAACACGAGATTGGTGCCGGTATCGGAGTCTGCGATCGGGAAGACATTCAGTTCGTTGATCTCGTCGCATCGCGCAGTGAGGCCGTCGACACATCTGTAGGCCCACAGCCGAATCTCCTCGACCCCGATAGAGGACGTGGGACTGCCGACGGCCATGGACTTCTCGCCGTGCTCGACCACGTCCACCACCTGTTCGCCCCCAGTTCGTGCTGAAAGAACCGAAATACATTTGGCTGAGCCGACCACGTTCCATGACCCAGCTTCTTCAGACGAGTCAGCCTAGACTCGAGCACCTGCAGGCGCAGGTCGGCACTCCGTCGAGCGTCTGTCATGGCGTGGCCTCTGGACGCGGTTTGGCGAATTAGCGCTACGCCCGCTAATCTTGCAGGGTTGCCCGGTGTGGTTCGGCGGATTGTGTGCTGAAGTTATTCGGAGCAACCGCCCGCACGTTAATGATCAATCATCTATCAAGGAGTTCGCGACTATGGCTGCCGTCTGCGACGTATGCGCCAAAGGGCCCGGCTTCGGTAAGTCGGTCTCGCACTCGCACCGACGGACCAACCGTCGTTGGAACCCGAACATTCAGACCGTTCATGCACAGGTTGCCCCCGGCAACAACAAGCGCATGAACGTCTGCACGTCCTGCCTCAAGGCAGGCAAGGTGGTTCGGGGCTGACTTTCGCCCACGAGACTCGACTATGGCCTCACTGCTCTCGGAGCAGTGAGGCCATAGTTGTCTTTCGACCACAGCAGCTGGGCAAGGTTGTCCTCGCGATCGCTTCTCGTCGTCAGGGCACCGTCGATGCCGACCAATGCGGCCGGATACAGTGCGATTGTGACGAACTTCGAAAGCACGAATCATGTAGAACTGGTTGACGGGGTCCTGAAGATCATCGTGTCGACCGATGCCGCGGGCACCTCGCTCAGTGGCGATGCCATGACCGAAGGGGCTGCGGCACTTCGGTCTGTGAACGCAGGTGATCTCCGCGTCGGCTGCGTTCTTCTCGTCGGTACCGGCGCCAATTTCTGCGCGGGCGGCAATGTGCGAGCCTTCGCTTCAGCGGACGATCGCGGAAGTTACGTTCGCGCCGTGGCCGACGGCTTCCATGCCTTCGTCCTGGAACTGGCGGCGACGACCGTTCCCGTCGTCGCCGGTGTGCACGGATGGGCAGCAGGCGCAGGGATGAGTTTGGTTTGTCACGCCGATGTCGCCATCGGCGGGCGTGCAACCAAGATGCGTCCGGCTTACCCAGGAATCGGTTTCACCCCGGATGGCGGGCTGACCTGGACGTTGCCTCGCATCGTGGGTTCGGTCAGAGCACGTGACATTCTCCTGAACGACTCGATCCTCAACGGCGAAGAGGCCGTGCGACTCGGATTACTGAGCCGGCTCGTCGGCGACGACATCATCGTGAGCGAGGCCGAGCGGTTGGCTCGAGCGTTCGCCGCCGGACCGACGTCGGCTTACCGCGGCGCGAAAGAGTTGCTGGCGCACTCGGAGCACCGGACTCTGGCCGAGCAATTGGAGGCAGAGGCCGTGTCGATCTCCGCGGCAGCGGTAGGACCGACGGGCCGCGAGGGTGTCGATGCTTTCGTCGAGAAGCGTCGACCTGATTTTTCCTGACTCGCACACAGTCAGGGAAGACGCCAGTCGATAGGCTCGTATCCGTCGGCGGTCAGTAGCTCATTGGTGCGACTGAACGGCTTGGTGCCGAAGAATCCTCGCGACGCCGACAACGGTGACGGATGCACGGACTCGATGATGGGAGTGAGTCCCAGCATGGGTTTGAGAGTGGCCGCGTCGCGGCCCCACAAGATAGCGACGAGTCCCGACGGCCTTTCTGCTTCCTCACGCTCTACGAGCGCTCGAATCGCCTGCTCGGTCACCGCTTCCCACCCTTTTTTGCGGTGCGAAGCGGCGACCCCTGGTTCGACGGTGAGGACTCTGTTGAGGAGGAGCACCCCTTGGTCGGCCCACGGGGTGAGGTCTCCGTTCGATGGCGTCGGAAATCCGAGATCGTTCGAATATTCCTTGAAGATGTTGGCGAGGCTCCGTGGCACCGGTCGAACGTCGGGAGCAACCGAGAAGCTCAGTCCTACAGCGTGGCCGGGTGTCGGGTACGGATCCTGGCCGACGATGAGAACACGGGCATTCGCGAACGGCCGTGCGAAAGCGCGCAGCACGTTCTCACCGGACGGTAAATAAGTGCGTCCCTCGGTGATTTCGTCTCGAAGGAAGTCCCCCATTGCCGAGATCCGGTCTTCCACAGGTGCAAGTGCTGTGGCCCAACCGCTTTCGACGATATCGGTGAGTGGCATACCGTTCATAAGTCCAACCGCCGAAGCGAGTCACGGTAGTAGGTGGCATTCGCCGCGTACATTTTGACGTTGATGTCGAGGTGACCGAGCGGAACCTCATATCCCTCGCGGACTTTCGCGGGTACCCCCAGAGCCATGCTCCGCTCTGGAACTACGAATCCGAACGGAACCACTGCGCCGGCGCCGACGATCGAACCGGCACCGATCGTCGAGCCGTTGAGGACCACCGAACCGGAAGCGATCAGGCAATCGTCACCGATGATTGCGCCTTCCACGTGAGCGTTGTGTCCGAGAACGCAGTTCGATCCGATCACGGTCGGGTGGATCGGCGTGCAGTGCACGACCGTTCCGTCCTGCACATTGGTATATGCGCCGACCGAAATCGTTCCGTAGTCACCGCGAAGGACTGCTCCTGGCCAGAGAGACGAGCCTGCGGCCAGTGTCACAGCTCCGATGACCACAGCGTCAGGATGCACGTAGGCGTCGGGATGTATCTGTGGTTCACGGTCGCCGAGCGCGTAGATTGCCATGTCCTGCAACTTACATGTCTTCGAACTCGGCCGACCTGCGTGAAGGCGCCGACGGTGGCGGAGTCCACTCGACTGTCAGGTCGAGAAACTCGACCATCCGTTCCCGCCCGAGAACTTCCGCCCGTCGACGGTGACCCCGGCGCCCTCGCGGACCCAACCGATCCGAATCCACCCGTCGGGGAGCGAGGCATCCGCTGGGAAGGTGCCTGCGAACGAGTGATCCTCTCCTCCGGTGAGAGCCCAGTCGAGCGCGGACGAACCGAGATCGTGTGCGGCGTCGACGATCTCGTCATCCAGGGTGATCGATTCACTGTGGAGATCGATGGCGACCGAGGATGCCTCGGCGATATGATCGAGATCGGCGATCAACCCGTCGGACACATCGGTCAAAGATGTGGCACCACTGACCGCGGCGGAGATCCCCTGAAGATAGTCGGGTTGTGGAGCGCAATGTAATTCCACGAGGCTGTGATGACGGGCCGATCCCGCGAGAAGCACAGCGAGACCCCCTGCCGACCAACCCAACCGTCCGCTAACGGCAACGACGTCGCCCGGTTCCGCCCCGGACCGCAGGATCGGAGACCTTCCGCCGAGGTCGCCGAGCGCCGTGATCGAAATCACCAAGCTGTCACTCTGTACGAGGTCACCACCTACGATTCCCGCGCCTGCGCGGCTTGCCTCCCGCCATAGCCCTTCGTTGATGCCATCCGTGACGAAAAGGGGCGTGTCGGCCGGACACCCCAGAGCAACGAGAAATCCGGTGCACCGCGCTCCCATCGCTGCGATGTCCGCACCGTTCTGTGCGATCGCCTTCCGGCCGATATCGACCGGGCTGGACCAGTCCAGACGAAAGTGCCTGCCCTGCACCAACATATCCGTGGTCACGACGACCCTGCCATCCGATGCGGCGACAACGGCAGCGTCGTCGCCCGGACCCAGGATCGAGTCGGCGGTCTGCACGCGCCCGCGAGTGGCGCGGTCTATAACCGCGAATTCGCCGATCTCCGCAACGGTTCGCTTCCGGACTTCGACACGATCTTCGTCGTCGATGATCTTCCTCCTACGAATCTGGCGAGGCAGGCTTGCCGCCGACCTCTGCGGTACCTTTCAGCTGCGGCCGAGCAGCGGCCTGAATACTTTCGACGCGCGCAAGAAACCACCGCGACACTACCTCGGTATCACGGTGGGGGATTCAGGACGGGCCGATCACCCGTAAGCTGAGCCGTCGACTGTCCGACAACGACTCCTGATGACACCGAGGACGATGAATACCGACGATCACGCGCCCGAACCCACCCCCGAGCCCGACAAACGCCATCCCGCGGTAGTCGCGACCGCGATCGCACTTCCGGTGGCCCTGCTGGTCGGGTTCATCGTGGCTGCGGTGTCGATATCCGGAACCTCGACGCGGGCACCCGAGGCCCTTGGGCCGGTCGATGCTCCTGCAGCAGACAGTGCCGACTGCAACGCACTCGTCGATGCCTTACCAACATCACTCGGCGACTACGAGAGCGTCGAGCTCGCCGATCCGGCACCGCTCGCAACCCGAGCATGGGCGCTCGACGACGACACATCCGAGCCCGTGGTCTTGCGGTGCGGCCTGAACCGCCCCGACGGATTCGATGTCGCAGCCCCTTTGCAGGTGGTCAACGGAGTTCAATGGTTCGAAGTCTCCGGCGCCGACTCGGGCATCGAGGCGAGCACGTGGTTCGCAGTAGATCGCCCGGTGTACGTGGCGCTGACCGTGCCGAACGGGTCCGGACCCACGCCGCTGCAGGATGCCTCCACTGCGATTTCGAACTCACTCGCGCAGGCACCTCTCGATCCGGCCCCACTTCGGTAGGTAGCCGACCTATCTCAACCCGGTGCCGCGCGCTAGTGCGGTCTGGATGAGGGTGTCGATCAGCGTTCCATAATCGACGCCGGTCGCGTTCCACATCTTCGGGAACATCGAAATCGAGGTGAATCCGGGCATCGTGTTGATCTCGTTGATCACCGGTCCGTCATCTGTGACGAAGAAGTCGACGCGGGCCAGACCTTGGCAGTCCAAAGCCCGGAATGCGTCGACTGCTGCAGCGCGAATGGACGCACTGATGTCCTCGGCCAGAAGTGCCGGAACGTCGAATTCACACACGTTGTCCAGGTACTTGCTGTCGAAGTCGTAGAACGTGTGATCGTCGGCTAGGGCGTCGGGCATTCTGATTTCCGCCACGACGCTTGCTCGGATGGATCCATCCGGAAACTCGAGGACTCCGCACTCGACTTCACGTCCGTGAATTGCGGCTTCCACGATCACCTTCGGATCATGTCGGCGAGCCTCTGCCACCGCAGCCGGAAGTTGGTCCCATGCGACGATTCTCGTGATACCGATCGACGATCCCCCACGCGCCGGCTTGACGAACGCAGGCAGGCCCAGCGACTCCTGTTGGTCGACCGTCAGCGCGTCGGCGCCTCGTCTGAGCACGATCTGCTTGCCGACCGGCAGCCCCTCCGATGCCAGTAGCTTCTTGGTGAACTCCTTGTCCATGCCTGCGGCGCTGGCGAACACTCCGGGCCCGACGTAGGGAATGGTGGCGAGTTCGAGGAGTCCCTGTAGCGTGCCGTCCTCGCCGTACGGGCCGTGCAGAATGGGAAACACGACGTCCACCGACGCCAAGATTTTTCCTGCATCCTCTTCACCCAGACCGATGATGGCGCCGCGCCGGGTTGGATCCGCTGTCAACGCCAGAGCCGTACCGTTCTTGTCCACCGACGGCAGGGACCGTCCGTGGATGGCAAGTTCGTCGACGTCGGTGGCACCGAGAACCCATGCACCATCGGTGGTGATACCGATGGGAATCACGTCGTATCGTTCACGGTCGATGTTGTCGAGCACGCTACCTGCGGATACGCAGGAAACGGCGTGCTCGCTGCTCCGACCACCGAAGATCAGGGCGACTCTGGTACGAGGATTGCTCACGGCGAAACCGTACCGTCACCCCGAAGAGGGGCCTCGATGTGGCCCGTCGACGTTACTCGGGCTTGATCCGACGGCCGAGCAGATGACCCACTGCATCAGGGACCGACAGTCCGCTGTGGCACACGCGGTGCACCGCGTCGGTCAGCGGCATCTCGACGTCGTAACTCTCCGCCAGAGCCCGCACCGAGGTGCAGGACTTGACGCCTTCGGCGACCTGACCGTGGGCTGCCGCCTGGGCACTCTCCATCGACCCACCGACGCCCAGCCGTTCCCCGAAGGATCGATTTCGTGACAGCGACGACGAACAGGTCGCCACCAGATCACCGACGCCTGCCAAGCCTGCAAGGGTGGCGGGTTTCGCCCCGAGCGCCGAGCCTAGTCTGATGATCTCGGCGAGACCGCGAGTCATGATCGAGGCGAGCGTGTTTTCGCCGTACCCGACTCCGCTGGCCATGCCGCACGCCAACGCGATCACATTCTTGCACGCACCACCGATTTCGACCCCGATGACGTCCGAATTAGTGTATGGCCTGAAATATCCAGTTGCACAAGACTTTTGAACCTCGAGAGCGCGCCTGGAGTCTGAGCATGCAATAACGGTGGCAGCCGGCTGCCCCTCGGCGATCGGCCGAGCGAGATTCGGGCCGGACAACGCTGCGATTCGGCTCGGATCGGCTCCGGTCACCTGACTGATGACCTGACTCATGCGTAGCAATGTCCCGGTCTCGATCCCCTTCGCAAGACTGAGCAAGGTTGCGTCGGCTGGAATCGAGTCGGTCCACACGGCGAGATTGTCCCGAAGCGACTGTGACGGTACGGCGAGAACGACGATGTCCGCACCGTCCAGTGCACGGCCTGGATCACTCGTCGCCGAGATCGAGGGTGGCAAGGTGATTCCCGCAAGATAGTCCGTGTTCTCGTGACTATCGTTGATCGACTCGGCCAACTCAGGACGTCTGGCCCACATCGTGACGTCGGTGCCTGCGTCCGCGAGCACTTTCGCGAATGCGGTTCCCCACGATCCAGAACCGAGTACCGCTGCTTTGGTCATCGAACGCCACCTTCTTTGATCGCCAAGAAATCATGTGGACCACGCCGGACCACAGTATCTGTCCGAGGCGTTGCCGAGGCCGAACTCCACTGATACTCGAGTCGCTGACAGAATGGACCGTCATGGGAAGAGCGCACGTGGTGATTGCCGTCAGGGACCTGGTTACCGCCAAGTCTCGGTTGGCCGACTCGTTCACCGCTGCCGATCGTGCACGGCTCGTCGTGGCGATGCTTCGCGATACGGCGGAGGCCGCGCGGGCCGTCGACTCGGTCGTCGGGATCACCGTGGTGACTCCTGATCCCGCAGTTGCAGAGATTGCCGAGAGCATGGGTGCGCGCGTTGCGCAGGAGCCGTGGAGCAATCCTTCCGGGGACTCGTCCACACGTCTCAACTTTGCCTTCTCCACTGCTGCATCGGCTATCCGAGCGCAGGATGGACTCGATATCGTCGCACTCCAAGCCGATTTGCCCGCCCTGCGCAGCGAGGAATTGGCGCAGGCGTATGCACGTGCTCGACCCAATGGCCGCTCCTTGGTCAGTGACCATCATGGGACCGGCACAGCGGCATTGATCCTGAAGGGCACTTCGGGTCGTTTCGACCCACTGTTCGGCCCGGAATCAGCGCAACGTCATCAAGATTCCGGTGCGCTCGACCTCGACGGCCACTGGCCAGGACTGCGTCTGGACGTCGATACGATCTCCGACGTTCGGCTCGCTTTCGAACTGGGTGTGGGTCGCGCAACGACGGAAGTGCTGCACTCGCTCGGCTGGTGACGTATCGCCGACGAACTAGACCCGGACAATTCACCGATCCGAGTTTCACAGTCCACCCGAATGGGGGATGATCGGACGGTGAGCAACAGTGAAGGACCAGCCGCCGCCGCCGGATCGTCAGAGTCCGACGGCAGCACCGACACAGTGCAGTCGAGTGCACTACCGACGAACCCGACGCCAGGTAATCCCACATCGCTTCCCGCGACTACTGCGCTCGATTCCCTGGACGCCGCGGACGCACTGCCCGAGAACCGGTACCTGAACCGGGAATTGAGCTGGCTCGACTTCAACTCCCGCGTCCTCGCGCTCGCGGAGGATTCATCTCTCCCGCTTCTGGAGCGAGCGAAGTTCCTCGCCATCTTCGCGTCCAATCTGGACGAGTTCTACATGGTGCGAGTTGCGGGCTTGAAGCGCCGCGACGAGACAGGATTGTCGGTCCGCTCCGCGGACGGTCTCACACCGCGTGAACAATTGGCTCTGATCGGCGAGCGCACTCAACAGCTCGCACACCGCCATGCTCGCGTCCTCCTCGACGCCATACTCCCCGAACTGACTTCCGAAGGCATTGCGATCATCCGTTGGTCCGATCTCGATGCGGACGAGAGGGAGCGTCTGTCCGGTTATTTCCACGAACAAGTGTTTCCGGTCCTCACCCCGCTCGCCGTCGACCCGGCTCACCCGTTCCCCTACATCAGCGGGTTGAGCCTCAATCTTGCTGTGACAGTGAAGGACTACGCCACCTCGGGTGAGCACTTCGCGCGCGTCAAGGTACCGGACAATGTCGATCGTTTCGTTCGAGTACGACGCGGCGACGGCAGCCATCGCATCGATGCCTTTCTGTCGATGGAGGAAGTGATCTCCGCACATCTCGATGTGTTGTTCCCTGGTATGGACGTGGTGGAAAGCCACGCCTTCCGCATCACTCGCAACGCCGACTTCGAGGTAGAGGAAGATCGCGACGAGGATCTCCTCCAAGCATTGGAGCGCGAACTCGCGCGTCGCAGATTCGGCTCTCCCGTTCGACTCGAGATCGCAGACGACATGACCGAGCACATGCTCGAATTGCTGCTGCGCGAGTTGGACGTCGACCCCAGTGACGTGATTCAGGTTCCAGGCTTGCTCGACCTCTCGTGCCTGTGGCAGGTATACGGCGTGGACCGGCCGAACCTCAAGGATGCGCCTTTCGTCCCTGCAACGCATCCAGCGTTCGGGGAACGTGAAACACCCAAAAGTGTCTTCTCCACCCTTCGCGACGGGGACGTATTGGTGCATCACCCATACGATTCTTTCTCCACCAGCATTCAGCGCTTCATCGAGCAGGCCGCGGCCGACCCTCAGGTTCTCGCCATCAAGCAAACTCTGTATCGAACATCCGGTGACTCCCCCATCGTCAACGCTCTCGTCGATGCCGCAGGCGCGGGCAAGCAGGTGGTGGCACTCGTGGAGATCAAGGCGCGATTCGACGAGCAAGCCAACATCGAATGGGCACGCAAGCTCGAAAAGGCAGGGGTCCATGTCGTGTATGGGCTCGTAGGGCTGAAAACGCACTGCAAGACGTGCTTGGTGGTTCGCCGCGAAGGCTCTGTGATCAGACGGTACTGCCACATCGGAACCGGTAACTACAACCCGAAGACCGCTCGAATCTACGAGGACGTGGGCTTGTTGACCTCCTCGCCCGAGATCGGCGCCGATCTCACGGATCTGTTCAACTCTTTGACGGGGTACTCGCGAAAGACCAGTTATCGCAACCTCCTCGTTGCTCCCTACGGAGTGCGCCGGGGCATCGTGGAACGTATCGAAGGCGAGATCGAGCGCAAGCTGGCGGGCGGCGAGGCGGGAATTCGGCTCAAGGCCAACGCCCTCGTCGACGAGCAAGTCATCGATGCGCTCTATCGCGCATCAGCGGCGGGTGTCTCGGTTCAGGTCGTCGTACGCGGAATCTGCGCACTGAAGCCTGGCGTGCCCGGTCTGAGTGAGAACATCGAAGTACGTTCCATTCTCGGTAGATTCCTCGAGCACTCGCGCGTACTGAATTTTCGGGGTGCCGATGAGTTCTGGATCGGAAGCGCGGACATGATGCACCGAAATCTCGACCGTCGCGTCGAAGTCATGGCGCAGGTGAAGGATCCACGCCTGACCCATCAGCTGGACGAAATTTTCGAGTCTGCTCTGGATCCGACAACTCGTTGCTGGGAACTGAGAGCGGACGGCGGATGGGCGGCGTCCCCCGCCCATGGCGAGAAGGTCCGTGAACACCAACAGGAATTGATGCGTAGTCGTCGAAACCAGGCTTCGTAATGGCAAGCCGCAGCACGCCACTGCCTGACGACATCTTTGCCGCCGGGGCGGTTCTGTGGCAGAAATCTCAGGGCGTGAACGGGGAGATCAGCGTCGCACTCGTTCACCGGCCGAAGTACGACGACTGGTCTTTTCCGAAAGGAAAGATCGATCCAGGAGAGACTGCGGTGGTGGCGGCCGTTCGCGAGGTCGAGGAGGAGACCGGGTTCGCCGCACGCTTCGGGCGATATCTGTCGAAGGTCACATATCCCGTTCCCGGGCATAGACGGATGAAGAAGGTCGACTACTGGGCGGCAGAAGCGTACGACGGCAAGTTCGAACCGAACGACGAAGTCGACGAGCTCCGCTGGGTTTCACCGACCGAAGCATCGGAAGAGCTGTCTTACCCGATGGATCGGAAGATTCTCCGTAGATTTCTCGAGAAGCCGCCCAACACCGACACCGTCCTTCTCGTCAGACATGGGCGCGCTGGGCGACGCTCACGTTACAAAGGCGACGACACATTGCGGCCGCTGGACAAGGTCGGACAATCTCAGGCCGACGCGCTGGTGGCTCAGCTCTTGGCATTCGGAGCCGACCGCGTCCACTCTGCCGACAGACGCCGTTGTGTTCAGACAGTGCAACCTTTGGCCGATCGGCTCGGCGAAGAGATCATCTTGGAGCCGCTGCTCTCCGAGGAGGGCTACTGGGAGGATCCCGCGGGTGCGCGCGAGCGTGCACGTGCGATCGCGTCGGCGGGTGGTGTCCGAGCGATATGCAGCCAGGGGAAGGTCATCCCGGATCTGTTGCAGTCGTGGGCCGATGAGGACGGCGTGAAACTCCCGCCGAACCGGAACCGCAAGGGCAGCGTCTGGGTACTCTCACTCCACGGTGGTCGGTTGATTGCGGCAGACCACCTTGCCAGTCCATTACCGGTGGTTCCGGCCGTGGACTGAACCAGTAGATCTTCACACACGAAAGCAGGGCCCAGGCAGTGTCTGCCTGGGCCCTGCTTTCTGTCCGTTCGTCGATTACCGAATCGAGAACTACTTGCGAGCTGCGCGCTTTACCGGGGCCTTCTTTGCCGCGGTCTTCTTCGCTGCAGTCTTGGCCGGAGCCTTCTTCGCTGCAGCAGTGGTCGTAGCCTTCTTCGCTGCAGTCTTGGCCGGAGCCTTCTTCGCTGCAGCAGTGGTCGTGGCCTTCTTGGCCGGCGCCTTCGCGGGAGCCTTCTTGGCCACTGTCTTACGTGCTGCCGTCTTGGCGGGAGCTGCCTTCTTCGCGACGGTCTTGGCTGGCGCTGTCTTCTTTGCGACGGTCTTGACCGGTGCCGCCTTCTTGGCCGCGGCAGTGGTCTTGCGTGCCGTGGTCTTGACTGCGGCCTTCTTGGCGGCCGTCTTCTTCGCTGCGGCCGTCTTCTTCACTGGCGCCGAAGCGGATCCACGCTTTACTGCGGGTCCGGTTGCGGGAAGTTTCTGTCCGCCGGCGATCACTGCCTTGAACTGAGCGCCCGGACGGAATGCGGGGACATTGGTCGGCTTTACGCGAACCGTCTCACCGGTGCGCGGGTTGCGGGCGACACGCGCCGCACGACGACGCTGCTCGAAGACGCCGAAACCAGTGATGGTTACGCTCTCGCCACGATGGACCGCACGCACGATGGTGTCGACGATGTTCTCGACAGCCTCTGTGGCGCTCCGCCTATCCGACCCCAACTTCTCGGTCAGGGCGTCAATCAGCTCTGCCTTGTTCATGGAATTCCTCCGCAATATTGTGGTCCATCGTCGGACCGACTACTACAACGGTAAACCCCAAGTCGTCAAGAGTCTATGCGCCACGCCATTTCTCATCGGGTGTCGCGCAATGTGGCAGGGCCGCAAAGCGTGTCGGAACCCTCCCCCGTCACCCTTCCAAAGGTTCTTCGATACGGGCCGGAAGCGTCGCAGGTTTCCATGAAGGCCTTGACTTTTCGTACTCGGAGATAGCCTCTACCTGGCGTAATGTCAGTCCGATGTCATCCAGACCTTCCAGCAGACGCCATCGCGTGTAGTCGTCAATGGCAAAGCGCACCACCAAGGTTCCGGCCGTTATGGTCTTCGATTCGAGATCGACAAGAATTTCCAGACCGGGCTGTTCCTCGAGAACTTTCCAGATCAATTCCACGTCGCTCTGCTCGACTTCTGCCGCGAGAAGCCCAGCCTTTCCAGCGTTCCCACGAAAGATGTCGGCGAAACGAGATGCGATGACGACCCGAAATCCGAAGTCCGATAGCGCCCACACTGCATGCTCGCGGGAAGATCCAGTTCCGAAGTCGGGGCCGGCAACGAGGACCGAACCTCGGTCGTAAGGGCTCACATTGAGAATGAATTCCGGGTCGTTACGCCATGCAGCGAAGAGTCCGTCTTCGAAACCGGTGCGCGTCACCCGCTTCAGGTACTCCGCTGGAATGATCTGGTCGGTGTCGACGTTCGAACGGCGCAGAGGCACGCCGATTCCTTGGTGGCGGATAAAGGCTTCCATCGAAAAATCTCCTACGTTTGACGAACGATCAGGCGGCTCGAGCGAAAGAACTAATCAAGATCGGCCGGAGACGACAGCGTCCCTCGGACCGCGGTGGCAGCCGCGACCAATGGCGAGACAAGGTGCGTACGGCTGCCTTTGCCTTGCCGACCCTCGAAATTTCGATTGGATGTCGACGCCGATCGCTCCCCTACAGCCAATTGATCGGGGTTCATTCCCAGGCACATCGAGCATCCCGCTTGGCGCCACTCGGCTCCTGCGGCAGTGAAGATGTCGCCGAGACCTTCCTTTTCGGCCTGGGCGCGCACCCGCATCGATCCGGGCACCACGAGCATGCGCACCCCCTTCGCCACCGTCCGCCCTTCCAGGACTCCCGCGACGGCACGCAGATCTTCGATTCGTCCGTTCGTGCACGAACCGACGAACACTGTGTCGATCGACACCTCCCGAAGTGGCGTCCCTGCTTCGAGACCCATGTACGCCAACGCCTTCTCGGCCGAGAGCTTTTCTCCCTCGTCGGTCATATCGGCCGGGTTCGGCACCCGATCTGCCAGTGGCGCACCCTGACCGGGGTTCGTACCCCACGTGACGAACGGAGTGAGACTGGAAGCATCGATGTGGACTTCGTTGTCGAAGACTGCGTCCGCGTCCGTTGCGAGTTCCTCCCACGCCGAAACAGCGGCGTCCCAGTCGCTTCCCTGCGGGGCATGCGGCCGGCCTTTGATGTACTCGTACGTGATCTCGTCGGGTGCGATCATCCCGGCACGCGCACCTGCCTCGATCGACATGTTGCAGATGGTCATTCGAGCTTCCATCGAAAGCTTTCGAATGGCTTCGCCGCGGTACTCGAGTATGTACCCCTGCCCGCCACCCGTCCCGATCTTGGCGATGACGGCCAGAATCAAATCCTTACTCGTCACCCCGGGCGCCAATTCACCGTCCACGGTTATCGCCATCGTCTTGAACGGCCTCAGCGACAGAGTCTGCGTGGCCATCACATGCTCGACCTCGCTGGTTCCGATTCCCATCGCGATCGCCCCGAATGCACCGTGGGTAGAGGTATGACTGTCTCCGCAGACAACTGTCATACCCGGCTGCGTCAGACCGAGTTGAGGTCCGATGATGTGCACGATTCCTTGATCGAGATCGCCCATGGGGTACAGGCGAACTCCGAATTCTTCACAGTTCCTACGAAGAGTGTCGACCTGGGTACGTGAGACGAGATCCGCGATCGGCGCAAAAATATCGGCCGTCGGGACGTTGTGATCCTCGGTTGCAATGGTGAGATCCGGTCGACGCAGCGGCCGATCGGCCAGGCGAAGACCGTCGAACGCTTGCGGACTCGTCACCTCGTGAACGAGGTGGAGATCGATGAAGATGAGATCGGGCTCCCGCGAGCCCCCTTCGCCGCCGCCTCGAACGACGACGTGCTGATCCCATACCTTCTCTGCCAGAGTGCGTGCTGTGCCGGCCATCAATGCCACCAACCTTTTCCTGATGTGTGTCGCGCCGGTGGACTACGGGCTGGCCCACGTCGCGCTATCGCACCGACATCACGTATCTCCCGCCGCGAGCGAGCACCTTCGACAGTGTGCATTCCCACGATGCGAGACGCTAGTATCGGTCTATGAGACAGCATAGCGGCATCGGCGTTCTGGACAAAGCAATGGGGGTTCTCCATGCGGTTGCCGCGGAACCCTGCACGCTCAGTGATCTCTGCATAAGAACCGGACTCCCCCGCGCCACCGCACATCGCCTGGCCGTCGGTCTCGAAGTCCACAGGCTCCTCGCGCGTGACGCGCACGGGCTCTTCCGGCCCGGGCCGGGCCTGGCCGAACTTGCGGCCACTGCCACCGATGCATTGCTCGACGCAGCAGCATCCGTCCTTCCGCGGTTGCGCGAGATCACGGGCGAAAGCGTGCAAATCTACCGGCGCGAGGGCACCGTACGGGTTTGCGTCGCCTCGATGGAACCGCCGACAGGTCTGCGCGATACGGTTCTCGTCGGTGCCCGCCTTCCCATGTCAGCAGGCTCCGGCGCGAAAGTTCTACTCGCTTGGGCCGATCAACAGACCCAACGCACCGTTCTGCCGGATGCAGAATTCGGGGAACGTGTGCTGATCGAAGTCCGCAGGCGGGGTTGGGCTCAGAGTGCCGGGGAACGTGAGCCAGGAGTCGCCAGCGTCGCAGCTCCGGTTCGAGATGCGGCAGGAAATGTCATCGCCGCTGTATCGGTCTCAGGACCCATCGACCGAATCGGCCGTCGACCCGGCGCGCGTTGGGCCGCAGATCTGCTCGCTGCTGCCGAGGCGATACACAAACGGCTCTGACACGAACAGATTCGGAATCTACGATCCTCGATACCCCGTTCTCTGATAAGCAATGAGCGTGGGAACCAATCAGCGCGCGCAGATAACAATGACCGACGTCGAAATCGCGACGTTCATCGAGAGAAGTCGAGTTGCGACTCTCGCCACCATCGGAGCCGATGGACAGCCTCACCTAGTAGCGATGTGGTATGGCGTCATCGACGGCGAGGTGTGGTTCGAGACCAAGGCGAAGTCCCAGAAGGCCGTCAACATTCGTCGTGACTCACGGATCACGGTGCTCGTCGAGGACGGCAACACCTATGACACTCTCCGCGGCGTCTCCTTCGAAGGGACAGCGGAGATACTCGACGACCCTGAGTCGATCTCTGCAGTGGGCATAAGTGTGTGGGATCGCTACACCGGGCCCTATTCGGAACAGGTGCGTCCGATGGTGGAGCAGATGATGAACAAGCGGATTGCAGTCAGGGTCGTCGTCGACCGCACACGCTCGTGGGATCACCGCAAGCTCGGCCTGCCCGCCATTCCACTGGGTGGATCCACGGCCGAACACGTATAGCGGGTGAGAGCGGAGACAGAGGCGGCAATCTCCGCTCTCATTCTGCGGTACCTTTTTCTCGTCACCGACGTGCAAGGAGCGATCATGACAGAACCCAGCAAAGAAGACACGAAGAAGAAGTTTCGCGAGGCCCTGGAAAAGAAGAATCACAAGTCGGCTACCGCGGTCGAGCACAAGGATGGCGGACCGAAGGTGAACAACGCCCACGGCCCCGCCGATCATCAGCGGATGTTCCGACGCAAGAGCGTCTAGGTTCGCAAACGTAGACCCGCTTGCACAGAACGAAAACACCCTCTCACCGAACCGGTGAGAGGGTGTTTTGTTCGTTGTAGCCCCGACGGGATTCGAACCCGCGCTACCGCCTTGAGAGGGCGGCGTCCTAGGCCGCTAGACGACGGGGCCAGGAACTTCATCGATTGCAACCACACTTCGGTTGCAATCACATTCAACTGTGTACAACCAGATGAAAGCTTAGCCAGCTTAACCGGCTGACGTTCGGCAACAAAATTCACCACCGAAACGCTTGCTGGGGTACCAGGACTCGAACCTAGAATGGCGGTACCAGAAACCGCTGTGTTGCCAATTACACCATACCCCAATGACCTTCGACGACATCCACACAACCAACATGTGCACTGCGTTCTGGGCCGGAATAGAGACTATCAAAGGACACCCGGGTTTCTCCAAATCGGCTGGTCAGAGTCTCGAACTACGCGCCGGAGCGACCTCTGGACCCGCGGGGACGACCTCGAAGGTCCTAGCGGACACTCGATCTTGTGATCAGCGACGGTAGATGCGAGTGAAAGTTGTCGTAGTGCCGACGGGCACCGTTCATCACCTCTTCCCCACCGACGACGACGGACACCTGTCCGGGCAGCGAGAAGAATGCACCGACCTCGCTGCGTCCGTGCACCGAATCGAAACCGCTGATCGTCCCAGATGGATCTGGGAGTCCACTGCGCGCACCTATGGCCCGCTGCTGGAGGCAGGGGTACGCGTCGACCGCTGTCACGACCTTTCCCTCGTGGAAGGAATCCTCGCCGTCCGCCGCGGTGAGGTCCCCCCACCCACGACCGCGCCCGAAGACGACCGACCGGGGTTGTTCGACGCATACGCTTATCCGAGCTCCGAATCGATCCTCGACTTGCATCGTCGGCACGTAGCAGAAAGTGTGACATCGACCGGCCTGCGACTCTTGTTCGCTGCAGAATCCGCGGGGGCACTCGCCGCGGCGGAGATGAGTCACGCCGGTTTGCCATTCTCTGCCGACGCACACGATCGATACCTCGAGAAGATGCTCGGCCGACGCCCTCGCGACGGAGACTTGCCGCCCTCGATCATCGAGCTCGAATCCGAGATCAGCGCGGTGTTCGGGCGCAGAGTCAATCCGAGTTCACACCTGGAGGTAATCGCCGCTTTCGCCCGGGAAGACATCGAACTGACCTCGACGCGTGCTCACATTCTCAGCGCCGTCGATCACCCGGCAGTTCCGCTGTTGCTTCGCCACCGGGATCTGTCGAAGTTGTTCAGTACCAACGGATGGGCATGGTCGAAGGCATGGGTTCGGCAGGACCGATTTCGCCCCGTCTATGTACCCGGTGCGGTGGTGTCCGGTCGATGGGCCAGTCGCGGGGGTGGCGGACTTCAAATTCCGAAACCCCTGCGCACCAGCGTGATAGCGGAGCCCGACCACGATTTCGTTATCGCCGACGCTGGACAACTGGAGCCACGGATTTTGGCTGCGATGTCGGCCGATCCCGCAATGACCGAGGCTGCCGGTACCGAAGATCTGTACGCCCCCGTCGCACAGGCGGCCTTCGGCGGCGACCGAAACAAAGCGAAAGTTGCCATCCTCGGAGTCTTGTACGGCGCCACCTCAGGCGAGTCGCGGTCCCTTCTGGCCTTGCTACGCCGCAGGTTCCCCGAGGCCGTCGAGTACGTCGAGCGGGCCGCTCGGAGCGGTGAACGCGGGGAGGTCGTCCATTCATGGCTCGGGCGCGCGTGTCCGCAACCGTCGGCCGAGTGGTGGGCGCACGGCGATGCACATGCGCGCGGGCGATTCACCAGAAACTTTCTCGTGCAGGCAACCGCTTCGGAATGGGCAGTATGCCTGTTGGCCGAGTTACGAAAGAGGCTGGCAGCCGAACCAGGGTCCGGCGAACTCGTCTTCTTTCAACACGACGAGGTAGTCGTGCACAGTCGCGACTGCGTCACAGCTCGCCGACACATCGAAGATGCAGCGCTCAGCGCCACACGGCTTCTCTTCGGCGACACCGCAGTTCGATTTCCGATGGATGTCGCGGTCAGATCTAGCTACGCCGATCCGGAGGATTGAGATTCTTCCTCGGATCCATGACCGTCGAAGGTCACCTCGATCTCCTCGAACCCCTTGCTGCGTTGTGCTTCCGCTTGCCCGGTATAGGTGAGACGGTCGCCCTCGGTAAGGATAACATCGTCGGTGAACGGCGTCAGAAGTGAACGGGGATAGAGCTTTTCCACCCTAACCACATCGATCTCGACGGCGAAGACGATGAGGACCGAAGCGATGTACATGAACGCCAGAAGTCCGATCACTACCGCGAATACCCCATTGGTGATCGACGCTCGGCCCACGACATATCTGATGTACACACCGCCGAATGTCTGCAGAATCTGCCAGAGAACCCCAGCCACGATCGCCCCCGGAAGCACGTTCGAGATCGACAAGTCGCGGGCCGTCGCCAGCCGGAAAGCGACGGTGAAGACGATGATGTTGAGAAGAATGGACGCAATCAGCACCACACTGCCGTTGATGCTGCCGAAGACACCGGCAGAACTGGCAACGTTGACGGCAGTGATAGCCAGGACGGCGACCCCGACCGTGCTGAGTAGCGCAAGCCCGCGTACTCGTGAACGAATCGGGTTCGGGCGAAGGTTCTTCGGTACTGCCCACGCAACATTCATCGCATTCTGAACGGCTACCGCGACCCCGAGCCCGCCGTAGAGCGAACCCAGGACACCGATGATCAGACCGAGAGTTCCGCCACCGATCTTGTCCGGTTCGCCGACCTCGTCACCGATGATGGGAATCTGACTCAGTGCCGAATCCAAGATCTGTTGCTGCAGCTGCGGGTTACCGGCCAACACGATTCCTAGGATCGTCGATCCGAGCAACAGCAACGGAAAGAGCGACAGAAATGCGTAGTAGGCGATCAGAGCAGCGAGATAGCCGCCCTGATCGTCCACGAACTTGTAGATCACCGCCAGCGGGAAGCCGAGGACCGGGTGGCGACGCTGAACTCGGTCCACCCGTGCGGCGACAGACACCTGGTTACCGCGCCGATCAGCCGATGGAGGCGCGCGCAGCGCCGAGTCGCGCGAGCGTCTTCTCGCGCCCGAGGAGTTCCATCGACTCGTACAGTGGCGGAGAGATGTGTGATCCGGTCACCGCGACGCGGACCGGTGCAAAAGCCTTGCGCGGCTTGAGTTCCAAGCCGTCGATCAGTGCCGCTTTGAGCGTCGCCTCCAGATCTGCTGTGCGCCAGGAAGACAACTCTGTCAATGCTGTGATCGTCGCGTCGAGAACGGGTCCGGCATCGGCAGTCAGATTCTTCGCCGCTGCCGCTGGGTCTATTCCGAAGTCGCTGTCGGCGACGTAGAGGAACTTCAGCAGTCCCCAGGCGTCCGACAACACCACGATGCGTGTCTGCACGAGATCGGCGGCCACGGCAAACTGCTCCTCGTCGACCTGCTCGGGCAAATGTCCCTGCTCGGTCAGGAACGTACGCAGTCGCGCTGCGAAATCCGCAGGCTCGAGCAGCCGAATGTGCTCGGCATTGATGGCATCGGCCTTCTTCTGGTCGAATCGAGCCGGGTTGGAGTTCACGGTGGAGATGTCGAACGCCGCCACCATCTCGTCGAGCGAGAAGACGTCATGGTCGTCGGAAATGCCCCAGCCGAGAAGCGCCAAATAGTTCAGCAGTCCCTCGGGCACGAATCCGCGGTCACGGTGGATGAAGAGATTGGATTCGGGATCGCGCTTGGACAGCTTCTTGTTTCCCGCACCCATCACGAACGGCAGGTGGCCGAATTCTGGTGTGCTGTCCGCGACACCGATCCGGATGAGCGCCTCGTACAACGCCAACTGACGCGGGGTCGAGGACAGCAGGTCCTCTCCGCGAAGCACGTGCGTGATCTTCATCAGCGCGTCGTCCACCGGATTCACCAACGTGTACAACGGAATCCCGTTACCTCGGGTGAGAGCAAAGTCCGGCACCGTGCCGGCTTTGAAAGTCGTCTCCCCACGGACGAGGTCCGTCCACGACAGATCGTGATCGGGCATACGCAACCGAACGACGGGGCTGCGGCCTTCGTCGCGAAACTTCTGTCGCTGCTCGTCGGTCAGATCCCGATCGAAGTTGTCATAACCCAACTTGGGGTCCCGCCCGGCGGCCTTGTGGCGGGTCTCGACCTCCTCGGGGGTCGAAAAGGAGTGGTACGCCTCCCCCGCTTCGAGCAGCTGTCGGACTACATCGAGATGTTGATCACGCCGTAGCGACTGTCGATACGGTTCGTACGGCCCACCGACCTCCGGGCCCTCGTCCCAGGTGAGCCCGAGCCATCGCAGTGCGTCGAGGATCGCCGCATACGAGTCTTCGGAATCACGTGCTGCATCGGTGTCCTCGATGCGAAAGACGAAAGCACCACCATGATGGCGCGCGAACGCCCAGTTGAACAGTGCCGTGCGGATCAAGCCCACGTGCGGGGTGCCGGTCGGTGACGGACAGAATCGGACTCGTACTTCGTTGGAGGTCATAGCTCGCTCGCGTTCGAGGGGAAGGTGAAAGGATCGTCAGTTCTTGGCGGCGACGGGGTTGGTCAGCGTGCCGATGCCCTCGACGGTGACCGACACCGACTGGCCCGCAATGATCGGACCGACGCCCTCGGGGGTACCGGTGAGAATAACGTCGCCGGGCAGCAGGGTCATGACGGCCGAGACCCACTCGATGATCTCAGGGATGTCGTGCAGCAGCAACGACGTCCTACTGCGTTGTTTCACCTCGCCGTCGACCTCGGTCGTGATTTCGAGGTCGGAGGCGTCGAGCGAGGTCTCGATCCAAGGCCCGAGCGGGCAGAACGTGTCGTGACCCTTGGCCCTGGTCCATTGACCGTCGTGCCGTTGATGGTCGCGAGCAGATACGTCGTTCGCAACGGTATAACCCAGGACCACATCGAGAGCTTTGGCTGCAGGCACGTCCTTGCACGGACGCCCGATCACGATAGCCAGTTCGCCTTCGTAGTGAACCTCGTTCGAGGTCGCCGGCAACATGATGGGCGCTCCCGGCCCGACGATCGAGGTGTTCGGCTTGATGAAGATAACGGGATCCTTGGGAGCCTCCCCGCCCATCTCGGCTACATGTGCGGCGTAGTTCTTTCCGATCGCTATGACTTTGCTGGCGAGGATCGGCGCGAGCAGACGAACGTCGGCCAGCGGCCACGAACGACCCGTGAAAGTCGGCGTGCCGAAGGGATGTTCGGCAATCTCCTTGGCGGTGCGTTCATCACCCTCTCCCTCGATACTCACGAATGCCACACCATCAGGACTTGCAATTCGACCCAGACGCATGTCGAAAGTCTATCGACCTTCTATTTCGCGGCGTCCATGCCGTCCGATGCAGCGCGCGCTACGGGTGTAACGTCGCTTCTGGATTTCAGATACCAAGATCTGGAGTCCATATAGTGGGAACCAGGAATGAGGCCATGACTGCAACAGCTCGCGCGCTCGACACCGACAGCGCCCGAAAGTGGTTCATGCTCGCGCTCGGAATGCTCGCGCAGACTTCAGGCGCGGTGTTCATCAACGGAGCTGCTTTTCTCATTCCGACTCTGCACGAGGACCGCGGGTTGAGCCTGCCCAGTGCTGGACTGCTCGTCGCGATGCCGACGGTGGGGATCATGCTCACGCTGATCGCGTGGGGCATGCTCGTCGACCGCATCGGTGAACGCCTCGTACTCGCTCTCGGGCTCGGCCTCACTGCGGCTGCCAGCTTCGCAGCGTTTTTCACCACCTCGTTCGCAATGCTCGGCCTGTGCCTGCTGATCGGCGGAATGGCGGCAGCCAGCGCAAACAGCGCGTCTGGACGCGTCGTCGTGGGATGGTTCCCGCCCCAGCGACGCGGCCTCGCCATGGGTATCCGCCAGATGTCGGTACCACTGGGCGTCGCCATCGCCGCACTGTCGATACCACCCATCGCGCGAGACCACGGGGTCTCGGCTGCCCTGTTGGTCCCCGCAATCATCTGCACACTGGGAGCCGTGCTGTGCCTGGCCGTCGTGGATCCCCCACGCCCGACGCGAGCCGATGCCGCCGAACAGGGACTACTTGCCAACCCGTACCGGGCCAGTTCTCAACTCTGGCGGATTCATTCCACCTCGATCCTGCTGGTGGTACCTCAATACGTCGTGTGGACCTATGCGCTCGTCTGGCTCATGACCGATCGCGAGTGGTCGGCAGCCTCGGCAGGCATCTTGGTGACCGTCACCCAAATCCTTGGAGCGTTCGGTCGAATGGGAGTCGGCGCACTATCGGACCGTGTCGGAAGCCGAATGCGTCCGTTGCGATGGGTCGCACTCTCGACGACCGTGAGCATGCTCGCGCTCGCAGTCACCGACTGGCTGGACTCCCCCATCTCCATCGCGCTGCTGGTCGTGGCCTCGATCGTCACCGTCGCACCGAACGGGTTGGCATTCACTGCCGTTGCCGAGTTCTCGGGATCCTATTGGAGCGGGCGCGCCCTCGGCGTCCAGAACACCGGGCAGTACATCGCGGCGTCGCTCGTACCACCGGCCTTCGGCGCCCTCGCCGCAGTGAGCTTTCCGCTGGCATTCCTGGCGTCGGCCGTCTTCCCTGCCCTGTCCGTCCCCGTCATCCCCGACGATCACGAGAGCAACCAGTAGAGACCCATAAGCAACGAATGCCCCCCACTGCACCCACCAGGTGCACGTGAGAGGCATTCGATGCACTCAGTAAGAGATTTACAGCTTGGCAGCGATCCGGTCGCCGATTTCTGCGGTGGTCGCAGTCGAGGATCCACGGGAAGCGAGGTCTGCAGCAACTGCAGCTTCGACTCGTGCTGCGTTGACGGAGTCGCCAAGATGCGACAAAAGTAGCGACACCGACAGAATTGCTGCCGTTGGATCCGCTTTGCCTTGCCCTGCGATATCCGGGGCACTGCCGTGGACCGGCTCGAACATCGACGGGTTGGTGCCCGTCGCATCGATGTTTCCGCTGGCTGCCAGGCCGATGCCGCCGCTGACGGCAGCGGAGAGGTCTGTGACGATGTCACCGAAAAGATTGTCGGTGACGATGACGTCGAACCGACCCGGGTCGGTGACGAGGTGAATCATCGCGGCATCGATGTGCTGGTAGGCGACCTCGACGTCAGCGAATTCCTTGGAGACTTCATCCACCGTCCGCGCCCAGAGACTGCCGGCGAACGCGAGCACGTTGGTCTTGTGCAGCAACGTGAGGTGTTTGCGACGTCCGAGCGCACGGGCGAACGCGTCGCGAACGACACGCTCGACACCGAAGCGAGTATTGACGCTCACCTCGGTCGCAACCTCGTGCGGTGTGTTCACCCGCAGTGCTCCACCATTGCCGGTGTACGGCCCTTCGGTTCCCTCGCGTACGACGAGCACGTCGATTTCCTTGTTACCTGCGAGCGGTCCGGTAACCCCGGGGTACAACTTCGCGGGACGAATATTGACGTGATGATCGAGCGCGAACCGTGCATTGAGCAACAGGCCACGTTCGAGGATTCCACTGGGAACCGACGGGTCGCCGATGGCACCCAAGAGAATTGCGTCGTGTCCGCGAATCTCTTCCAGGACCGAACCGGGAAGAAGCTCGCCGGTCGCGTTGTAGCGGCGGGCACCGAGGTCGTATTCGGTCTTCTCGACGCCGGGTACGACGATGTCCAGCACCTTCAATGCCTGTTCGACGACCTCAGGGCCGATTCCATCTCCAGCGATGACGGCGAGCTTCATTGAACTCCTCGTTCTGTGTAATGCATTCGGGATGAGACGGTGCTCAGGACAGGTCGACGAGTTCGATCGTCGATGCGCCGACCGCGGCGGCGATGCTTGCGCACAGTTCCGACGGCACGTCCTTGTCGACGCGGAGCAGGATCGTGGCGCCTTCACCCTCGGTGTCCTGGCTGAGCGCTGCGGCCTGGATGTCGATTCCGGCGTCACCGAGCAATGTGCCGATGCGGCCGAGGCTGCCGGGCTGATCTGCGTAGTTGACGATCAGGTTCTTGCCCTCGGCCCGGAGGTCGAAGTTGCGGCCGTTGATGTTGACGATCTTCTCGACCTGCTTGGTGCCGGTGAGTGTGCCTGCGACGTTGAGGACGGTTCCGTCGCCGTATACGGCGCGAATGTCGACGACGCTGCGATGGTTCTCACTCTCGGGTGCCTTGGTGACCTCGGCGGTGACCCCGCGCTCCTCGGCGAGTGACGGAGCGTTGACGAAGGTGACCGAGTCCTCGATGACAGCGGAGAACAGGCCGCGCAGTGCCGACAGCTTGAGGATCTCGACATCTTCGGCAGCGAGCTCGCCGCGCACGTCGACCGACAACGAGGAAGGCAGTTCTTCGGAGAGCGCGCCGAGAAGTACACCCTGCTTGCGGACGATCTCGAGCCATGGCGACACCTCTTCGCCGACTGCGCCGCCCTTGACGTTGACTGCGTCGGGAACGAATTCACCTGCGAGAGCAAGCAATACAGACTTCGCGACGTCGGTGCCCGCACGGTCCTGAGCTTCGGTGGTCGATGCTCCGAGGTGGGGGGTGACGACGGCCTGCGGCAGCTCGAACAGCGGGCTGTCGGTGCATGGCTCGGACGCGTAGACGTCGATTCCGGCAGCGAACACGTGGCCGCTGGTGATGGCGTCGGCGAGCGCCTGCTCGTCGACCAGACCGCCGCGGGCGGCGTTGACGACGATGACACCCGGCTTGGTCTTCGCGAGGGCTTCCTTGCCGATGATGCCCTTGGTTTCGGGTGTCTTCGGAAGGTGCACGGAGAACATGTCGGCGCGTGTCAGCAATTCATCGAGGCTGACGAGCTCGATTCCGAGCTGGGCAGCGCGAGCAGCGGAGACGTACGGGTCGTACGCGATGACATGCGTCTCGAAGGCAGCCATGCGCTGAGCGAACAGCTGGCCGATACGGCCGAGCCCGACGACTCCCACCGTCTTGCCGAAGATTTCGACACCGTTGAACTTGCTGCGCTTCCACTCGTGCTGACGCAGTGTCGCGTCGGCAGCAGGGATCTGGCGAGCAGCGGACAGCAACAGCGTCACAGCGTGCTCGGCAGCAGTGTGGATATTCGACGTCGGGGCATTGACCACGAGGACACCACGCTCGGTGGCGGCAGGCACGTCGACGTTGTCGAGGCCGACGCCCGCGCGAGCGACGATCTTGAGTTTCGTGCCGGCGGCGAGAACCTCGGCGTCGACCGTGGTGGCGGATCGGACGAGGATGGCGTCGGCTTCGGGGACTGCCGCGAGAAGTGCGGGGCGATCCGGGCCGTCGACCCAACGGACCTCTACGCCGTCGCCGAGTGCCTCGACTGTGGACTGCGCAAGTTTATCGGCGATCAGAACGACAGGACGGCCTGGCTGACTCACGTGAAGAACTCCCTATGTCATCGCAAATGATGCTGTCGATCGGAATGAAGAATGGCGTGGTGCGGCACAAGTTTAGATGCCGAGGTGGGGCGCATCGGTGTCGCCCTCACGACCCGGGCAGAAGGGCGCCCTCACGCACTGGTCAGTGCGTGGGGCGCCCCTCTCGTCAAGCAGGTACTACCGAACGAATTCGGCTGCGATCAGGCTGTTTCCGTGATCGGACGATCGACCCAGCTCATCAGACCGCGCAGCTTCTTGCCGGTGACCTCGATGGGGTGCTCGGCGTTGGCCTTGCGCAGTCCTTCGAGCTCGGTGTTGCCGTTCTCGACGTTGGCGACGAGACGACGGGTGAACTCACCGGACTGGATGTCGGCCAGAATTTCCTTCATGCGCTCCTTGGTGCCGGCGTCGATGACGCGCGGTCCGGACAGGTAGCCACCGAACTCAGCGGTGTCGGACACCGAGTAGTTCATCCGCGCGATACCGCCTTCGTACATGAGGTCGACGATGAGCTTGAGCTCGTGCAGCACCTCGAAGTACGCCATCTCCGGCGCGTAACCGGCTTCGACCATGACCTCGAACCCGATCTTGACCAGTTCCTCGGTGCCGCCGCACAGCACGGCCTGCTCGCCGAAGAGGTCCGTCTCGGTCTCTTCTTTGAACGTGGTCTTGATGACTCCGGCGCGCGTGCCGCCGATTCCCTTTGCCCAGGACAGTGCGAGCGCCTGGCCCTCGCCCTTGGGATCCTGATCGATGGCGATGAGCGCCGGGACACCCTTGCCATCGACGAACTGACGGCGCACGAGGTGGCCGGGGCCCTTCGGGGCGACCATGCCGACGGTGACGAAGTCGGGAGCTTCGATCAGATCGAAGTGGATGTTGAGTCCGTGTCCGAAGAACAGCGCGTCGCCGTCCTTCAGGTTCGGCTCGATCTCTTCCTTGTAGATCGATGCCTGAGCCGTGTCCGGTGCGAGCACCATGATCACGTCGGCCCATGCGGAGACCTCGGCGGGAGTGCCGACCTCGAGGCCCTGCTCCTCGGCCTTGGCGCGAGACTTCGAACCTTCCTTGAGGCCGATGCGCACATCGACTCCGGAATCGCGCAGGCTCAGCGAGTGCGCATGGCCCTGGCTTCCGTAGCCGATAACAGCGACCTTGCGGCCCTGAATGATCGACAGATCAGCATCGTCGTCGTAGAACATCTCGACTGCCACTGGTTACTACCTTTCCTCTTGGGTTTTACGCTAGTTCGTCACTGCGGTCGCTAGCGCGACGCGGTGATCGATTTCGGTCCACGTCCGACGGCAACGACTCCCGACTGGACTATTTCTCGAATTCCATAGGGGTCCAACATCTTGAGCAACGCATCGAGTTTCGACCTCGTACCCGTTGCTTCGACCGTGACCGCCTCGGGCGACACGTCGATAACCTTGGCGCGGAACAGGTTCACGGTCTCGATGACTTCGCTACGCACGCTCGAATCGGCTCGAACCTTGATCAGGACCAGTTCGCGGGCCACCGAAGAATCGTCGTCCTGCTCGACGATCTTGATGACGTTGATGAGCTTGTTCAGCTGCTTGGTCACCTGTTCCAGCGGGAACTCGTCGACAGTGACCACGATCGTCATCCGCGAGATCTCGGGGATCTCCGTCCCACCTACGGCGAGCGAGGAGATGTTGAATCCGCGTCGCGAGAACAATGCCGCGACTCGGGCGAGGACGCCTGGCTTGTCCTCGACGAGAACGCTGAGGGTGTGGCTCGTGCTCACTTGTCGGTGCCTTTCGCTTCGCCGTGCGCCTGCTCGCGTGCCATAGCTTCTTCGATCACGGCAGGCTCGGCGCCCGTTGCCTCGTCATCGTCGAACAATGGCCGAATTCCGCGGGCAGCCATGATCTCGTCGTTTCCGGTGCCTGCTGCGACCATCGGCCACACCTGCGCGTCGGCACCGACGATGAAGTCGATGACAACCGGACGGTCGTTGATCGCACGAGCCTGAGCGATGACGTCCTCGACATCCTCTTCTCGCTCGCACCGCAGTCCGACACACCCGAGCGCTTCGGCGAGCATGACGAAGTCCGGGATGCGCTTGGCGCCGTGCGTACCCAGGTTCGTGTTGGAGTACCGCTCCTCGTAGAACAAGGTCTGCCACTGTCGCACCATGCCCAGGTTGCCGTTGTTGATCACAGCAACCTTGATGGGGATACCTTCGACTGCGCAGGTAGCGAGTTCCTGATTGGTCATCTGGAAGCAGCCGTCACCGTCGATCGCCCACACCTCGGCGTCGGGTAATCCCATCTTGGCGCCCATCGCGGCGGGCACCGCGTAACCCATGGTTCCGAGTCCGCCCGAGTTCAGCCACGTGCGCGGCTTCTCGTACTTGATGAACTGGGCGGCCCACATCTGATGCTGGCCCACTCCCGCGCAGTAGATCGCATCCGGTCCGGCGATTCTACCGACCGAGGAGATCACGAATTCCGGCGACATCGCACCGTCGGTCGGACGGTCGTAGCTCAACGGGTAGGTGTTGCGGATGTCATCGAGATAGACCCACCAGTCCGCGAGATCGAGCGTCGTTCCGGTGGCTCGGTCCGCGCGGATGGCCTCGATGAGTTCGGTGATGACCTCTTTGCAGTCACCCACGATCGGGACGTCCGCGTAGCGGTTCTTACCGATCTCGGCCGGATCGATGTCGGCGTGGATGACCTTGGCATTGGTGGCGAACGTGGACAACTGCCCGGTGACGCGGTCGTCGAAGCGCGCGCCGAGAGTGATGAGTAGATCACTGCGCTGCAGCGCAGCGACCGCAGCGACTGTCCCGTGCATTCCGGGCATGCCGAGATTGAGCTGATGGCTGTCCGGGAACGCTCCCCTGGCCATGAGCGTCGTGACGACGGGTATCCCGGTCAGCTCGGCGAGCTCGAGCAGTTCGGCGGAGCTGTTGGACTTGATGACGCCGCCGCCGACGTAGAGGACCGGCTGCTTGGCATCGGCGATGAAGCGCGCCGCCTCGCGAACCTGCTTCCCGTGCGGCTTGGTGACCGGTCGGTAGCCGGGCAGACGCATCTCCGGCGGCCACGAGAAGGTGGTCTGCGCCTGGAGCACATCTTTCGGGATATCGACGAGCACAGCACCGGGACGCCCCGAGGCAGCGAGGTAGAACGCCTCGGCCATGATGCGCGGGATATCGGCGCCGTCGGTGATCAGGAAGTTGTGCTTGGTCACCGGCATCGTGATGCCCGAGATGTCGGCTTCCTGGAAACCATCGGTACCGATGAGCGATCGGGCGACCTGACCGGTGATCGCAACGATCGGAACCGAGTCCATCTGAGCGTCGGCGAGCGGAGTGACAAGGTTGGTCGCTCCAGGACCGGACGTCGCCATGCATACGCCGACACGGCCGGTGGCTTGCGCGTATCCGGTCGCGGCATGTCCGGCGCCTTGCTCATGGCGAACCAGAACGTGTCGAACCTTCTTCGAATCGAAGAGTGGGTCGTAGACGGGAAGTACTGCTCCTCCCGGAATGCCGAACACGGTGTCGACATCGAGTTCTTCGAGCGCTCGGACGACGGACTGTGCGCCGGTCACTTTCTCGGGCGCTACATGACGACGTGATCCGTCATTGGAGCCGGCCGTCGGCGTTTCGGACGTCGACGAGCTGTTGACTGTGCCCGACTTACGAGTCGTGGGCCCTGGGCGTGCGGTTGGTGCGCTCACTGCTGCTTCCTCAGGATTTTCGAGTTCTGGGCGATCTCTGGGCAAGAAAAAACCCCCGTCAGCAGTAGCTGTACGAGGGTGGCGCGTCGATGCGAGTTTGAACAACCGGCTCAGGCGTTGACGCGCCGGCCGATTACGAGTATCCAATTCCGCTTCACGTGCTCGACGGTAGGCGCGCGCATAGGGAAGAGTCAAACTCGTCACGACGCAATCCCATTATGTGAGATCGCGCAGTTGCAATGCGAGGATGAAGGGGTGTCATCCTCACAGCAGTCCGAACCACCGGACTCATCATCCCACACCCCCGATCCGTCTCCGCAGGTCATCCGACTCCCCAAGCTCGCGTTGGTGGGCGTTGTCCTTCTTCTGTTCGGCGTGTCGTTCCCGGCAGCGAGTTGGCCCGCCGTGTTCGGCTGGCTGTTCCTCGTTCCCGTGGCGGTCGCCATCTGGGTTCTCCGAGTCCGCACGACCGTCAGCGAGCAGGGCCTCGCAGTGCGTCGGATCGTGGGTTCGGAGTTCATCGAATGGGACCGAGTTCGAGGAATTCACTTCCCCGACCGTCGCTGGGCCCGCGTTGTCCTGACCGACAAGACCGAGAAGTCACTACCCCTCGTCCGGTTCGATCGACTACCCCAGTTGGCGGCCGCAAGCGGTGGACGAATCACCGACCCCTACGCCTCGGCCCGAGCCGACGCCGCGCAAGATGCCGAACATCCCGACGAGGCCCCGGAGATCGCTCCAGAGACAGACCCTTCCTAGCGCGGGAGTAATCTCGACGGCGCGATAATCCGCTCCGAGATTGAGGAATCGAAAGCATGCCCCCGCTACGGTCACGAGTAACCACTGTCGGACGCAACGCTGCGGGTGCGCGCTCGCTGTGGCGCGCAACAGGAATGACGGACTCCGACTTCGGCAAACCGATCGTGGCGATCGCCAATTCCTACACGCAGTTCGTGCCCGGCCACGTACATCTGAAGAACGTCGGTGAGATCGTCGCGGACGCCATCCGTGCCGCAGGCGGAGTGCCCCGCGAATTTCACACCATCGCCGTCGACGACGGAATCGCGATGGGTCACGGCGGCATGTTGTATTCGCTGCCGAGCCGCGAGATCATCGCCGATTCCGTCGAATACATGGCCAACGCGCACACCGCCGACGCACTCGTCTGCATCTCGAACTGCGACAAAATCACCCCGGGCATGCTCAATGCAGCCATGCGCCTCAACATTCCGGCAGTCTTCGTCTCCGGCGGGCCGATGGAGGCCGGCAAGGCCGTCGTCGTCGATGGCGTCGCACAGGCTCCGACGGACCTGATCACCGCCATCTCGGCATCGGCCAACGACGCCGTGTCCGAGGACGGACTCGACGAGATCGAGCGCAGCGCCTGCCCGACCTGTGGATCCTGCTCGGGGATGTTCACTGCCAATTCGATGAACTGCCTCACCGAGGCGCTCGGCCTCGCTCTGCCCGGAAACGGTTCGACGCTGGCCACGCACTCGGCGCGGCGCGCGCTGTTCACCCGTGCCGGAACCACCATCGTCGAAGCGGCACTCAAGTATTACCGCGACGAGGACTCCTCCGTTCTTCCCCGCAATATCGCCACTCCGGCGGCGTTCCGAAACGCGATGGCTCTCGACGTGGCGATGGGCGGATCGACCAACACCGTTCTGCATACGCTCGCTGCTGCGCAGGAAGGCGAGGTCGACTTCGATTTGGACACCATCGACGACATCAGCCGCAAGGTGCCTTGTCTGGCAACGGTCTCCCCCAACTCGGACTACCACATGGAGGACGTACACCGGGCGGGCGGAATTCCGGCGTTGCTCGGCGAACTGCGACGTGCAGGGCTTCTCGAAACCGAAGTATCCACCGTCCACACCAAGAGTTTCGAAGATTGGCTCGACACCTGGGACATTCGCTCCGGTGCAGCCTCGGACGAGGCGATCGAGCTGTTCCACGCCGCGCCGGGTGGAGTACGCACAGTCGAACCGTTCTCGACCGACAACCGATGGTATTCGCTCGATACCGACGCGGCCGGAGGATGTATTCGTGACAAGGAACACGCTTACACCGTCGAGGGCGGCCTGGTCGTTCTACGCGGAAATGTCGCACTCGACGGCGCAATCCTGAAAACCGCGGGGATCGAGGAAGAGCTGTTCACTTTCCAGGGCCCCGCGCTGGTCGTCGAGTCGCAGGAAGAGGCGGTCTCGGCGATCCTCCAGAAGAAGATCAAGGCAGGAGATGTCCTCGTCGTACGTTACGAAGGTCCCAAGGGCGGCCCGGGAATGCAGGAGATGCTGCACCCGACCGCATTCCTGAAGGGAGCCGGACTCGGCAAGGTCTGTGCATTGATCACCGACGGAAGATTTTCCGGCGGAACATCCGGCTTGTCCATCGGACACATCTCTCCAGAGGCAGCGGCCGGAGGCGTCATCGGTCTCGTTCAGGATGGGGACCAGGTACGCATCGACGTCGCCGCGCGCACACTGGAAATACTCGTCGGCGCAGAGGTTCTCGAAGAGCGACGAGAGAAAATGGATGCGTCCGAACGGCCTTGGCAGCCGGTGGACCGGCAACGAACGGTCACCACTGCATTGCGCGCCTACGCGGCCCTGGCCACTTCCGCAGACAAGGGCGCCGTTCGATACGTCCCCTGAGTACTGAAAAAACAGTGAAGGGCCCGGTTGCGCTCGATGCGCACCCGGGCCCTTCACTGTGGGAAGAGCTACTGGACCAGTGGATTGGCACCGTTCAAGAAAATCCACAGGCACACGCCGCCTGCGATGCCGAGTACGAGCGCGATGAACGAGCCGAAGCGCGGACGCGTTGCCCAGCCTCGACGACCGTCGAAAGCGATCTTGCCCGGGCCGGTCAAAATGATCGCCGCCGCTGCAACACCGAGCAAGGTTTCGTATTCCACGCCATCCGGCGCGAAGAATGCGAGGCCAGGCTCCGCAGCCTGCTTGAAGCACCACGCGTTGATGGCGACAGCGAGTACCGCAGCCCCGGCGAACGGCGTCGCCAAGCCCAGGATCAGTAGCGCACCACCGGCCGTCTCACCGACTGCACCGGCGATGGCCAACAGATTGGCCTGCTCGTAGCCGGAGTCCTCGAGAAGAGTGCGAAATCCGTCGAGACCCGGACCGTTCCACAGGCCGATGAGCTTCTGCAGCCCGTGGACCAGGAAAATTCCGCCTACCGCCAGCCTGAGTAGGAGCAACCCGAGATCTGTCGTTCCTCTTCGCGCGGGGATCTCGACGGTTTCGGTCCGAGTGATCGGCTCGGGGACGGGCGCGGCCACCTCGGCGGCTCCACGCCCACGAGTGTTGGCGGCTGGCGTTTCGATGAACTCCGTCGGCTGCTCCGAGTAGGAACCGGCGCCGTATCGCGAATCCGGGGCGATCGGCTCATCGTATTTGGACGGCTGAAACGACGGTATCTGCTCGGTCGGATACGACCCCGAGCCTCGCTCGCCGAAGTCCAGGTCCTCATCGGTACGCGGCATCCGATCCGATCCGCTGCGGTTCGAGCCACTGCGGTCCAATCCACTGCTACCGGGGCCAGCGGATGTCTCGGGCGGGGTCGGGGTCGACCGAGTCGTCGGCGTCAGCTGTTCGGTCGGTTGGTCGTACGGGCTCGGCGCCGGTTCGTAGCCGGTGTCGGTTGCGTCGGAGTCACGAGGCTTGTCGGTCACGCGCTCAACACTAGATCGCCGCGTCGCCGATCCAGGCTCATTCGACTCCGCGCGGCGGCACAATTGCGGCCGCCTGACGATGGACCCTTCGCTTTTGAGTACCCTTCAGACGATGAGGCCGACCCGAACTGCAGCAGCCATCCTCGCGGTGACGGCAGTGATCGTGACCGGATGTGCGCGGTTCGACGAGTCGGCCACGACACCCTTCAGCCCGGAACCGTCGTTCGGTGCCGCGGAGATAAACCCGGTGGATCCCGATGCACCCCCGACGTCGACTCAACCCGGCGGGCAGGCGCCGCCCGCGGGGCCTTGCGTGGACCCAGACCCCAACGTCGTCGCCACCTGTTTGGACTCGACCGGCGGTCTCGTGGTGTTGCCGGGCGGGATGTCCGCCTTGGTGGCCGAGCGTCGCACAGGACGCATCATGCAGGTGACTGCGGGGCAGTCTCCGATCCAGATCGCACAGATCGACGTCGACCCCCAAGGCGACGGAGGACTTCTCGATCTCGCCCTATCCCCTACCTACACCGAGGACGGGCTGATCTACGCCTACATCACTACCGATTCGGACAACCGCGTCGTACGAATCGCAGTCGGCGACACACCCAAGGCGGTCCTCACCGGCATTCCAAAAGGAAGCCAAGGCAATCGCGGTGCCCTCGACTTCTACAGCCCGAACCAACTGCTCGTCCTGACCGGAGACGCGGGAAACCCCTCTGCGGCAACGAATCCCGCGTCGTTGGCCGGGAAGCTTCTACGTGTCGAGTCCCTCACACCGTCGGCGACGCAGCCCGCGCCTCAGGTCGCGCTCAGCGGAATCGGAACAGCAGGAGACGTGTGCCTGGACCCGGCGGGCAGCATCTGGGTCACCGATCGCACAGCCGTCGAGGATCGACTACAGCGCATCGATCCGCTCGGTACGGTGATCTCGCCGGTCTGGACGTGGCCCGACCGCCCCGGCGTCGCGGGATGCGCGGCTGGACCCGGAACCGTAGCGGTGTCACTGACCACCGCCCGCGCGATGGCAGTACTCGCCACCGATCAGGACACCGGCTCGGTCACCGCGGCTCCGACACTGCTCGTTCAGGATCGATACGGCCAACTCAACGGCGCGGCACTTGCTCCGGACGGTCAGATCTGGGCCGGCACCGTCAACAAGAACGGCGACGCCCCCGGCCCCAACGACGATCGAGTAGTCAAGATTCCCATTCCGGCAGGCGGCGGCGGGTTCGACTAGCACTCTTCCTGTGCGCGCTGTTCAATGCGGCAGTCCACATCGAGGTGCGCGGGCATCGAGGACGTTCGCTTTCAACGGTAATCTGATCGCCATCCTGGGATCGTGATGCGAACCGTTCCGCGACCGTAATAATGGTCGGCAGGGCTATCCGTTCGCCTCGTACGTCCAGTCCAGCTGGCCGTTGACGATGCTCGGGCGCCACACTTCCGCGAATTTGCCGCCGGTGTCGAGAGCATCTGCTAGATCGGTGAGCATGGCGCTCAGGGAGATCCATTGCGGTCCACGATCGTAGGCACCCACTTTCTCGAACTCGCTCACACAGCCACGCAATGGCCCTGGTCTGGAATCGACAAAAAGAAAGTAGCCGTCGAGCCCCGCAAACGGAACGAACTCTGGTAACCAGGTGCCCGCCGGATCCCCCGCGTTGCTTCCGCCCTGTTCTGCCTCATCGACATCAACCGTACTGACGTACACGGTTCGAGATCGGCCGCGCCACCAGTTCGAGTTCAACGCGTCTCGAACGCCGGCTACCGACTCTGGACGCGGCGAAGGGGACCGCAGCGCTGTGACCGATATCCTGACTCGATGGCGAGAATGACATCGCTCGACAGGTGGGTGCATCGGCAGCTGACGGGCGAGCGGACACGGGCGAAGCCACCCGGTCGAATACTGCTCTTCATCGTGACGGCCGCCGTCGCGGTATGGGTCTGCGTCAAACGAAATTGGTGGCCGTCGCCGTTCGCCGCACACACCTGGGCCGACCCACTGCTGGCCCACCTAGTCGTACTTGTGGTTTTGGCCGTCACTGGGCTGGTGTGGGCGATCCGAACCCTCTACGTGCTCGGCCGCGACCGACGTTGGTCCTGGTGGATACTTCCTGCGCCCGTCGTCGTCTCTGCTGCCGTTGCGTTCGTGGCGTGGGGGCCAGGCACGACCTTCCTCGACAAGCGCAGCGAGTTCGAGGCAATCGCCGTCGACATCCGGGAGAACCCCGGCACGTCCCGCGATGAGTTCGAGATCGGTCCTTTCGATATCAGTCGCGCGCGAGGCGGCCCGTCGGGTGAGGTCTATTTCGTCGACAATTCGACCGTCTTTTTCAGCTTTACGAGCGGGTGGGTGTACTCACCTGATCATGAACCGGGCGGCCTGGGCGATGTCGATTTCTCTTCCACTCACCTCGACGGCCCTTGGTACCGATACGAATCGGTATACCGAGACTGATCTGCCGCATTCCGCAGTAGTGAGAAGGTACGAAGGGAATCGTCATAAGAAAGCCAGCTGCGCATCGTCGACAGGACTACGACCGGCGCTCGCCGCGCGGGTCGTCACCGCCGGCCGATGTCGAGCTGGGACCTGGAGGGCGGCAACGTGCTTCGGGCCGAGTTTTGCGACCGCCAGGCGTGTCAATTCATTCCGCACGCGAGATCTTTCTTGGTCGCGGGCACGCCAAATGCAGTGTCTCGCTCATTCCACGCCGACCCCCATGTACGCGATCCGGGCACCGGTGCCGCCGTTGTTCGATCAGTCAGCCGGTCGAGCAGTTGATCCATCCTGTCCATCAGACGGTCGGCGAGCTCGTTCAGCACACGATCGGTTACCGGAGTTACACCCACATCGGCGCTTTCACTCACACGGCGACAGCGTGGAGGCAGACACCGACACGTTTTCGCCGAACTCGCTGAGCACACAACCAGTGTCGCGGCCACTGCGATGCTCAGATCGATCGCTACGATCGGCGAATGCCGTTTGACGAGGGGTTGTCCGATTGACGAGTTTATTCTGCGGAACAAGCCGTCGGTTCAGACGAAGTCCTCGTCGATAGCCTGACCGCCAGCTCCTGGTGGCTGGCAGTCCCACTTTCCGAACACCCCGCCCATCGAAATTGTAGGGGTGGATCTGAGAACCGACATCTCAATCTCAAGGAATCTTTCGCTAGTCCGTGGGGGCATCCGCGGACTAGCATGTCCCCAGTATCTGATGAATGAGCACATGATTGAGGACAAGACCCCCTCCGAGATCGCGACAATAATTCGCAACAAAGAAGATATTGATCTCGATCGAATGCGCGACTACTTGACAACCGTCTACGGAACCGACCGCACGCCGTCATTAGGGCGGGGGCCTTCGATCGAAGCACGCAGCGTCGAACTCGACGACGTGACGGTCAAAGTTTTCGTCACGACCTCAGATCCATTCTTTCTGGGAACCTTCGACCGCGCAGCTGGTACACGAATGGTGACGGTTGCGGTCCACGCACGATTGAATGGCACCGGTGAAGAACGCCGAGGTCATCCACCCCCAGCAGTGGTCCTACCGGTCCGCGAACAGACCGCATGGACCCGCGCCGTCCTCGGAGACTTGGCTGACTACTCATACCGACTACTCAGCGACAGAGCGCAGTTACGGCCCCTCCCAGCACTCTTTCTCGTGTTCGCAGATATTGCCGCCCCACGGCTGGCCCCCAGCGACTTCCGGTGGCTTTTCCTCTGTGGAGGGCGCCGCGCCTACCCCGAGAAAGTCGTCCCTGAAAATCAGGAACTGCTCGCCCACCTCAGGCGACACGGTGACATCGTCAACTCCGACCTGGTAGCTCGCCCATTGGCGGCCGAGCCCTCGGTGTGGGCGCACGAGTTCATTTCCACACTGACATCCACTTTCGCCGATGAACTCGGACGGATGGGAAATAGCCGGTGGTTCACAATCGATGAAGTGGCCCTCCACGGCCTGTCACGAGTGACTGTTCGTTACACCTGGCATCTGGTAGCCGGTGACAAGGCATACGGCTTCGACATCGACCTCGCGGGAGTACGCGCCGAACAGCTCCGAAAGTTCGATGACGGCCGAGCGCAAAGACCTGCGCGCACCATCGGTGCCACACTGTTCAATCAACCCGTGTTCCGGTCACCGAAAGAGATCGACGGAGTTACCTGGGTGCAATTCGGTCGCAACCACGAGGGCTAGAACTGCAGACGCCGCCGCCTCATGGCTGGCGCAAGTACCCAGGAACGCGAGTCCGTTTGTGCAGGAGGTCTTTTGCGCTACCACTCTGCACCGTCCGGCAGAACTCGCATCGCCCGCCTGATGAACACCCAATGGGCCCCATCCCAGAAACGCTCGTTGTGGTGGCAGGTCCGACTGACCCAGCGCGACCGGATCGAATTAGTAAAGCCAGCACCGGGGTGAATGAGGGAGCTAAGCCACTGATCGATAAACAGAATCAGAATTCTTCATGCTCGGACTGCGAATAGCTGCCACGGTCGAGTGTCTGACGACGTTCCGGCGTTCAGGCAAAAGGGTCTGCAACCGGCATTGGGTTGAGGGTGTCACTATCCCATGTAACCCTTTGAGTCGGGTCCACCCGTAGTGCCTCCAGCGCAGGGTTGTCGACGAGCTTTTCGACGCACTCGTTCGACGCGCCCACGTAGGTGGTCATGAGGTCGATATCAGTTGCCACGCACCAGCTTCGGTCGTCCGGCCACCACAAGTGTGCGCTCATCCCGAACGGGAACTGCTTACCAGCGCCGAACTGGACGTCCGCGTGATCGATATCGCCCGAGAACAGAATCATGTCCCGGGCCGGCATCGGTAGGCGCGGATAGTTCGATGGCGCCTCGATGTGGCCGGAACCTTCCCAGTGCGCGAACCAACACTGCGAGGGTGTTCGCGTGAAATCGCGGAGAGTGTCCGCCAAGGCCCGTGCTGTATCCGCAGGCAGTGATCCTTGCTCAGGGGGACCGTCCCACAAACCTTCCTGTTCGGACATCTGCCAGCTTCCCACGATGGACCCCCATTCCATCGCAGGGTGCGCGACGCGGTGGTTCGCGCGGGCCACCGTTCTCCAGTGCACGGGGTAGCCGTCCAACGTGCTGGCGGGGTGGAAGATACGGGCATACGCCGAGAAGACTGGCGGTACCAGCGCTGCAACAGTGTGATTGAAGCCAGGCGTGTTCTCGATGATCCAGGTTGCTGCGCCGATGTCGGTAGCGCGTCGGAGCCCGCGCTCGTCCCAGTCTTGACTGTCTGTTGTTGCCGGATCCCACGTCATGGCATCACTACATCATCTATGCCGAGTCGGCGGGACGTACACCCCTGAAGGCATGGCTATTTGTGCACCTGAACGGAGAAATGCCACTGTGATTGGCGGATACGCAGTCTTCGAAAGTGCACCATTCCCGAGCTAAGGTTTCGTTCATGAACTAACTCGCGGACCACCGGACGCGACGGATTTCGTTGTGCAAGAACCGCGCGCACGTATCGATTGCTGCGGCGGTTGCCGCTGCCATCGCGACGCTCACCGGATGCACAGCCGCTGACGGTTCGAACGGGACGGACATGTCGATATCGACGCCCATGCTGACGGCCACGACGGATCCTGAGCCCGTCGAGTCGACGGACACCAACGTTGCTGACCCCAGTACTGATGTGCGCGCGGTCGATCCGGCCTCGCTGTCCGCTGACGGATACGGAATAGCGTGGGTGTCGCCGTCGGGCAACATCTGGTGCCGCATCTCCGAAGGAACCTATGGTTCCGGATGCCAAGCCCGCGATGCACCTGTTCCGGACGGAGCGAACTGCGTCAATCCCACCTTCACCGTCGAACAGTTGAGCAAGGGCTTCTTCCTGCATCCGGACAGCGTGGAGCCATCGTGCTTCAACCAGGGTGTATTCACGACCGAACACCCGACAGTCTTGGAGTACGGCCAGTCCGTCACTACCGGTGGATACACCTGTGTGTCCCGCCGGAGCGGCATGGGATGCACCACCGACAACGGTCACGGCTTCGAACTGTCCACCGAATCAGCACCCTGGTACTGACCGCTAGCAATCGGTGTACATCAGCTCGGTAACGACGGCACGACCGCCGAGCACCTCAGAACCTGGCCCGCATGATCGCCGACGCCGCCCACGTCGATGGCTTCAGGAGGGTTCTCGGGGGTGTACATCGTGAGGTGACTGGTCGAGCTTCGGAGGATCCGAGGCGAGGAGGGTCGCGATCAGCGGGAGCACCAACACTGTAATCGCGCCTGCAGCAACGAGTATCGAGGCACTGGCCGTGGACATCTCCCCCGCGTCGACCGCTACACCGGTGACCGCGACGATGAGTGGCAGGCCGGTCGTCGCGTAGAGCGCGACGCGGAACTGCTCACGGGTGGTGAAATTCTCCTGTCGATCCAACCTGGTTGCGATGAAAACCGGAACACCCCGAATCAGGACGAGAAGAGCCAGAAACGCAAGGAGAATGCCAGGTTCCGCGAGCACCGCACCGATGTCGATCGACATTCCCGAGGTCACGAAAAAGACCGGGATGAGGAACCCGAATGCCAAGCCCTCGAGTTTGGTTTCGAGCTGCTCGTCGCCGCTCGGTACGACCCGGCGCAGAATGAACCCGGCGGCGAAGGCACCGAGGATGATGTCGAGCCCGAAGATCGTCGCGATGGCGGTCAACGTGATGAGCAGCAGCATCGTAAGGCGGACCGTCGTCTGTGCGGTGGTGCCGGCGCCTCGCCGAATCACCGCCAGTAGATCGGAACCTTCACGGAGCAATCGCGCAGGGATGAAGCCGACAGCAACGGCTGCAGCGACGAACAGCGCGAGAATCAGGATCGACTTCAGGTCACCGCGCGAACCGAGCAGAACGGCCATCGCGATCACCGGACCGAGCTCGCCGATCGCGCCGTGATTGATCACGGTGCGTCCAAGCGGTGTGTTCTGAAGACCACCGTCCTTGAGGATCGGCAGTAATGTCCCGAGCGCCGTCGAGGTCAATGCGATGGCCACCGCTATTTCCGCGGTAGCCATACCCGTTTGTCCAAGCAGAAATACCGCCCCGAATGCTGCGGCGAGGCTGAACAACCACGTAACCAGCGCTCGACGGCCCCCTCGCCCCGTAATTTCCGAGATATCGATCTCGAAACCTGCGAGAAGAAACAACATGCCAAGGCCGAGCTCGCGAAGCAAGTCCACTTCGGTGCCGTCGACGGCGAGGCCGAAAACGTTCGGGCCCACCAGCATTCCGAACACCAACAGTAAAACGACTTCCGGCAGTAATCGCCGCGGCACGAACCCTGCGGCGAGCGGCGCGAGCACCGCGATCAGTGAGATCCAGAAGAGCGATGCACCCGCCGACGGCATGGGCCGACTCTAACTCAGCTGCAGGCTTGAAGTACCAGTTCCTTCACCCGAGCCGCATCGGCCTGGCCCCGAGTCGCTTTCATCACAGCGCCCACGATCGCACCAGCAGCCTGCACCTTGCCGCTGCGAATTTTGTCAGCGACACCGGGATTCGCTGCCAGAGCCTCGTCCACCGCTGCCTGAAGCTTCCCCTCGTCCTTCTCCATGACGAGGCCGCGGGCAGCCATGACTTCCGCAGGCTCACCTTCACCGGCCAGAACACCGTCGACGATCTGACGAGCACCGTTATTGTTGACCTTGCCGTCTTCGACCAGCGCGGCAACCTCGGCGACCTGAACGGGTGTGATCGCGAGTGCCCCCAATTCGATGCCGGCGATGTTGGCCTGTTGACTCAAGTAAGAGACCCACCACGAACGCGCGGCCTGCGGCGGTGCACCGGCGTCGACGGTCGCAGCCACGAGTTCGAGTGCGTCGGAATTGACGAGGTCCCGCATCTCTTCGTCGGAGACGCCCCAGTCGGCCTGGATCCTCGCACGGCGCAACCACGGCAACTCCGGAAGCGTGCCGCGCAGTTCCTCGACCCACGCAGCATCCGGCGCGACGGGCGCCAAGTCGGGCTCGGGGAAGTACCGGTAGTCCTCGGCGGTCTCCTTCTTGCGCCCCTTGGTCGTTGTGCCATCCACTTCCTGGAAGTGACGTGTTTCCTGGGTGATCTCGCCACCAGCTACCAGCACGGCGGCTTGACGCCGCATCTCGTAACGGACGGCGACCTCGACGCTCTTGAGGGAGTTGACGTTCTTGGTCTCGGTGCGGGTGCCGAACTCGGTTGCCGTCTTCTCCATGAGCGATACGTTTGCGTCGCACCGGAGCGAGCCCTGATCCATCCGGACGTCGGACACCTCGAGCGACTTCAGCAGATCGCGCAGCGCGGTCACGTACGCGCGAGCGACCTCTGGCGCGCGGGCACCGGTGCCGGTGATGGTCTTGGTGACGATCTCGACCAGCGGAACTCCGGCGCGGTTGTAGTCGAGCAGCGAGTGACTCGCCCCTTCGATCCGGCCGGTGGCGCCGCCGACGTGAGTGGACTTTCCGGTGTCCTCTTCCATATGGGCACGCTCGATCTCGACGCGGAAGGTACTGCCGTCGTCGAGCAACACGTCGAGATAGCCCTCGGTCGCAATCGGCTCGTCGTACTGGGAGATCTGGTAGTTCTTGGGCTGATCCGGGTAAAAGTAGTTCTTACGCGCGAATCTTCCCCACGGCGTGATCGAGCAGTTCAAGGCCAGCCCGATGCGAATCGCTGATTCCACGGCCGCCTCGTTCACGACGGGCAACGCCCCTGGAAGACTCAGGCACACAGGACACACCTGAGTGTTCGGCTCGGCGCCGAACGCCGTCGGGCATCCGCAGAACATCTTGGTGGCTGTGCCCAACTCGACGTGGACCTCCATACCCAGTACGGGGTCGAAACGGGTCAGCACGTCGTCGTAATCGATCAGATCGACCATGGCAGCAGTCATGGACAGGAGTTTATGCGCTCGGAACATTGCGCGAGTAACCACGGGTGCCCATCGAGATCGGACAGTGAGGTATGAACAAGAACAGACGGCGCTCTAGCCGAAGAACGCCGCTGCATCGATGTACCGACTCTCGGGCACTCGCTTGAGTTGCTTGACCGCCTCGGCAAGCGATACGAGACCGATTTCTGTGCCTCTCGCGGAGACCATCTGGCCGAAATCACCTGCATGAGCAGCGTCTACTGCATTGACCCCGAATCTTGTCGCCAGCACCCGGTCGTATGGAGTGGGGGTGCCGCCGCGCTGCACGTGACCTAGAACAGTAGTACGCACTTCCTTGTTGATCCGACGCTCGATCTCCTGGCCCAGTTGGTGGGCAACTCCGGTGAACCTGACGTGTCCGAACTCGTCGATGCCGCCGTCGAGCAACGACATCGATCCTTCTTTCGGCTTGGCGCCCTCGGCGACGACGCAGATGAAATGCGAATCACCGCGCTGAAAGCGTTTACGAACCAAATCGCAGACCTCGTCGACATCGAACGGATGCTCGGGTATGAGCGTCATGTGCGCGCCCGACGCCATCCCCGAGTGCAGGGCGATCCACCCAGCGTGACGGCCCATCACTTCCACGAGCATGACCCGCTGATGCGACTCCGCGGTGCTGTGCAGGCGGTCGATGGCGTCGGTGGCGATCGTCAGCGCGGTGTCGAACCCGAATGTGACATCGGTGCAGTCGATGTCGTTGTCGATGGTCTTCGGCACCCCGACGACGGGTACGCCTTCCTCCGACAACCAGTGTGCGGCAGTCAAAGTGCCCTCCCCGCCGATCGGGATGAGAACATCGATTCCGTTGTCCTCGAGCGTTTCCTTGATTCTGTCGAGCCCGGCCCGAAGCACATCAGGATTGGTACGCGCCGTTCCGAGCATCGTGCCGCCCTTGGTCAGCAGCCGATCGTTCCGGTCGTCGTTGCGGAGTTGGACGCGCCGGTTCTCGAGCAGGCCGCGCCATCCGTCTTGAAATCCCACGACTGTCGATCCGTAGCGCGCATCTGCGGTGCGCACCACTGCTCTGATCACCGCATTGAGACCTGGGCAATCACCACCGCCGGTCAGAACTCCGATGCGCATAGCATTCTCGCCTCTCCTCGAATCCATACCGTCCACCGTAATCTTGCCGGTTCGTTTCCGCTTCGGCAGCACGATGGGCAACATCAGCCGGGTGTGACGACTCCAGTTTCGTAGGCGAGCACGACTGCTTGGGCTCGATCGCGCAAATGAAGCTTGCCGAGAACTTTGCCGACGTGAGTCTTGACGGTCTGCTCCGCCACGAAAAGCGATTCGGCAATTTCGACATTGGACAGGCCCTGCGCGATCAGTTCGAGGACCTCGCGTTCACGAGGTGTGAGGACGGCCAACTTCGCCGGCTGCGACCGCAGCGAACCACGCCTCTTGGTCACGTCCGCGATGAGCCGCCTCGTCACCGACGGCGCCAACAGAGCCTGACCGGCCGCGACGACGCGAACGCCGCGAATCAATTCCTCGGCAGGCGCATCCTTGAGCATGAATCCGCTCGCACCGATAGTTAGTGCCTCGTACACGTACTCGTCGATATCGAACGTCGTCAACATCAAGACACGCACCGGTGGGTGGTGCGAGCCGCGCAGGATCGCCCGGGCGGCCTCCAGTCCGTTCATCTGCGGCATCCGCACATCCATCAATACGACGTCGGGTCTCAGACGTTCGACTTCGGTCACCGCAGTAGCGCCGTTGTCTGCGTCGCCGACGACGCTGATGTCGGACTGCGCGGCTAGAAGTGCGCCGAATCCTTGCCGAACCATGGCCTGATCGTCGGCGATGAAAACGGTGATGGCCACAGGCGACACCCTATGCCGACCTGTCTGCCGCTGGGGCGGTGACGCGTGGCGGCAACCGCGCGACTACCTCGAATCCGCCGTCGGGGAGAATTCTTGCATCCAACCACCCCGAGGCAGCCATCGCGCGATCGCGCATACCGCGCACACCATGTCCGCCGGTGCCCGATTCGATCACCGCAGGTCCTATGCCAGGTGCAGGTCCGTTGACGACCTCCATCGATACCGGATCCTGGTCGTAGGCAATCCGCACTCGAACTTCCGCCCCAGGGGCATGCCTGGCCACATTGGCCAGCGATTCCTGCACGATGCGGTACAGCGCAAGACCTGCGGCATCCGACATGACCGCCGGGTCTCCGGTCGATGTCCAGCGCAATCGGACCCCTGCGCGGAGGCTGCCTTCCAGCAGTGATTCGACGTCGGCCGCTCCGGGTTGCGGCGCATCCGCCGCTTGTTCCCCATCGCTTCGAAGTACCCCGAGCATTCCGCGTATTTCGTTGAGCGCCTCGCGTGCAGTGGCGCCGATCGCATCGAATTCCGCTGCGGCCGAGGGTGATACATCGTCGAGACGAAAGGGTGCGGTCTGGGCTTGCACAACGACCAGTGACATGTGGTGGGCAACCACGTCGTGTAAGTCGCGTGCGATCTTGGCTTTCTCTTCCAGTACTGTCCGCCGTGTCCGCTCGAGATCATTTACTTCCTCTTGCTTCGCCAGTTGCCGACGCGAGAGGATCAGCCAGCGGATCAGCAGGCCGAAGATGGTGATCGCCGTCAGGCCCACCGCCCAGCCGATCCCGTCGGATCCGGGCATGTCGGCAACGAACAGCAACACGGTCGACATCCAGGCGACCGCCACGATCGGCACTGCACATCGCAGGCTCACCGCGAACAGGAGAGTCAGCAAAACGATGATGTGCACGACCTGCCAGGGATACTCCCATCCCGGCTGCAGCGAAAACGCAACCGGGATGATCAATCCAGAGCCTGCCGAAACAGCCCATCCCAGTGCTGGATTCGTGCGGACCACGACAAACGGAAACGCAGCGAGCGCCGCGACGATCGGCATGATCGGGGCCGGAACCAGATGGGTGAGAGCGAGCGTCGGCCACGCCACCGCATAGAGAACGGCAGTGATCACCACGATCGCGATATCCACCAGCCGAATCGGACCGATATGGGAAACGACGCGCGCAACGGCGCCCGTCCGTGCGCCGTTCGTCCGGCGCGTTCTGAAGAGTATTTTTCTGCCCACAGGTGTGAACACTAAGAACCCTGACCCGAAAAGTCATCGTACTGAGGAGTGAGAAAGCACCAACCCCTAGGTATCAGCGCAACGTCGACGCTCATGTGTCGGTGTCGGGCAGAACCAGCACCGCAGGGCGACGACGCCTGGCACGACCCGTTCATAGCGTCCTCACCATGAAGCAAACGGCCGGGACGCCCAGCGAAACAAGACGAACGAACCACCTGGTTACGGTGGCGGCAGTGTGCGCAGCACTGGCTGCGAGCGTGGCGTTCTCGGTCCCGGCGGCGAGTGCCGACGCTCCATCCGGATCGACGGTTGGCACCGAAACCACGATTGCCATCGAGGCACTGACCATGCACGACGCAGCCGACGCGGCATCGAAAGTGCCGCCCGACTTCGTCGGCGACTTCGGTTACTCCCCTACCATCGAACATGACTTGCTGGTGAATCCCGGTGGGAGCTGCTCTTCGCCGATACCGCTGCCCGATGAGTTCGAATCTGCCTGTGCAGCGCATGATCTCGGCTACGATCTGCTACGACACGGCGCGATTCACGGCAACAGGCTTCCCGCTTCTGCCCGACGAAGCCTCGATTCGATGCTCGCAGCAGATATGCATGCCGCGTGTGCACAGCGAACCGAGATTTTCTCTCGTGCAGTGTGCGACGGCATGGCCGAGGTTGCCGCATCCTCGGTTCGTTTGAACTCATGGCGTCAGCACGACGGGCCACCCATTCCGGAACCTGCACTACCGTTCCTGCTTGCCGGCGCTGTCGTTACCGCACTGTCGGCCGCGGCGCTGGGTGCCTTGTCGCTCTATCCTTCTCGTCGCGCCTGCCAGACGGTGTCATCATGACCACGTCCGTCCGCCTGCGCCCCACTGCTGCACTTCGGACTGCTCCCGAGCCCCGACTCGCTGTTCCTCGCGTCACGACGTCGCTGATCGTCGGAGGAATGGTGGCTGCATCGCTTGCCCCGGGACTTCTGCCCAGGTTGCCGCTGACACAAGCACTGGTCACTGGAGTCCTGGCGGCCCTCGGCCTCGGACTGTCGGCCGGACTGCACCGATTTCTCCGCCGACTCGTGCCGATCGCCCCGCAGTGCGGAGCCCGAGCTGTGTCGGCTGCGGCAAGTGTTGTCTCGGTAGCTGTCGCAGGAGCTGTCGACGCGAGATGGCAGAGTTCCCTGCGCTCGTCCATGGGCATGCCTGCAGCAAGCCGGTTGCATTGGATCGAAGTACTGTGCGGTTCGGTCTCCGTCTCGGCGATTCTGATCGTGCTCTTTCTCGCGACCACTCGCGGATACCTACGCCTGGGAAGAGTGAAAACGATTGTCGTGCTGACAGTCTTTCTGCTCTGCTCCTACTTCATCGCGGTACCGATGGCCTTCTCCAGCCTTGCCGAACGGTCCGTTGTAGCGAATTCGCTCGTCGGGACTTCCCTGCCGATTCCGCAGTCGTCTACTCGGTCCGGCAGTGCCGCATCGCTGATCACCTGGAACGATCTAGGCCGTGAAGGCCGCATTTTCGCCGCGGGCGGAACCGATCTTTCGACCGTACGCGCCTACATCGGAGTCCAAGCGTCGACCGACGTCGAAGCAGGCGCCGAGTTGGCAGTACGCGAACTCGACCGCGCAGGTGGATTCGACCGCTCGCACATCGTCGTCGCTGTACCGACCGGTTCCGGGTGGATCGACGAGAATGCCGTCACCGGACTAGAAACACGGTTCGACGGTGATGTCGCCACCGTTGCGGCCCAGTATTCATATGAACCCAGTTGGTCCACTTTCCTTTTCGCACAACCGCTGGCCGAGGCGTCCGCGACGGCATTGCTCGAGGCGGTATCGCGCCGTATCGGCGAGGTACCGCTCGACGCGCGGCCGAACCTCTATCTCTACGGCCAAAGCCTCGGGGCAATCGGAGGCAGTTCGGCCGCAGCCGTACTCGAGGGAACTACTACGCCGACCACACTGTGTGGAGCACTGTGGGCAGGCCCACCTGCCCATGAGGTTATCCCCGGAAACGCGAAAATGATGGCGAACACATCCGACCCGGTCATCTGGTGGTCCACCGCGCTCGTCGGATCGAAACCAGATCTGAGCTTCGCCCGTCGCGACGCGCCGATACCGCGATGGATACCGGTCGTCAGCTTCGTCCAGACGACAGTGGACCTGTTCTCCGCACTCGGCGTCCCTGCTGGGCACGGCCACCGATACGGCACCGACCAGGGAACCTCGATGCCCGGATGCTAAGAGGTCAGCCCCATACGTGCTGCGAGCCAGTCCATTTCCGCTTCCAAAGCTGGTGCCCACACGTCCATCGAGTGCCCACCGGGAAGCTCGCGAAGATGTGCGTCGACTCCGGCTACCTTCGCTGCGGCGAAAGCACGTTCGGTCTGCGGTCGAAATTCGGTATCCCCGATGCCCACCACGAAGGCCCCTGCGCTGGAGCCGAAACAACGCTCGTCGAGAACCGTCAGCGGCGCCACGGAATCGAAGCGTCGCACCGATTCCTCACTGTTGTCGCCGAAAGCGGCCGCGATCGACTCCTCTCGCGTCCCTCGCCGCGGTTCGTCCTCACCCGAGATGTCGAGAAACGTCGGATACACGGCCGGTGCGAGGACCGCGGTCTGCAACGCGCAGGTTCCACCGTAGGAGTAACCGCCAATCGCCCAATCTCGCGGATCGGATGCCACCTGAAGATGTCCACGCACCCACGTCGGCAGGTCGACGGACAGGTAGGTGAAGGCGTTCCCGAGATCGGAATCCATGCACATGGGGTTCGCCTCGGTGTCACCGAGAGCGTCCGCGACCACCACGACCGGGGCGAGTCCGTTGTGGGCGGCGGCAAACGTATCCATCGTGCGCGCGAGGTGGCCGCCGGCCAGCCAGTCGACTACGTGTCCCGGCTGGCCGGTCAGCAAGACCAGGACAGGCAGATCGGCACGGGGGTCCGACAAGTAAGCGGGAGGGAAGTAGATCGACGCTGGGCGTGCAAAGAAACCCGATGCGGTGCCGGGAATATCTGCTTCGATGACATTGCCATGATCGGGCAGGGGGTCGGACCGTCGCCACGCAATGGACTGTTGCCACGCATCCTCGAGTGGTCGGCTCTCGACCACGGCGGATGCCGGCTTCTCCAGCGCGGACAAGTCAGCCGCGACTACCGGTGGATGGCCCAGCGCCGCCGCCAGTGTGGGGTACTCCGCGGTGCGCACGTTCCATTGAGATGCAGTGGCCACGACGACGAGGACTGCGGCAGCGAGTCCGGCCGCACCGATCGCAGTATTTCCGGTGCGAACGAAACCGCTCCCTCCGCGACCGAGGCGAACCCACAGCACGACCGCCACCACCATCACGGCCGTTATCGCCGCGACCGTCGCGATCGAGACGAACTGACCCTCGATAGGTAGATGAACCACGTCGTGCGCGAAACCACGCGGCCAAGACCCCATGATCGCGCTACTTCAGCGGGCCGCGAGCAACCTCGTACGCCGCACCGATCCGGTAGAGGCGATCGTCGGCGAATGCCGGTGCCATGATCTGCAAGCCGACAGGCAGCCCATCCTCGACCGCCAGACCCGAAGGCACGGACATTGCACAGTGGCCGGCAAGGTTGGTCGGCAACGTGCACAGATCGTTGAGGTACATCGCGATCGGATCGTTCACCTTGTCCCCCAACGGGAACGCTGTCGTCGGCGTCGTCGGAGACAGCAGGACGTCCACCTTCTCGTAGGCGGCGTCGAAGTCGCGCGCAATGAGCGTGCGGACCTTGAGCGCCTGGCCGTAATACTCGTCGTAGTAGCCGGCGGACAACGCGTAGGTACCGATCATGATGCGACGCTTGACTTCTGCGCCGAATCCTTCCGCGCGGGTGATGGCCATGACCTGATCGGCACTGTTACTTCCGTCGTCACCTGCGCGGGCCCCGTAACGCATACCGTCGAAACGGGCAAGGTTCGAGGACACCTCGGACGGCAGAATCAGGTAGTACGCGGCGAGGGCATGCACGAAATTGGGGCATGACACCTCGACCACCTCGGCACCGAGACCGGTCAAAGTTGCAACGGCGGCATCGAACGAGGAGATGACACCGGATTGATAACTGTCGGAGTGCAACTCCTTCACGACGCCGACGCGAACACCGGAAAGGTCCCCTCGGGCACCTTCGCGTGCTGCCGCAACGACCGACGGCACGACGGTGTCGACCGAGGTGGAATCGCGTGGATCGTGCCCGGCGATGACCTCGTGTAGCAAAGCGGTGTCCAGGACTGTGCGGCCGCAAGGGCCGCCCTGATCGAGTGAGGACGCGCAGGCGATGAGCCCGTAGCGAGACACCGTGCCGTACGTCGGCTTGGTGCCGACAGTGCCGGTAAGGGCAGCGGGCTGACGAATCGAACCGCCGGTGTCCGTGCCCATTGCGAGCGGGGCTTGGCACGAAGCCAGTGCCGCCGCGCTTCCGCCTCCGGAGCCACCTGGGATGCGTGTGGTGTCCCACGGGTTCTTGGTCGGCCCGTAGGCCGAGTTCTCGGTAGACGATCCCATCGCGAATTCGTCCATGTTGGTCTTGCCCAACAATGGGATACCCGCGGCCCGAAGCTTGGAGGTGACCGTCGAATCGTAGGGAGAGATCCATCCCTCGAGGATTTTCGACGCAGCCGTCGTCGGCATGTCGGTCGTGGTGAAGACGTCCTTCAGCGCAAGCGGCACCCCGGCGAGCGCGGATGCCGGCGCATTCCCGGCAGCGATGGAAGCATCGACCTCCTTGGCGGACACCAATGCACCGGCTCCGGCGACATGAAGGAATGCGTGGAACTCGCCGTCGACCTTGTCGATACGGTCCAGGTGAGCCTGCGTCACCTCTACTGCCGAGACTTCACGAGAATGGATACGCGACGCCAGTTCGGAGGCGTCGAGGGCGGTCAGATCGGTCATTCGTTCTCTCCCAGAATCTGCGGGACGGCGAACCGATTTCCCTCTGCGTTGGGCGCACTCGACAACGCTTGCTCGGGGGTAAGGCCCGGCACGATCACGTCCGGTCGCGTCACGTTGGTGATAGCACTGGGATTGGCCGTCGGTGGGACGTCGTCCGCTGCAACCTCCGCGACCGTCTTCACGTAGTGAAGAATCGAATCCAACTGGCCGGCGAACTCGTCCAGTTCGGCTTCGCTGAGAGCCAGCCGGGACAGCTGGGCGAGGTGAGCCACCTCGTCGCGGGAGATATCAGGCACCGCGTAGACCCCTTTCACACATGTCGAGTAGCAAGCCGCACAGGTACGCGACCGTGTGCAAGCGTAGTAGCTGACAGTCCGGGCGCTGCATTCAGCGTTCACTCTCCGCGGTATATGTCGTCCTGGTTACATGCGGGGCCGCAGTTCGACCTCATATCCACGACAATGCAAGGATTGCGCGCGGCGCTGTGCAGACGCGGCGCATCGGGTCGGTTGAGTTCGGATAGCTGACGGCTCCGAACTCTTCCGCCACACGCCACCGAAAGGCTGCGACATGTCGTACCTGCTCCGCATCAAATTGCCCGATCGACCAGGCAGTCTCGGTGCACTGGCAGTCGCGCTGGGTTCCGTCGGCGCGGACATCCTGTCCCTCGATGTGATCGAACGGGGCGACGGCTACGCGGTGGACGACCTCGTCGTGGAAGTGGCGCCCGGTTCCCTGCCGGACACGTTGATCACTGCCTCGGAGAATGTGACCGGTGTCCGGGTCGACTCCATCAGGCCGTACACCGGAGTGCTGGACACACACCGTGAACTAGAACTCATCGACCGCGTCGCAGCAGCGTCCGACGATCGACTTCAGGTACTGGTCGACGGCGCACCACGGGTATTGCGCGTCGGGTGGAGCGTTGTGATAGCGACGAACAAGCACGGATCGTTTCGAGTCGTCGGCAGTTCGGGCGCCCCCGAAACCCACGCCACCGAAATGCCGTGGATGCCGCTCACACGTCCGGCAAGCCTCGACGGCGATGCCGATTGGGTCCCCAAGGTGTGGCGAGATATGGACACGACACTCGCTGCCGCGCCGCTGGGCTCGACCGGAACAGTACTGATGCTCGGACGCCCCGGCGGTCCCGAGTTCAGGCCGTCGGAAGTAGCCCGCCTCGGATACCTGGCCGGCATTGTCGCCACCGTTCTGAATTAGATCGGTCCGTCCTACTCCGGTTCGGCCGGCCGGACGGCGTCGGGACCCTCGGTGAGCAGTGTCGTGAACCCCGCTTCGTCCAACACTGGCACTCCCAGTTCGATGGCTTTGTCGTGTTTGGTCCCCGGCGACTCTCCGACAACGACGAATGCGGTCTTCTTCGATACCGAGCCGGCCGCCTTGCCACCGCGAACGAGGATCGCTTCCTTTGCCTCGTCGCGCGAGTACTTCTCGAGTGATCCGGTCACGACGATCGAGAGTCCCTCGAGGTTGCGCACTATCGAGGAGTCTCGTTCGTCTTCCATCCGCACACCTGCCGCACGCCATTTGTCGACGATCTCGCGATGCCAGGGCACCGAGAACCATTCCGACACCGCCGTCGCGATCGTGTTGCCGACGCCATCGACAGCGGCCAATTCTTCTTGGGAGGCGGCCTCAATTCGGTCGAGGCTGACGAACTCACCTGCGAGCGCTCGAGCGGCCGACGGGCCTACGTGTCGAATCGAGAGGCTGACCAGTACCCGCCACAGCGGACGATCTTTCGCGGAGTCGAGATTATTCAACAGTCTGCGCCCATTGGCGGACAGCAGGCCCGCCTTGGTTCGGAAGATCGAGGTCTTCAACAGGTCCTCTTCCGTCAACGAGAAGATGTCTCCCTCGTCGAGAACCACCTCCGCCGCGAGCAAATCTGTCGCGGCCTCGTATCCCAGACCTTCGATGTCGAAACGTCCACGCTCGGCGACGAAGAACAACCGTTCGCGTCGTTGGCCGGGGCAGAACTGCGAGTTGGGACACCGAAGATCGGCATCACCCTCCTTGGCGGGCGCGAGGAGCGTGCCGCACTCGGGGCAGTGTGTCGGCATGACGAACTCTGTTTCGTCACCGGTGCGAGCATCGACCACGGGGCCGAGCACCTCGGGAATGACCTCGCCCGCCTTACGGATCACGACGGTATCCCCGATCAAGATGCCTTTGCGCTTCACTTCGGAACCGTTGTGCAAGGTCGCCAACGAAACGGTCGATCCGGCGACGAGCACCGGTTGCATGTAGGCGAACGGAGTGACCCGGCCGGTTCGGCCGACGCTCACCCTGATGTCGAGGAGTGTCGTGGTGACCTCCTCGGGCGGATACTTGAACGCGATTGCCCATCTCGGCGCGCGTGAAGTGGTACCGAGTCGGCGATGCAGACCCATATCGTCGATCTTGACGACGAGACCGTCGACTTCGTGTTCGACGTCGTGCCGGTGCTCGTCCCAGTAGGCCACTCTCTCCACGACAGCTTCGATCCCCTGAACACGTGTCGTATGAATGGAGACAGGCAACCCCCAGGCCTTCAATGCCTCGTACGCGTGCAATTGCGAATCGGGTGAGAAACCCTCCATTCGTCCGAGGCCGTGGCAGATCATCCCCAGCCGACGCTTGGAAGTGATAGCCGGATTCTTCTGCCGTAATGAGCCGGCAGCGGAATTCCGAGGATTGGCGAAGGGCGGCTTACCTTCTTCGACCAGCGATGCATTGAGTGCCCGGAAGTCCTCGAGACGAAAGAAGACTTCGCCGCGGACCTCGAGGAACGCCGGGACCGGGTGGTCCGCGGTGGCCACGAGGATCTCCGGTATGTCCTCGATCGTTCGAGCATTGAGGGTGACGTCCTCACCGGTACGACCATCACCTCGGGTGGCGCCGCGAACCAATTTTCCGTTTTCGTAGACCAAATTGAGCGCGACACCGTCGATCTTCACTTCGGTCAGATAGTGCAGATCGACGCCGGCCTCGGCCTCGGCCTCGACTCGTTTTGCCCAGGTACGAAGCTCGTCGTAGTCGAATACGTTGTCCAGACTCAACATTCGCTCGGGATGATCGACTGCCGTGAAGTCGGTGGCGAATCCTCCGCCGACCAGTTGCGTCGGCGAATCGGGGGTCCGAAGATCTGGATGCGCTTGTTCGAGTTCGGTCAGTTCTCGCAGCAGAACATCGAACTCACCGTCGGAGATGATCGGCGAATCGCGGACGTAGTACCGAAACTGGTGGCCGCGAACTTCCTCGGCCAAAGCCTGCCACCGTTCACGATCGGCGCCCGAGGCCGGAGTACCCGCCGACTCCCCCGATGGATTGTCGATCGAACGCTCGGCAGCAGAACGCGGTACAGCAGTCGTTTCGTCCACCCTGGAAGATTAACGGACCCCACCGACACCGTGAACGACGTTGGCGCACCGAAAGCGCTACAGGGAGTCGGGCGCATCCTGAAAGGCGTCTGCGACGTCCTTCGCCAGAGCCAGTGCCGTGCGAGCCCAGTCGGGCGTCGCCTCCGCAAGACCGCACGCAGGCACCACGGAGATCTGTGTCGCGAGCACGGACCGCGGAAACCCGAGCCGGTCTACGAGCGTCACCGCAGGTGTCGCCACCTCACGCCACTTCGGTGTCCGATCCGGGGCGACACCGGGTACCAATCCCAACATCAGCGACTTTCCCGCCTGCAGAAACTCACCCACGGAATCGAGATCGCGTGATTGCAGCATGGAAACGTCGATTGCCGCAGCCTGCGCAGCACTGCGACGAATCAACTCCAGCGGAGCGGCAGGAGCGCAACAGTGGACGACAACCGGGAGGCCGATACCAGCGATGACGGTGTCGAGCAGATCCAGCGCGTCGGGCTCCGGCATGGCGCGCACCGAATCCAGCATCGTCACCCCACTCAGTGAACCTTCCAGCACCGCAGGCAGACTCGGTTCGTCGAGCTGGACGACTACCTCGACGCCGAGGCGCGAGGATATCTCCGCACAGTGTTGCCGGACACCCTCTGCCAGCGATCCGGCGAAGTCGCGCACCGCGCCACGGTCGGTCAGCACGCGATGGGCCGACCGAAGCTCCACCTGCGCAGCCATGGTGAACGGGCCGGCGACCTGAATTTTCAACCGGCGGTCAGAGGACGCGAAACCGCCCGTCTCCCACAGCTCTTCGAGAACGTCGAGATCCTCGCGCAGTAGGTCCGCAGCACGCCGTCCGGTGAGCGACTTACGCTGTGCGACACGATAACCCGAGGTTCGGACATCCAGCTCGACGTCCGCCATGATGGCACCCGTACGACCGATCATGTCGGCCCCGATGCCACGGGCGGGAAGTTCTACGAGATGAGGCAGAACCGGCAACTCCCCGAGGACGACGGCGCAGGCCTCACGAACGTCGACACCAGGCCACGATCCGATACCGGTCGAGAGGGAGCTGAAAACGCTCGCGGTCACACGTTCTCGGAACGAGTACCGGAGATCGTGGAGCTCCCGATTACGACGTCTCCCTCCATATCCCGGCGATACAGAACGGCAGCCTGTCCCCGCGCAACGCCAGTGAGCGGTGCACGAAGAGTGATGTCCATGCCTCCGTCGGCGGTGGCCTCGGCTACGGCGTCGGTAAGACCGCCGTGCGCACGAACTTGCACGACGCACTCGATCGGCCCGATCGGCGCGGTTCCCTGTGTCCACACTGCGCGCTCACCGGCGATAGCCCACACATCCAGACGCGTCGCCGAACCTACGATCACGTTGCCGCTCTCGGCTTCGATCGCCGTCACGTAGCGCGGCTTCCCGTCTGCTGCAGGTCCCTCGACACCCAGGCCCTTGCGCTGCCCGATGGTGAATCCATGTATTCCGTCGTGGTCGGCCAGCTCGGCGCCGGTGTCGGCGTCGACGACCTTGCCCGGCCTGATTCCGATCGTGGCACCGAGGAAGGCTCTGGTGTCACCCGACGGAATGAAGCAGATGTCGTGGCTGTCCGGCTTGTCGGCGACAGCGAGTCCCCGCTCGGCCGCTTCGGCGCGGATCTCCGACTTCGGTGTGTCGCCGATCGGGAACATCGCGCGCGAGAGCTGGCTCTCGGTGAGAACGGCAAGTACGTACGACTGGTCCTTGTCGGCGTCGACCGCTCGACGCAGGACACCATCGTGCAATTGCGCATAGTGACCCGTTGCGACAGCGTCGAAGCCGAGTGCCAGTGCGCGGTCGGCCAGCGCGGAGAACTTGATTTTCTCGTTGCAGCGCAAGCAAGGATTGGGAGTCTCGCCCGCGGCATAGGATTCGATGAAATCGTCGATGACGTCTTCTTTGAATCGGTCGGCGAAATCCCAGACGTAGAACGGGATACCTAGGACGTCTGCAGCGCGACGTGCGTCACCTGCGTCCTCTTTCGAACAGCACCCGCGTGAGCCTGTGCGAAGCGTCCCTGGCTCGCTGGACAACGCCAGGTGTACACCGACGACATCGTGTCCGTCGTCGACGGCCCGAGCCGCCGCCACCGCCGAATCGACTCCGCCACTCATTGCTGCCAAAACACGCATCAGCGATGTCCTCCCCGAGCTCCTACGCTCGCAAGTCCCGCAGCGCGGGCACGTTCGATTACCTGAGGCAGCGCCGCCAGGAGGGCGTCGATGTCACTGTCGGAAGAACCGGCTCCCAACGAGAACCGCAACGACCCTCGCGCAGTCGACGGGTCCGCTCCCATCGCTATCAACACATGACTGGCGCTTGCAACGCCTGCGGTGCACGCAGAACCCGTCGAGCATTCGATCCCGGCGGCGTCGAGCAACATCAACAGCGAATCGCCCTCGCAACCAGGGAAGGTGAAATGTGCGATACCTGCCAAGCCACCTTCGCCTGCGGCACCGTTGACAATCACATCTGGATCGATCGCGCGGACCCCGGCGATCATACGATCGCGCAGACGGGACAGCTCTTCGTGCTGCAGCTCACGATTGTCGACAGCTTCCCTCAGCGCAGCAGCCATGGCCACGATAGAGGCTGTGTCGTGGGTGCCCGATCGAACGTCACGTTCGTGGCCGCCACCGTGCAGCAGCGGAACGCAGGGGACGGTCCGGCCGAGTAGCAACGCTCCGACGCCCTGCGGGCCACCGAATTTGTGGGCCGCGATACTGAGCGCGGACAGCCCGCTGGCGGCGAAGTCGACCTGCAGATGCGGAACTGCCTGAATGGCGTCACTGTGCATCGGCACATCGAATTCGCGAGCAACATTCGCGAGAGCTCGGATCGGCATGATGGTGCCGACTTCGTTGTTCGCCCACATGACGGTGACCAGCGCAGTCTCGCTCGCGGTTACGTCGAGTTCAGCGCGTAGTACGTCGGGATGCACGCACCCCGACTCGTCGACCGGAAGCCACGTCACCTGAGCGCCTTCGTGCGCGACGAGCCATTCCACAGCGTCGAGTACGGCGTGGTGCTCCACGGATGCGGCGATGATCCTGGTCCGACGGGAGTCTTCGTCGCGTCGGGCGGTGAAGATTCCCTTCACAGCGAGGTTGTCGCTTTCGGTGCCACCTGAGGTGAAGATCACTTCCGAAGGCCGCGCGCCGAGGTCTGCAGCGATCGATTCGCGCGACTCCTCGACACGGCGTCTGGCCGCACGACCCGAACCGTGCAAGGACGACGCGTTGCCGACTGTCGAGAAAGCAGCAGTCATCGCCTCGATCGCGGCGGCGGACATCGGTGTCGTCGCTGCGTGATCGAGGTAGACGGGAGGACTCGTCGAGTTGATAGCAGCCGAACTGCGGGCAGAGGGCATAACGATTACCAGGATAGCGGGTCCTCGCCGTTGCCCTTCGCACGCGATACCGGGACGGGAGTGCGTCAACAGCGGGTGGGCGTGGCCTTCGGTTCGATGCCCGCGCGCTCGATTATCGGATGAAGACGCCGGCCGTGCACGTCATCGGCCCTGACCGAGTCCTCACATCGACGCGCGAGGTCGCGTCGGTCGTGGCCTGGCGCCTGCGGGGCCGGCAGTGCGACCTCCGCCACTATTCCCTTCAACCGGAAAATACGTCCGATCGATCGACCGATGGTCTCGTCCCCGACGAAGCACGTCGACGTCGTCGTCCGATCTCGAAAGGTGTCGACATATCGCAGACGAACCGGCTGAACCCAGGTCTCGGTATCGATCGCGGCCTGGAACATGGCGGGCCGGAACGATCCATATGCGAGACCGCACCACGTCGTCCCCTCGGGAAACACGATGACCGACCCACCGGCGCGCAGCGTGGCCGATACCTGATCGACTGTCCCGGGAAGCGCGCGAAGCTTGCCTCGATCGATGGGAATAACCTTCATCGACCGCGCCAGGAGTCCGAGGACGGGCCAGTCGATCAGATCTCCCCGAGCTACGAATCTGGCCGGGCGAATCGCGGTCAACACCAGAATGTCGGTCCATGAGACGTGGCCGGCGACCACCAGCGAACCGTTCCGAGTGCGCGAGGCCTCACGGCCGGATCGAAGATCCTCCACCCGGAGACCGATGCCGACCACCGCCAACAACAACCTGGCGCCGATTGTTGCCACGCCGCCTCGGACACGCGGCCAGAACAGTCCGATCAGGATCAGCAGCGGCACCAATCCGATGGCGAACAACGCCGATGCGGTCCGCACCACCACTCCGATCCGCCGGATGGATTCCGCGCTGCGCGGAATGCATCGGTCTCCGCACGGACTCGACGGCATCCAGGAGTGCTCGCTCACGCGCTCGACTTCCTCTCGAACGTCTCCGCAGCGTTACGAAGCCGGTCCAGGTAGCGCGTATTCGCTTGCTGCAGACCGAGCAGCGCAACGAAATCGGCAACTGCGAACGCCGGATCATGAGCGGGTTCCCCACATACCGTGGCACCGAGCCTCAAGTAGCCCTTCAGTAGCGGCGGAATCGCGAGACGGCCAGGTCCGGGTACGTCGTCGAGCGATCTTCCGTCGACGACGACAGGGTTGTACGGCACCGCCCGCCGATCGAGCGGGGAGCCATGTCGATCGAGGAGGAAGTCACGCACCCCCCGAACGTTTGCACCGGGCAGTTCCGCATCCCCGCGCTGCAGGGGTACCGACACACAACCCATCACCCACTGCAGCCCGGTGACCTCGAGATAGTGCAGGATTCCGGCCCACATCAAACCCAGAACGGATCCCGATCTGTGGTCGGGGTGTACGACGGCTCGGCCCATTTCGACGACCCTGGTACCCATCGGATCCAGCGCGGTGATGTCGAACTCGGTCTCGGTGTAGTAGCCACCGGCCCGGATTGCGGCGTCGGGAGGGAGCATTCGGTAACACCCTACGAAGGAGTCGCTCAGATTGTCGCGAACAAGTAGGTGGTCGCAGTATTCATCGAATCGATCGAAGTCGCGTCCAGCGGAATCACCCGGCATTCGAAAGCCCGGTTCGGCCGCGAACACGTCGTAGCGAAGGCGCTGTGCGGCTTCGCGGTGGTCTTTGTCGGTTTCCATCACCACCGTGTAGCGGTCGGTGAACGGAGCGGTCGAGAGGTGCGAAGTCATGACTGAGGTGGCCATGATGCTGTGTCTAACGACTCGGTGCGGCGTCAACGCATCCAGCGGGTAACGCGTCCGAAGCCGTCGTGTGAACTGCTTCTGCTGTGAACTGGTGGTCACAGAAGAATGTCCCCGCAGTCGCGAGGACGGCGGGGACATTCTTCGAGAATTACAGAGCCTGTCAGCCCTTGTGCTTCTTCACTGCATCCTTGAGTTGCGGTGCGACGTTGAACAGGTCGCCCACGATGCCGTAGTCGGCAATCTCGAAGATCGGCGCCTCTTCGTCCTTGTTGATCGCGACGATCGTCTTCGAAGTCTGCATGCCCGCGCGGTGCTGGATGGCACCGGAAATTCCGAGAGCAATGTAGAGCTGCGGTGAGACGGTCTTACCTGTCTGGCCGACCTGGAACTGGCCCGGGTAGTAGCCGGAGTCGACCGCTGCGCGCGATGCGCCGACGGCGGCACCGAGCGAATCGGCCAGTTCCTCGATGACACTGAACTTGTCTGCGCTACCAACACCGCGGCCGCCGGAGACGACAACCTTCGCCTCGGTGAGTTCCGGACGGTCGCCACCGACGATCGGGTCACGCGAGGTGACCTTGGTCACGCCCTCTTCCTGGGCTGGGACCTCGACGGTCTCGCGGGTGCCGGCGCCGGCCTTCGGCTCGGCTTCGATTGCACCGGGGCGAACCGTGATGACGGGAACGTCGCCGTTGGCCTTGGCCTCGACAGTGAACGCGCCACCGAAGATGGAGTACACGGCGCTGCCGTCACCGTTCACGGCGACGACGTCGGAGTGCAGCCCAGATCCCAGGCGCGCAGCCAGACGGCCTGCAACCTCTTTGCCCTCGGCGCTTGCCGCCGTGATGACCGCTGCCGGGCTCACGGACTCCGCGAGGCTCGACAGGACATCGATCTTCGGTGTGAGAAGGAAGCCGTCGATGTCCTCGGACTCGGCGGCGTAGATCTTCTCGGCACCGGCCTCTGTCAATGCGTCGGCCAGCTTGTCGGTAGTGCCGGCCGGACCGGTCACGACTGCCGACGGCTCACCCAGTGCGCGTGCAGCGGTGATGAGCTCGAGACTGACCTTCTTGAGCGTTCCCTCTGCGTGCTCGACGAGCACAAGTACTTCTGCCATTTCTTGCTCTCCTCTTGTGGTCTGCGTTGCTTCGGGTGTGTGCTCAGATGATTTTCTGGCCCACGAGGTACGCCGCGATCTTGTCGCCACCGTCGCCCTCGTCGGTGACCCGCTCGCCCGCAGTCTTGGGAGGCTTCGGAGTGGACGAAGTCACGGTGGTACCGGCGTTCTCGACGCCGACGGTCTCGGGATCGACACCGATCTCGGCCAGCGTGAGCGTCTGCACAGTCTTCTTCTTCGCTGCCATGATTCCCTTGAAGGATGGGAATCGTGGCTCGTTGATCTTCTCGGTGACGCTGACGATCGCAGGCAAGGTGGCCTCGAGGCCGAAAATGCCCTCATCGGTCTCGCGCTCACCGGAGACGGTGTCACCGTCGATCGTCAACTTGCGGAGCTGCGTCAGCTGAGGGATTCCGAGGTATTCGGCGATGATCGCCGGAACTGCGCCGGTACGACCGTCGGTTGCCTCGTTGCCCGCGATGATGAGCTCTGTCGGCTCACCGTTTTCGAACTCGATCTGACCGAGCGCAGCCGCGAGGGCCCAGCCCGTCTGGATCGCGTCCGAGCCGTGGAGGGCCGGGTCGTTGAGGTGGACAGCGCTATCGACACCCATGGAGAGTGCTTTGCGGATTGCGTCGGTCGCGCGGTCGGGGCCTGCGGACAGGACCTTGACCTCGCCGCCCTTGGACTCCTTGATGAGCAAAGCTTCCTCGACTGCGCGCTCGTTGATCTCGTCGAGCACTGCGTCGGCTGCTTCACGATCCAGAGTGAAGTCACCGTCCGTCAGCTTGCGCTCGGACCACGTGTCGGGAACCTGCTTGATCAAAACAACGATGTTCGTCATGGGTCTGCGTCGACCTCCTGGTCATGTTCCGCTGTATCGAATGTTCGTTCGGTGTTATTGCAATGCCGCTTCGGTGCGGCACCACAGTGCAGTTCTTACGACTCTGCCGAAGATTACCTCATACCAAGTTACTGACGGGTAACTTACGACGTTTCCTGATTGACCATACATCTGACCGCACCGGACCAAGTGACCACTCTCCGCCGAACCGATCCCGTAGGCACTAACCTCTCGTCGGTGAGCGATTCTTCGAACGCAGCCTCGGCAGCGACACCCACGGTGATGAACCCGATCCCAGATGCGGCTCGGCCGCTGCCAACCGATGCGGCTCAGCCGCTCCCTCTCACCGGGGAACGGACGGTCCCCGGCATTGCGGAGGAGAACTACTGGTTCCGTAGACACGAAATCGTGTACGAGCGCCTGGCGAGTCACTGCGCACACCGCACGGTCCTGGAAGCAGGATCGGGAGAAGGCTATGGCGCCAACATGATTGCCGCGCTCGCGAAGACCGTCATCGGACTGGACTACGACGCGTCCGCAGCAGCGCACGTGGCTGCTCGCTATCCCCGAATCGCGATGTTGCGCGGCAACCTCGCGCAGTTGCCCATCGAAGATTCCTCCGTCGACGTCGTCGTCAACTTTCAGGTCATCGAACATCTCTGGGACCAAGCGCAGTTTCTCGACGAGTGCTTCCGCGTGCTTACTCCCGGCGGCCTGCTGCTGATCTCCACGCCCAACCGCATCACGTTCTCCCCCGGCCGCGACACGCCGCTCAATCCGTTTCACACCCGCGAACTGAACGCGACCGAACTCACCGAACTCCTCGAAGATGCGCGTTTCGCCGTCCAGGAGATGACCGGGGTCCACCATGGCGGGGCCCTGCGCGCGCTGGACGCCAAACACGGCGGTTCGTTCATCGATGCGCAGATCGAACGCGCCCTAGCAGGTCAGCCATGGCCTGCGGAACTCACCACGGACGTCGCTGCCGTGACGACCGCCGATTTCGATCTCACTCCCGAAAACATCGACGCCAGCCTCGACCTCGTTGCGATCGCGGTGAAACCCGACTCGGCACACGTGATTTCGGTAAGCGGGTGAAAGAACCCGGGATGTTCTCCCTGGTACTTCATTCCCATCTCCCCTGGCTCGCCAACCACGGCCGGTGGCCCGTCGGAGAGGAATGGCTGTACCAGTCATGGGCTGCGTCCTATCTGCCGCTGACCGAGATGCTGACGCGACTGGCAAGTGAGGGACGTCACAACCTGTTGTCGCTGGGCATCACACCGGTGCTCGCTGCGCAACTCGACGATCCGCACAGTCTCGCCGGAATGCACCACTGGCTCGGTAATTGGCAACTGCGCGCCCACGAGTCGACCGATCGGGCGCTGGCGATTCGCGAACATCGCGCTTCCGCATCGGCGTTGGACAATTTCGAAACGCATTGGCGTCACGGCGGTTCCGCCGTCGTTCGTCGACTCGTCGATGCGGGCACCATCGAACTTCTCGGTGGCCCACTCGCCCATCCCTTCACTCCGCTGCTCGATCCACGCCTGCGCCAGTTCTCACTGGCGGAGGGGCTCTCGGATGCGCAGACACGCTGGGGCACGAGGCCGAACGGCCTTTGGGCACCGGAGTGCGCGTACACCCCTGGCATGGAGGTCGAATACGACGCGGCAGGGGTCACCCACTTCATGGTCGACGGACCGGCGTTGCGCGGCGACACGACCGTGGGCCGGCCCGTCCGAGACTCCGATGTCGTCGCGTTCGGGCGGGATCTTCAGGTGAGCTATCGGGTGTGGTCGCCCAAATCCGGATACCCGGGGCACAGCGCCTATCGCGATTTCCATACCTACGACCACGCGACCGGACTCAAATCCTCACGGGTGACGGGTCGAAACGTGGACTCGGCGGACAAGGCGCCGTACGACCCGGAGCTCGCATCTGCTGCCATCGATCGCCACGTGGTGGATTTCGTCGATGCGATACGAAAGCGCCTACGCGCCGAATCCGCCCGTGTCGGAAGACCGGCACTAGTGGTGGCCGCGTTCGACACCGAACTGTTCGGCCATTGGTGGTTCGAGGGTCCGGTCTGGCTCGAACGGGTTCTGCGAGCACTACCCGAAGCAGGAATCGACGTCGGCACCCTCGACGATGCACGATCGAGGGGCTACGTCGGATCCTCGGTCGAGCTGGAGGACTCGTCGTGGGGCTCGGGCAAGGACTGGCGAGTCTGGGCGGGAGATGCCGTCGAAGACTTGGTTGCACTCAACGCCGAGGTCGTGACGGCCGCGCTCGATACTGTCGACAAGTCTCGCGACAACGCCTCGATTCCAGGACAGCCCGAATTGCGTAACCGGATCAACGACCAGGTGCTGCGTGAGACACTCATGGCGGTAGCCAGCGACTGGGCCTTCATGGTCAGCAAGGACACTGCCGCCGGCTATGCCCGCGAACGAGCGCATGTCCACGCGCACGCTCTCCGGGAGATCGCCGACGCGGTGAACCAGGGGCACGACGCGGCAGCGAAGCGGCTCGCGGCGCAGTGGAACCGAGCGGACGGACTGTTTCCTGCGCTCGATGCCCGACGCCTACCGGGTGGTCGTCGGTAGGCCACATGCACACTGATCACGGGGCTGTACGGAGGGGAACGTCGAAGTGAAGATATTGATGGTGTCGTGGGAGTACCCACCGGTCGTCGTCGGCGGGCTCGGTAGACATGTCCACCATCTCGCGACCGAACTCGTACGCGCCGGTCACGAGGTCGTCGTTCTCTCACGCCGCCCCACCGGTACCGACGCATCCACACATCCGACCTCACACCACATCGAGGACGGCGTTCTCGTGGTCGCGGTGGCCGAGGATCCTGCCCACTTCGTCTTCGGTGAAGACATGCTGGCATGGACGCTGGCAATGGGTCACGCCATGGTTCGGGCAGGAGTCGCGTTGGGTAAACCAGGGCTCGGTGAAGGCTGGCAACCCGACGTCGTCCACGCGCACGACTGGCTCGTCGCTCACCCCTCCATCGCCCTTGCCGAGCACTACGACGTACCGCTTGTCTCCACCATCCACGCCACCGAGGCGGGACGGCACAGCGGCTGGATCTCGGGTCAGGTCAATCGGCAGGTGCACTCGATCGAATGGTGGCTCGCCAACGACTCGGACGCTGTCATCGCGTGCTCCGCCTCCATGAAGGACGAGGTGACCCGACTTTTCGACATTCCGGATGCCGCGGTCACCGTCATCAGGAACGGGATCGACATTCGTGCGTGGAACTTCCGGCTACGGGAGCCGCGGTCGACGCCGGCAACACTGCTGTACGTCGGGCGACTCGAGTACGAGAAGGGCATTCAGGACGCCATCGCCGCACTCCCCCGCATCCGACGCTCTCACCCTGGCACCACGTTGCACATTGCCGGGGAGGGAACACAATTCACCTGGCTGGCACAGCTGGCACGAACCCACCGCGTCGCCCGTGCGGTCTCTTTCCTCGGCACCCTCGGTCACGCAGATCTACTCGGCGCTCTCCACAGTGCCGACGCCATCGTGCTCCCGAGCCGATACGAACCTTTCGGGATAATCGCGCTCGAGGCTGCGGCAGCAGGCACACCGCTGGTTGCATCGACCGCGGGCGGGCTGGGCGAGGCGATCGTGGACGGGCAGACCGGGTTGTCGTTCGAACCGGCGGACGTCGCCGGGCTGACGGCCGCCGTCCGGAACGTGCTCGACAACGTCGATGCAGCCCAGGCGCGTGCTTCAGCAGCGAGAGAACGCCTCACCGTCGATTTCGACTGGAAACACGTCGCCGAATCGACAGCGCAGGTCTATCTTTCGGCAAAGCGAAAGGTTCGGTTCCCGCTTGCACGACCCAGTATCGTCGAGCGGGCGCTACCCGAACGTGGTTGAGTCGTCCCGAGCCGCCTCGGCCGCAGTGAGCGCCTTCTTGCGGGCGATGTCCTCGAGCGCGGCGATGTACTCGGCGCGCTTGGCCGCGCCGGCTTCCCAGTCCACTTTCCTATTGCGCACGACCTTGACGGGAGCGCCAACAGCAATGCTGTAGTCGGGTATATCGCCCTTGACGACGGCGTGTGCACCGAGGACGCAACCTCGCCCGACGCGCGTCTCCCGCAGCACTGTCACCTTGGCCGCGATCCAGGTGTCCGGGCCGATCCGTACCGGCCCCTTGACGATCCCCTGGTCCTTGATGGGCATCGTGACGTCGTCCATCCGATGATCGAAATCGCAGATGTAGCACCAGTCCGCGACCAGCGTCGACGCACCAATCTCGATATCGAGATAGGCGTTGACGACGTTGTCCTTGCCGAAGACGACCTTGTCACCGATCCGCAGCGATCCCTCGTGGCACCGAATGGCGTTGCCATCGCCGATGTGGACCCATCGACCGATCTCGAGCCGCGACAGCTCTGGAGTCGAGTGGATCTCCACGTTCTTACCGAGAAACACCATGCCCCGCAGAATCACGTGCGGATTCGCCATCTTGAACCGGGCCAGGCGGTAGTACCGGACGAGGTACCACGGCGTGTACGCCTTGTTTCGGCGGATCCATCGTAGTGAGTCGAGAGTGAGGAACTGTGCCTGGTCGGGGTCGCGTCGTCTCGAACCACGCCACCGCGTACGCAGCGGTGCGTTCCACATGCTCGTCATAACGCCTCACCATAGTTTCGGTGCTCTCGCAATCCAACTCTGCCGTCCGAGCTTTCCGACGGCCCTCGATACGTGGGACACACGAGATCGCCAGAGAGGCCGCGACGCGAGATCGACACCTCGGCCGCGATAGTCTCTGTCCCGACGAGTGCGGCGCCTCCCCGGCCCCTCCCGCGAAGATCATGAGCAGAGACCGGACACGAAGGAGATCACCAGGTGCTTGGCGGCAGAGCGGACCGCGTGTCGATCGCGACCCTTGCGATTGTCGGCATCTTGACCCTCGGTGCGTGCTCGAGCGGTGCCGGGACAATCGACGCGTTCGCGCCGGGGAGTTGGCCCGTCGCACACGGCGATGCACGAAACAGCAACACCACCGATCACACCGACTTGTCCGCGGTGTCTTTCGCGTGGTCGCGTCCGCTCGGTGGCGCCGTGGTGTCGCCGGTATCCATTGCCGCGAGCGGACAGATGTTCGTCTCGACCTACACCGACGCCGGGTGCAACCTCTTTTCGTTCGATATCGATTCCGGTCGCAAGCGCTGGTGCAACCGACTAGCGCCTTCCGTCGCCGTGTCCACCCCGCTGGTGGACTCGGTAGCGAACGTGTACGTCGGCGAAGACGGTGCGTTCTCCTCCTTCAACGATCACGGTCAGTTGCGCTGGCGCACACCTGTCTACGGCGTCCCGCGCACCGCTCAATTCCTCGGTGACGGAAGTGTGCTCGCGGTGACCCACTTCGGTCAGGTCAATGTTCTGAACACGCAGACTGGACAGTTGACCGTCCCCATTGTCGACTTGATCGATACCCCCGACTTCCTCGAATCCCCCAACACGAACTTCCTTGCACCCGACTCCGGACTTGCCGACTGCGCAACCGGATCGGCGTCATGTCCCGTCGGTGCCGCCCCAGCGGTAGACCTCGAATCGTCCTCGATCTACCTCGTCCTGTGGCGGCCCGGTGCGATTGCGCCACAGCTGGTCGCACTCCATTACGACGCCGACGCAACCCCGGCTCTTACCGAGCAATGGTCTTCGGAGTTGCTTCCGGCAGGGGTGACCTCGAGCCCGGTCCTGTCGCAGGACGGCTCCACCGTGTACATCGCCGACGTCGACGGCCGAGTCAGCGCCTACAACGCTTCGGATGGCACCGTGAAGTGGACGCAGGGTGCAGCCTTCGGCGCTTCGGGATCGCCGTCGGTCTCCTCCACCGGCTTGATAGTTCCGACGGGCGGGGACAGCGGCATGCAAGCCTTACAGGACGAAGGAGACCACGCCACTCTCGTGTGGTCGCGAAATGATTTGCAGCAAGCCGGGGTTCCAGTTCAGAGCGTGGACGGTACCGTGCAGACGGTAGTTCGTCGCGGCGAAGAATTAGCACTCACCAGTGTCGATGCCCAATCCGGGACTACCAATTCCGAGCAGATCCTCCCGGATGCAACGGGTTTCACCGTAGGTACCTCGATCGGACCGGAAGGTCAGGTCGTCACCTCGACCTATCTGGGCGAGATTTTCACCTACGCGTCCTGACCGGCGCGCCCGGTCGGCGTGCTTCGCAGATGAACGCGACCCCCGCACGCTCGATTCGGGTGATGATCACCGACAAGGCGGTCTCACCTCGCAGCTTGAGTTTGGGACGCAGTAGGGCCGGATCGACGTCGACGCCGCGCACGAGAATCTCGACAGCTCCACATCCGTGAGCAGTCAGAGCTTGGCGCAACGTCTTCTCCGAGTACTTGATTCGCTCCAGGATGCGAAATCCGTTGATGCCGTCCGGCACCGAATCTCCGGTGAGGTATGCAATCCGGGGATCGAGTTGCCACAGTCCGTGTCTGGCCGCATAGTGCCGAACCAAACCGGCACGGACGACCGCGCCGTCGGGGTCGACGATCCACGCCCCTGGAGCTTTGACCTCGATGTCGTCGGGCTCTGCGTCGGTGATCTCGTAGGACGCTCCCGTCGAGGAGAGAACCGATGCGCGTCTACGTACATCGGACCGAGTGAGACCGGGCGACCACAGACATGCCTCCCGGACCCCGGAATCCAGTGATGTCACCTCGATCTCGCCGGTGAAGTCGAGTCGGTCGAAATCCAAACCGGGTGCACATTTGACGACCAGATCGCGCCCGGGATACGCGTCGAGAAGCGCGGGGAGTGGAGGTTCGAGTGCCGCGGGATCGAGTGTTCGTCTCCCGCCGCTGCGGCGTCCTGGATCGGCAAGGATCACCGTCCCCCTTGTGGTCGGGGTCAAAGCGTCCGCGCGCAGTAGAGCCGCGCCGGGCACGTTGTGCGCGGCCATCCGCAGCCGCGTCGGATCCAGATCGCTGCCGATTACAGTTTCGTTGCCGACACCGGTCAACGAGGCCAATTCGGTGCCGATGGAACACGTCACATCGTGCACTGCTCTACCTGCCAAACGGCCGGCCCTACGATCGGCGACACGTGACGGTGTCGCCTGCTGAACGGCATCGTCGGTCAACAGCCATCGTTCTGCATCGGTCAACTTCACGCGAGCTCGACGACGAAGCGTGACCGTTTCGACGAGAGCTGCGAAATGATCGGAATGCGCCGACCTGATCGCACCGATATCAGCCAACATCGACTTCGGCGTCAACGCGTAGCGGTCGACATCTGCCAGCGCAGCGACGCCGACATCGCTGACGAGATAGTCGATGTCGGCGTCGCCGAAAAGATAAGCCATGTGCAGTACCGGGGTGAACGCTGTATCAGTTCGACTTCACTCCGGTGATCATCACGTTGTAAAAGTATCCACGCGGGACGACATGCGTGAGCACCTTCTCATCGAGCCAGCTCAGCGTCTTCCAGCTACCGAACGCGAACTTGGCCCAATTCCATCCGAGCTTGTCTGCGGGCACGGCGGCCTCGAAAGTGCGGACCGGCCAACCGAGCAGAGCAGCTGCAAATTCTTCGGTCCGAGCCTGGACGTCGACGGCCCCTGCCGACACCGCAATGTTCTCGAGATCTGTGGGATCGAATGTATGCAGATCGACAATTGCCTCCAGCGCCGCTGCGCGGGACGACTCGTCGAGCTCTTCCTGCGGCTTGCGCCAACTACTCAGGAAAGGCAGTTTGGTTGTGCGAGTGGTCGCCTCCCACGTCAGCCGGCCGAGCCAGCGGGCGTAGAAGTTGCCGACCGTTGTGGGTTCACCGGCGAACACGAAACGTCCACCCGGCTTGAGCACTCGCAGCACCTCACGAAGCGACTGTTCGACGTCGGGGATGTGGTGCAGAACCGCGTGACCTACGACCAGATCGAACGTGTTGTCTTCGTACGGAATCGTCTCGGCATCGGCGACCCGACCATCGACGTCGAGATTCAGGTGGCCGGCGTTGCGCAACGCAACCTTGACCATCCCGGGAGACAGGTCCGTGACCGAGCCCTTCTCGGCAACACCGGCCTGCATAAGGTTGAGCAGGAAGAATCCGGTGCCACACCCGAGTTCGAGTGCTCGTCCGTACGGCAGCGCCTCCTGTGCGCCGGCTTGTCCACTGACAGCCTGATCGAATCGGCCACGCGCGTAGTCGATGCAACGCTCGTCGTACGAGATCGACCATTTGTCGTCGTACGTCTCGGCTTCCCAGTCGTGGTAAAGCACCTGGGCGAGCTTGGTATCGGACCGTGCCGCCTCCACCTGCTCGGCGGTGGCATGCGGGTTGGGCGTCGGGTCGCTCGAAGCGTCGGGGACGGCTCGCAGGCTGGTGTCAGCGCTGCCGGTCGACGAATCTTTGCCGTCGTGGGGGCTTGCAGTCATGAGGGCAGCCTACTATCCGGTAGGAAATGAACAAGTTCTAGTTTCTTGCATCTTTTCACTCGCCGGTGAACTCTGCTTTGCCAGGTCCGTTCGCGATGAAAGATTCCATCCCGATCGTGCGATCAGCCGTGGCGAAGAGGGATGCGAACTGGCCGGCCTCGATCTTCAGGCCAGTGTTCAAGTCGGCGTCGAGCCCCTGGTCGATCGACGCTTTGGCAGCTGCCAACGCCCTGGACGCACCTCCGACGAATTGGGAAGCCCACTTTCGCGCCGCGTTGTACACCTCGTCCGGAGCCACGACCTCGTCGACGAGACCGATACGCAGCGCTTCCTCCGCACCGACGAAGCGGCCCGTGAACACGAGATCCTTGGCCTTGCTCGGTCCGATCAGCCGGGCGAGACGCTGTGTGCCACCGCCGCCGGGGATGACGCCGAGCAGCACTTCCGGCACACCCAGTTTGACGTTGTCTCCGATGACTCGGCGATCCGCGCTCAGCGCTACTTCGAGTCCGCCACCAAGTGCGTATCCGGTGACCGCGGCGACGACAGGTTTGGGAATATCGGCCAAGGACCCGATCGCAGACTGCAGATCACCGGCGATGTCGCTCATCTGACCGAAGGTGAGCGTTGCCATCTCCTTGATGTCCGCACCGGCCGCGAAGACCTTCTCGCCGCCGTACACAATTACCGCCTTGACCGAAGAATCGACGGTCGCCGCGCGGGCTGCTGCCCGCAGCTCCTCCTGGACCTGCCGATTCAACGCATTCATGGGTGGACGAGCCAACCGAATGGTTCCGATACCGTCTTCGACCTCTAAAGTTACGAACTCAGCCATGAGAACACACGCTACCTGTGCTCGCGGTCTGCGAACTCAGGGGTAGGCGCCACGACCGACCTAAGGTTTTCTCCCCGACCACGGATGCGCACTGTCCGCGTAGTACCCGTCCTGGCCTGGGAAATCGACCCGAATCTTTCCGTCGACCCGATGCAAATCGGGTTGGATAGGCGAAATATCGGGCGACGCGTCGAGAATATCGGCGATCGAGTCGAAGCCTTCGAGTCCTGACAGCTGGCTCCACGTCGGAGGCAACAAGATCGTCTCTCCCCGTCGCCAGTCCGCCAACGCTGCTGTCGACGAACGCCATCCAACCGATGCCGCTTCACTGGTCGCTCCGTCTGCCTCCTGGCCGTCCGGAAGCACCGCCACGAAGAACCGCGTGTCGTAACGACGCTTCTCTCCGACCGGAGTGATCCAGTTCGACCACGGCCGCAGCAGATCGGCCCGTAGAACGAGCCCGTTTCGGGTGAGGAACTGGCCGAAGGTCTGCTCCCGGCGCTCCAACTTGCCACGATCTTCTGCAAAACAACTGGTATCGGAAACGGTCGAGTCCGGCGTGGGGCCTGCGAGAAGAACTCCGCATTCCTCGAAAGTTTCGCGAGCTGCGGCGCACACGAGCGCTGTCGCTTTGCGTTCGTCCACACCGAACCTGTCCGCCCACCACACCGGCCCGGGGCCGGACCAAGCCACGTCGGCGTCCGCGTCGGACAAGTCGACGCCACCACCCGGAAAGACGGTCATGCCACCGGCGAACGCCATTCCACCGACGCGTTCGAGCAGAAACACCTCGATACCGAGCGCACCATCTCGAACCAAAATTACGGTCGACGCGTCGCGGACAGGGACTTGTTCGGGCACCGACACACCAGTTGATGTCATGTTCGAGAATCTACCCGGCACCGAACCTGCTGCATTCAGCGGCGATGCTGACCGGGCGTGCGGGTTCGACGAGCGAAGAATCGACCATCGACACGATCGAGCGCAATCGACTGGCTGAACGCTTCGGTCAGATTCTCCGCGGTGATGACGTCCTCGAGAAGTCCCTGTGCAACGACCCCACCTTCCTTGAGCAGCAGTGCGTGGCTGAAGCCAGGTGGTATTTCCTCGACATGGTGGGTGATGAGGACGGTTGCCGGAGCGTCCGGATCTGCAGCCAGGTCCGCCAACCGTGCGACGAGTTCTTCGCGTCCGCCCAGATCGAGCCCAGCAGCAGGCTCGTCGAGTAGCAGCAGTTCCGGATCGGTCATCAGCGCTCGCGCGATCAGCACCCGCTTGCGTTCGCCCTCGGACAGCGTTCCGTAAGTGCGATCGGCCAGATGCTCGGCACCGAGGCTTTCCAACATCTCCACTGCCCGCTCGGTGTCCATCTCGTCGTAACGCTCACGCCAGCGGCCGAGCACGCTGTAACCGGCGGAGACCACGAGATCGCTCACGGTCTCGTGCGGGGGTATGCGGTGTGCCAACGCGGATGACGAAAGGCCGATTCGAGTTTTCAATTCAGCGACATCGACCTTGCCCATCACTTCACCGAGAACGTGAGCCGTTCCCGAGGTCGGGTGAACTTCGGCGGCTGCAATACGCAGCAGCGAGGTCTTGCCGGCCCCGTTGGGCCCGAGTACGACCCAGCGTTCGTCGAGTTCTACCTGCCAGGTGACGGGACCGACGAGTGTTACCCCACCCCGCCTGACGAGAACGTTGTTGAAATCGATGAGCAAATCGGGATCCGGTTCAGACACGTGTCTATCTTGTCCCACATTCGTCGGGCTTTCACGGCAGGATCTGCAGGCGTGTCGTCCAACCTTCATCTCGCCTGGCGCGAAGAGACTCCGCCGCCAGGATCGCCGCTCCCCCTCGGGGCAACCGTCCACGCCGGTGGTACGCAATTTGCGGTCCACTCCCCCGAATCGGACGGCATCGAGGTATGTCTGATCGATGCGGACGGAGCCGAACAAAGGGTCGAACTACGCAGCCGCACCTATGGGATCTGGCATGGCATCGTTCCGGACGTCGGACCGGGACAAAGGTACGGATACCGGGTACACGGACGCTGGGATCCCTCCACCGGTCGCCGATTCAATGAGCACAAGATCCTGATCGATCCCGCCGCCCGCAAGATCACTGGAAGCCTCGGTTCAGCTCGAGCCTTACTTCCCTACGACGAGGATCCGTTCGGACACCCCAGCACCATCGATTCACTGGGCTCGATCCCACTTTCCGTCGTGACCGGCCGATCCACTTTCGATACCGGTTCCGCTCCGGACGTCCCCTGGGATCGGACAGTGATCTACGAGATGCACGTCGGTTCCTACACAGCGAGGAACCCGGCCGTTCCCCCCGCACACCGCGGAACGTATCTCGGACTGACCGCACCCGCAGTGCTCGAACATCTGACCCGCCTCGGTGTGACCACCATCGAATTGCTCCCAGTTCAGGCGATGCTCACCGAACCAGGTGTGCGCGCCCGCGGCAAGCGCAATCATTGGGGCTACTCGACCGGCGCCTACTTCGCACCCGACCCCCGTTTCGCAGCGGTACCGGGAGCGGAGATCGACGAGTTCAGGGCGATGGTGCGAGCACTTCATTCTGTCGGAATCGAGGTCGTTCTCGACGTCGTCTACAACCACACCTGTGAGTCCGGGGTCGACGGGCCCTCGCTCAGCTGGCGTGGGCTCGATGCCCCCGGCTACTACTTGTTGGACGGACGCGGTTACGACGTCGACCTCACCGGGTGCGGCAACACACTGGACTCGGCGTCACCTGCGGTGGTTCGGATGGTGTGCGACAGCCTTCGATACTGGGCTACCGAGATGGGTGTCGACGGATTCAGATTCGACCTTGCCAGCACCCTCGGCCGGCCAGGAGGCTGGCGATTCGATCCCCGTGCTCCGCTACTGACTGCAATAACGACCGATCCGGTTCTGTCGCGTACGAAGCTGATCGCCGAGCCGTGGGACGCGACCGGTGCGGGGTACCAAGTCGGCAGTTTCGGAAGTCTGTGGACCGAATGGAACGATCGTTACCGCGACACTGTGCGTCGGTTCTGGGCTGGACACACCGGTGTTCGCGAGCTCGCCTCCCGCATGGCAGGTTCGGAAGACATTTACGGCGGGGCTTCGCGCAAGCCTTGGGCATCGATCAATTTCGTGACCGCACACGACGGCTTCACCATCGCCGATCTCGTATCGTACGCAACCAAACACAACGAGGTGAACGGCGAAGACAATCGCGACGGGACCGACAACAACTTGTCTGTCGATCACGGAACGGAGGGTCCCACCGACGACCCGGTCATCCTGGCCGAACGCGGCCGCCATGTTCGCGCACTCCTTGCCACGCTGATGCTTTCGACCGGCACTCCGATGCTCCTCGCAGGTGACGAGCTCGGCCACACCCAATTCGGCAACAACAATGCCTACTGCGTTCCCGCCGATGCACCCGCTGCACAATCGTGGGCACTCGACTGGTCCGACGTCGACGAGGACCTGATCGCTTTCGTCGCCAGACTCCTCCGAATCCGGCGCAGTGCTCCATCGCTGCGCCAACAGGAATTCTTCACAGGCCGTGACACTCCATCGGGCAGGCCGGATCTGGTCTGGTTCGGCGCCGATGGCGCCGAACTGACCTCGCACTCGTGGAACGACGACTCGGTGCGCACGTTGCAAGCATGGGTGGACGGCGCAGACGTTCGGTCCTACGATCCCGACGGGCAGCCCGTCCTGGATGCAAGTTCGTTGTTGATCGTGCATTCGGGTGGACCGACCGACATCGAACTGGCCTGTCCTTCCTGGGCCGCAAGCAGATTCGTTCCCGTGTTCGACTCGTCCACCGCCACCGGGGTTCCCGCCGACACGACGTCGTTGCCCGCCGGATCGGCCATCTCGCTTACTGGTTCGACGGTCCTGGTACTGCGCAGCGACGGCAGGTAGTGCATGAACAGTTGAACGAGTGGCCCGATCCCCAAGGCGTACAGCACGGTTCCGATACCCACGGTTCCTCCGAGCATCCAACCGGTTGCGACGACAATCAGCTCGATACACGTCCGAACGAGGCGAACCGAGAGCCCCGTTCGTGCGACCAGTCCGGTCATCAGGCCGTCCCGTGGACCGGGACCCATTCCTGCGCCGATGTACAGCGCCGTCGCGAACGCATTGACGACGATGCCGGTCACCATCATGGCCGCTCGGACAGCAATCGCGTCGAAAGTCGGGAGCCATCGAATCGACAGGTCGACTGCTACCGCGATCACCACCACATTGCTGACGGTTCCCAGTCCTGGCTTCTGTCGCAACGGAATCCATGCGAGCAACACAGCTACTCCGGTCGCTGCAGTGATCGCTCCGAAACTCAGTGGCACGTGCAGGCTCAGGCCCTGGTGGAGTACATCCCATGGATCGAGCCCGAGCCCCGCAGTGATCATCAGCGCCATCGAGAATCCGTACAGACACAAACCCACGTAGAGCGCCACGAGTCGTGGCGCGAGGTGGACCAGGCGAGCACGGGCGAGCATAGAGACGATCCAAGACATCCATCGAGTGTCCGCCAGACTGGTAGCGGCACAAACATCCAGTCGCGAGCCAGTGGACCCTCTACCGATGTCAGGGTGAGGCGAGGGCGATGACGGTCATCGAACCGGGGGCTACTTCGGTGAAGCCGGCATCGCGCACGGCCACCGCGCTTGCGCCATCTCCATCGACGAGCGCGCGAACAATCGCCCATTGCGCTGAATCGGCATCGCGGACCGAACACTCGAAACCCTGCCCTGCCCACGCCTGAGCTTGCTCGACACTCATCGCTGCCGCCAACAACATCGACGCATGCGCTACCTGTGCAGCAGCTTTTCCGACCGTCATGTCCAACGACCGGTCGATCCACAACACCGGCACAGCGGGCCGAGGCGGCCCCGGATCATCGTGCTCGAGATCGGTCCCGCCGATCTGCAACTTCTTGATTCGGGAGTCGAGATCGCCGACCCGTCCGGGGACCAGCGCGCGGGCCTGGGCTGCGCCGACTTCGGCCGTGACACCGTCGACTGCGAGAGCGGCTTCCCATTGGGCGCCGCGGGCGCGACGAGCCACCTTTCTGATGCGCGCCGAAGTCCACGCGCGAAACTGCTCGTCCCACTCGCCGCCGGGACCGGCGCGTTCATCGAGGCAGATCCGCACCGTTGCGATCGCCGCCGCTGCCAACAGATCGCTGCGCATCGGTGGGTCCGCTTTGGAAATATGAAGCACGATCGGCATCGCGAGAACATCCGCCGGGTCGGGCGGGTCTTCCTTGCCCCCGTATCCGAGGGCCAGCACAGCGTGACGCTCGGCGAAGGTACTTCGAGGCGGGACTGGCTCTTCCAACGGTTCGGTCACGGGTTCGGTCACGGGATCGGGACGCGCCGCACGCCACCGTCGATGGCGTCCGCAGCCTCGATTTCGTTCCGCGTCACACCGAGCATGAAGAGCACCGCATCGAGATAGGGGTGCGAGATCGCGGTATCAGCAATTTCGCGCAACGCAGGCTTGGCATTGAACGCCACGCCCAACCCAGCCGCAGTGAGCATGTCGATGTCGTTCGCGCCGTCACCGACAGCTACCGTTTGCTCCATCGGAACGCCGCACTGCGCGGCAAAATCGCGCAATGCTGTCGCCTTCGCGGCCCGGTCGATGACCTCGCCGATCACCCGACCGGTCAACTTCCCATCGATTATCTCGAGCGTATTGGCTTTGACGAAATCCAGTTCGAGTTCATGTGCGAGACCGTCGATGACCTGACGGAATCCGCCAGAGACGACGCCACAGTGATATCCGAGTCGGCGCAGGGTGCGGATGGTGGTGCGAGCGCCCGGCGTCAACTCGAGCGCGTCACCGACCTCCTCGATGACCGAAGCATCCAGGCCTGCCAGGGCCTCCACCCGCTGAGTGAGGGACTCCGCGAAGTCGATCTCGCCCCGCATTGCTGCCTCGGTGACGGCGCGGACCTCCTCTTCACGGCCGGCCTTCGCCGCCAGCATCTCGATGACCTCCCCCTGGACGAGGGTGGAGTCGACGTCGAAGACGATGAGGCGTTTGGACCGCCGCGAAATTCCGCTGCGCTCCACCGCGACGTCGCATCCGACTCCGGCAGCTATCTCGGACAGACCGGTCCGAAGTCGGCGGTCTGCGTCGGGAGTCGTGTCGGTCGCCGTCACCTGAAGTTCCAGTCCCGTGACCGGGTAGTCGGCGATGCCCCGGATCGAGTCGATGTTGGCGCCCTGGCGTGCCAGTTCACGCGAGATTGTGCTGAACGCGCGGGCCGTGACGGGGCGACCTAGAACGACCACCACGTGGGTAGCCAACGAGTGCTTGCCGACAGGGTCCGCGTCGATCTCGACATCGACGTGCACACCCACCGTGGACATGGCTTCTTCGAGTTCTTCCTGCAGGTCCTCGGGGTCGTTCGGGCAGGTCAGCAGCACGCCCAGCGTGAGCCGTCCACGGATGACGACCTGCTCGACGTCGAGGAGACTGACGTCGTGCCGTGAGAGCGCAGCGAACAGAACCGAGGTGACACCTGGCTTGTCCGGGCCCGTCACCGTCACGAGTACAGCGGTGTCCGATGACGCCACCGATTCTCCCTTCACACGACCCCGGCTTTGCAGAGGGGCCGAAAGTTGATTGGTCTGCCAGATGATTGTTGCAAGCGAAGAGCCCCACCCGGATACCGGGAGGGGCTCTTCAGATCGATCGGGTACTTACTTGGGATCCGTGTCGCCTGAGTGCTCGTGATCGCTCGTAGCGAGAGGAGCTCGGCGCGCCTGCTCGAGAACCTCGGTCGTGTGTCCACCGTGATTGCCCGGGCCGACATGAGCCTCGGCCCGCAAGCGATCCACCATGTGCGGGTAGTGGAGTTCGAATGCCGGACGCTCGGAACGGATTCGCGGCAATTCCGTGAAGTTGTGCCGCGGCGGTGGGCACGATGTGGCCCATTCCAGCGAGTTGCCGTAGCCCCAAGGATCGTCCACAGTGACCACCTCGCCGTAGCGATAGGACTTGAAGACGTTCCACACGAACGGCAGTGTCGAAGCACCGAGCACGAACGCACCGATGGTGGAGATGATGTTCAGCGTGGTGAAACCATCGGAGGCCAGGTAGTCGGCGTAGCGACGCGGCATGCCCTCGTTACCGAGCCAGTGCTGGACCAGGAAGGTGCCGTGGAAGCCGAGGAACGTGAGCCAGAAGTGCCACTTGCCCAGCGTCTCGTCCATCATTCGGCCGGTCATCTTCGGGAACCAGAAGTAGATGCCGGAGAACGTCGCGAAAACCACCGTGCCGAAGACCACGTAGTGGAAGTGCGCCACTACGAAATAGGTGTCGGTGACGTGGAAGTCGATCGGCGGGCTGGCGAGGAGCACGCCGGAGAGGCCGCCGAAGAGGAAGGTGATCAAGAAGCCGATAGCGAAGAGCATCGGGGTTTCCAGAGTCACCTGACCTCGCCACATCGTGCCGACCCAGTTGAAGATCTTCACACCGGTGGGCACCGCGATCAGGAACGTCATGAAGGAGAAGAACGGCAACAGCACCGCACCCGTGGCGTACATGTGGTGGGCCCACACCGCGATCGAGAGAGCAGCGATGGCAATCGTTGCGTAGATCAAGGTGGTGTATCCGAACATCGGCTTACGCGAGAAGACCGGGAACACCTCGGACACGATCCCGAAGAACGGCAACGCGATGATGTACACCTCGGGGTGACCGAAGAACCAGAACAAGTGCTGCCACAACAACACTCCACCGGTCGCCGGATCGAACAGATGCGCACCGAGATGTCGATCGGCTGCCAATCCCAACAGTGCCGCCGTCAACAGCGGGAAAGCAAGAAGAATGAGGATGCTGGTGACCAGGATGTTCCACGTGAAAATGGGCATCCGGAACATCGTCATACCAGGCGCTCGCAAGCAGATGACCGTCGTGATCATGTTCACAGCACCGAGAATGGTGCCGAGACCGGCAATCGCAAGACCCATGATCCACAGGTCTGCACCGACACCCGGCGAATGCAATGCACTCGAAAGCGGGGTGTACGCGGTCCAACCGAAGTCAGCAGCACCACCCGGGGTGATGAATCCTGCCGAGGCGACCAACGCACCGAACAGGTAGAGCCAATACGAGAAAGCATTCAACCGCGGGAACGCCACGTCCGGCGCACCGATCTGCAGCGGCAGGATGTAGTTGGCGAAGCCGAACACGATCGGCGTCGCGTACAGCAACAGCATGATCGTGCCGTGCATGGTGAACAGCTGATTGTACTGCTCGTTCGACAGGAACTGCATCCCCGGTACCGCCAGCTCGGCGCGCATAAGCAACGCCATCAAGCCACCGACAAGGAAAAACGCAATCGATGTCACGATGTACATGATCCCCAACACCTTGGGATCTGTCGTCGTCACCGCCTTGTGAATGAACGAACCTTTCGGTCCCATCCGCGGCGGAAAAGGCCTCACCGCTTCCACAACGGGAGTGGGCCTAGGCGCTAGGGCAGTCACTGATCCTCCTGAATGCGCGTCGTACCTCGAACCACGAGGCGACGTCCTGGTGTCTTGCGCTCCACGAATCGTAGACCGTCCCACAGAGCAGCGCCGAACCGGTCCTACCGTGTGTCGTATTCGATTGTACGAACCTCTGAACAACGAAACCAATCGACGCTCACACCACCATGTGAAGGGGCCGATGGCTGCGGACCGATATGGTGTGAGCGCATCCCACTCCCGTTAGGAAACGCACGAGTTGTCCACTACCTCAGGCCTGTCGACCGTGACTTCGACTTCGCGCGCCGGGCTGATTCTGGCCATCGGCGTCGCCCTGTTCACGGCCGGGTGCTCCACTCCCCCCTCGTCCTCGGACGACGCGTCGACCATTGTCCGGAGCACGACCAATATCGCCGGAGCGGGTGTGGTCGGCAACGACCGCAAGACTGCCGGTCTGTGCCCCGAGGCCGCACCGCTCGATCCGACCGGCATAGAAGGATCGGTACGACCGGTCGGGCACAGCGAGGGAATAAGCAACGTTCCAGCCGACCCCATGCGCATCGTTGTGCTCGACGCAGCTTCGCTCGATGCCACCTGCGCGGTAGGCGTCTGGGAACGAGTCGTCGGCGCGGCGACGCTCGACCCCGACTTCCGTGGAGACGGTGACCAAGAGCTGTATCTGGGACCTGGCATAGCGAGAGTTCCGAGCGTCGGAACTCTCGGCGCTCCGGACGTCGACGCCGTCGCCACTCTCGCCCCCGACCTCATCATCGGGTCCGATTCGCTGGGCCGGGATACTTACGCGGCCCTCAGCGATATCGCACCCACCGTCTTCACGAGCTCCGATGATGGCTGGAAGGGGACGTTCCTGCAGTCGGCTGCTGCCCTCGGACGTGGTCGAACCGGATTCGACGAACTCGCTCGGTTCAGTGCCGACGCTCAGCAGGCCGGCCGCGACATCGATGCCGCACAGACCCAAGCCTCCGTCGTGCGTTTCCTTCCCGATTCCATGGTCACCGATTCCACGACGTCGTTCGCCGGGCAGGTACTCGCCGAGATCGGCGTTCAGCGCCCACCTGCGCAACGCGATGGTGAAGTCACCGTCGCCCCCGACGATCTGCTCGCGGCCGAAGGCGACATCGTCTACGTGCGCTTCGACGGTGACGAGGGCGAATCGTTCGGAACCGAAGTCCTGCGCAGTGATCCGTGGCTCGAGCTCGGATCGGTGAAGGACGGCCGCGTGTTCGCCGTCGACGACACAGTGTGGTCCGGGAGCGGCATCGTCGCGGCGCGGGCGATTCTTGCGGACGTGCAGAACTCCCTCAACGCATACGCTTCCTGAGGTGCCCGTACCCGAGTTCGTCCTCTCGCTCCGGCGACGAGTGGGTACTGCCCCGCTCTGGCTTTCCGGCGTCAGCGCAGTCGTCCTGGACGAAAACGACCGGATACTCCTCACGAGGCGACGGGACAACGGTCTCTGGGCAGTGGTGTCGGGCATTCTCGAACCCGGCGAGGAACCCGGACCCGCGGCACTACGTGAGATCGCTGAGGAGACCGGGCTCGATGCGGAGCTGATTCGGTTGACGAGCGTCGATGTCACCGGGCCGATCACCTACCCGAACGGCGACCAGGCGCAGTACCTCGATCTCACGTTCCTGGCCCGCCGCACTGGAGGCGACGCGCACGTCGCCGACGACGAAAATTTGGCAGTGGAATGGTTCGCGCCCGACGCGCTACCGGAAACCCTCTTGGAGACTTCACGTTTGCGAATCGACAAAGCACTCGACGACTCGGTCGAGGCCTGGTTTCGTAATTGATCAACCGGTGTCGGGTGTGTTCGGCTACCGGCCGGTCGTCGAACACACCCCAGCACCCCTAGGTCAGAAGTCCCAGTCGTCGTCTTCGGTGTTGACTGCCTTACCGATGACGTACGACGAGCCCGAGCCCGAGAAGAAGTCGTGATTCTCATCGGCGTTGGGTGAGAGCGCCGACAGGATGGCTGGGTTCACGTCGGTTTCGTCCTTCGGGAACAGCCCTTCGTATCCCAGGTTGTTCAGTGCCTTGTTCGCGTTGTATCGCAGGAACTTCTTGACATCCTCGGTGAGCCCGACCTCGTCGTAGAGATCCTGGGTGTACTCGACCTCGTTGTCGTACAGCTCGAACAGCAGCTCGAAGGTATAGTTCTTGAGCTCTTCGCGCTCGGCTTCGGTGACCTTCTCCAGACCCCGCTGATACTTGTATCCGATGTAGTAGCCGTGCACAGCTTCGTCACGGATGATCAACCGGATCAGGTCGGCGGTGTTGGTGAGCTTGGCTCGCGAAGACCAGTACATCGGCAGGTAGAAGCCCGAGTAGAACAGGAAAGACTCGAGCAGGGTCGACGCGACCTTCCGCTTGAGTGGATCGTCGCCGTGATAGAACTTCAGGACGATCTCGGCTTTACGCTGCAGGTTGACGTTCTCCTCGGACCACCGGAACGCGTCGTCGATATCGCGCGTGGAACTCAGTGTGGAGAAGATGGAGCTGTAGCTCTTCGCATGCACCGACTCCATGAACGCGATGTTGGTGTAGACAGCCTCTTCGTGCTGGGTGATCGCGTCGGGAATGAGGCTGACCGCTCCGACTGTCCCTTGGATCGTGTCCAGCAAGGTGAGTCCGGTGAACACCCGCATCGTCAACTGCTTCTCGACTGCATTCAACGTCTCCCACGAAGGGATGTCGTTCGAGACCGGCACCTTCTCCGGCAGCCAGAAATTACTGGTCAGGCGCTCCCACACCTCCGAGTCCTTGTCATCCTGGACGCGATTCCAGTTGATGGCCGAGACACGATCGATGAGCTTCACGATGCTTCCTTTACTACCGGTGTAACACTGCCGAATGTTGGCTTATCTGAACACTACCCGTTGCGGTGGGAGGTAGTCCTCGACACAAGATGTGCGTCGTAGTCCCTGTGCTTACTCGCAGCCACGCACAGGAACTACGACGACGAAAGCTCTACAGCATGCAGGAAACGCAACCATCCACCTCGGTGCCTTCCAGCGCCAACTGACGCAGGCGGATGTAGTAAAGGGTCTTGATTCCCTTACGCCATGCGTAGATCTGCGCCTTGTTGATGTCGCGGGTCGAGGCGGTGTCCTTGAAAAACAGCGTCAACGACAACCCCTGATCGACGTGTTGCGTTGCCGCAGCGTAGGTGTCGATGATTTTCTCGTACCCGATCTCGTACGCGTCCTGGTAGAACTCCAGGTTGTCGTTGTTCAGGTACGGCGCTGGGTAGTAGACCCGACCGATCTTGCCTTCCTTGCGGATCTCGATCTTCGCCGCAACCGGGTGGATCGAAGAGGTCGAGTTGTTGATGTAGGAGATCGACCCCGTCGGCGGGACTGCCTGCAGGTTCTGGTTGTAGATGCCGTGTTCTTGCACCGACGCCTTCAGCGCGGACCAGTCGGCCTGCGTCGGAATGTGCACACCGGCGTCGGCGAACAATGCGGCGACGCGGGACGTGGCAGGCTCCCAGACCTCATCGGTGTACTTGTCGAAGAATTCGCCCGATGCGTATTTGGAGTCCGGGAAACCCTTGAAGTATTCACCGCGCGCGATCGAGAGTTGGTTCGACGCCTGGATGGCATGGAATACCACGGTGTAGAAGTAGATGTTCGTGAAGTCGATGCCCTCGGTGGATCCGTAGTGAATCCGCTCGCGCGCCAGGTATCCGTGCAGGTTCATCTGGCCGAGGCCGATAGCGTGAGAGTCGTTGTTCCCCTGCTCGATCGACGGAACCGAGAAGATGTGGGTCTGATCGGACACGGCCGTGAGCCCGCGGATTGCCACTGCGATGGTTTTGCCGAAATCGGGCGAATCCATCGTCTTGGCGATGTTCAGCGAGCCGAGGTTGCAGGAAATATCTTTGCCGACGTGGCTGTACGACAGATCGTCGTTGAACGTCGACGGGGTGGATACCTGCAGGATTTCCGAGCACAGGTTCGAGTGAGTGATTTTGCCCTTCACCGGGTTGGCCCGATTCACGGTGTCCTCGAACATGATGTACGGGTATCCGGATTCGAACTGCAGCTCGGCGAGTGTCTGGAAGAACTCGCGTGCCTTGATCTTCGTCTTGCGGATCCGCTTGTCGTCGACCATCTCGTAGTACGTCTCGCTGACGTTGATGTCCGCGAACGGCACTCCGTAGATCCGCTCGACGTCGTACGGCGAGAAGAGATACATGTCTTCGTTCTTCTTCGCCAACTCGAACGTGATGTCCGGGATGACGATTCCGAGTGAGAGCGTCTTGATGCGAATCTTCTCGTCCGCGTTCTCACGCTTGGTATCGAGGAACTTGTAGACATCGGGATGGTGCGCATGCAAATACACAGCGCCTGCACCCTGACGCGCACCGAGCTGGTTCGCGTAGGAGAAGGAGTCCTCGAGCAGCTTCATGATCGGAATGACACCCGAGGACTGATTTTCGATTCGCTTGATCGGCGCGCCGGCTTCACGAATATTACTGAGCAGCAACGCAACTCCACCACCGCGCTTGGACAGCTGCAGTGCGGAGTTGATCGATCGACCGATCGATTCCATGTTGTCTTCGATGCGCAGCAGGAAGCACGAAACCGGCTCGCCGCGCTGCTTCTTGCCGGAGTTGAGAAAGGTGGGAGTCGCGGGCTGGAAACGGCCTGCGATGATTTCGTCGACCAGATCGGCGGCAAGGGCTTCGTCACCTGCACCGAGAGTCAGGGCAACCATGCAGACGCGATCTTCGAACCGCTCCAGATAGCGCTTGCCGTCGAAAGTCTTCAGCGTGTACGAGGTGTAGTACTTGAAGGCACCCAGGAAAGTAGGAAAGCGGAACTTCTTCGAGTAGGCGTGGTTGATGAGGAACTTGACGAACTCGCGGGAGTACTGATCGAGAACCTCTGCCTCATAATAGTTTTCCTCGACCAAGTAGTCCAGCTTCTCATCCAGGTCGTGAAAGAACACGGTGTTCTGGTTGACGTGCTGCAGGAAGTATTGGTTGGCCGCTTCACGGTCCTTCTCGAACTGAATCTCCCCATTGGGGCCATACAGATTCAGCATCGCGTTCAGCGCGTGATAGTCGAGATCACCATCCGCGCGGACGGTCGTCTGGGCGGGTGCTGTATCGGTGATTGTCGGTGCCACGGCGGGTGCTCCACTTTCTTCGTAAGTCTTGTACTGCTGAACTCGTACTGATGTCAGTAGGTGTGCGCCGCTCGTCGCGACTCCCGCTCCCAGAAATCGCCGAGACCGTCCCGAACACGAACTACGTCTTCGGGGGTCCCCATCAGTTCGAAGCGATAAAGGTAAGGAACAGCGCACTTCTGTGAAATGACATCGCCCGCAAAACAGAACGAGTCACCGAAGTTGGTGTTACCAGCTGCGATGACTGCCCTGATCAAGGACCGATTGTGCTTGTCGTTGAGAAACTTGATCACTTGCTTGGGAACATAGTTGGTGTCGCGGCCGGCAAATGTGGTGCCACCGCCGTAGGTCGGGACGATCAGAACGTACGGCTGATCCACCCGAAATTCTTCCGGCCGGTGAATCGGTATCCGACTCGACAGAAGATCCAACTTGGTGACGAATCTATGGGTGTTCTCCGACGCACTGGAGAAGTACACCAATGGGTGCGTCGAGGCAGGAAGCCGAGCCGAATCGAGACCGGTGAAAGTCACACCTGCTCATCTCCGTCTTCTGTTCAAGCAACGCTTGCGGTGAGCGACTTGATGCGATCGGGGCGAAATCCCGACCAATGAGTGTCGCCGGCAACGACGACCGGCGCCTGCAGGTAGCCGAGCGCCATGATGTAGTCACGGGCCTCGGTGTCCTGTGAAATATCGATGATCGAGTACTCGATACCCTCCTTGTCGAGGGCGCGGTAGGTGGCATTGCACTGAACGCAAGCGGGCTTGGTGTAGACGGTGACGCTCATGGGGTTCCCTTCTCACTGTCCAGCATCGCGGAGTTCACCGAGATGCTCGTAATGCACTGCGGAATAGCTTTTCGAACTTCTTTTTCGTCTGGTGTGTCGATTCCGGATACGAACCCGAATTCGAGCAGTTCCGAGCGGGATTTCACGGTCTCCGTACCAATTTTCTCGGCGGGGAGCATTGTGGCTTCTCGGTTGTTCAGACACTACACCTAGTGTCCGACTTATAGCTAGAACACGAGATGTTGCGAACAACATGCATGACATTCGCAGGTCACGCTCTCGAGATGGGCCAAAAGTCGAGGCCGACTCGGCGTGTCGTGCATCACAGATTCTCCTTGTGCACATACGCCTCGCAGCCGAAAACGAGCAGCCCATGCAACCGCAAGTCGACACGCTGCACCCGGAGGGTGAAATCTGCGACCCGTAGGCAGCAGAGAGCCCCCGAACACAAGATTCGGGGGCTCGGCCACGATGCCTCGCCAGAGCAGTTCGCTCCAGTATCGGGGCGCCTCGAATCAGGCGTCGACGAGCTCGTGCGATGCCTTGACCAACTCGGCCACCACAGCGGAAATCTGTGCCGACACCTCTGCGTTTTCACGGGGATGCGCGGAACCGAACTTGTCCATGGTGCCGCCGATGGTGAGCACGACGTCCTCGAGAACCTTTCCGCCTGCAATGCCGACCGACTTACGTGTGTCGTCATGAGCCCACTTGGCCCCGTTACCGCTCGGCGAGGCGGAGATGACGGCAACCGGCTTTCCCTGTACGGCGCCCACCCCATACGGACGAGACAGCCAATCGATAGCGTTCTTCAAGACCGCGGGAATGGTGCCGTTGTATTCAGGGGTGACAAGGAGAAACGCGGTGGCCCCCTCGGCGGCTGCACGCAGACTCAGTGCAGCCGCAGGCACCGATCCCTCGACGTCGAGGTCCTCGTTGTAGAACGGCACATCTGCAAGACCTTCGTACACGAGCGCGTCGGCACCCTCCGGTACGAGCGCGGCGGCGGTCTCGGCAATCTGCTTGTTCACGGAGTCGACACGAAGACTGCCGACGAGAACGAGTACGTGCGCTTGCGACATAAAAAAATCCTTCGAAAGTTGGAGCTGCGGCGGGTGTAGGTGCATTCCTACCACCTAAGCGGACCGTGGTCCATTTCTGTTCCCGGGGCAGGTATGGTTGCGCTTGTGACCGACTTCATGCTCCCTATTGCAGGCGAGGAAACCGAGCGCTGCGATGCCGCACGTAACCGACGCCTCCTACTGGAAGCAGCCACCGAACTGGTCGCCACAGTCGGGGCGGACGCTGTCACGATGGATGCTCTGGCCGCCCGAGCCGGTGTGGGCAAGGGCACAGTTTTCCGGCGATTCGGAAGCCGATCCGGACTCATGCAAGCGTTGGTGGACCATACCGAGAAGGAGCTGCAGCACGGCTTCCTGTTCGGTCCCCCACCGCTGGGCCCAGGGGCGGACCCGATCGACCGATTGGTCGCGTTCGGGCGCGCTCGCTTGAACCTCGTCGAGGTACAGGGAGAGGTCATGCGCGCGGCCGAAAACTCACCGGAACTGCGATATTCCGCACCTGCACACAGGGTCAACTACACGCACGTGTTGAACCTCCTCCGAACTGCCCGCGTGGAGGGCGACCTCGAACTCCTCGCTTACGGACTCCTGACACCGCTCGAAGCAACGCTCGTCCTGCACCAATTCCGCGACCTCGGCATGTCGAAGCAACGGCTTGCCGACGGCTGGGAAGACCTGGTCCGTCGAGCAACCCGTCAGGAGAGCAGTTCCGCCACCGCAGCGCGGTGAAGTGCCGCACCGTACGACGGGCCGTGTCCCGCTGCATGCACGGCGAAAAGGTCTCCGCTGTCATCTCGTGCAGTGTACTGAGCACACCTAAGATGGCGTGATGGCTCTCATCCGTTCGGAATTGCGCACTCGAATCCAACGTGAACTCGCGGTCCAGTCGACCATCGACCCCGCCTCCGAGATCACCCGACGCGTCGACTTTCTCAAGAACTACCTCCGTTCGACACCCGCCACGGGGTTCGTGCTCGGCATCAGTGGCGGTCAGGACAGCACCTTGACCGGAAAGCTGGCTCAACGCGCGGTAACCGAACTTCGCAGCGAAGGCGCCGAAGCCGGATTTCTTGCTGTGCGTCTCCCCTACGGCGTGCAGGCCGACGAAGACGATGCATCCATCGCACTGTCGTTCATCGATCCCGACCGGACCGTGACGGTCAATATCAAAGCATCGGCCGACGCGGCGGCCGCCTCGGTGGCGGACGCCCTGGGCAACGACGCGGTTCGCGACTTCGTGCGCGGCAACATCAAGGCTCGCGAGCGCATGGTGGCGCAGTACGCGCTCGCCGGCGAACTCGGCTACGTTGTGGTCGGCACTGATCATGCAGCCGAGGCGATCACCGGATTCTTCACCAAATTCGGCGACGGCGGGGTGGACATCACACCTCTTACCGGGCTGACGAAGCGTCAGGGGGCCGAGCTGTTGCGAGAGCTCGGTGCACCGGAGAGCACGTGGAAGAAGGTGCCGACCGCCGACTTGGAGGACGATCGTCCAGCGCTTCCCGACGAGGAGGCCCTGGGTGTGACGTACGCGCAGATCGACGACTACCTCGAAGGCAAGGACGTGACCGAGGAGGTCGCAGCGAAGCTGGAGAGGATGTTCTTGAACTCCAGGCACAAGCGCGCGGTTCCCGTCACACCGTTCGACGATTGGTGGACCACCGAGAACTGAGCCCTCGGGCTAGCCGCCCGCGAACGGTGGCAGGATGTCGACTCGGTCACCGAAAGTCGCTGTGGGATCACGCGTGAGATCGTCACCGATCAGAAACGCAGACACTCGTAGTACATCGGCCACCTTTCCGCCGTGTCTGCGAGCTACCGCAGCTTTCAACGCCGCGATATCGCTGCCCATCGGCAGGTCGAATGTCTCGGCGGCACATCCCGACGCGTCCGCCGCACCGGCGAAGTAACGAACCTCAACCACCTATTGCTCCCATACTTCTCGTCGGTGGAACGAAACCTTCGGCATCGATTCCGTGCCCGGCCCACTTGTTCCACATTGCGCCACGCCACAGTGCAGCGAGTTCGTCGTCGGTTGCTCCCCCGCGCATGGCCGCCCGCAGGTCGGTTTCCTCGTCGCTGAACAAACACGACCGCACTGTTCCTTCGGCGGTGAGCCGCGTTCGGTCGCAGTCGGAGCAGAAGGACCTGGTGACCGACGCGATGATGCCGACGGTGGCGTCGGTTCCTTCGACTGCCCATTCCTCGGCCGGCGCAGAAGGATCCTCGCGACCTACTTCGGTGAGGTCGAAACGGGTGGCGAGCACATCGAGCAGTTGCTGCGCGTCGAGCATGTTGGAACGTGCCCATTCGTGGTCGGCGTCGAGCGGCATCTGCTCGATGAATCGGAGGGCCACGCCTTCGTCCAGGCACCACTCGAGCAGGTCGCCTGCACCGTGCAGTGTCTCCGGCATGAGCACGGCGTTTACTTTGACGGGGTTCAATCCGGCTCTCTTCGCTGCCCGGATTCCCGCCATGACAGACGGCAGACGATCGCGTCGGGTGAGTTCGGCGAAATGCGCGCGGTCGATGGAGTCGAGCGAGACGTTGACTCGGCTCAGCCCGGCTTCGACGAGGCTCTCCGCCCGATGCTCCAAACCGATGGCGTTGGTGGTCATCGCAAGGGGAATGCCGGGCACTCGCTGTGCGCATCGGGCGAGAATGTCGGTCAGATCGGCCCGCATCAGCGGTTCACCACCGGTGAAGCGCACTTCCTCGACCCCGAGTCGATGTACCGCGAGGGATACCACTCGCGCGATCTCTTCGGCAGTGAGCAGGTTCTCGGCCGGAATGACAGGCAGACCTTCTTCAGGCATGCAATAAGTACAACGGAGCGAACACTTTTCGGTGATGGACACCCGGAGATCGCGCGCCACCCGGCCGAACCGGTCTATCAGAACCGGTACATCGGGCCGGTCGTCCACCGAGAACACCCCAGGGCTCTCCGAAGATTGGGTGTTATTGGAAGATTCGGAGCCTTTCACCGAGGGGATACCGAGTCCGACGACACTGCTGACGGTCATGTGCACCCTCCTCGAGAAACAAGAGCGAATCCTCGCTCCGACAACGCTACGCGGTCCAGTATGCCGTTCCTCACAGAACGGGGGGCCTCGGCCGTCTCCAATTTCGAAAACACGCACGCCTAGGATCGAATATATGAAGATCCGCGCCAAGTCGGCCCCGAAGGCGAGCGGAGCATGAGCGCGGCCTCGGTCGAGGACCATGCCGCTCACGTTCGACGCCTACTCGATCCCTTGAAGACACGCACCGCGGAGACGGTCCTGCTGAGCGATGCACTGGGCCGTGTCGCCTACGCCGACGTCGCTTCGCCGGTCGATCTTCCACTGTTCAGGAATTCGCAGATGGATGGATACGCAGTCCACTCGTCGGCGATCACCACAGTTCCGGTGACCCTCGAGGTTGTGGGCACAGTGGCCGCGGGAGCGACCGGACCGAGTGCAGTGCAACCCGGCACCAGCGTCAAGATCATGACCGGCGCCCCGGTCCCGGAAGGTGCGGACACCATCGTGCCCGTCGAGCACACGACTGCAGGTGACGAGCATTCCGTCACGATCGAAGTGTCCAGACAACCCGGTGACTACATTCGCGAGCAGGGCAGCGACGTCATCGCTGGTACCACACTGATCCACGCAGGCCAGCTTCTCGAACCTCGTCACATTGCAGTCCTTGCCGCAGTCGGCTTGTCGCACACGCAGGTTCGCAGTCGACCACGGGTTGCCGTGATCACCACCGGCGCCGAACTCGTCGAGGCCGGCTCCTCGCTCCGGCTCGGCCAAATTTTCGATTCCAATGGAATCGCACTGGCATCTCATCTTCGCAGCAACGGCGCCGAAGTCACGGGCGTACACCGCAGCTCGGACGAACCAACAGACTTCCATCGCATCGTCACCGCTGCTGCCGCGGAATCAGAGCTCATCATCACCTCCGGCGGGGTGTCCATGGGCGATTTCGAAGTAGTGAAGGATGTGTTGCTCCCACTGGGCGGGCAATTCGGGCCGGTACGGATGCAGCCAGGCGGACCTCAAGGTACAGCCGTCGTCGACGGCGTTCCCGTATTGAACTTTCCAGGTAACCCAGTGAGCACCGTCGTCTCGTTCCTGGTGTTCGCACGTGATGTGCTGCGTGACGCAGCGGGCTTACCGCCGGTGCCGACCCGGGTGGCGAAGCTGGCAGCAGACGTCACCTCCGTCGCGGGCAAACGGCAGTTTCTGCGAGGAAAGTTGGAGGGAGAAACCGTGACATTGATCGCCGGAGCAGGTTCGCACCTCGTTGCCGCGATGGCATGGGCAGATGTGTTGGTGGACGTGCCCGTCGAAGTGACCGAGATGACCGCGGGGTCCGAAGTGACAGTGGTGCCGTTATGACAAGTTTTTCCCATGTCGATTCCGAAGGCCGCGCCCGCATGGTCGACGTGTCACACAAGTCCGACACCACCCGAATAGCTGTCGCTGCAGGCGAACTGGCCACCACTGCCGAGGTTGTGTCCCTCGTCCGCGCCGATGGAATGCCGAAGGCAGATGTCTTGGCCACGGCTCGAATCGCGGGCATTTCCGGGGCCAAGAAGACCTCCGAGCTGATACCGCTGTGCCATCAACTGGCACTGTCTTCGGTCGATGTGCGCTTCGGATTCACCGAAACGACGATCACTGTCGAGGCGACGGCAAAGACCACCGGCCCGACGGGAGTGGAGATGGAGGCGCTGACGGCCGTAGCCGTCGCCGGTCTCACCCTGCACGACATGGTCAAGGCCGTCGACCCGTCCGCAACCATGAACAACATCCGTCTGCTGAGCAAAGAGGGCGGAAAGCGTGGGCGATGGTCTCGGGGCGTCGAGAAGGCCCACGAAACACCCTGCGCTGGAACGAGATCGGCTGTTGTACTCGTGGCGTCGACCGGTGGTGCGCGAGGTACCCGCGAGGACACCACCGGACCGGTGATAGCGCGGTGGCTGCGGGAGCGCGAGTTCACTGTTCGCGGGCCGCTGATATTTGCCGACGCCGATATCGCATCCGGCCTGGACGACGCATTGACCGGTGCGCCATCACTGGTGATCACCACCGGGGGTACAGGCGTGTCACCGACCGATGCCACCCCCGAGGCGACACGAGCAGTTCTCGATTGCGAACTCCCCGGGATCGCCGACGCGATTCGGGCCAAGGGGACCACCGTCACTCCTCATGCGACCTTGAGTCGTGGACTTACCGGGCTTGCAGGAACGACCGTCATCGTGAATTTGCCTGGGTCACCCGGGGGTGTCAAGGACGGACTCTCGGTCCTCGGGCCGATCCTGGACCATCTGCTCGCGCAGGTTGCCGGTGACGGTCTGCACGCCGAAACACAGGAAGGCGAATTGCCGTGAACGAGCCTCTGGCAGAGATCTCGAAGGATCGGATCGATATCGATATCGTCGAGGCCGCAGTCGCCGGGCCGGAGCACGGCGCGGTCGTACTCTTCAGCGGCGTGGTGCGCAATCACGATGGCGGTCAAGCCGTTTCCGCACTCGAATATCAGGCGCATCCTGATGCAGAGAAATTTCTCCGCGCGTGTTGCGCCGAAGTGGCGGCGCAATCAGGGTTGCCCGTAGCGGCAGTACATCGTGTCGGGGACCTGGTCGTCGGCGATGTCGCGCTCGTCGCCGCGGTCGCTTCACCACATCGCGCGGAAGCCTTCGCGACGTGCGCCACGCTCGTCGAACGCATCAAGTCCGAAGTTCCCATCTGGAAGCGTCAGCATTTCGCCACGGGCACCTCGGAATGGGTCGGCCTCTGACTGATGCCGCAGGGCGTCTGTTCACGCCGAATTCGGCGTGTATCGATGAACCGGTAGCATCGCTGCGCGATCGGTCGGGTCCCCGGTCCGGCGGATGCAGTCGAGCAGGCGGACCTCGACCAATTCTTCGTCGATATCCGTTCCGATCAATACCAGCGAGGTCGCTCTTCGTTCGTCGCGGCCCCACGTGGTCGATTCGAGTCGGATATGACGGCCGACCGTACCGAGGACGTATTTCCCCGCGTAGCCATCTACACCGAAATATACGAAACCCTTTGCGCGGTAGACCTCTCCCGACGGATTCTCCATCACCTCGATGAAGCGGCGCGGGTCCATCGGCTCTTCGGTCTCGAAACTCGTAGTCGTATAGGCGGCGTGCAGATGCCGCGAGTGATCGCCGAGATCCTCGTCCTCGTACAGCACCTCGTCGAACGACAATTGCCGTGCCGAGCTTCTGTCATCAGCACGTGTCGGTACATCGAAGAGCAACGCTGCGTCGACGCGGCCATGTCCGGTCACCACGATCGGGACGTCTCCGACTATCTCGCGGACACTGTCGAGGCCCGCAGCCGTCTCGGCATCGTCGAGTCGGTCGGTCTTGTTGAGTACCACGAGGTCTGCGAGGCGGAGGTGTTGTTCGATCTCGGGATGCCGTTCGACGGTGCCGCCGAATTCGACTGCATCGACCACTCCGACAAGGCCGCCGTAGACGATCGCAGAATTGTTGCTGGCCAGCACCATTCGAATGAGGCTTCTCGGCTCCGCAATGCCACTGGCCTCGACCACGATCACGTCGAGTGCCCTCGCGGGGTCGGACAGAACGTCGAACATCGAATCCATTTCCTCGATGTCCACGGCACAGCAGATACACCCGTTACCGAGGGCCACCATCGAATCGACTTGACCGGCAACCATCATCGAATCGATATTGATGGAGCCGAAGTCGTTGACGATGACTCCGATGCGAATTCCTCGATTGTGGCGAAGCAGGTGATTGAGCAACGTCGTCTTGCCTGCACCGAGAAATCCCGAGACGAGAATTACGGGAATCTTTCGGTCTCCGAGTGCACGCGCCACGAGTCGTGAGGCTACTCGGTTGCGAGCATCTGCTTCAGCAGGCCCTGCGCGAAGTTCGACACCGACCGAACGTTGTCGTCGGTCACCAGATCCGACAATCCGTCGATCCCGACGGAATCGACGTAGGGTGCGATCCCGGCAAGCAAGCGCGCGAGCGGACTCCCCCCGGCCGAACTCGGGGCGGCTTCGAGCTTCGGCTTACCCGCAGCAGGGGTCGCCGTGGCCGAGTCGGACGGTGCTTCCGGTCCATCCTCCACGGATAGTGCCGTGACAGTGGTGTGCGGGCCGAGGAGATAGTCGATCAACCCGGTGGAGATCGCGATGGCGTGCTTCAGCTGCCCCTCCGGGCTTTCGAGCACAGCAGCATCGTCAGGATTGGAGCCGTTTCCCATCTCGACGAAAACCAAAGGCACACTGGTCAGTGCCGGCCCGGCGATGTCGGACCGCTCCTGCAGTCCGTCGACTGCCCCCGCGTAGTTGGCGGCACTGAACCCGGCTCGCTCGTACGCGTCGCGCATCAGGTTCGATGCGGCCAGGCCACCTTCCGACTGGGCCGCGTTGGCAGCCGCGTCGGGAATGGGGAGTGTGGGGACGATCAGGTGGAACCCGTGCTTGTCTGCATCGGTGCCCACAGCCGTCGAGTCCGCATGGATGCTGACAGCGACGTCCGCCCCGGACGCACTGGCCGCTCGTGCTCGGTCATCGACACATCCGCCCCACGCAGAGTCGTCGGCACGGCTCATGACGACCGAGGCACCGAGGCTTTCCAAACTCGATTTCACCAGCTGAGCGACGTTCCAGTTGATGGTGTGTTCGGCAATGCCGTCGACGGTGGTCATCCCCGATGTCTGGCAGTCCTTGGTGCCGCCGCGGCCATCGTCGACCTGCGCAGCCAGATTCTCGGCGTGGCCGACACCTTGGTGACCGGGATCCACGAAGACCGTTTTACCGTCGAGCTCCAGGCCTGAAGGGGCGGCCGACGCTGTTGCAGGAATCATCAGCGCGCCGGCCATCACACCTGCGGACAGCACGCCGAGCACAGAGGTTCTATTCATCAAGCAGTTGGACACACTCCGACGAAGTCGAGCGTGCCACTCCCCTTCCACATCGCGAATCAGCAGCCTCTGTGGCATACACCAGCAACAGCAGACACTTTCGTCACAAGTGAAGCAGAAAGTGAGGCCGAGTTGATCGCGCGATACCGGCTGATCCGAATCTGCAAGCGGAATGTGAGCAAGTCGACACCGAACCGTTGCAGTAGGAGTAGTGAACCGGCCACGGAGTTGTGCATCTCGCGGTAGAACAGGTTCATGACGTTCGTGATTCTTCAACCCTGCTGCAACGACGCATCGTGCGTCGATGTGTGTCCAGTCGACTGTATTCACCCCACGCCGGACGAACCTGGCTTCATGACCTCGGAAATGCTGCACATCGATCCCGATAGCTGCATCGACTGCGGTGCGTGTGTGGACGAATGCCCCGTCGACGCCATCCGCGCCGACCATGAATTGGAGCCCGAGCAAGAGCGATACCTCGGGATAAATGCCAACTACTTCCAATTCAACCCGATGCAGAGCAGTGGGTACAACGCGGTTGCTTCGCCCTTCAAAGGCGTCGACTTCACCGGCCGAAGAATTGCCGTCGTCGGATCAGGGCCTGCGGCGTTCTACGCCGCCACCGAACTCGCGTCCATCCGCGGTATCGAGGTCGAGATGTACGACCGCCTGTTGACCCCGTACGGGCTGGTTCGGGCGGGCGTAGCACCCGACCATCCAGGCACAAAGGCGGTGACCGATCTCTTCCGCGCGGTCGGCGGCAAGAAGTCGGTACGGATCCATCTCGGCGTCGAGATCGGCTCCGATATCTCTCACGAAGAACTTCTCGAACACCACGATGCGGTCATCTACGCGACGGGTGCCTCCAACGATCGACGCCTCGGGATTCCAGGGGAAGATCTTCCCGGCAGCCACGCAGCAGCCGAATTCGTCGGGTGGTACAACGGCCACCCCGACTACGCCGACCGCAGCTACGATCTGAGCAGCGAAAGGGCAGTCATCGTAGGCAACGGAAACGTCGCCCTCGACATCGCTCGTGTTCTGCTGGTTTCGCCGGCCGAACTCGAGAACACCGATATCGCCGACCACGCGCTGGAGGCATTACGAGGCAGCAAGATCCGCGAGGTGGTAGTTCTGGGTCGACGCGGGTCAGCCCAGGCTGCGTACACGAACCCCGAATTGATCGGATTGATGAATGCTGCCGACATCGACATCGTGTTGTCAGCCGACGAAGCCGAACCGGACGCCGCCACTTCGGCAGCTCTGGAATCCGGCACCGCCGAACCCTCCACCGCATTGAAGGTGGAACTGGCTCGCGAAATTGCAGCCGGAGACGGCCAAGGCGCAGGATCCGACCCGAACCGGAAGCGCATTGTGCTCCGCTTCTGCGTTTCCCCTGACGAGATACTCGGAGACGAGTCGGTCACCTCTGTCCGTCTGATACACAATGAACTGCGAACCGATGAGTCCGGCACGGTGAAAGCCGAGCGAACCTCGACCGAGGAGATGCTCGACACAGGTCTGGTTCTGCGTTCGGTCGGTTATCACGGAAGCGAGATACCAGGCGTGCCGTTCGATTCCGGTGTCGGCGTGATTCCCAACAAAGAAGGCCGCGTGATCGACAATTCAGGCGAGCCGGTATCCGGAACCTATGCAACAGGCTGGATAAAGCGCGGGCCCACCGGCGTGATCGGAACCAACAAGAAGTGTGCAGCTGAGACCGTTCGGAGCCTGCTCGAAGACATAGCTGCTGACCGTCTTCCTCAGGCCCGCGCGGATCGTGCGGAACTCGACCTATTGCTGGAGAAGAAAGCGCCCGACGCACTCGACTTTCCTGCATGGGCACGCATCGACAAAGCAGAGATTTCGGCTGGAAAAGACACTGGGCGTCCCCGCGTGAAGTTCGTCGGCCTGGACGAGATGCGGCTCGCAGCTCAGCCCGCGAGTACAGATCCTTCCTGATTTCCAATTATTTGGATCCAAGAGCTTGTTTCGTCGATATCGTAGATGGTCGTATAGTTTCCTGAGCTCTACGCGGTTTCATCCCGATTGATCATTGGAGACCTCCAGAATGGCCAAGAAAGTTTATGTTCAACTGGTCGACGATATCGACGACAAGCCGATCGAATCCGGCGGAGAGCACATAAGCTATTCCGTCAACGGCGTCAGCTACGAAATCGATCTCAGCGACAAAAACGCCAAAGAGTTTCACCGCAAGCTCGATTACTACATCGAGCACTCGGCACGTGTCGGCGGTAAGCGTGCAAAGAAGGCCGTCGGCGCCACCTCGACCGGCCAGAAGCGCGATGCCAATCAGACGAAGGCTATCCGCGAGTGGGCAAAATCCAACGGATACACCATTTCGGCTCGAGGCCGAATTCCTTCGGACGTCGAGAACGCTTTCGACGCTGCTCACTGACCGGTCTTGTCACCCGGCCCGGCGACCGGGCGGAAGCAAGTCGTGACAAGGAAATGGGGGCCACCTCGCGGTGGCCCCCATTTTCTTTTTCACCCCACAAACAACGCAAGCCCTGACCAGAATTACCGGTCAGGGCTTGCGTGCACTTCTTCTTTCAGGACGAACTCGGTGGAGCTAAGGGGACTCGAACCCCTGACCCCCACACTGCCAGTGTGGTGCGCTACCAGCTGCGCCATAGCCCCGTACTTCACAGCCGCACTGTTTTGCGGTTGCTCGAACGAAGTTACACCATGGCCGCATACTGCTACAAATCCGCTGCTGGGACAGGAAATGTTCGGTCAGCCGATCGATTCGATCCACGACGAGTCGCGGAGGGCATCGACGACCTGACCATCGACGAGAACACCGGGGGTTCCGGCTGCACCCGCCGCGGACAGGGCTTCACGGGCGCTCGCCGCGTCTGCTGCGGCCACGTCGGTCATCGCACCGGACAGAATGCACTGTGTGGTCGCCTCTCCTGCGCCACTCTTCTGTGCGAGGTCGGCGAGTTCGGTGTCGGTGCGGTCGGAATCACCGTTCTCCTCGGGTTGAAAATCTGCGCCGAACAAGCCTGCGTGAAATGCGGAATAGACAACGGCGTCTTCCGATGCGGCGACACAGTGCGATGCAGCAACCGCTCGGCTCGAGTAGCTCCCGCTCGCCGATGAAGCGTCCAGTTGAGGAAGCACAACCAGGTGATATCGAACCGCTACCGCACCGTCGTCGATCTTCTGTGCCAACTCCTGGCCGTGCTTGACTTCCAGATCACCACAGAATGGGCACATCGGATCTTCGAACAGATCCACGACCGGCGCGGCATTTGCTGTGGCCAGTTGGACGACGCCATCGGGCAGAACCGTCAATTCCACATTCGCATTTTTTACCGTGCCGTAACCGTCGTTGCGCGGGGTGTCACTGCCCCGCTGCCACATGACCGCCACGACGACGACCACAGCGACCACGAGTACCGCAACCGCGGCCAGAACGTACGTAGAGGTACTGGACGTCGGTTGTGGGGTGTACTTCGCACTCGATGTTCTTTTTTGGCTCACGTTGGAAATAGTACGGAGTGCTACCCAGCCGAGGCGCGAGGCGCCGGGAAGCAATTCATTGCTTGCGGGCAGCTGCTTTTGCTGCGCTCGCCGTATCCTTCACAAACAGCCACCACACTGCCGCAGCGAGCAGAATCGCCCCGGACATCACGAAGGCCGTTCCGTAGGAGTAGTACTCGACCACCATTCCGGCGACGATGGGCCCGAAGATCGCCCCGACGTCGGATGCCATTTGGAATGTCGAGAGAACTGGGCCACCGCGTGCACGGGAGCCGATGATGTCGGCCACCGAGGCCTGCTGCGCCGGTGTCATCAGACCGGACCCGAAACCCGCAACGAAAGAGGCGATCATGAACAGCGCCACGTTATCGGTCAGACCGATGGCTGCGGTGCCCAGACCCGCAACGATCAGGCCTGCGACGACAAAAGGTTTTCGCCCGCGTACGTCGGAAAGCCGTCCGGAGGTGATCAGCACGAGGGCATTTCCGACGGCGAATACCGCCAGCGCCACAGCAGCCACCGCAGCCGAGCGGTCGAGAACTGCAACGACGAACAGCGGAACCAACGCAACGCGGACACCGAACACTGCCCACCCCGTCGCGAAATTCGAGGAAAGAGCAGCACGGTAGGCGGGCACTCTCAAAGCAGCGCGTAGCGACATCATCGGCACTGCAGAACCGTGCTCGGATTCGGTCGAATCGACATTGCCGAGGCTGAAAAAGACGACGGCAGCAGCGATGATCAGAGCGATCGCGTAGATGATGAAGGGTGCTCGTAAACCCAATCCGACGACCGCTCCGCCGACGAGCGGGCCACCTATCGAACCCATCAGGAAGCTCGTCGCGTAGAACCCCGATACGCGTCCGCGGCTGTCCGCCGGGCTCATTCGAATGAGAAGGCCCAGAGCCGACACCGTGAACATTGTCGATCCGATGCCGCCGAGTCCTCGGAAGATCAGGAGCTGCCAATAGGTTTGGGCGAAAGCGCAGGCGCCGGTCGATGCAGCCACGATCAACAGACCGGCCAGGTAAACCGGTCGCTCACCGAGCTTCTGCACCAAGAGGCCACTGGCAGGCGCGAACAAGAGTCGCATCGCCGCGAATACGCTGATGACCGCCGATGCAGCGACTACACCGACACCGAATTCGGTGGCGAACTGTGGAATTACCGGTGCGACGATTCCGAAACCAAGAGCTATCACGAAGCTCGCCGAGATCAGGACCCATATTTGCGACGGCAGCGCGCCGCCCTTCACAGCCTCGGTGGGTTTCGAAGCTGTCACGATCGGTCGAGTGCCTGCGACACCAGTTCTCTCGCAGCGGTCTGAACCTGCGCGAGATGATCTTCGCCCTTGAACGATTCGGCGTAGATCTTGTAGACATCTTCGGTTCCCGATGGACGTGCGGCGAACCACGCGTTTTCGGTGGTCACCTTCAATCCCCCGATCGCGCCGCCGTTACCGGGTGCGGTAGTCAGTGTGGCCGTGATCTTCTCCCCCGCAAGTTCGGTTGCCGTGACCTGATCAGCAGAGAGCTTGGCCAGGACGGCCTTTTCCTCACGTGAAGCGGGCGCATCGACCCGTGCATACACGGGACTGCCGTACTGCGCAGTGAAGTCGACGTAGCGCTGAGACGGCGTTTTGCCCGTGACAGCGGTGATCTCGGACGCGAGCAACGCAAGGATGATGCCGTCCTTGTCCGTCGTCCATACCCGCCCGTCGGTTCGCAGGAACGACGCTCCTGCCGACTCCTCGCCGCCGAATCCGAGACCGCCTTCGAGGAGTCCTGGCACGAACCATTTGAATCCGACAGGTACCTCGAGCAAGTCTCGGCCGAGGCCTGCGACGACACGATCGATCATCGACGACGACACCAAAGTCTTTCCAACTTTGCAGTTCGGCGACCAGCCGGATCGGTGTGTGAAGAGGTAGTCGATTGCAACTGCCAGATAGTGATTGGGATTCATCAGACCACCGTCAGGTGTCACCACTCCATGGCGGTCCGAGTCCGCGTCGTTTCCCGTGGAGATGTCATACGAGTTCCGTGCTGCGATCAACGACGCCATCGCGTTGGGAGACGAACAATCCATTCGGATCTTTCCGTCGGTATCGAGCGTCATGAAGCGGAAAGTCGCATCGACGAGCGGATTGACGACAGTGAGGTCGAGGTTGTGACGCTCGGCGATCGCCTGCCAGTAGTCGACACTCGCACCACCGAGCGGATCGGCGCCGATGCGCACCCCGGCCGACCTGATCGCGTCGAGATCTACGACGTTCGACAGATCCTCGACGTAAGTTCCAAGGAAGTCGTACTTGTCCACCGAGGTACTCAGAGCGGTCGCCAACGACACGCGCTTCACACCTGCCAGTCCACCGCGCAGCAGCTCGTTGGCACGGTCCGCGATCACGGACGTGGCGTCACTGTCTGCGGGACCACCGTGCGGAGGGTTGTACTTGAATCCGCCGTCACGCGGCGGATTGTGCGAGGGTGTGACGACGATGCCGTCGGCCTTGGCCGAAGATCCGGTCGAGTTGTAGCGCAGAATCGCGTGACTGACGGCCGGCGTCGGCGTGTACCGATCCCCGGAGTCGACGAGTACCGAAACATCGTTTGCAGCAAGAACTTCCAACGCTGTGGTCCACGCGGGCTCGGACAGCGCGTGCGTGTCACGGCCGATGAACATCGGGCCGGTGATGCCCTGCGAGGCGCGGTATTCGACGATCGCCTGCGTCGTTGCGAGAATATGAGCCTCGTTGAACGCCGTATCCAGACTGGATCCACGGTGACCGGACGTCCCGAAAACGACGTGTTGGCCCGGATCCGACATGTCCGGAGTACGGGAGTAGTAGGCCGTGACCAGCTGCGCTACGTCGACGAGATCCTCGGGCAGAGCAATGGAACCAGCTCGTTCGTGCGCCACGATGCGCCTCCTTCTTGTCGCAGAGTCAACTCCCGGACAACACTAGTTCCCCGGTGAAGTTTCGCGTCGGCGCACCTGCGATCAGGCGGCGTGTAGCGAGCACCGGGAACCCCACGGAGACTGGCATACAAAAAAACGCCGGGCCGCGCGAGAGCTTATGCTCTTGTGCGGCCCGGCGTTCGCGTGGAGCTGCCGGGAATCGAACCCGGGTCCTCTGCTGCATTGCCAGGGCTTCTCCGTGTGCAGTCTGCTATGTCTCTACTTGGATCTCCCGATCTCGCAAACAAGCCAGGATGACGATCCCAGCCACTGTTTGATTTTCCTCATCACTCCGTGGCCGAGTGAATCGGTAAGCCCTCTAGCTGATGCCAGTACCCGGACCGAGGGCAAGCCCGGACTGACAGACACGCAGTCGCTACTTAGGCAGCGAGTGCGTAGTCGCGCTGATTGGAATCGGCGCTTATATTTTTGCGATGACGCTTACGGTGGTCTCTCGCCTGCACCGACACGCTTCCCCTGACTCAACATACAAAGTCGAAACCGTTCAGCCCCGTATGTTCCGAAGCACTGTGCTCCGGCTTGTCAGTGTAACGCGTGCGCCGAGCAGATTCATCCCGATACCCATCGGGATACCAACCGTGGTGAGTCAGGCCCGGTCGACCTGCCGCACAACCGCCTGCAGGGTACGACCCAACAGGACCTTGCGGGCCGGCAGAGACCCGTACCAGAACACCCTCCCTGCGAGTCCGCGTGGGAAGAAGTAGGTTCGCTGTTCGAGTCGAGTACCACCACCCGCCGAGATCACTTGGTATTGCATCCGCGCGTCGCCAGGCAGTGATGCGGTAGACCGCAACCGCACCTCACCCGAGTTTTCCTCTTCACGATCCTCCCGACGCCAACCCTTCAATTCACCCGATTCGACAGCGCCTCGCAGTCGACTACGGATCTCGCTCGGCCCACTACCGAGAAATACGCTGCGACTGTCGCAGTAGACGACCTCCCCGGCCCACGTCGGATCGGTCGGCAGTGGATCGGACGGTTGTGCCGAGTCGGAGTCGGACCACGTCGTTTCGGTCTCCCCCTCCTCGATGTTCCGCAGCGCGAGACGCACGGACTCGCGATACGAAGTCAGACCGCCTGCAGGTCGAGGGATGATCGAATCGACGTCCATTCCGTGTGCGACGGCGTCGAATTGCAAAGATTCGATGAGTGGCATGGCCAGTCCGCGCGGGATCGGGGTGACCAATCCGATCCAATGGCCGGCGAGACGCGGCGTCAACACCGGCAGCACCACCATTCGACGCTGGCGCAGCCCGGCAACTCCCGCGTAGATGTTCATCATTTCGCCGTATTCCATGACGTCGGGGCCTCCGACGTCGAACGTTCGGCTTTCCTTCAGATCGGCCTCGGCAGCACCGATGAGGTAGTGGAGCATATCGCGCACCGCGATCGGCTGGATCCTGTTGTGCACCCATCTCGGAGTCGTCATGACCGGTAGACGGTTCGTCAGGTGCCGGATCATCTCGAAGGACGCCGAACCCGAGCCGATAACGACACCGGCCTGGAGAACCAACGTCGGTACCGAGGATTCGATGAGGATCCGACCTACTTCGGCGCGAGATTGCAGATGCTCCGACAGCTCGCCGTCGGTGGGGTGCAATCCGCCCAGGTAGACGATTCTGCCCACTCCGCTTTCCGCAGCGACGTCGGCGACGTTCTCAGCACCGGTACGCTCGGCGTCCGCGAAATTGTCGTGGCCCACCGAGCCCATCGAGTGAACGAGGTAGTAGACGACGTCCACGTCCGCGAACGCAGCCTTCAGAGAATCTCGATCGTTGAGGTCACCCTGCGCGATCTCGACGTCGTCTGCCCACGGAACACCGTCCAGCTTGTCAGGGTTACGCGCCAACACTCGCACTGTGTAACCGGCGTCGAGAAGCCGCGGAGCGAGGCGTCCTCCGAGGTAGCCCGTCGCTCCGGTGACAAGCACGCGAAGCGGGGTCGAGTTGATGTTGGCGGTCATCAACCCCTGATACCCCCGAAGTGGCTGATTCAACCGGGATCGGCACGGCAATCATGTGCACCCAGCCGGAATCGGATTATCACGCGACGGCGATCATCCCGACCGCACCGAGAGCTATGACCATGCCGATCTGCTGTAGACGACCAACACGCTCGCCGAGCATGACCATCGCCAACAGCACCGTCGCCGCCGGATACAGCGACGCGATGACGCTGACAAGCGAGAGCATCCCACCCTGGTAGGCGTAGAGCAGTGCGGCGTTCGCGACGACGTCGAGCACGCCGACGAACGCCGCGAGTTTCAGGACACTTCCATGGGGGGCGGAAAAGTGACCGGTTGCCAATGCAACGCTCCACACCACGGCGGTTGCCGAGGCTCGCGACGCGGCCAGTGGCCACAGCCCAGATCCTTCGCCGATCTGATGGAGACAGATGAACGCCAACGCGAATGTGATACCCGAGCCGACCGTGAGCCAGGCGACAGTACGGGTGAATTTCATGTCGCGACCGCCCGCGACCTCACCGGTCGCCTCGTCCGGCGACTCCTTACTCACCAAGACCACCGCAACGAGCGCGAGAGCAATTCCGCAGAACGCGAGCATGCCGGGTCTTTCCCCGATCATGAGCCCAGCGAGCACTGGAATGCCGGCGACGAGAACGGCAGTCAGCGGCGACACCACGGCCATCGGTCCCGACGCCAGGGCGAGATAGAACCACCAGACCGCAAGACCCCCAGCGACCCCGGACGCCAGCCCCCACAACATCGGAACCAACGACACGGTGCCGCCGACGAATGGGGCTATCAGCAAGACGACGACCAAAGAGAACGGGTAGGAAACGATGACGACTCGAAGTGCGGCTACCCGCCTCGATGCGACTCCGCCGACGAAGTCGCTGACTCCGTAGCCGACGGCAGCGACGAGCGCGAGCAGGATCGCGGTCAGCGCATGCCTTTGATTCGACGTCCGAGTTCGCGCGTCACCTCGCGTTCGGCGGTGCGGCGCGCCAAGTCCTGACGCTTGTCGTAGTCCTGCTTACCTCTGGCCAAGGCAAGCTCGACCTTGACCTTGCCATCGGAGAAATACATCGACAGTGGGACGATCGTCAGGCTGCCTTCCTTGACCTTGCCCGCCAGACGTTCGATTTCTCGCTTGTGCAGCAAAAGCTTCCGAGTGCGCCTCGGTGCGTGGTTGGTCCAACTGCCCTGCGTGTACTCGGGGATGTGAAGTCCACGCAGCCACACCTCACCGTCGTCTACGGTCGCAAAAGCGTCGGCCAAAGATGCTTTGCCTTCGCGAAGGCTCTTCACTTCGGTTCCGACAAGGGCGACACCGGCCTCGAAGACATCGAGGATCGCATAGTTGTGTCGCGCTTTTCGGTTGGTCGCGATGGCCTTACGGCCCTTCTCTCTCACTGCAGGGCCCTTTCTCGAGCGCGGGAAGGCGTGTGCGCTCGTGTACACAGCCGCTCCAGCATAGAACCGATGAGCAATCCGTTTTCTTCCGGCCGGAGCGGAGCCTGCGGAGTGACCAGGATTGGCCGGAGCGGAGCCTGCGGAGTGACCAGGATCAGCCGGAGCGGAGCCTGCGGAGTGACCAGGGTGAGTGTATGGAGCTGATCTATTCTCTGACGTAGAGGCGCAGCGTGATGTAGGCAGTCACGGCCGCCATACCGATTCCGACGAGAGCCAGGAACGGCGATACCAGCAGCACGTCGCTGTTGGAGATTCGGGCGAGAATGTTGGCTTCGTATACGTCGGCGAGTACGTCGTCTATGAAGATGTTCTTGGCGCCGAAGAGTCCTGCGATTGCGAGTGCCGATCCGATGATCGCGGCGACAACGGCCTCGAGCAGGAACGGTAGCTGGGTGTACCACCGTGTTGCGCCGACCAGTCGCATGATGCCCACCTCGGTACGCCTGGTGAAAGCCGCAATCTGCACCATGTTGGCAATCAGTAGAACTGCGGCGATCGCCTGAACGATGGCGATAGCGAAGGCCGCGTTGCGTACTCCGTTCAACACACTGAAGAGTCGCTCGACCAGATCGCGTTGGTTGAGCACGCTCTGTACTCCTGGACGTTCGGCAAAGTTGTCGTTGATGACACCGAACCGCTCGGGATCGCTCAACTTGACTTTGAACGACGCCGGGAAGCTGTCCGGGCTCACCAACTGTGCCAACTCTGGTTGGTCCTTGAAGACTCGCTCGGTGGCGTCCTTGACCGCGTCATCCCGATTCAGGTACTCCACGGACACGACTGAGGGGGTCGACTCCAGGTCTCTACGTAGCGCCGCGCATGTGTCTTGCGCGCACTCTGGGTCGGTCGCGGAAATATCGTCGGTGAGGAATATCTGCACCTCGACGCGATCGAGAAAAATCTGTTGCGTTTTTCCTGCCATCTGTACGACCAGCAGGCCGCCGCCGAACAGGCCGAGCGAGATCGCGGTCGTGAGAATCATGGCGATGGTCATGGTGATGTTGCGGCGAAGTCCGGTCAGAACCTCACTGAAAATGAAACTTGCGCGCATCGCGGAATCCGAGCCCTTCGGTGTGTGCGGTCGAGAAAGTCATGTCAGCCGGCGTGCCGGCGGGAGTGGAGCCTGCGGAACGACCCGAAGACTGCACGAGTGGAGCCTGCGGAACGACCCGAAGACTGCACGAGTGGAGCCTGCGGAACGACCCGCTGTCCGTGAGTGGAGCCTGCGGAACGGCCGGGGTGGCTATCTGCCCACGCCGTAGACCCCGCGAGCCTCGTCTCGCACCACTCGGCCGTTGTCCAGTTCGACGACGCGTCGCCGCATCGAGTCGACGATGTGATTGTCGTGGGTAGCCATGAGGACCGTCGTGCCAGTTCGGTTGATCCGCTCGAGCAGCATCATGATGTCTTGGCTGGTGTCGGGATCGAGGTTTCCGGTCGGCTCGTCGGCCAACAGAACCAGAGGTCGGTTGACGAATGCGCGTGCGATCGCGACGCGTTGTTGTTCGCCGCCGGACAACTCGGAGGGCAAACGATCGGACTTACCACCGAGCCCGACCAATTCGAGGACCTCGGGCACTGTCCGCTTGATCATCGAGCGCGGCCTGCCGATTACTTCCAGGGCGAATGCGACGTTCTCGACGACGGTTTTCTGCTGCAGCAACCGAAAATCCTGGAAAACACAACCCATGCTCTGCCTCAACCGTGGAACCCGTCGTGACGCGAGCCGATTGACGTGAAAGTCCGCTACGTGGATGTCCCCTGAGGTCGGGCTCTCTTCTTTCAAGAGCAGACGCATGAACGTCGACTTGCCCGAACCCGATGGTCCGATGAGAAAGACGAACTCGCCCTTGTCCACGGAAACGGTCACGTTGTCCAGAGCAGGCCTGGTCGACGTCTTGTACGACTTGGACACATTCGTGGTGCTGATCACGGCTCGCAGTGTAGTCCTTACCGGCGGGTAGCCGACCGAAGCGAGGACCGCGATTCGAATGTCATGGGGTGCTCGACGGGGCTGAGGGGGTTGGCGCCTGCGGATACAGCGATCGCAGTTGCGGAGGAACGGTAATACCTGGCAAATAGGTCGGAACCTGCGAGGTCGTGTTACCCGATTCTCCGGTCGCCGACCCTGGCTCCCGCTGCTGCCCTGGCTGTTGCTGTTGCCCTGACTCCCCCGGTATCCCGCTTGTGTCCGACGGGTCCAGCGATGTCGTGGGCTCGACGCTCGACGATGGTGGGACGCTGGTCGACGGAGTCAAGGATTCGGGTGCGTAGCTCGGAAGGCGGTTTTGGTATTGGCTGGTGTCGATCGGAGTCGGGCCGTTCACCGCACCTTCCGGCTCAGGCCGTACCTGACCGTAGAGCAGCGCGGTCAGCACGAAGCAGATTCCGAGGGCCACTGTCGAAGTCCGAGCGCGCCCGAAGATTCGCGCCGGAATCTTCCAGTGGCGAGTCCACCGATCGGTTTCGGTGTTCTCTTCGGTCACCTGTCCGCCCCTCGATCGCCTTGGGCAGAATCGGGTGCGACTCCGGCCGTCGAGATGTCCGGGGCAACACTGATTCCCTCGGGCTGCAACGCTGCTGCCACCCGAACACGTAATTCGCGTCCAACCTGAAATTGCTTGCCTGGCAACGTTCTCGCCACCAGACGCACATGCACCAGATCGACCTCGATGCTCTCCACACCCATCACTGTGGGCTCGTCGAGCAATAGCTTTCTCAGTCTGGCATCGGCAAATGCAGCGTGCCCGACGCGTCGCAGGATTTCGTTGACGTGGGTGAGGTCGGCAGTGGACGGAATCGGGACGTCGACCACCGCACGTGCCCAGTCTTTCGACAGGTTGATCGCTTTGACGATCTGCCCGTTCGGGACGGTTATCACTTCACCGTCCACGCTACGAACCCGCGTGACACGCAACGTGACGTCCTCGACGGTCCCTTCAGCATCTTCCGCCGAGCCGAGGACGGCGATCTGTACGACGTCACCGAACCCGTACTGCCGTTCGGTGATGATGAAGAACCCGGCGAGAATGTCCTGCACTACGCGCTGCGCTCCGAAGCCGAGCGCTGCACCCAGGACGGTTGCGGGTGCGACGAGCGAGGTGACGGCAAATCCGAACCGTCGGAGAACTTCGATGGTGACGAGAATGTAGACGATGGTGACGGCAACCCAGGTGATCACTTGAGCGAGTGCGTGCCGGTGCTTGGCTGCCTCGGACCGGACCAGCGCGTCACTGTGCTGGTAGTTCGAGTCGATCCGCGTGGTGATTCTCGATCCGGTCCAGCTGATCAACCTGGCCACCAGCATGCCGCCGAGTATGTACAGCACGATTTCCAAACCGCGGCCGCTGAGCCACAGTTGAAGATCGTCCGGGACTCCTGAAGAGAGAGCGTGCACCGCACTGCCAGCTGTCATGTCGGTCTACTCCTCCCCCCGCATACGCCAGCGAATCCCGGCTTCCAGGAAACCGTCGATGTCGCCATCGAGCACGGTGGAGGGGTTGTTCACCTCGTATTCGGTGCGCAGGTCCTTGACCATCTGATATGGATGCAGAACGTAGGACCTCATCTGGTTGCCCCACGAGCTTCCGCCGTCGCCCTTGAGCGCATCCATCTCGGCCCGCTCTTCTTTGCGCTTGACTTCGAGGAGCTTGGCCTGCAACACGCGCATCGCGGACACCTTGTTCTGCAGCTGCGACTTTTCGTTCTGACACGTCACGACGATGCCGGTCGGAATGTGTGTCAGTCGGACGGCAGAGTCGGTGGTGTTGACGGACTGACCACCCGGACCGCTGGACCGGTAGACGTCGACACGGATGTCGTTCTCGGGAATCTCGATGTGGTCGGTGGTTTCGACTACCGGCAGGACCTCTACCTCGGCGAAGGAAGTCTGACGTCGTCCCTGGTTGTCGAACGGGCTGATCCGAACCAGCCTGTGCGTTCCCTGCTCGACCGAGAGCGTGCCGTACGTATATGGGCCCTTGATTGCGAACGTCGCACTCTTGATGCCCGCTTCTTCGGCGTACGACGTGTCGTAGACCTCGACGCCGTAACCATGCTTCTCGGCCCACCGTATGTACATGCGCATGAGCATCTCGGCCCAGTCGGCCGCGTCGATTCCGCCGGCGCCGGAACGAATGTTGAGGAGCGCGTCGCGCTGGTCGTATTCACCGGACAACAGGGTCCGCACTTCGGCGGCTGCAATGTCTTCTCGCAATGCGGCACGCTCGGCGTCGGCATCCGCCGTCGCGGCCACCTCGGCTTCACCTTCTTCGCCCTCTGCCAGTTCGTACAGAACCGGGAGGTCGTCGAGCCGTTGTCGCAGCGCCTCCGCACGACGCAGTTCCGCCTGTGCGTGCGAGAGCGCACTGGTCACCTGCTGAGCGTGGTCCTGGTCGTTCCACAGGTCCGGCGACACAGCTTGATGCTCCAACTCGTTGATCCGTCTGCGCAGCTCCTCGATGTCGAGGACAGACTCGATCGTGGTGAGGGTGATGTCGAGTTCGGCTAGGTCTGCGGAAACGTCAGGATGCACGAGAGCCAAGGTTACCGGCACCGTCGACGGCGCGGAGACCGCCGTCCCCGACACGACCCCGGACTGCGGAGGCATCGACTGACGAGGATGACGTCGACTGCGTCGACACCTCTAGTCTTGTTCGCGTGACCGACTACGCTGCCGACCTCCGACTCGCGCTTGCTTTGGCCGACGACGCCGACTCCATTACGCGGAATCGTTTTCTCGCCCTGGACCTCGAGGTCGACGACAAACCGGACCTGACCCCGGTCAGCGACGCGGATCTGGCCGTCGAACATCAACTCAGGTCGGTGCTGACCGAGCAACGCCCCGATGATGCAGTGCTGGGTGAGGAATTCGGCGGTGATGTGGCCTTGAAGGGACGACAGTGGGTGATCGACCCCATCGACGGCACCAAAAACTTCGTTCGCGGCGTACCGATCTGGGCAACACTCGTCTCGCTGCTGGTCGACGGAGTCCCGGTCGTCGGCGTCATCAGCGCGCCGGCACTGAACCGGAGGTGGTGGGCCTCGGAGTCCGCAGGGGCATTCACTTCCTTCGACAACGGTTCGCCCCGTCGACTCGGTGTTTCGGCGGTGCGGGAACTGTCCTCGGCCAGTTTGAGCTTCGCCAGCCTGTCGGGCTGGTTGGAGCGTGGGGTACGCGAGCAGTTCATCTCGTTGACCGACGACGTGTGGCGTGTGCGTGGCTACGGCGACTTCTTTTCCTATTGCTTGGTGGCCGAGGGCGCTTTGGATATTGCAACCGAGCCGGAGGTCTCGTTGTGGGACCTGGCACCGCTGGACATCCTCGTCCGCGAAGCCGGTGGCAGGTTCTCCTCGCTCGACGGCCGACCAGGTCCCCACGGCGGCAGTGCCATCGCGACCAACGGACTTCTTCAGGACGAGGTCGTTCGCCGTCTGCGCTGAGACATGAGGACGACGGTGCTGCGGTGGTCAGAGGTCGCCGCACTGGCGCTGACGTGCGGCGACCACCAACAACTTACTCAGGAGTAGACAGCTATCTTACCCGGGAGTAAGATAGTCCGAGTCCGAGCCCGACACCGAGAAACAGCTGGTGATCATGAGCAAGCAAGACAGTGTGACCGAAACGAAGCGCAAAGCGCCTCGCGACACGTCCGCGGTTGGCCTCAATCCGTTCAAACGAGATGCCATCGGCACCGCTATGCGCGTGCTCACGGCAATCACCGGATCCGAGCTGGCAGAGAAGTACAACCTCCGCCAAACAATCGACCGCGTCACCTACGAGAGCACCAAGAGCGGGTTCAAGACCCTCGGTGCTGCAACTCGATCGTTCGCGAAGGCGAAGGGTAACGAGAAGCCGAAGCGCCTCGAGGACTCAGCGGCCAAGAACCTCGGGTACTTCGACCTGACTCCCGACGATGAGCAGCGCATGATCGTCGAGACCGTCAGGGAATTCGCCGAGGAAATTCTGCGGCCCGCAGCATTCGATTCGGATGCCTCCGCATCCTCTCCAGAGGACCTCGTTCGTAGATCCGCCGAACTCGGCATCACGTTGATCAACGTGCCGGAGGAGCTCGACGGCGCGGCCTCCGAGCGCGGTGCCGTGACCAACTCCCTGGTTGCCGAAGCACTGGCGCACGGAGACATGGGACTGGCACTGCCCATTCTGGCGCCCAGCGGCGTTGCCGTTGCACTCACCCAGTGGGGCACCGATGCTCAGCAGAAAACCTACCTTCCCGCATTCGTCGGCGACAAGGTGCCCAATGCAGCCGTCGTCGTCAACGAGCCTCGCGCCTTGTTCGACCCATTTGCATTGTCCACCAAGGCAGTTCGTTCACCCAGCGGCTTCAAGCTCAACGGCGTCAAAAGCCTCGTTCCCGCGGCAGCAAGTTCCGAATTGTTCATTGTCGCTGCTGAATTGGAGGGCCGTCCGGCCTTCTTCATCGTCGAGTCCGATTCCAAAGGCCTTGTCGTCGAAGCCGATCCGAGCATGGGCCTGCGGGCCGCAGGCCTTGGAAGGTTACTTCTGACCGACGTCGCCCTTCCGGAGTCCGCGCTGCTCGGCGATGGAGATTCGGACCAGCATGCGCTCGACTACGCCGATGCCATCAGCCTTGCGCGCCTCGGTTGGTCCTCCCTCGCAGTCGGTACCAGCCAAGCTGTTCTCGACTACGTCATCCCCTATGTCAACGAGCGCGAGGCGTTCGGTGAGCCCATCAGCAATCGGCAGGCCGTCGCCTTCATGGTCGCCAACATTGCCATCGAGTTGGACGGCATGCGGTTGGTCACCCTCCGCGGCGCCTCGCGTGCAGAGCAGGGACTTTCATTCGCCCGCGAAGCTGCCCTCGCACGTCGTCTCGCGTCGGAAAAGGGTATGCAAATCGGTTCGGACGGTGTTCAACTCCTCGGCGGGCACGGCTTCACCAAGGAGCACCCGGTAGAACGTTGGTACCGCGATCTTCGCGCCATCGGCACTGCCGAAGGCATCGTTCTCATCTGATTCGCGCCCACCTTGAAGAAAATGACCCAAGGACACACACGATGATCAATCTCGAACTACCCAAAAAGCTTCGGGCACAGGCGAATCAAGCGCACCAGGTGGCGGCCGAGATCTTCCGTCCGATCTCGCGCAAGTACGACCTCGCCGAGCACGAATACCCGGTCGAACTCGACACCATGGCGTCCATGATCGAGGGAATGTCCGACGCAGGCAACGATATCGGTGGCGCCGCAGGTGGCCGTCAAAAGGACAGCGAGTCCGCACCGAAGCCCAGCAAGACCGCCAATGCCAACGGCGGAAATATGTCCGCACTGATCAACGTGATCGAGACCTGCTGGGGCGACGTCGGATTGACGTTGTCCATCCCCTATCAGGGACTCGGCAACTCGGCGATCGCAGCAGTGTCAACCGATGAGCAGCTCGAACGATTCGGCAAGGTATGGGCTTCCATGGCCATCACCGAACCAAGCTTCGGATCCGACTCGGCCGCCGTGACCACCACCGCAGTTCTCGACGGCGACGAGTGGGTCCTCAACGGCGAGAAGATCTACGTGACCGCAGGTGAGCGCTCGAGCCACATCGTCGTATGGGCGACCGTGGACAAGCCGAAGGGACGCGCAGCGATCAAATCATTCGTCGTACCGCGCGATGCCCCAGGGCTGAGTGTGGCCCGCCTCGAACACAAGCTCGGAATCAAAGCCTCCGACACAGCAGCGCTTCTCTTCGAAAACTGTCGGATTCCGAAGGACAATCTCCTCGGAAACCCGGAAGTGGATGTGGACAAAGGGTTCGCGGGCGTCATGCAGACGTTCGACAACACGCGACCACTCGTAGCCGGTATGGCGATCGGCGTAGCCAGGGCTGCCCTGGAAGAGCTGCGGTCGATTCTGACCGACGCCGGTGTCGATATCTCGTACACCACACCGGCATACAACCAGCATGCCGCTGCAGCCGAGTTCTTGCGGCTCGAAGCGGACTGGGAGGCATCTCACCTCCTGGCACTTCGGGCAGCCTGGATGGCCGACAACAAGCAGCCGAACTCGCTTCAAGCTTCGATGGCCAAAGCGAAAGCCGGCCGTTCGGCAACCGACATCACGCTCAAAGCCGTCGAACTGGCCGGGACGTCCGGGTACTCGGAACGACTTCTCCTTGAAAAGTGGAGCCGAGACTCGAAGATCCTCGACATCTTCGAAGGTACGCAGCAGATTCAGCAACTGATCGTCGCCCGTCGCGTACTGGGAAAGACGTCGGCGACGTTGAAGTAGTCGTTCCAGACAGCATCTCCCCGAAGAACCCGTGGTCGGCTCGAGTCGACCACGGGTTCTTTGCGTCGCTTCGGCAGTATCGTCGATAGATGTGTGGCGGGATAATTTCTGTCGCAGTGTCGAAAACGCTGAGCGCCGTTCGTCGTCATCATGTAAGACAACGAACGTGCCGAACGAGGCACCGCTGATACAAGGAGACGAACCATGAAGTACATGCTGCTGATCAACGCGCCGAGCGCGGATTTCGACAACGGTTGTTCGGTGGAGGACTGGATACAGTTCGGTAAGGAAATGCAGGATGCCGGCTTGTGGGTTACCGGCCACGCTCTCGCAGATCTCACCACGGCGACAACAGTGCAGGTCGACTCGTCCGGGCAGCGCAGCATCACGGACGGACCGTTTGCGGAAACGCGAGAGGTATTGGGCGGGTTCGAGGTCATCGATGTGCCGGACTTGGACGCCGCGCTCGATTGGGCCGAGCGGTGCCCGGGTTCTCGCGGAGGTGGTGCGGTGGTCGTCCGACCGATCGCCGACTTCTGAGAGCTATGACGATGAGCCGGAAACCGGCACTCTCACTCGAAGCAGTGTTCCGCGAAGAATACGGGCAACTCCTGGCAACGCTCGTGGGGCGATTCGGCGATCTGGATTTGGCCGAGGACGCTACCTCCGATGCTCTGGAGGCTGCTTTGAGTCGATGGCCGGTCGATGGCGTCCCGTCGAGACCCGGCGCTTGGCTGCTGACCACCGCCCGGCGTCGGGCCGTGGACAGACTTCGACGCGATCAGACCTACGCCGCGAAACTTGCGGAAATTCAGGTCGAGCAAGATCGCGCATTTCAGGCCCCGTCCGCCGATCCCGTCGACGGCGGTCTGCCCGACGAGCGTCTCCAACTCTTCTTCACCTGTGCGCATCCCGCGCTTGCACCCGACGATCGAATTGCGATCACGCTTCGCTGCCTGGTCGGAATGACAACAACCGAGGTTGCGCGCGCCTTCTTGATTCCTTCGTCGACGGCCGGACAGCGAATCTCCAGGGCCAAGAACAAGATCCGGGTCGCACGGATCCCTTTCCGCGTCCCGGATCGACATGAAATAGCGCAACGGTTGCCGGGAGTTCTGCAGGTCGTGTATTCGATCTTCACCGAGGGCTACGCAGCGTCGTCCGGCGAAGACCTGCTCCGAACAGATCTGGCCGACGAAGCGATACGGCTCGGCCGGATTCTGCATGGCCTGCTTCCAGCCGAGCGTGAAGTTACCGGGCTGCTCTCGCTGATGCTCTGCACTCACGGCCGGAGTTCGGCACGTGCAGGCAAAGACGGTGAGATGGTGATGCTCGAAGAGCAGGACCGTCGGTTATGGGACCGCGAGATGATCGACGAAGGGCGCACATTGGTGGTACTCGCTCTCACCGGCGGCTCCCCTGGGCCGTACGGCGTTCAAGCAGCCATTGCGGCCTTGCACGACGAAGCTACCGATGCCGAGACCACTGATTGGCCTCAGATCGCCGAACTGTACGGCGTGCTGGCGACGATCACGCCGTCGCCGATCGTCGCTCTCAACAGGGCGGCGGCTATCGCAATGTGCGAAGGTCCCAGCGCCGGCCTCGAAGCGATGGAAGCGCTGTCCACCGAGCCCTTGCTACAGAAATACTATCCATACCCTGCCGCCCGAGCGGATCTCCTCGCACGGCTCGAACGCTGGCCGGAAGCTGCTCGATGGTTCCAACGCGCACTCGGCCTCGCCGGCTCCGAACCCGAGAAAAAATTTGTACAGCGCAGACTGGCCGCGTGCTATCGCAACGCACTTCCGACTCCGGAAGGCACGTTGGATTCTGACACTTGTCCGCATCCCTGAATCGAACACCAGTGCGACTCCAGGATCGACACTTTCACCCCGAAGTGAACTGAATCACACTATGATCGAGGCCGCAGGGTGATGGTCCACAGTCTTCGACCCACCTGCAAGCGAAGCAGTTTCGGCACGACGCACGATCTCGAGGGGATGATCATGTCGGTCAAACACAGCATGGTTCGACACCGCACGCTGTCACACATTATCGAAGGAGCCGGTGCAGTACGCGTCATGAATCGAGCGGGACTCATACCGTTTCCGCGACTGGATCGAGGAATAGCATCGATCCGTGCAGTAGGTAAGTACGGACCGTTCGCCGGTCCGGTCCACGCACACGCTACGGCGGGCGTCACCACAACCGCTCTCGTCGACGAGATGGGGTCGATGTCGTACATCGACCTCGAGCAGCAGTCCAACGCGCTCGTTCGAGGCTGGATGAATGCAGGCGTCGGAGCGGGATCCGTCATGGGCGTCATGGCTCGCAATCACCGGGGGCTCGTTCTCACCATGCTGGCCGCTGCGAAAGGAGGCATCCGGCTCGTGATGATGAACACCGGTTTCGCTCCCCCGCAATTGGCCGACGTCGCAGTCCGCGAGCAGGTCGGCACCTTCGTGTACGACGAGGAGTTCGCCCCTGTCGCGGCCGATCTCGCACCCGAGGTGAAGACTTTTCTTACCTGGTCCGACTCGTCGAATCCCACGATCGCCACCTTGGCCGACGTGGCGAAAGGGCAATCCACCTCACCTGTCCCAGCACCGACGATGCAAGGAGGTTTCGTTCTACTCACGAGTGGCACGACCGGGACGCCGAAAGGCGCTCCCCGAAATCACACCTCCCCGCTGGCGTCGGCGCAGTTCCTGGATCGGGTTCCACTGCGCCGCGGACAGACGATGGTGATGGCAGCTCCTGCATTTCATGGAACCGGCGTCTCACAATTTGCACTGGCCCTGGCGCTGTGCAACACCGTGGTTATGCATCGTAAATTCGATGCAGAGAACACTCTCGCGCTGGTCGCCCGTCATTCCGCGGACTCATTGGTGTTGGTTCCGACGATGCTGCAACGGATTGTCGACCTCCCGCCGGCCGTACTCGCGAAGTACGACACATCTTCTCTACGAATAGTTTTCGCAGCAGGATCGGCCATCTCACCCGACTTGAGCCGTCGTACGACCGAGGCGTTCGGGCACGTTCTGCACAATCTCTATGGATCCACCGAGGTCGCAGTTGCCACCGTCGCGACACCCGAGGATCTTGCGGTGGCGCCCGGCACCGCGGGTCGACCACCGGTTACGTGCCATGTCGAACTGTTCGACAACGACGGACTACGCGTAACCGACGTCGGAACAGTCGGTCGGATCTTCGTCTCGAGCGGACTGAGCTTCTCCGGCTATACCGATGGACGTGACAAGGAGAGGATCGACGGAATGCTGTCGACCGGCGACGTCGGCCACTTCGACGAGAACGGTCTGCTGTTCGTCGACGGACGCGACGACGACATGATCGTCTCGGGCGGTGAGAATGTCTACCCACTGGAGGTGGAGAACTTGCTCGCCGAACGTCCGGATGTCGTCGAAGCCGCCGTGATCGGAGTCGCTGATCCAGATTTTGGACATCGCCTCAAGGCCTTCATCGTCCCAACGGACGACTCGACGCGAAATGCAGACGAGATCGTGAGCTACGTGAAGTCGAACCTCGCTCGATACAAGGTTCCGCGCGAAATCGTATTCCTCGACGAGCTACCCAGAAACGCTACCGGCAAGATCCTGCGGCTGGCGCTGACGGAGTATGCCAGCCCAGTTGCCGACGTGAACGATCTTCGGACCGAGAACACCCGGTAACAGATCGACTAGAGGCCGAACGGAACGAACGTAGTACATAAAGAACTAAAGCCGGTACCCGTGATGGGTACCGGCTTTAATTATTAGTAGCGGGGACAGGATTTGAACCTGCGACCTCTGGGTTATGAGCCCAGCGAGCTACCGAGCTGCTCCACCCCGCGATGCAGGAATCAAGTTACCGGACCATCTGGAACGAAAGCAAATCGCTTCTACCGATGAACCGAGACCTGGACTCTCGGCACTACGAGAAAACCGGACGCACGGTCCCTTCATGCCTTTCACTCAACACAACGAGTCCGAAACGTGTTGGACACGCCGGTTCAGTAGACCGAATACGGTGCCCTGAGTCACTCGAACTACGTGATGTATGGCACATAACGAGCACGTAACGATGTGGATACGAAACGGTCCCGACCGCTCCCCAGCAGCGGAAACGCCGTGATTCATCCCAACAGGTGGACGGTCGTGCAGGAAATTCTTAGTGTGACGTCACGAAAATCCTCGACTACCTTCGCTCTCGGTCCTAAAACACAGGGCCAGTACCACCCCCGCCGCTAGCGTTGCTCTGCCCCGCGGGGGATGGATCCCCGAATACGAACGGGGGCAGAGCCGCAACACGTGCGAGTTACTCGTACACAGTGCCTTGGACACGTAACACTCGCGAAGTCCAGTACGGCCGGTTGCGTCAGCATGCGCGGAGAGGATTTTCCCCACATGTCCAATGGAACCAATTTCGGCAAGCGTGCACTCGGATGGGCGACCGTCACCGGCGCAGTCGTAGCAATCCCCCTCGGCCTCTCGATGGGCACTGCGAACGCTGCAGAGCACAACTGGGACGGTGTTGCGGCGTGCGAGAGCGGCGGCAACTGGAACACCAACACCGGCAACGGCTACTACGGTGGCCTGCAGTTCTCGCAGAGCACCTGGACCGCCAACGGTGGCAGCGGATCACCCCAGAGCGCGTCCAAGGCCGAGCAGATCCGCGTAGCGGAGAACACTCTGCAAAGCCAGGGACCCGGAGCTTGGCCGGTCTGCGGTCAGAACCTGACCACCGGCGTCTCTGCACCGGCACCCGTCGCCGAGGTCGAGCCTGCACCAGCAGCACCCGTCCAGGAAGCACCAGCCGCACCGGTCGAGTACATCGCCCCGGTCGAGCCCGTCGTCACACCGGAACTGCCTGTTGCGCCGCAGTACCAGGCGACCGCACAGCAGTACGCCGATCAGGCGACCACTGTTGCACAGCAGTACGTCGACACTGCGTCGAAGCTCGCCGAGCAGTACGGAGTCAGCGCACAGTTCCAGCAGCTCGTTGCAGCCAACTCGCCGATCTTCAGCGCGATCGGCCGATAGTCGATCGCCCGCTCGACATGGCTGACCCGTCAGCGCTGATCGACGCGACATAGCTTCGCAACAACGCGAACGGCGCCGTCACTCATATGAGTGACGGCGCCGTTCGCGTTGATTTTCGCCTTCAGATATCTGTCACCGATGTTGTCTGTGACCCGGTGACTGCAAGTACCCGATAATTCGGGTACTCGCAGTCACCGTCAGCTGCCGCCGTTGTTATACGCGTCGATAGCTTGCTGAAGTGCGTCGAATGCAGTTCCCAATCGTCCGAGATCACCGCTTTGTTGGGCGGTGCGCACATCGGTGAGCGCACTGTTCAATCGCTGCACAGCAGCCTGACTCGGCTGGCCCTGAGCCGGTGGCGCAGTGGCGGGTGGCGGAGTCGCCCCTGCCGTCGCACCTGGCTCGACCGTGGGCTGAGGATTCTCGGGAGCACCACCGGGTGCGGTTGCCGCAGTTCCAGTACCCGACCCGAAGACCTGATCGAGCGCCTCCGACAACGTCGCTGCGTATCCGACGCGCACACCACCTCCCGAACCCGGTTCGCGGTAGCTCACCAAAACCCTGGTCAGCTGTGGGAACGTCGAAGTAGAAGCCGTATTTCGCTCCGTGTACAACGGTTCCACGTACAGAATTCCGCCGTCGGCAATCGGCAGTGTCAACAGGTTTCCGTATTGGATCTTGTTGGACTGCTGCAACAACGTTTTGTCCGATGCAACTCGTGCATCCGATGTCATCGAGTTCTGCGCCTGCTGCGGACCCTGCGTCTGAGTGTCGGTCGGCAATTGGAGAATCGTGAACTTGCCGTAATTGTCGGGATCGGAACGCACCGATATGTACGCCGACAGCAACTGCCGATCGAATCCGACCATGGCACTGGTCAATCTGAACGAGGGCTTGCCGGTCTCGGGATCGCCGATCAATACATAATACGGAGGCTGATTGAGATCGGTACCGCCGTCGACGGTCGGATCACTCGGAACCGACCAGAACGCGTTGTTGGTGAAGAACTCGTTCGGATCATCGACGTGGTACTTGGCAAGCATTTCGCGCTGAACCTTGAACAGATCCTCCGGATACCGGAAGTGGGACCGAAGGTCGGCAGGGATGGAAGATTCAGGCTGGACCGAGTCGGGGAATACGCCCATCCATGCGTCGAGCACCGGATCCTTGTCGTCCACCTGGTACAAGGTGACCGAGCCGTCGTAGGCATCCACCGTCGCCTTGACGGAGTTCCGAATGTATGAGACCTCTTTCTTCGGAAGCGGCCGACCTGTCGTCGGTTCCACGCTGTCCGCGGTGAGACCGTCCAACGACGCACGCTGCGCGTAAGGATAGTTCTCCAACGTGGTGTAGCCGTCGACTATCCAAACGATCTTCCCGTCCACAACAGCTGGGTAGGAGTCGCTGTCCGTGGTCAGCCAAGGAGCGGCCTTCTGAACACGCTCGCGGGGATCACGATTGAACAGAATCTTGGAATCGTCGCCGATAGCGCCCGAGAACAGGATGTTGCGCTCGGCGTACTTGGCTGCGAAGGCCAACCTGTTGAACCAGTTACCGATTGGGACGCCGCCCGCACCGGAATAGGTGTAGCGAGAAGTATCGGTATCGTACTCGCGATCTCCGCTCGAACCACCGGTACCGACGATGGCGTAATCGGGATCGGCTTGTGCAATGACCTCGCCGTAGTAGATGCGGGGCTGATCCACTGGAATGACCTGATCGGTGCCCTGCGAAGCAATGTCACTGACGGTGTAGATCGGGTAGCCGCTGTTGCTGTTGGACCCCTCTGCAGTCGGATCCTGCACCGCTTTGTTTACGCGGTTGGCTGGAGCCGCCACGAAACCGTTTCCGTGCGTGTAGACCGTGTGCCGGTTGATCCAGTCCGTCTGGTTACCTGTAAGACTCTCGGGCGACAGCTCACGTGCAGCGACGATGTAATCCTGAAGCTGGCCGTCGATCTCGTACCGATCGACATCCAGCGATGTCGGAAACCCGAAGAAGTTCTTCAGCTGTTGCTGCTGAGTAAAGGTGCGCGACAACACATTCGGGTCGAGCAAACGCGTGTTCGCAATAGTGGTGATGTCCGCCGGGCTTTCCCGCGGAGACTGCGAACCTTCGCCTGAATAGTCCTGATACTCGACGTTGTCGTCGCCGATGCCATAGGCATCTCGGGTAGCCGCGATGTTCCTCTCGATGTATGCCCGCTCCTTGACTGCAGCGTTGGGACGAACCGAGAACTGCTCCATCAGCAGCGGGAACACAGCGCCGACGAGGATCGACGACAGCACCAGCAATGCAGTTGCGAGCGCTGGAACACGCAGATCGCGGAGGAAGATCGCCGCGAAGAAAGCTGCGGCACAGATCAATGCAATGGCCAACAGAATCAGTTTGGCCGGAAGTACCGCATTGATGTCGGTGAATCCCGGTCCGGTGAACGTCGGTTCCTTCCGACTACTGAAAAGCAGTGAGTATCGGTCGAACCAGTACGCAATTGCCTTGAACAGCACGAACGAACCGGCCAGGACCGCCAACTGAATACGTGCGGCCCGAGTGAGAGCGCCCTCGCGGCCGGCCAGACGAATGCCACCGAAAATGTACTGCGTCACCAAGTTCGCGAAGAACGCGATGAGGGTAGAGACGAACAACCAGTTCAGCACAAATCTGTAGAACGGAAGGTCGAACGAGTAGAAGCCGACATCGAGACCGAACTGCGGATCGGCAACTCCGAAATCGCCGCCGTGCAGGAACAACTGGACCGTGACCCAGTTGGTCTGCGCGATGAGACCGGAGATGAGACCGAAGATCAAGGGAATTCCGACGCCGAACAGGCGCAGCCTGCTCATGACAGTCGTGCGGTACCGAGCAATCGGATCGTTCGGCCCGGCAACAGGAACGAAGACCGGACGATTCCGGTAGGCAAACCACATCGATAGAAATACGAGGCCACCGACGAGCAAGCCGACAGCCAGGAAGATCACCAAGCGAGTCAGCACTGTCGTGGTGAAGACCTGGCGGAAGCCGACTTCGTCGAACCACAGCCAGTTCGTGTAGGTATCGATAAGGCGTGGGCCGATCAGCAGCAACGCTGCGAGGACCAATGCCAGGACAAGTAGAATTCGGCTCCGCCGCGACAGCGACGGTAGTCCGGAGGGGGCCCTCATGCCCACGTGCCACACTCCAACTTCGGGCGGTACAAATATGTACCGCAGATGGCTTCGGCGGCACACATTGTGTGCCGCCATGTCCGATTTGAGAACCACTGTACGGAAGACGTCACCGACCCGCCCACACCCGTCGACTCTTTCGTAGCCCTGCGAGGTGCGTTTTCTGCTCGGTGGGAGGATGGGGACGTGAGCGATTTCAGTGACGACCTGTACGGCGACGGCATAGACCACGAAAACGACCCCGAAGAGCTCGGTGCCGCACTAGCGCGATGCGCGCACGAAGTGGCAGATTTCGTCGACGCCGAAGGGTGGGGACAGCCACCGCAACTGTTCGCATTGGTCCCAACCTCGGTATTGGCTGCGGCGGAGCCTGGACTGCTGGAGGAACTGGCCGACGGATCGAAGCTCACTCCTATTCAGCAGCACTCGCTTCCCGACGACATCAAGGGCGGTTCGCCGGCACTGGATGAGTTTCTCGCCACGACCAGCTGGCCGGAGGGCGTCGTCGGATGCGCACTCGTCCAAGAGATCGTCGTGTTACCACCGGCAGCCGAGTCTGCGCTCGACGAAGCACTCGTGCCGCTGCTCGCGAACAGTGACGCAGCAGACGAAGCAGCGCGGATCGCCGCTCGGACCCACCCCGATCGCAAGGACGGCCGACTCATCGCCGCGGTGATCAAGGACGGCCCCACGTTGACGCTGCTACAGATGCAGCCGGACGACGACGCCGACCCCTTCGCCCCGATCGAACTGCTCCTCTACGACAACCTCGCGCCCAATGTCGTGCATGCGTTGTACTCGACATTCGACAATGTGGAAGAGGACTGAACCGGATCGATGAGTCCTCACTCAGCAGGCAGGCGCGTCTCCCCCGTCACCGATCGCCTGCAGTGAGTCGATAGCGCCGTCGAGCGAGTCGACCCTGACCAGCCGGAGACCGTCGGGAACGTTCTGTTTCGCCTCGTCGCAGTTGCTCGACGGAACCAGGAATGTCGTCGCACCAGCTTCCCTCGCGGCGATCAGCTTGTACGGGATGCCGCCGATCGGTCCGACCGTCCCGGCTGCGTCGATAGTGCCGGTGCCTGCCACGAAGTCACCGTTGCTCAATTCGCCAGGGCTGAGCTTGTCGACCACCGCGAGACTGAACATCAGTCCGGCAGAGGGTCCGCCGACGTCCGCCAGGTTGAACTTCACGGTGAACGGGACATCGGGTTTCTCGGCCGGTGTGACACCGAGATAACCCTTTTCCGGGTCGTCCGGTCGGGCCCCGAGCGTCACGGATTCGGTACGTTCGCCGTTCTCGTTCGACACCACGATCTCGACGACGGCACCGGGTGCTCGCGCACTGACGGCGTCACGGACCCCCGCAACGGTGTCGGCGGGAACGCCGTCGATCGAGATCAGGCCTTCACCTTCGGTCAGCTTCCCTGCCGCCGGCCCGTCGGCGGCGACCGATCCGACCGTGAGCACCACAGGCAAGCCCAGGTGGTGCAACGCAGCAAGTTCTGCGCTGGCCTCCGACTGCTCGAAATCCGCCTCGTTACTCTGCTGGACTTCTTCCTTCGTCTTGTCCGGTGGATACACCTCTTCGCGCGGCACCAGTCCCTGCCGTCCGCTGACCCAGTAGCCGAACGCCTCGAAGATGTTCAATTGATCGCGCACCGCGACGGTGGTCATGTTCAGATGGCCGGTGGTGGGGTCTACGCCCACGCCGTCGATCTCGACTACGGGCACCCCGTCCGCATCACCGAGGGTGTTATAGGTGGGCCCAGGACCGAGCGCAGCGAACGGAACGGTAACGACCGTTCCCGCGACACCGAGTACGACGACGGGCACAAGGGCGGCGACCAGAGTAGCGATCCTACGATTCACCCGACAAACAGTAGAACCGATCGAACGACGGCCGGTGCGAGACCCCTCCTTTCCGCATTCTCGGCGGGCAGGTGCGCGTGTTCGCCGACAGCGTGATCACCGTTGATACCCTCGAGCGCTGCAGCCTTGTACCGTTGACCCATGAGCAATTTTGGTTTCGAGAGCTCCGACGAGGATCCGGACAAGAAGAAGGATCAGGGCGGAAACAGCACGCCCGGCGGCTTCGGATTCGGCAGTGAGGGTTTCGACCCCGCGGCCCTGGGCCAGATGCTTACCCAGTTCGGGCAGATGCTGAGCGGAATGGGCGCCCAAGGACAGGGAGGTGCGAAGGCGGGGCCGGTGAACTACGACCTGGCTTTGCAGCTCGCTCGTCAGCAGATCGGCACGATCACTCCGGTGGCTGCGGGCAAGTCCGAGGCTGTCGCGGACGCCGCACATCTCGCCGAACTCTGGCTGGACGGCGCTACGACGCTGCCTGCCGGGGCGAGCAAGACACTTGCGTGGACTCCTGGCGACTGGCTCGACAACACCATCGAAACCTGGAAGCGGTTGTGCGATCCAGTCGCAGAGCAGATTTCCGGAATGTGGACTTCCGGTCTTCCGAGTGAAGCTCAGCAGGCTGCTGGGCCGATGATGGGCATGCTGACTCAGATGGGTGGGATGGCGTTCGGGTCTCAGCTGGGTCAGGCCCTCGGCCAACTCTCCAAAGAAGTACTGACCTCTACCGATATCGGGCTTCCGCTCGGACCGAGCGGGGTCGGAGCGTTACTGCCAGAGGCCATCGCAGCATTCTCCGAAGGTCTGGAACAACCCGAACGCGAAGTTCTCGTGTTCCTGGCTGCCCGCGAAGCTGCACATCACCGTTTGTACAGCCATATTCCGTGGTTGCGCCAGCGGGTGCTCGCCACGGTCGAAGAGTATGCCCGGGGCATTCGAATGGACTTCTCGGCAATCGAGGAGGCAGCGGCAGGCCTCGATCCCGCATCCCTCACCGATCCGTCGAAGATCGAAGAAATTTTGCAGCAAGGCGCGTTCGAGCCGCAGACGACGCCTGAGCAGAAGCACGCGCTCGAACGCCTCGAGACCATGCTGGCGCTCGTCGAGGGCTGGGTCGAGACCGTCGTAGGTGAAGCTCTCGGCGAGAGGCTTCCCGGCGCGGGCGCGCTCGGCGAGACCATTCGACGACGTCGCGCATCGGGTGGACCGGCGGAACAAACCTTCGCAACGTTGGTCGGTCTCGAGTTGCGACCACGCAAGGTTCGCGAGGCCAGCGAGCTGTGGCGTCGACTCACCGCCGCAGTCGGCATCGATGGACGCGACGGTGTGTGGTCTCACCCTGATCTGCTGCCTGTATCGGCAGATCTAGACGATCCTGCCGGATTCATCGACGGTGTCGTGGGCGGCGGATCGAGCAGTTTCGACGACCCGATCGCGCAACTCGAAGCTACCGAGGCTCAGGAACGATCCGAACGGGAAAAGAAGGACGGCGACACGTCCTCCTAGAAATCCACGCTGGGAAGAGCTCGACAGGGAACTGGGTGGATCGAAAATCTTCGATCCACCCAGTCTTTTGCTCTATCCGCTGTTCAGCCGCGTTGGCGGCCTGTGGATAACCGACGGTTCGCGGCGCAGTGGGACCGTGCCGGGGTGTCATCGTTCGATTCATGAGCACATCAGCGATCCGTCGACCGAAGCTTCGTGTATCGGCGTTCGTACAACGGGACGGGACCGTTCGTGTCGGTTGGGATCCCGACCGGTCGTACATCCTCACTCCCCCACCCAGGGTCGCACCGAAGGTGCTGCTCGATATCCTCGGCCAGCTCGACGGTGCCCATTCCCGTGCTCACGTGGTGTGGTTCGGGTGCACAGTGGGGTTGACGGGCAACTCGATGTCCACTCTCCTCGCCGAACTCGACGAGGCCGGGCTGCTGAGCGAGGGAGTCCTTCCCTCGACGGATGGAGCTGCAAGCAGTGTGATGACCGTCCACATACTCGGACGGGGGCCGCTGTCGGACGCCGTGGCCGCGGGTCTGACCCCTTCGTCCGCCCTCGTCGTAGTGCGTTCGAGTGTCGCGCCTGCACAACTACTGACAGTGGACGACACCGGATGGCTCTGTGACATTGTCGTGCTCGCCGACGATATGGCACCCGATCCACGGGTAGTCACTTCGCTCGTGCGTTCACGCACTCCACACCTTCAGGTGCGAATCCGCGACGGCAAGGGGATCGTGGGTCCGTTCGTCGAGCCCGGCAACACCAGTTGCCTTAGGTGTGCGGAGTTGATTCGTTGCAGCTTGGATCCGCAGTGGCCGCACGTGTCGGCACAACTCCTCGGCCGTGTCGGTGAAGCCACCAAGCCCACCGTCCTGGCAACGGCTGCCGTCGCGCTCGCCCAGATCGAAGCATTCGTCGCCGGACATGACGCGGCACTGCGGGACAGGTCGCTGGAGCTCGATCTCGTGGCGCACACCATGGACTCCCGCCACTGGGTTCGGCATCCAGGATGCGACTGCGCCCTCGTATAGCAGTCACATGTGTGCTCTCACCTGGCAGGTGGGCAAGAAGTTCTTCGTTCAGCCATGATGGGTATGTGTCAGACATTCCTCGCCGCGGCTCAGCCCGAACTGCCAAGCTCGCACGAATTCCGATCGGTATCGCCGGGCGGGCTGCGTTGGGCTTCGGGAAGAAGCTCGCCGGCGGCAATCGCCAAGAGATCGACAGCGCGCTGGCCGCCAAAGCAGCCGAGCAACTCTTCTCGGTGCTCGGCGAACTCAAAGGTGGCGCAATGAAGTTCGGGCAGGCACTCAGCGTGATGGAGGCCGCCGTCCCAGAGGAGTTCGCTGAGCCGTATCGCGAAGCCCTCACCAAGCTCCAGGCGGATGCACCGCCCCTGCCAGCGGACAAAGTGCATCGGATGCTCGACCGCCAGCTCGGCACCACCTGGCGATCCCGATTCGTTTCTTTCGACGACACTCCGGTGGCATCGGCGAGCATCGGACAGGTTCACCGCGCGGTCTGGGCTGATGGCCGCGATGTCGCGGTCAAGGTTCAATACCCAGGCGCAGACGACGCTTTGCGTGCCGACCTGAAGACGTTGTCCCGTTTTGCCAACACATTCAGCGCCATCTTCACCGGCGCAGACGTAAAACCCGTGCTCGAAGAATTGATAGCTCGGACCGAGGACGAACTCGATTACCGTATCGAGGCAACCAACCAGCGGGCTTTCGCGCAAGAGTTCGACGGTGACCCACAATTCGCGGTGCCCCGCGTCGTCGCCAGCGCGCCGAAAGTTCTGGTCAGCGAATGGATGAGCGGTACACCGCTGGCCACCATCATCGCGGGCGGAACAGCGCAGCAACGCAACGACGCGGGAGCTCTGCTGGCGTTGTTTGCTTTCGCGGCTCCGGCACGGGCAGGGCTGCTGCACGCCGATCCACACCCCGGAAACTTCATGCTGCTGCCCGATGGCCGACTCGGCGTCATCGATTTCGGTGCGACCGCCCCGATGCCGAACGGCTTGCCGCCGGTGCTGGGCAGGATGGTTCGGTTGGCGCGCGAGGAACGATTCGACGAGTTGGTCGAACTGTGTACCGACAATGGATTCGTCATTCCGGGGCGCACCGTGACCGCAACGGAAATATCGGACTATCTACGGCCGTTCACGGATCCGATTCGCACAGATACATTCCACTTCACGCGCGCATGGCTTCAGAAGGCAGCGGGTTCCGCAGCTGAATTCGACAGCGCCCAGCTCAAAACTGTTCGCGCACTGAATATGCCTGCTGAATACATCATGATCTTCCGCGTTCTCGGTGGACTGGTCGGTATCTGTGCACAATTGGACGCATACGCGCCTTACATGTCGATCTTGACCGAATGGATGCCCGGCTTCACCGACGACGACGCTCAGTCGAGCGAAGGCTGATCGGACCGGCGCGCACGCCGGGCATCCCATACCGATCTCACGCAACCTCCCGTTGGTTGCTCCTGTCTTTCCGGGGCCGACCACGCGGACGTTTACGGGCGATGACGACACCCTGATCGAGTATCTCGCCGCCCCACACACCCCACGGTTCGGCGCGATCGAGTGCGGCACTCAAGCACATGCGGCGGATGGGGCACTCGACGCACAGCTCCTTGGCTCGCTCGAGTTCATGCGGGCTCTCCGCGAACCACAAGTCGGGATCGTCTGCCCGGCAGGGTACTTCGACCCCGAAGATAATTCCATTGTCGGTCGATATCGCTACATGCTGCGGTGACGCAGCGATACGTGCTGCGCTCGAAGGTGAATCGGTCGAACTCTCGACCTCGTGTTGGCATGTCGTCCGGGTTATGACGGTAGACACGTCGGTCTCCTCTACTTGTCGTACGGCGTATGTGCGGTTCTGCGACTTCGGTGCGAACCCTGGGCCGAACGTTCGAGTCAGGAGGGGGTCTTCTCGAACAAAAATGGCCACGGTCCGCGTGAGCGGGTCCGTGGCCTTTCAAAGGCGATTCTCGAAGCGTTCCTATCGAGACTTCCCTCGATATCGACCTACGATCACGGACGTACTGTGTGCTCGGCGATGAAATGCTGCTGCGGCTGCGGGACGTACTGCTGCGCTTGCGGCCTGGGCCGGCCAGGAAGCAGTCATCGTGTCAATCCCTGCCGGGGTCGTACCGGCACCGATGGTTGCACCGGCAGTAGCGAGGTAGGCAGAAACACGAGCCATAGGCACGGACGGAACAGCATGCGTGTCGTCAGCAACGAAAATGTAATTCGTCATCGTTCTCCCACCTCCTCTTCGACCAATGGATCATATGAACATTCATCCCGCTCGCGGTCTACCACGGGCGGTGGAAACAGACTAAACCCCACGCTTCGAACGGCACAAGCTATTTTCTACCTGCAGTTCTACGGCCGCGACACCATCTACTTGACCGAGGAATCACGAATCACCGTCAACACATCCTCACCGAACCGCTCGAGCTTCTTGGCGCCGATACCGGGAATGGCTACGAGACCGCGATCATCCTGTGGAAGCTGTTCTGCAATCGCCGTCAAAGTCGTGTCACTGAACACAACGTAAGCGGGCACCTTCAACTCGCGGGACTTGTCCAGTCGCCACGACTTCAACGCGTCGAGAAGTTCGACATCGACATCCGAAGGATGGCTTTCACATCTACCCAACATCGTTGCGGCGGAACCGATCAACGGCTTCCCACATAGGCGGCACTTGGGTCCGGACTTCTTCGTCGCGGGTACTGCAATCCGAGACGCAGGTGAGTCCTCCGGAATCAACCCGTTGAGAAAGCGAGATCGACGACGCGACTTTCGCCCGCCCTCATTGCGGGCCAACGCCCACGACAGGTGAAGATGCTCCCTCGCGCGCGTGACACCGACGTAGAGGAGCCGCCGCTCCTCCTCGATGGCAGCATCGTTGCTCGAACTCGGATCACTTCCCAGCGCGTGCGAGATGGGAAGCGTTCCGTCGGCAAGTCCGACGAGGAACACTGCATCCCATTCCAGCCCCTTCGCTGCGTGCAGGGAGGCAAGGGTAACGCCCTGCACAACCGGTGGATGCCGCGCCTCGGCACGCGCTGCGAGCTCACCCAAGAGACGATCGAGGTCCAACTCGGGATCCTGCGCCAGCAGTTCCTCGGTCACCTGAACCAGACCGCCGAGCGACGCCCATTTCTCACGAGCCTGAGCACCTGCTGGTTCAGTAGCGGTCAGACCGAGCGGTGCGAGAACAGCGCGCACTAGTGAGGGCATACCCTTACCCGACTTGGACTCCATCGGGAGATCGCCTCGACCCGACGCCGTCCGCAAAGCAGAAATACCCTGGCGAACTTCCGGTCGGTTGAAAAATCCTTCACCACCCCGAACCTGGTACGGGATCTTCATCTCCGTCAACGCCTGCTCGTGAACCTCCGATTGTGCGTTGATCCGATACAGCACCGCGATCTCCGAAGGTGCCACACCCGAAGAAATCAATCTCTTCACAGCGCGGGCGACTCCATCGGCCTCGGCCGGTTCGTCGTCGTATTCGAAGAACTCTGGTTCCGGCCCTGACGGGCGCTGCCCGATCAACTGCAACCGAGTACCGGCGATACGACCTCTCGCTGCGCCGATGACTCGGTTGGCCAACGAGACGACCTCGGGTGTCGAACGGTAGTCGCGCTCGAGTCGTACGACTGTGGCGTCGGGGAAGCGTCGGGAGAAGTCGAGGAGGTAACGCGGGGTTGCACCGGTGAAGGAATAGATAGTCTGATTCGCATCTCCGACGACGGTGAGATCGTCGCGTTCTCCGAGCCAAGCATCGAGGACTCGCTGCTGAAGCGGAGTTACGTCCTGATACTCGTCCACCACGAAGCATCGGTATCGCTCGCGGAATTCGTCGGCGACTGCGGAGTGCTCCTCGAGAGCAGCCGCAGTGTGCAACAACAGGTCGTCGAAATCGAGCAACATGCCGTCGCCACCATGAGTCTTGAGGTCCTCGTAGCCTGCGTAGACCGATGCGACCTTCGACGCATCCATGGGAACTTCTCGATGCAGGCGTGCCGCTACCGCGGGATAGTCCTCAGGCGCAACGAGCGAACCTTTGGCCCATTCGATTTCACCCGCCAGGTCCCTGACCGAATCGGTGGACGTAGACACACCCGCACGATGGGCGGACTGACTCACCAGTGCGAACTTGCGATCGAGCAGTTGCCATCCGGTGTCACCGACAACCTGCGGCCAGAAGTATTTGAGCTGCCTGAGCGCGGCAGCGTGAAAGGTCCGCGCTTGCACCGGCGGGCCTTCACCACCGACACCCAACTCGCGAAGGCGGCCACGCATCTCCCCTGCCGCGCGTGCGGTGAAGGTCACCGCAAGCACCTGGCCCGCCGAGACGTGTCCGGCCGAGACCAGGTGCGCAATGCGCCTGGTGATGGTCCGAGTCTTACCTGTTCCTGCACCTGCCAGAACACACACGGGACCACGTGGCGCCGACACGGCAGCAGACTGTTCGGGATCCAACCCGGCGATCATCGAGTCCACTGGCATGCCGACCATCATGTCAGGAGGCACCGACGGTTCATGGAGCGCGGTTCCGGACGCCGACTGCCCGACTGATGCCGTGGAACAATCGCGCACCGGACGGTGTTGAATCTCCTCGTGACTACTTCCGAAAACAAGGCCGCACTCACCGTCTACTCCACTACTTGGTGTGGCTACTGCCGCCGGCTCAAGACTCAACTGGACGAAGCCGGTATCGAGTACAAAGAGATCGACATCGAAAAAGATCCGGCGTCGGCCGAGTTCGTGGGCAGTGTCAACGGAGGCAACCACATCGTCCCCACCGTGCTGTTCGCCGACGGCACGACTGCAACCAATCCCTCACTCGCAGCAGTGAAAAGCGCTTTGTCGTTGTAAGACACCCGGCCGAGACCGCTAATCGGCGGCGGCCCAGGCCTCGAGCATTCCGCGTGCGATGGAGATGGATCCGGGGAGTAGCAACCGAGAATCGGAATCTGCTGCCCAGTCCCCCAACTTCAGCGCCGCTCGCACTTCTTTACGGTCGAACCAATGAGCCTCCACAATTTCTCCGTCCAGAAATTGTAGGGGTACTTCCGGGTCGCCTACTGCCGAGAAGCCGATCATCACCGACCGGGGAAAGGGCCACGGCTGACTTCCCAGGTAGGTGATGTCGGACACGGTGATGCCGACTTCTTCGGAGATCTCGCGGACGACACATGCTTCCAGGGACTCCCCCGCCTCTACGAATCCCGCCAGAATGGAGAACCTTCGCTCGGGCCACGTCGGTGCACGTGCGAGCAGGACCCGGTCAGCACCGTCGTGAACGAGGCAGATTACCGCGGGGTCCGTGCGGGGAAACTCCTCGTGACCATCGGACGTGCTCGTGCGCGACCATCCTGCGGACGACGGTGTGGTCGCCGCCCCGTCGATGGCGCTGAAGCTGGCTCTGGCGTGCCAATTGAGGATGGCGAGCGCAGTGGTGAGAATCGACAACTCGGTCTCGTCGAGGCGTTCTCCAATTGTTCGTAGATCCCCCAACTCTCCGGTCAGGGCGCCTACGCGCTGAGCCCAAAGATGATGGCCGTCTCGAACTCCGAGAAAGACCGCATCCAACGCCGGCTCGGCCGCGACCTCGGAAGCAGGCGTGTAGACGAGGCCCGCTGCGTCGATCCGGAGCCGACCTCGGTGATCGATCTGTACGACTTTCGCGGTCGGCCAGCCCGCCCGCAGAGTATCGGTATCTTTTCTCGACTCCTCCGCGCGATCGAGCGGCGACCGTGACAGCAGCGGGGGTTGAGCAAGTTCGAATCGTGGCACAACGACGACACTATCCTGGAGGGCGTCGGACCCTGCCGTAGGACTGGAGCGACTACGCCGAGCGGACGCAGGCTCGCGTGCTCGACATTCCGCCGTCAGTCGCCGACGCGACGAATGTAGAGCAAGCGGTCGGTCGCCTCGACTGCATCGACCTCGGGCGATCCGACACGGAAGAGCTTGCCGTTACGGACAACCCCCAGGACTATGTCGGTCAGGTGGCGAGGAGAACCCCCGACCTCGTCGCGTTCGACTTCGCGTTCGGCGATGGCAAAGCCCGCCTCGGGAGTCAGAAGATCCTCGATCATTTCCACGACGTTCGGCGTCGTCGTAGCGATTCCCAGCAGTCGGCCGGCAGTCTCGGAAGATACGACCACCGAGTCGGCACCGGATTGCCGCAGCAGGTGGGTGTTCTCTGCTTCCCTGATCGCTGCGACGATCTTCGCTTTGGGCGCGATCTCGCGCGCAGTCAGCGTCACCAGGACCGCAGTATCGTCCCGGTTGGTGGCGACGATGATCGCGGCCGCATGTTGTGCACCGGTCAACCGAAGAACATCGGACTTGGTAGCCGAACCGTGCACGGTCACCAACCCCATGCTCGACGCAGATTCCAGCACAGCGGGATCGGTGTCGACGACGACGATCTCCGATGCAGGAACACCGTCGCCCAGCATGGCGTCCACAGCAGTGCGGCCCTTGGTTCCGAAGCCGATGACCACGGTGTGATTGCGCACTTTGTGCCTCCAACGCTGAATTTTGAATGCCTGCCGGGAGCGCTCGGTGAGTACTGCGAGCGTCGTACCGACCAACAAGATGAGGAAGAAGATTCGTAGCGGCGTAAGGACGAGAATATTCACCAGCCGCGCGGACGGCGTGATCGGTGTGACGTCACCGTAGCCGGTCGTGGAGAGCGAGACGGTTGCGTAATAGAGGGAGTCGAGGAACGAGAGTTCGTCGCCCTGCGCGTCTATGTATCCGTCGCGGTCGATCCATACGACCAGCGCCGCGAAAAGCAACACTCCCAGTGCCACCAGAATGCGTCGATAGATTGCGCGCCACGGACTGCTCTGTAGTTCGGGCACGCGAAGTACACCCACGAGTGCAAAGTCGGGTCTGTCGGTCAGCGTGTCCCCGGCGCTCAGACGCGCTCGTAGCCTACCTGCCACGTTGGTTACCTACGTCGATGTCATCCACGGCTGGCAGCGTAACCCTGTTCGAGGGCTTCGTAGTACCGCAGCGGAGAGTTTCCCTCGTACCCGTGTGGGACGGTATACGCATGAGCGAGCACAAAAGCCAGGCCGCAGCAGTCCGCCTCGCAGTGATATTGGGCGGCGCGGGCGTTCTCCACTTCGTCACACCCCAGTTCTTCGACATTCAGGTGCCTGCCGCGTTGCCGGGCAAAGCACGGACCTACACCCAGGTATCAGGGGTGGCCGAACTCGCCGTCGCTGCGACGCTCGCGGTGCCGCGGACCAGACGTCTGGGCGGTGCACTGGCCGCAGTCCTCTTCGTAGCCGTATTCCCCGCGAACATCGACCTTGCACGACGGTATGTCCAGAATCCGAAGACCTCTCCGGTAGTCAAGGCAGCCTTGATAGCCCGGCTTCCCCTTCAAATACCGTTGGTGACCCAAGCACTGGAGGCACGCCGTAACGCATCCTAGGTCGCTTCGAAAACCTGTGCCTCGCTGGCTAATTCCACGTGCGCGGTTCCGTCTATGAGCGCGGCGAGCGTCTTGACGTCCGGCAGGTCGCCCGGGGCGACAGTGCGCCCGCTGCGCACATAGTGGAATGCCGCACGAACCTTCTCGAGCGGGACAGGGTCCGATTCGGGGCGCGCAGCGGACATCAATTCGGCCCAGGCGATTCGATAGGCCGCCAGTTGCATGACCACCGACTGCTCTTCGGTAGCTGTCGGTTCCTTTCCGGTCTTCCAATCGATGACCGTCCAGCCTCCGTCCGGATCAGCGAACACCGCGTCGATGCGACCACGCAGAACTGTGCCCGCGACCGATGTTTCGAAGGGAACCTCGACTTCGATCGGGCTCCGGAGCGCCCAATCGGACGCGAGAAACGCGTGCTGCAGAGTCTCCAGATCGATGTCGGCCGCCGCGCCGCTGTCCGCAGAGCCCGGAAGTTCGTCCAGGTCGAGCAATCGAGTTGCCCCGAACCGCCGTTCGATCCAAGCGTGAAAGGCTGTCCCGCGCCGCGCGAGCGGGTTCGGTGGGAACGGTAGCGGTCGCCGGAGCCGTTCGGCCAACGCATCGGGATCTGCGGCGAGGTCGACCAATTGGCTCACCGAAAGATTCTCGGGCAACGCAATCGTCACCGTCGGGTGAGAGCGCTCCTCACGTTCGGCGAGGAGGGCATCTACATCGGCAGCCCAATTCTCAGGATCTGTGACGCTCTCGGGGGCCGCCTCTTGCGGTGACGTCGCTGCCGAAAGCGCCGCGATCACCGATCGCGCGCCGTTCTCCACGGCAGGGCGACGTGCCCCGAGTGGGTCGCGTGGCCAGATCGCTGAATACGGTTCGGCGCTCAGCGGATTGGCGGTACCGCTTTCCGGTGCTGGAGCCCATCCGTCGATCACCGCAACCGGATCGGATCCTGTGGCGGCGGACTCGTTGACGAACTTCTTCAGCTCGTCCAGGAACGGCGACGGACCGCGAGGTTTGGAACTGCTCTCGTCCCACTGGTGGCCGGAAACGAAGAGCGCACGCTCCGTTCGGGTAAGCGCAACGTAGAACAATCGGCGATCCTCGGCGAGACGGCGACGGGCCAGCGCGTCCTTGTGCCGACCGACAGCTTCTTGGAGATCCTTCCTGCTGTACAGCTCACTCAAATCCAACACGGGCACACCGTCGGAACCCTCCGCATCGAGCGCTCTGTCTCCCCGAAGGGCGGGCGGTAGCTCGGCCATTGCGCCGAGCCAGGTCGACGACGCAGTCGACGACGGGAACACGCCCTTCGAGACATGAGGGACAGCTACGACTTCCCATTCCAGGCCCTTCGCCGAGTGCACCGTGAGCACCTGCACGCGATGCGGTGACACCTCGACCTCGCCGGGGGCCAAACCGTTCTCGACTGTTTCCGCGGCCGCGAGGAACGAAAGAAACCCTGTGATCGTCGCCTTGGGGTTGTCTGCGTAATCAGCAACGACACCGGCGAACTCGTCGAGATGTTCCCGGCCGACGTCTCCTCCAGTTGTGAACGGTGTGCGCGCCTGAGCCTCGGTCCCGATTCCCATCAGCCGTTCGATGTCTGCGACGAGCTCGGTCAACGGCTGACCGATGCGCTCACGCAACGTGTGCAGCTCTGCTGCGAGTGCAGTGATACGGCGTCGGCCCATCTCCGAATAGTGCTCTGCCGGGCCTGGATCGGCGATTGCGTCCGCCAGACCCGCATCTTCGGAGTACTCGCCGGGCAACGAGCTCCCCAGCGCAGCGTCCAGTTCGGCGGCATCCTCGACGCGTCCCACCGCTCCATAGCCGGACCTTGTGCCCAGTTCTCTGGCCCGGCGAGAAAGTGCACGAAGGTCTGCGGCACCGATTTGCCAGCGGGACCCGGTGAGAATTCGCATTGCTGCGCTACCTGCCAACGGATCGGCCACTACTCTGAGCATCGCGATCACGTCGGCGACTTCGGGGATGTGGAGGAGGCCGCCGAGCCCCACGACCTCTACCGGAAGGCCTCGTTCACGTAGAACCTCGGCAATCGGTTCGGCGTCCGCGTTGCGCCGCACCAGCACTGCCGCGGTGGGGGGCGTGCGTCCGTTCTCGGCTGCGGACCGATACTCCCCCGCGATCCGGTCGCCCACCCACTCACGTTCACTGAGCACTGTGTCGGTGACCGTCAATCGAATATCACCAGGGGTGGCCCCCGGACGTGCGCGAAGTGTCGGCACACTGACTCCTGTTTGCCGGAGTGGCGCCGTGACGAGGTTGGCCAGCTCGAGCGCCTCCGGTGGGTTGCGCCAACTGGTCGACAGCTCGAGGCGCGGGGCAGGTGCACCTCCCGCCAAAGGAAAATCCGTCGCGAAACGCGGAAGGTTGGCCGCCGAAGCTCCACGCCAACCGTAGATCGACTGCATCGGATCTCCCACTGCGGTCAAGGCAAGGGTGGAATCGGAACCTCCTCCGAATAGTGAAGACAGCAAGACTCTTTGAGCGTGCCCGGTGTCTTGGTATTCGTCGAGCAGCACCAACCGGAATCGTTCACGCTCGGATCGGCCTACCTCGGGATGCTCGGCAGCGACTCGTGCAGCCATGGACATCTGACTCCCGAAGTCGAGTGCCCCCTCACGTCGAAGTGTCTCGGCGAGGCGGCTCACGAGGGGCAACAGCGCAACTCGCTTATGTTGCGCATCGAGAATGTCGAGCAGTTCTTTCGTGGGACCGCCGCGCTGCCCGGCACCTGGCGCGAGGGTGTGCACGAGCTTGTCGAGATCGGTGTGTGCCTGTCGCAGATCATCTGGATCGACAAGGTGCTCGGCGAGTTGCCCCGACAGCGCCAGCACCGTCTCGGTGATCGACGTCGGGTTGCGGTCGGTATCGAGGTCTCCGTCCCAGGTGCTGACGACGCGGTGGGCGAGTTGCCACAGTTCGGTTTCCGAGAGCAACGTGGCAGAAGGCTCGATAGGCAACAGCAGTCCGTGTTCGGTCAACAATCGTCCGGCGTACGAGTGGTAGGTGCTGACCTCCGGTTCTCCGCTCACGATGCGGTCACGTAGTTGCAGACTGGGGTCGAGTGCACGCACGACCTCCGATCCGGCCAGCCGCGCCAAACGAGCTCGGATTCTCGACGTCAGTTGCTGCGCAGCCTTTCTGGTGAAGGTGAGCCCGAGAACGCTGTCCGGGTCCACGAAGCCGTTGGCCACCATCCACACCACTCGGGCCGCCATCGTTTCGGTCTTACCGGCGCCGGCTCCGGCGACCACGAGTGTCGGTCCGAACGCAGATGCGATGACGGCGGCTTGTTCGGGTGTCGGTGGATGCTTCTGACCGAGAGCGCTCGCCAGTTCGATCGGATCGATTCGCGCTGAACCGACGTCGATCGGAGTCCGATTCTTGGAACGAGCCATCATCGGTCGGTCACCTGTCTGCCGGTCTCGTGCGCTGGGCAACTCGATTTCACGGGGCAGTGTCGACACCCGTCGTTGACGAACGCGAGAAACGTCGGCCCCTGCGTCGCGGACGCCGCCTCGTGCACGGCATCACGCCACTCCTCGAGGACCTCCGGTGTCGGCGCCGGCTGGATTCGCTGCGTCGCCCCATCCTTGTTGTGGGATTTGGCCACGAACACCAATCGTGCTCCCCCCGGTTCTCCCGCAGGCTCACCTGCGATGGCACCCGCCGCCGCTGCGACCTGATAGGTCGCCAGCTGGCTATGTCTGCGGGCGTCGTCTTTCGACATCACGGTCCTGGCAGTCTTGACGTCGATGATCACGGGGCGTCCGTCGGCATCACGCTCGAGTCTGTCGATCCGTCCGCGTAGGGCAACCGACGGTTCTCCCTCGGACCGTGACTCCAGAATGCCGTCGACCTCGACTTCGACGCCTATTTCGGTGAGTTCGCCGCGAGTACCGCGAAGCCATGCCTCGAAGGTATTCAACATGGCTTCGGTTCTTTCCAACTCGTGTCGCGAATACCACTGCGAGCCCAAGTCCACGCCATCCCAAGCAGTTTCGAGTGCCCGCCGAACCTGCTCCGGTGGCATCTTGCCTGCCACAGCCTGCACGAGGGTATGCACGAGAGTGCCGGTAACGGCGTGCGAATTGGCGCCGTCGTTTCCGCCGTGCCGATCGAGCATCCAGCGCAGAGGGCACGTGGTGAGCTGCTCGACCGTCGAGGGCGAGAGCGGTACGGGCCCATCTTCGAGGGTCCACAGCGGAGAGTCGGTACTGACTCCACCTATACCGAACCACTCTTTCGGGTCCGCCCCTTTCACACCTGCCCGCGCCAGCCGAGCAAGTTGCTGCGCAGCCCGATCGTGTTTGGCTGGATCATGTTCTGCGACAATCGGATCACAGACCGCACTGCGTAATTCTGCGACGAGCATCGGCAGTGCCAGGATACGACCGGACATGTGCGCCGGCGGAGCGTGGGGCGCATCGAGGTCCGGCTCTCCCCGCCCCTGTAGCTCGTCGATGAACCGGGACCTCACCAGATCGGTGTCGCCGGTACTCGAATCCACGGCGGTCACCAGTAGCACCGACCGCGCGCGGGAGCAGGCGACGAGAAACAGCTTGCGCTCCGCTGCCAGCAGGGGTGCTGTCTTCGACAGCTTGTCATCGATCAGCTCGCCGGCATCGGCGATTCCGGCAGCGAGATCGACCAGGGCCTCGGTACCGAGAAGACTTCCCCGCGAGCGAAGCCCCGGCCACAAACCTTCCTGCACGCCCGCGACAGCGACCAGTTCCCACTCCCTACCAGCTGCTGAGTGCGCACTCAGCACCGTGACCGCTTCGGGTTGCACGGTCGAACGGATGAAGTTGGATGTCGAAATCTGCTGTCCCGAGATGTAGTCGACGAAACCTGCGAGTCCCGCCTGGGGCAACCGGTCGACATACGAGGCGGCTGATTCGAACAATGCGACGACGGCGTCGAGATCTCGATCGGCCTGCGCACCGGTGGATCCACCCCGCGTCGAACTCGCGGCCCAGCGCCTCTCCAAGCCCGATGCCTGCCACGCTGCCCACAGCACGTCCTCGACCCCGCGACTTCGGCGCGCAGACGCTTTACGGACGACACCGAGTACCTTGCGCAGCGGCGCAGATTCGACATCGGACAACGCTGCGACAAAGCGGACATTGGGACGGGCTGACGCGTCGCGGTCGTCGGAGTCAGTGGGTCGTGAAGACTCAGGGGGTCGTGAAGACTCAGGAGGTCGTGAAGACTCAGGGGATTGTGCAGTCTCGACGATCAAAGCGCGCAGCAGTTCGGCAGAGTCGCGTTCGCCTCCCGAGGAGAGCTCGATACGTCGTATTCCGCGGCGCAACCGGCGCAGGCTCACCGGATCCGCACCGCCGATCGGGCCGGACAACAACGCCAAAGCGTCTTCGCCGTCGAAGGATTCGTCGACGATCGCGCGCAGCACGAGCAGTAAACCGACCGCCCCGTGTTGCCGATGCACGGGGATCTCGGAGGCAGGCGTGACGATCGGTACACCCGCGGACTGCAACGCCCGCCGCAGTGGCGCGATCGTCCTGGGCACGGATCGCACTACGACGGCCATGTCCGACCAGGGCATTCCGTCGTCGAGATGCGCTCTTCGCATGGCATCGGCGATGAGTGCCGCCTCCTTGGCCACTGACGGCAGGGTCTGCACGAGGGTGCGAGTTGCACCGTATCGAGGCTCTCCCACCGCTTCGGCACCTCGGTGTCTTCCTGTTCCGGAGAGCCTGCCCGCGATCGGTCCGGTGATCTCGACAATCTCGCTGCTACTGCGGAAGTTTCGATCGAGGACGATCCGTCGCTCCGAACCAGGCTCGGCGAGATCGGCGACGAACGACGGATCGGCACCGCGAAAAGTGAACACGGACTGGTCCGGATCTCCTGCTATTACCGTGCTCTCGGTGTTGATGCCGATGAGCCGAACCAGCTGCGCGGCCTGCGGATCCAAATGTTGGGCGTCGTCCACCACGAGATGTCTGATCCGAGCGCGCTCCGACGCCAGCAACTCGGGGTCGGTGGCGAATGCCATGAGTGCGCTGCCGATGAGCTCGGCAGCATCGAGACCAGGCGCCGTCGCTCCCGCTGCTTCCACCCCGACAGCACCACGCAGCAGCATCGACTGCTCGTACCTGGCTGCGAACTTTCCGACTGCGACCCACTCGGGGCGGGTGTGCCGACGCCCGAGCTTGACGAGATCTTCCGGGCCGAGGCCACGCTCGGCCGAGCGGAGCATCAAGTCACGAACCGCGGTGACGAATCCCGACATGCCGAGAGCAGGACGCACGCGCTCGGGCCAGTCAGCGGCCCCGTCTTCGATATCTCCCCGCAACATCTCTCGCACCACTGCGTCCTGCTCGGCACCGGTGAGCAAGCGTGGTGGCGGATTGCCGTAGATGGCTGCCTGCAGGCGGAGAACGGCGAAAGCATACGAGTGAACGGTCCGAACCAGTGGCTCACGAGTTGCACGTGGTGCCCGCTCCCCGGCGAACAGTCCAGCAGTTATTTCTTCCCGGACCGCCGTGGCAGCGCGCTTCGATTGCGTCAGTACCAGCACCGATTCTGGGTCGCCACACACAATCCGCGACACCGCGTAGTCGGCGACCAGCGCGGTCTTTCCCGTACCCGGGCCACCGAGGACTTGCCACGGGTTCCATCCGGGCGATCCGTTCGATGCGGCTTCGGCCGCATTTTCATTGCTGGCGAGAAGGCGGGCAGCGGGCCCGGTCCAGATGCGGCGATGGGACTTCACCTTGGGCGCCCGAAAGAGCGTGGTGGTACCACCGCCCCTGATGGTCGGTGCTCCGCTCGGATTCGCCGCAGTCATGGAGAGGATTCGATCATGCGCCACCGACAGACCCTCACCCGCGCGCGTGTTCGATGCTCGGTTTCTCGTCCACGTGCTGTGGGTCGGGCCGCGATGCGGCATAGTGTCAGCAGTGCCAGAATTGAACTTTCACCAGTACGGCCCGGACACCGGACCCGAGATCCTCGCAATCCACGGGATGACCGGCCACGGTGCTCGCTGGGGTGACCTTGCCGACAATTATCTTCCGCAGGCCCGCGTGCTCGCTCCGGACCTGATCGGCCACGGCCGTTCGCCTTGGACGCCGCCGTGGGATATCGGTGCGCAGGTCGATGGGCTCAAGACACTTCTCGACAACCATGCCCACGGGCCTGTTCTCGTCGTCGGCCATTCGTACGGGTGTGCGTTGGCGGTCCACCTTGCCGTGAAGCATCCCGAGCTCGTCCGCGGGCTCGTTCTGCTCGATCCCGCGATCGAACTCGACCCCGTCGACCTGCTCGAAGTGGCCGAGTTGACTGCGGTGCATTCCGAATACACGGACGCCGAGGAAGCAAAAGCCGAGAAGGTCAACGGTGCATGGGCCGATGTACCGCAGGCGCTACTCGATCTCGAGGTCGAACAGCACCTCGAGGCGATGGACAACGGCCGAGTCAAGTGGCGGATATCCACCGCAGCAATAGTCGCGTCCTGGGGCGAACTGGCCAGGCCGCTACTGGTGCCGCCGACGGATACACCGACCGTCGTCGTGCAGGCGAAGCGGGTGCAGCCGCCGTACGTCAGCAAGGAACTGAAGGCCGCATTCCGCGCGCAATTGGGCGAGAATCTCACTCTTGTCCAGTTGGATTGCAATCACATGGTGGCCCAGGCGAAACCCAAAGAGGTTGCCAAGTTGGTCCTCGAATTGCTGTAGATGGCTTCGATCACGGAGGAACACGTCGAGCGGGTACGCGAGATCATTGCCTCGGTTCCGCCCGGAAGGGTTGTGACCTACGGCGATATCGCAGCGGCCGCAGGATTGTCGAGTCCTCGAACAGTCGGGTGGATCATGCGCACCGACTCGGCGGACCTACCTTGGCACCGCGTCGTGCCCGCCAACGGAAGACCGGCCGCGCATCTGGCGACACGGCAACTCGCCGAGCTACAGAGTGAGGGCGTCGAGATTTGCGACGGCCGTGTATACCTCCGAACTGCCCGCTTCGATCTGGGCTGAACAACTTCAGACGATGTGCTCGACGGCAGGCGCGTCGGCCCGCAGGCCGAGATCTCCTGTTGCCACCTTGGCCAGTACATCCACCGCCGCAACGATTTCCGAAGCGGATCGGGTGAAGGGAATGCGCAGCCTGTCGTCGAAGGCATAGCCGGTTCCAAACCTGGTTCCCGAGACGAGAAGCAGATCACGGGTGGCCGCACGACGAACCAGGTCCTGCGAGGACAACCCCTGCGGCAGTCCGCACCACAGCGACAATCCCCCATCGGGAACGCGAAATGTCCAGTCGGGCAACTGGGTAGCCACCCGGGAGACGAGCAGATCTCTACGCTCGCGTAACCCTGCAACACGCTCGGCGACAATATCGTCGAACACCGCGAACAATCGGACAGCGGTGGCTTGCTCGACCATGGAGACCGACAACTGGCGACGGTTGTACACCCGAGCCATGCGGGAGATCAGCTGCTGATCCGATCTGACCCATCCGACCCGTAGTCCACCCCACACCGTCTTGCTCAACGAGCCTATCGAAATGGTTGCCGTACCTGGACCGGGAACTCCGAAGGGCTCGAGGGGATCCGAATGATCCAGTGTCAGATCGGCGGCGACCTCGTCCACGATGGTCAACACGCCGTGCCGAGCCAACGTCGCCGCCAGTCTGCGCCTGCCATCGGCTGTCATCCGGTTGCCCGACGGGTTGGAGAAGTCCGGCATGAAGTAGGCAAGTGTCGGGGCGTTCTGGCGCGCGGCACGGTCCACGTCCTCGACGAACGCGTCGGGGTTCCCCGCGTCGACCGCCACCGGGACGGGAAGAGCGCCGAAGCTCTCCAGTAGTTCCGGTGCCCCCGGATATGTCGGATGCTCTATCAAGACGCGATTGCCGGGACTGACGAACGTATCCAGTACGAGATGCATTGCGTCGCCCGCACCCGAGACGACCAACACCTGATCCGGCGTGGTGGGCAGGCCGCGTCGGGAGTATCTGTCCGCGATGGCTCTGCGTAGATCCGAGGTGCCCGGTGGGGCGTAGCCGTGCCCTGCCATGGTCTTCGCCAGTGACGACACCGCCTCGACGAGAGCATCTGCGAGGAACGGCGAGGCCTCCGGCGCCGCATTGACGAAATCGAGAACGCTCGAACCCTCCGAGCCCATCATCGATACCCAGGAACTCCCGTCACTGGGGACCGCGACGAAGGTGCCTGCCCCGTGTATAGCTGCCGCCCAACCTTGCTCGCGTAATTCGCGGTACGCGGAGGTGACCGTCACACGGCTGACGCCGAGTTGGGCCGACATCACCCGCTCGGGCGGCAGTCTCTTGCCCGCCGGGACCGTGCCGTCGGCAATGATTCTCCGCAACTGATTCGCCAACGAACGGTATAGCGGCATCCCCTCGATCTTGACCGATCCCATCAGTCCCGCAAGGGCGCGCGCATCTACCTCGGATTGAGTATCGACGGAATTGGAGGAAGAGCCGACGCGGGATGACATCAGTCCAGTTTCACACACAGGCCCTAGTAAATCTTGCCTATCACAGTCCAATAATGAGTCATGTTGATAATAGGACTGCTCCTGGTGATCCCAGCTGCCTCGTTGGCCTGGCTCCCCGTCATCGTGCGAAGTGGTGGTCGGTGCGGCCTCGACGGCCCACCCCGTAGCCATCGGCTACCCGAATCGAATTCGCGCACTAACCTGACAGAATGAACCTGGGGCAATTCGATCCGCGTCCGACCGCGAAGTACGCACTTGCCACTGCGAGTGGTTTCGTCGCGAGCGCCGGATTGGTCGTCGAAGAGGTCTCGGGTACGCGCGTCGTAGGTCATATCGAGCTCACCCCGGAACACTTCACCCCGTGGGGAGTGGTGCACGGCGGGGTCTACACGACCGCGGTGGAGTCGGCTGCGAGTATCGGAGCCAGCGAAGCGGTGAAAGAACGAGGCGAGTTCGCCGTCGGGGTCCACAACGCAACCGACTTCCTGCGCGCCAGCAAAGGTGGTCGCGTCGATGTACTGGCGGAACCGTTGCAGCAAGGCAGAATTCAGCAACTGTGGCTCGTCACCATCACCGCATCCGACAGCGGAAAAGCACTTGCACGCGGCCAGGTTCGGTTACAGAACGTCCCACTACCGGCGTGAACAGCGAGAATCCGAAGTTCGACGCGATCGTCCTGGCCGGGGGACGCGGCTCGCGGATGGGTGGGGTCGACAAACCTGCGTTGACCGTCGGACGGCGAAGCATGATCGGGATCGCAGTGGCGGCGGTGGGGCGGGCCGGTCTGATAGTGACGGTGGGACCGACGCGGCACGACCTGGATTCTCGTGTCCATCAGACCCAGGAGTCGCCTGCCGGATCGGGGCCGGTCGCTGCGGTCGCAGCCGGTCTGAGGGCGCTGCAGGAATCATCGGCAGATGTGGTGGTCATTCTTGCCGCGGACCTACCGTTCGTCGACGCGAACAGCGTCGACGCGCTTCTCGCTGCGTCACTGACCGACTCGACGGGTGCGACGTTCGTCCGTGACGAAACAGGCCGAACGCAATACCTTTTCGGTGTGTGGGATCGCTCGAAGTTGGCGTCGACACTGGCTCGGGTAGGCAGACTTGCGAACCGCTCCATGCGATCGATCGCCCCCGACGACTGTTCCGTCCTCGACCTTTCCGAAGTATCCGGCGATTGCGACACCGTCGAGGATCTCTACCGGGCACGAGCACAACGGGCCGTCGCCGATTCCATACCACCGGCGCTCACCGTCGACCAGGCCCGCCAGCGGATTCGAGAAAGACTTGCCCCTGGCGCGCCCCGACGAGTGCCACCGCTACAGGCACGTGGAGCGGTATTGGCCGAGCCGATGATCGCTACCCGCCCCCTCCCTTACGTGGACATATCGGCAATGGATGGTTATGCGATTTCCGGCAACGGCCCGTGGACTGTTCGAGGGGACACCGCCTATGCCGGTACAAGTGGACTTGCGGCCATTGCGCGGGGCCACGCTGTTCGCATCGCCACCGGTGCACACGTTCCCGCAGGCGCGACCTCGGTGGTCCGCGACGAATTCGTCGAGCTGGATTCCGCCGGACAGTTGCGCCTGTCACCGAATGTGACGCAGCAGGACGACACGCGGCGCCGCGGAGAGGATTGGCACTCCGGTGCAAAGCTAGCACCTGCCGGCACCTCCGTTTCGCCTGCAGTCATGTCTGTCGCTTTGAGCGCAGAAGTCGCCGAGCTGATGGTCCGCGGCCCGGTTCGCGCGCAAATAGTACTGAGCGGCAACGAGATCCAAGCTTCCGGTCCACTCGAATCAGGGCAGACACGCGACGCGCTCGGACCAATCCTGCCCCTGTATCTCCACGCGTGTGGAATCACCGTCGTCGACACCGTGTACCTCCCTGATTCACCGACTGCGTTCGAGGATTTGTTGAACACGTCGACGGCAGTGGACATCACGATCGTCGTCGGAGCAACCGGAGCAGGTGCCGCGGATCAACTCCGCACGGCCCTGGTCCATGCTGATGCCGAGACAGTGGTCGGTCGAATCCTGGTGCGCCCGGGCGGCTCTCAGATCACTGCGGTATTGCCGAGCGGACGAGTGGTGCTGGGGCTACCGGGTAACCCGCTGGCTGCCATCGGGACTCTGCTGCTCATCGCACCCACGGTGGCCGACGCACTGACCGGACGTACTCCGAGCGCCCCTCGTCTCGGCTACCTGACCAACCCGAAGGCCGTGAATTCGCCGACGGCTCGGATCGTTCCGGTGATGCGCGACGGCACCGGATGGCGAGCGGACACCGCTGTTCGCACAGCACATTTGCTCCACCTGATCGATCACGACGCGTTGGCCGTGGTGCCGGCCGACGTCAGCTCGACCGAACCGGTGGAACTGCTGCCGATCGTGCGTTGAACTGCCGAGCACCGGATCCGGTCCCGAGTGCGCGAGTGACTTTCACGCTCCGGTGACCACTGTCGGTGATCTCCCGGGGTAAGTCGGTATGTAGGTGGTAGCCCGAGGCCAGAAATGCCGGGACCACGACGGCAGGCCCATGGACCTCGCGAAGAAGCTCGGATGGAGAGGGTCCGAGGACATCGACGAAAGCGACCCGCGACACCCCGACCTGTCCGCTCACGGCATCGGCCAATTCGGCGATCATCTCCACGCCGCGCGGATCTCGGGTCCCGTGAGCTACCAGGACGAGCGAAGGATCTGATTTCATCTAGTACTTGCTCCCTTCGCAGATGGGCATGGCGGACATGGACGTTCGTTCGGGTATCTCGGACTCTTCGCACTCCTCGCTGACCTCGGGTTCGTCGACCGCCAGCCGGTAGCCTCGTTTGACCACGGTGTGAATGGCCTTCGGTGCGCCGAGGGCAGAGCGGAGCCGAGTCATGGCCGTTTCGACGGCGTGAGTATCTCCCCCGCCGCCGGGTAGCGATGCGAGTAGATCTTCCCGGGATACCACTCGCCCAGGTCGCTTCGACAAAGTCTTGAGCAGCGCCATGCCCGCCGGGGATACCGCACGCACTTCGCCGTCGACAACGACACATTTGCCGCGCACGCTCAGAAGGTGGCCACCCGCGCTCAAGAGTTGGGAGCGTCGCGGTAGTTCCTCCGCAATATGACGCGCCAGCGCCCCGAGGCGAGCACGGGCCGGCTGCGTCGTCGCGACGTTCAGTTGTTCGAGAGGCGCGGCGGTGATCGGTCCTACACATACCGGCAGCACCCGGGTACGCATCGATTGCAGCAGAGGTTCGAGAACGCCGTTCTCGTGAGCTCGCATCAGCAGGGACGCCACTGCGGGCGCACTCGTGAAGCTGATGGCGTCGAGATCTCCGACGATGACTGCTTCGATCATGCGATCTATCGGAACGCTGTCGTCCGGTGCGATCCAGCGATACACCGGAACGGGCACCACTTCTGCTCCGGCGGCACGCAATGCCTTACAAAAGTCCGGAACCGGTTCCCACTCCGTTGTTGCGCCGTGGAGTTGCACCGCAATCCTTTTGCCTTCGACCCCCTGTGCGAGAAGATGTTCGAGCACTTCTGTCGAAGATTCCGAGGCCGGTGACCACTCTTCGCGTAGGTCGGCTGCGCGGATTGCCCCCTTGGCTTTCGGCCCACGAGCCAGTAGTCGCGACGACGCAAGTGCTGCTCCGAGGCTTTCGGCCTGACCCCACCCGTCGGCCGCCTCGATCCAGCCTCGAAATCCAATTCCCGTCGTTGCGACGGTGATCGTCGGCGGATCGGCGATGATGCCGGCGGTGACGCGTTCCAATTCGGCGTCGTCGGACAGCGGAATGATCCGGATGGCCGGTGCGTGCATTACCGAGGCTCCACGCCGAACGAGCAGCGTCGCGAACTCCTCGGCGCGCCGCGACGCGGTGATACCGACGGCGAATCCTGCCAGAGGTTCCCCGGTCTCGGCAGTCGAGCTCATGTCGATGCGCCACGCACGAAAATCACGCCGCCCGAGATCTTGGTCTCGAAAGATCCGAGCGAGATGTCGCTGACGTCGAGGCATCGGCCGTCGAGAAGAGAGAAGACCTGCTTGAGCAACGGCGAGGCCACAGTGGGTTCACCGCTCCGGTCGCCGACGAGACCCCTGGACATGACTGCTGCCCGGCCGAACGGATCGATGTTGCCGACCGCGAACACACGCGCATCGGGCAATGCGAACAACGCCACTTGGGTTCCTCCGCTCAGCAGAACGGCGACGCCTCGGCCAGGAACGAGCGCGTCGACGGTGCACGCGGCAGTCCACGAGCGCGCGGATTCGGTGCCCGATGTCGTGGGCAGCTGCTGGTTCCTGTTTCTGGTGGTGCTGGTTCGAGACTCGATGACAGTCATCACGTACCTCCTGGTGCTATTGCACGTTGCCCGTGTTTCTCGGTCGTTAAATAGCGGTTACTCAGATGTGCACATGCGGTCCGATGCCCCGGGAGGCTGTGTGAGCGATATCTCAACCGCCGAAAGCCGGCATCCCCATCAGCACCGGAACCTTGCGCTCACCCGACTCGTCGAAGGCGATGGTCGGATCGATCGCCTCGGGCACATTCACGAACGAGACGAATCTGCCCAACTTCTCCTCGTCCTCGAGAACGCCTGCCCATTCGTCCTTGTATCCGGCCACATGGCGGTCCATATCGGCCTCGAGTTCGGCGCCGATCCCCAGGCTGTCCTCGCAGACGATGGCCTTCAGATGCTCGAGACCACCATCGAGCGCATCGAGCCACGGCGCGGTCCGCTGCAAACGGTCCGCGGTCCGCACATAGAACATGAGGTACCGGTCGATGTAGCTGACTAGGGTGGCGTCGTCGAGATTCGATGCGAGCAACCGCGCATGCCTGGGCGATTGGCCGCCATTGCCGCCGACGTACAGATTCCAACCGCCTTCGGTAGCGATGACGCCGACATCCTTACCCCGCGCCTCCGCACATTCGCGAGCACAACCGGAGACACCGAACTTGATCTTGTGGGGCGAGCGCAGGCCTCGGTATCGATTCTCGAGGTCAACGGCCATCCCCACCGAATCCTGGACGCCGTAACGGCACCAACTCGATCCGACGCAACTCTTGACCGTGCGCAACGACTTACCGTAGGCCTGACCGGATTCCATGCCCGCGTCCACCAACCGCTTCCAGATCGCAGGTAGCTGCTCCACGCGGGCTCCGAACATGTCTATTCGCTGACCGCCGGTGACCTTGGTGTACAGACCGAAATCTCGTGCCACCTCACCGATGACGATGAGTTGTTCGGCCGTGCACTCCCCTCCCGGCATGCGTGGAACAACGGAATACGTGCCGTTCTTCTGAATGTTGGCCAGGAAATGATCGTTGGTGTCCTGTAGAGATGCCTGCTCACCGTCGAGGATATGGTCCGAGGACGTCGAGGCCAGGATCGAAGCTACGACCGGCTTGCAGATGTCGCATCCAGTCCCTTTGCCGTACTTGACGATCAGCGAAGAGAACGTGCGGGTGTTCGTCGCCCGAACGATCTCGAACAGCTCGGCACGTGAGTGACCGAAGTGCTCGCACAGCGCCTTCGACATCACCACACCCGATGCGGAAAGAAGCGCCTTGATCGACGGAAGGCATCCCCCACACGTCGTGCCGGCGTTCGTACAGCTCTTCACCGAGGCTAGATCACAGGCCCCCTCCGCTATCGCGTTGCAGATCGCACCCTTGCTCACACCGTTGCACGAACAGATCTCGACATCAATCGGCAACGCACCGATCCCGACTTCCTCGGCTGCAGGGGAAATCAACGATGCTGGATCGCCGGGAAGTTCCCGTCCGACCAAAGGGCGAAGCAGTGAGTACGCGGCAGCATCCCCGACGAGGATTCCACCGAGCAAGGTCTTCGCATCGTCGGAGACGACCAACTTGGCGTACGTCCCTTTCGGAGCGTCACCGAAGACAACCTCGAGCGCTCCCGGTGTGAGAGCCATGGCGTCGCCGAAGCTGGCGACGTCGACACCCATGAGCTTGAGCTTGGTGGACATATCGGCACCGGGGAATTCCGCTGCACCGCCGAGCAATCGGTCGGCCACGACCTCTGCCGTCGAATAACCAGGGGCGACGAGCCCGTAGGAAGTCCCTTCGACTGCGGCACATTCTCCGATGGCGTAGACATCGGGATCGACCGTGCGGCAACCGACGTCCACCAAAATCCCGCCGCGCTCACCCACTTCGAGGCCGCAGTCCCGAGCAAGGCGATCCTGTGGCCGCACACCGGCCGAGAACACCAGCAGCGCTGCATCGATGACGCTGCCGTCGGACAACTCCACCGAAAGCCCTGCCCCGTCGGCATTCTCGGTGATCGACGAGGTACCGACACCGGTGTGGACGGTCAGCCCGAGATCGGTGACCAGACGTGCCAACAGCGCGCCACCACCCTCGTCGACCTGAAGCGGCATCAGTCGCGGAGCGAATTCGACGACATGGGGCGTCATGCCCATCTTTTGCAGCGCGTTGGCTGCTTCGAGTCCGAGTAGACCTCCGCCCACCACGACACCCACCGCGCCTGGACCCGCCGCGTCCGCGCAGGCCCTGATCCGGTCCAGGTCGTCGAGCGTGCGGTAGACGAAGCACTCCGGGCGATCGTGCCCGGTGATCGGAGGAACGAAAGGGTAGGAACCGGTAGCGAATACGAGGGTGTCGTAGTCGACGGTCTCGCCGGTCGATGTCGTGACCGTCTTCGTTGCGCGGTCGATGCGCTCGGCTCGCACACCGATTCGCAGATCGACGGCTGTGTTACCGAGATCGCTTGTGTCGTCGAGATAGTCGTTACCCGCCAGCGCGAGCTCCCGGTGATCCCAGGCGCCCACATAGGACGAAAGCCCCACTCTGTCGTAGGCGGGCAATGCCTCCTCGCAGAGCACTGTCACCTTCCAGTCGGACGCGGTGTCTCGCGCGCGGAGAGCCTCCACGAATCGGTGACCTACCATGCCGTGTCCTACAACCACCGCGTTCTTCACGTGAGTTGTCCTTTCGAGAATTTCGGGTCGAACAATGTTCGAGGAGAAGAGAAGTCAGACCGCGACGGGTGCGTTCGTCTTCTTGCCTTCGAGAACCCGCGGCTTACGCAGATAAACGGCCCACGTCACTGCACAGCACACGACATAGAAGACGAGAAACACCCAGAAGGCCGTGGTTGCGGACTTCGCCGCGCCCGAGTACGAAGCTCGCAGCACGAGGTTGATTCCCACACCACCCAAAGCCCCTATGGCACCGGCAATTCCGATGAGCGCGCCGGACATCCTACGCGAGAAATGCTGCTGTTCCTCGACGCTCATGCCCTGCAGTTCAACGGACTTGGCGGCGAAGATCGCAGGAATCATCTTGTAGACCGAACCGTTGCCGATGCCGGACAGAAGGAACAGAAGAATGAACCCGATCACGAAAAGGGTCATCATGGTTCCGGTGGCAGCACCTGCGGTGTTGTCGTCCCACGTGCCTGCGGCAACCAGGATCCCGGTGGAGAAGACCATCGCCACGAACGTGTACAGCGTGATCTTGCCACCACCGATCTTGTCGGCGAGCTTGCCACCGAACGGTCGTGAAATCGATCCGAGCAAAGGTCCGAGAAATGCGATCTGAGCTGCGTGCAACGATGCTTGTGCCTGCTGGGCTGCGGTGGCGGGAGCGCCGTCGGTGATTCCGGCAAGGAAATTGATCTGCAGAACCTGACCGAACGCAAAACTGAATCCGATGAACGAGCCGAACGTTCCGACGTAGAGGAAGGCTATCCACCAGGAATCGGAGAACCTGAGAACGTCGATCATCGAGCGGCCGTTAGTCTTCTGGTTCTCGAGGTTGTCCATGAAGAGTGCGGCACCGACGGCGGCGATCGCGATGAAGACGAGGTAGACGGCACACACGATTTCGGGAGCCGTGTTGCCGATCGTGGCGATGACCAACAGGCCGATGAGTTGAATGACAGGCACACCGATGTTTCCACCGCCGGCGTTCAGCCCGAGTGCCCACCCCTTTTCGCGCTGCGGATAGAAGGCGTTGATGTTGGTCATCGAGGACGCGAAGTTGCCACCACCGAGGCCGGCAAAGGCTGCGACGACGATGTAGGTGGTGTACGACGCCGGGTTCAGCATGAAGTACATGGTCAGTATCGTCGGGATCAACAGGACGAGGGCGCTGAAGATCGTCCAGTTACGACCGCCGAATTTGGCTGTCGCAAACGTGTACGGAACCCGAAGGATCGCTCCGACCAGCGTTGGCACCGCGACGAGGAAGAACTTGCCTGCCGCGTCGATGCCGTAGACCGACACGGGCATGAACAGAACCATCACGGACCAGATCGACCAGATGGAGAATCCGACGTGCTCGGCGACGACGGACCAGATCAAATTCCGCTTCGCGATCGTCTTGCCCCCGGCCTCCCACGCCTCGACGTCCTCGGAGTTCCAGTGGCTGATGCGGTGCTCGATCGACACCGGAACGCGTCCTCGCTCGGGCGTCGCTGTCGAAGCATCTTGGGCTGGTGGTGCCTCGGGAATGCTGGTCACGTGGGCCTCCTGATCGCGTGGGAGACCCAAAGGTAGAAAAACCGTGTTGCGGGGGCGCTGCCTGCGGTGACCTGTCGATTAACTTGCTCTCACGTGGCAAAACCGCTACCCGTGAGGTCGTCGACGCTACGACCCTGCGGTCAGGACCCCACGGTCACCAGGTGTCTTCGAGCATGCGCGGACGGCAGCACAGGTACCCGGCGAAGAGCAGAACCGCAACACATCCGGTCAGGAGGAGCATCGGTATTCCCCAGCCCCCGGAGAGTGTGTGCAGCAGTCCGAACGACAGCGGCCCGGTGGCCGATACGACGTATCCGAGGCCCTGGGTGAATCCCGAGAGTGCCGAGGATCCGGCATGGGTGCGGGTGCGGAGATTGATGAGTGTCAACGACATCGGGAATGTCATCGTGCCGAGTCCGATGAGGCATACCCAGAGAACAGTTCCGGCGGTCGGCGAGAAATACAGTCCGGCAAACCCGATGAGGTAGAAGACGGCAGCCGCGATGACCAAGCCGTACGGGTTGCGCAGGCGCGCGCACAGCGACGGGGCGGCCAGCGAGGAAATCAGACCCATGCCGCCGAACGCTGCGACCGAGGCACCGGCGAAGGCCTCACTGATGCCCGAATCGGTGAGGATCGTCGGTAGCCAGGTCAGCATCGAGTAGGTGATGAACGAGGTCATCGCGAACATGCCGACCATTCCCCATGCCAGCGACGAGAGCCAGATTTTGCCTTCCGAATGCTCCGGCACGGCCGCTATGCTCGCCGCTTCCCTGCCATCACGCTCACGGCGTGAGAGAACGACACCGAGCCATGGCACTGCTGCCGCCACCCCCACCACGGCCCACATCCCGATCGAGATACGCCATCCGAATGCCTCCGCGACGGGAACTGCCAACAGCGGAGGGACCATCGTGCTGATCTGCATGGCACAGATGTAGAGGGTGCTGACCACGGCCAGACGATCGGAGAAGTAGCGCTTCACCAGCGGCGGAAGGACGACGTTCCCGATTCCCATGCCTGCCAGCGCGAGTGCCGACAAGGCGAGGAGCGAGCCGGTCCCCGGCGCGAATGCTCGGGTAGCCATGCCGAGGGTCGTCGCCAACATCGCCACGAGGGCGGCGCGCTCGAGTCCGATTCTCTTGACGATGAGGGGTGTCAGAAGGCCGAAGACGGCGAACATCGCCGGTGGGAGCATTCCGACCAGTCCGACGACCGTGGATCCGAAGTGGAGTTCGTCGCCGATACGCCCGAACAGTGGGCTGATCGAGGTCACGGCGGCACGCAATGTCAGCGCTGACAGAACGATGGCCGCGAAGACGAGTAGACGTCCTCGGACCAGATGCCTGGCGTGGGTCCTGTCGTTGGACTCTGTTACTGCAGCGGGACTCACCACCAAATCATAGGATGACCGGATCATCTGACGCAAAGCCTTAAACTGGCCTACACATCGAGAAGACAACGGGGAGTCACGCGTGCAGCAAGTTCAGCGTTCCAGTCTGATATCACAGGTCACTGCTCAGCTTCGCGAGGAGATCGTGGCCAAGCGTTGGCCAATCGGTACGCGTATTCCGGCAGAACCCGAGCTGTGCGAGTTGACCGGTACCGGTCGAAATACTGTCCGAGAAGCCGTGCAGGCTCTGGTCCACGCTGGAATGCTCGAGCGAAGGCAGGGATCGGGAACGTATGTGATGACGGTGTCGGATCTGGGCGGCGCGCTGGGAAAATATTTTGCCGACGCGCAGGACCGTGATGTCACCGAGCTACGACGCACCCTCGAGGTCACCGCGGCTATGCTTGCCGCCGAGCGAGCCGACGGAGACGACATCAGCGCACTACGAGAGGCACTCGCCGCACGAAATCTTGCCTGGACAACTAGTTCTCGCGACGACGCGATCGCGATCGATGCGCAGTTTCATCGCGCAATCGTCGCCGCTTCCCACAACGCCATCTATCTGGAGTTCTACGATTCGCTACTGCCGGTGATCCGCCGGGCCATGCATCATCACGCCGCCGAACACGAAAACGACTATGTGGACGAACATGCCGCGCTGGTCGAGGCCGTAGCGGCAGGCGACCCTCTACGTGCGGGCGAGGCAGCACGTGTGTTCTTCCGCGAACTCGGGGCGGACCACTGAACTAAAGGATCAGCCGTACCAAATCGGCCGTCCGCGCGAGCCCGGGGAAAGCTTCGGGCGTCGAGCGCGGATGCAGCGCATGCACCGCGAACCGAAAGATCAAGGCACGCAACAACATTTGTGACCATTCGGGAAGATCGTCCCAGCGCCCGATCAAAGCATCGTCCGCTCCACCCCACGAAATGGCATCGACCACGGCCACCGCTGCGGCCCATGACGTCGGACGCCAATACGGGGTGATGTCGGTGAGGCCAGGGGCTTCGCTGCCGTCGAACAGCACCGTGCCGAACAAATCGCCGTGCACCAACTGGTCTGCCGACTCGACAGGTCTGCGCAGACTCGCGAACTGCTTGATCAATTCGAGGCTCTGACGCCCGTCTTCGGAGGTCACTTCCGGAGCGCCCGCACCCCGCGCCGCACGCAGGGGAACAGCCTCCCAAGCCGCCCGATCTGCCGCAACGAACACATCCACATCCGCCCACGGGGCAACGGGCGGCTGCACCAGAAAGCGAGGGCGCTCCAACTGGGCCGTTGCCGCATGCAGCCGCATCGACAGCGACACGACCTCGTCGTGCCGCGGTTCCGGCGAACCCTCGATGAAGGTGTCAGCGCGCCAACTACTGACTACGTAACGCCCGTCGGTCGACCGGACGGGACGCGCAAGGCGGACACCGTCGACGGCCAGGGTCTCGCGAACCTTCGCCGACCACGCAGCACGCGCGTGATCTGCGACAGGCGAAAGCACGACATCACCGAGTCGCCACCCACCGTCCCAGTCGGCACCGAGCGGCGTGGGCGGTACATCGCGCAACCCGAATGTGGAGATCACGTGTTGAGGGGGTTCCACTGAGCTCACAACTCTCACGCTACCGCCGACTAGCCGCACCGCTCCGCAGGCGCGCGTGGAGTACGACCGGCCGAACCGTGCCGACATGCGACTAGTAGATCGGCAAGCTGGGATCGATCTGACCGGCCCAGGCGATAATGCCGCCTTGCAGATGAACTGCATCGGCGAAACCCGCCTGCTTGAGGACGGCAAGTGCCTCTGCCGACCGAATTCCCGTTTTGCAATGCAACACGATGCGCCGATCGTGGGGAAGCGACGCGAGCGCATCCCCGGAGATGATCCCGCCCTTCGGCACCAGGGTTGCCCCCGCGATGTGCACGATGTCCCACTCCACCGGCTCGCGAACATCGATCAACGCGACATCGGCACCAGTCTCGAGCAACACCGCCAACTCGTTCGGCGTGATCGTCGAACCTTCCTCCCCAGCCGCGCCCTCGTCGGACACGACACCACAGAACGCGTCGTAGTCGATGAGTTCGGTGATCGGAATCCGATCCGGATCCCGCTGCAGACGGATAGTGCGGTAGCTCATGGCCAACGCGTCGTACACCAACAATCGACCCAGCAAAGTGTCACCGATACCGGTGATCAGCTTGATCGCCTCGGTCACCATGACCGACCCGATCGAAGCACACAGGACCCCGAGCACACCGCCCTCCGCACAGGAGGGAACCATGCCAGGCGGCGGAGCCTCCGGATACAGATCTCGCAGGTTCAGACCGACCCCGTCCGGCGCATCCTCCCAGAACACCGAGACCTGACCTTCGAAACGGTAGATCGACCCCCACACGTAGGGCTTACCGGCCAGAGCAGCGGCGTCGTTGACGAGGTAGCGCGTGGCGAAGTTGTCGGTTCCGTCGAGAACGAGATCGTACTGCTCGAAGAGAGGCACGGCATTCGAGCGATCCAGTCGCACATTGTGCAGCCTGACCTCGACGCCGGAGTTCATTTCGCGAATCGAATCGCGAGCGCTTTCCCCTTTCGGGCGGCCGACGTCGGAACTACCGTGGATGACCTGTCGCTGCAGGTTGGACAATTCGACGTCATCGAACTCGACGATCCCCAGCGTCCCCACACCTGCCGCCGCTAGATAGAGCAATGCAGGCGAGCCGAGCCCTCCGGCGCCGATCACCAACACTCGGGCGTTCCGCAACCGTCGCTGCCCCGTCATTCCTACGTCGGGGATGATCAGATGGCGACTGTATCGAGCCACCTCGTCGAGCGTGAGCTCTCCTGCCGGTTCGACCAGCGGGGGCAACTGCGTCATGAAAAATGCACTCCTCGACGGCACTCCGTCAGTGGCCGTATGCCACGTTCGATCACTTCACGTTACCGAACTGCCCATTCGCCGCCGCTTCGGTGATCCACCGCTCGCACCGGTCCGCGTCTCGAGACGAGCGTTCAGCTACGCGGGTAAGGCCACGGATTGAACCGACAGGTCTTGCCGTCCATAGGCACGACGCCTTCTGGATCGAGGCGGGCGATGTCGTCGTTCGAGGTACCGAAGGTTTGCTGCATCATGACCGGGGCCAGGCCTCCCTCGGTTTCGCAAGGCTGATGCTGCTGATAGCCGATCGCGTGTCCGACCTCGTGATTTATCTGATATTGACGATACGAGCCGATATCACCTTGAAATGCGATGGCACCACGCACCCATCGGGGCTCGTTGAGCACGACACGACCGATTCCAGGGTTGTAGCACGATACTTCGAGCTGAATGTCGTAACCACAGGCCTTACGGATGGACATCTGCGAGGTCAGCGAGATTCGAAAATCAGGATCACCGGATTCGATTCTGCGGAATGCGAACCGGGGGTCGTTCGTCCAACTCTTCGGGTTGCCAAGTGTCTGATCGACCAGTCTTCCGAACGACTCGTCACCACCGAATCCTGCCGTATCGATACCGTCCTCGACCTCGACGGTGTAGGTGAAGGTGCGCTCGGTCCCTTGACCGACTTTGTTCGACGATCCAGGGACCAGGTGCCAGGTACCCGCACCATCGACAGCAAACGACCCGCCGTCCGGTAGCTCACCGGAGGGAATGGATGCAGCGAAGTTGCCGTCGGCTTGCGGCGGAACCCCGATCACTCCGGAACCGCTCGTGTCCGAGCTGAGCGCTCCGAATCCCGGATCCGCCGGCAGTGAGAGGTTTCCCGTTGCGGTGGTGGTGGGATCGCCGGTGCGCACCGCGTCGACCACGACCAGAGTGGTCACCACCAGAAGCAGCGGAATTGCATAGGCGCGCCAACCATAGACGGATGCAAATTTTCCGAGCTTGCTCTGTTTTCTGACTTGACGTTCCGGACGCGGTGTCCGCGGACGTCGTAATTCTTCTCGGCTCGTAGGGTCCCACTGGGCCCGCAGCGGCTGGTGCGATCCTGCGCCGCCGACTTCACGCGGGAGATCGTCCGGACCGCTTTCATAACGTCGAGCAGGGCCGTCATTCCCTCGCGCTCGAGCGTTCTCCGTACGGCGATCGCCGTCGGTACGGCGGCCTTCTGCGGCCTCGAACCGACGTGACCGCTGATCGGGTGGGAGGTATGCACCCCCGCGCCTCGGCCCTCCTCGGTCAGTCACTCCGCCAGAATCTCACAGTCTGGCGCATACGCCGCTCGCCGCGCCGAAAATTATGCCTACGAACAAACTCCATGCCCGATTCGGGCCTACTTATCAAGATGTCCGACTTGTCCAAGGATGTGACTCGATAAACGAGGAGTACCCGCAGTCCCTTCGGTCACAACTTCGACAGGTATTGTTGCCAACGATCTGCGCTACAAGTACCAAACGCCTTCGGACACGGGCACCCCCGGGCAGCCGACACCGGCGCAGTGACTATGCGGATGGGATCAACCACTATGACAGAACTCGCGGATCGGATGTCCTCGGACCGTCCGACTCCTCCAGCCGGCCGCCGCAGCGCGCGCTTGCCACGCGAGGCGCGGCGCGCGCAACTCTTGGCTGCAGCAAGCGAGATTTTCGTGACCCGTGGATATCACGCGTCCGGAATGGATGAGATCGCCGAATGCGCCGGAGTCAGCAAGCCGGTACTCTACCAACATTTCCCCGGCAAACTCGAGCTGTATCTCGCCGTATTGCAAAGCTACGTGGACACCCTGATCTCGGGGGTCAGGCAGGCGTTACGTTCGACGACCGACAACCGGCAGCGCGTCCGCGCTGCGGTGCTGGCGTTCTACGACTTCGTCGACACCGACACGCAGGGGTTTCGCCTGGTGTTCGAATCGGATCTCATGGGCGACCCCCAGGTGAGTGCCCGCGTCGAGCAGGCAACGGAAGCATGCGTCGACGCAGTGTTCGACCTCGTCGCTCACGACTCGGGCCTGGATCCGTACCGAGCGCGCGTGCTTGCCGTCGGTCTCGTCGGTGCCAGCCAGTTCACTGCGAGGTACTGGCTCGAGGCCGACCGCCCGATTTCCAAAGAGGACGCCGTCGACACAACGGTGTCACTTGCCTGGGGCGGACTGTCCCATGTTCCGCTTCAGTCTCCCTAGAGTTCACGACAACGCGATAGCCCCCGTATCGATCTTCCGATACGGGGGCTATCGCGTTGTCGATCCAGAAATCTAGGTCGCGAATCCGACCTTACGAGGATCGGCTGGGCCAATCTCCACGTACGCCACCTTCGCGGCCTGCACGAGATACTTGCGGCCCTTCTCGTCGACGAGGGCCAGCACGCCGTCCTTGCCACTCAAAGCCTGAGCAACGAGCTTCTCGACCTCGTCCGGCGACTGTGCACTGTTCACCACGAGCTCGCGAGAGCTTTCCGACACACCGATCTTGACCTCCACGGCCAACCTCCGAACTCATAGACAACTAAAGCTGCTTCATCCAGGCTAGTGCAGCCGACACCTCAGGAGCTCACCTCGCGCCTGTGCTGTCAGCGAACACCATGTTCTCTGCTAGACGAGCCCGAGCACGCGCATCCTTTTCGAGTGCTGCTCCTGCATCCGATCGAACAACGCTGCGACACCGTTGAGATCCCCCGATACCGCTATCACCAAGTCGGTGAGGCTCTCGCGCTGCGCCAAGACGTGCTGTGCCTGGGTGATCGCTTCGCCGAGTAGTCGCCGGCCCCACAACATCAGGCGTGCCTTGTCCTGAGAGCTTTCCTGCACCCGGACCGCGACCTCGTGAACCACGAATTCCGAATGACCGGTCTCGGCGAGAACCTCGCGGACGATCCTCGCGACTTCGGGATCGAGGGTGTGGGCGATCTCGCGGTAGAAGTCGGCCGCAATTCCATCGCCGACGTAGGCTTTGACAAGAGCTTCCATCCACGTCGAGGGGGTCGTCGAAGCGTGGTACTCGTCGAGTGCGCGGACGAAAGGGTCCATCGCGGTGTAGACGTCCACTCCTCGGTCCGACAGTGCTCCGACCACAGTTTCGAAGTGGTTCATTTCCGCCGCCGCCATACTTGCCAGCGCGACACGACCCTGCATCGAGGGAGCCATCCGGGCGTCCTCGGCCAGCCGATAGAACGCGGAAATTTCGCCGTACGCCAGCACCGCGAAGAGATCCGATATCCCGGGGTGGTCGTAAGCGACCAACGTCATCTCGGATGAACCTCCGGAATCGGACGGGTCCTCCGTGGGTGAAGCCGAGGTCGACAGAGCAGCGGTCGATAGATCAGACGAATGAGCTCCCATGGAACACGATCGTAGTCGCGTCAGGATCGATGCTTCAGCGCAGACCGACGATGAGTGTCGGGTCGCGCGCACAGTCGCGAAGGCATCGAAAATCACTCGATACACAGGATGGGCGTTCGGCAAGCTACCATGGTGCTCAGATCACTGCACGGACCGATCGATACGGACCGACTCACGCGGAGATCAGTGACAATGTGTGCGCACCTGATCCGGGTCGCTACGACTGCTTCGCCCATCGTGTTCGGGCCCGAACACGATCGCGGCTGAGGCTCGACGCGACATCACATCGGATTGAGGGCATCGACTTCGGCCGGCAATAGGCCTGTGCCCTTCCTTGTGCGTACGTTCTCGATACGAGGAAGGCCAGACCCCTGAGCAAGATCATTATCGACCAAGAAGACGAGACCGGCGACACGACGTTGACCGCCCAACTCGACGACACGCACGTACCCCCGACCTTCGCCGAACTGGGCGTGCGTGAGGAGATCGTCCGATCCCTCAAGGACATCGGGATCGAGCGGACCTTCGCAATCCAGGAGCTGACACTCCCCCTGGCTCTGGCCGGTGACGACCTCATCGGTCAGGCCCGCACCGGAATGGGCAAGACCTTCGGGTTCGGCGTTCCACTGCTGCAGCGCATCTCCACAACGGACTCAGGCACCACGGCTCTCGACGGCACCCCGCGGGCGCTCATAATCGTGCCCACCAGGGAACTATGTGTGCAGGTCACCTCGGACCTCCAGAATGCGGCCAAACATCTCCGCTCGACGACTGGACCTGTCAAGGTGCTCTCGATCTACGGCGGTCGCCCCTACGAGGCACAGATCAGTGCCCTGCAGAACGGCGTCGACGTCGTCGTCGGTACACCCGGACGCCTTTTGGACCTCGCGAAGCAGGGTCACCTGATTCTGGGCAAGATCGGCGTCCTGGTACTCGACGAGGCCGACGAGATGCTCGATCTCGGGTTCTTGCCGGACATCGAACGCATTCTCGGAATGGTCCCGGACAAAAGGCAGACGATGTTGTTCTCGGCAACGATGCCAGGACCGATCATCACCCTCGCCCGTACGTTCCTCACCCAGCCGACTCATATTCGCGCCGAAGAGGCCGAGTCGTCGGCAGTGCACGATCGCACCGCCCAGCACGTCTACCGAGCTCACGCACTCGACAAGGTCGAGATGGTGACCAAGGTGCTCCAAGCAAACGGCCGCGGTGCGACCATGATCTTCACCCGTACCAAGCGCACCGCCCAGAAAGTCGCAGACGAACTCGCGGAACGTGGATTCGCCGTCGGCTCGGTGCACGGTGACCTCGGGCAGGTCCAGCGCGAAAAAGCGCTGAAGAAGTTCCGCACCGGTGGAATCGACGTTCTCGTGGCCACCGATGTGGCTGCCCGGGGCATCGATATCGACGACGTCACGCACGTCATCAACTACCAGTGCCCGGAGGACGAGAAGACATACGTTCACCGCATCGGCCGGACGGGCCGCGCAGGCCGCACCGGCATCGCTGTGACGTTGGTCGATTGGGATGACATCCCCCGGTGGCAGCTCATCGACAAAGCCCTCAATCTCGGGACACCCGACCCCGTCGAAACCTACTCGAGCAGCCCGCACCTGTTCGAAGAACTCGACATCCCAACCGGTGTGGGCAGCACAGTGCACAAGTCGTCCGAGGCCAAAGCCGCGAAGGACTCGAACGGTAGCGCTGCAACCGATGAGACCTCGGATGAAAAGGGCTCTGAGCAGCCCGACGCCGATGCGGAGCCGCGTGCTTCCAAGCCTCGCCGCTCCCGCTCTCGTTCGCGCACCAGAGCGGGTAAGCCCGCGACCGGAGAGGCTGACTCCGTCGCTGACACCACCGGTTCGGTAGCCACCGAATCGACCGGTGACACAGGGACAGAAACGACGGCTCCTCCACGTAGACGACGGCGTCGCCGCTCCTCCGCGTCAGCCTCGTCCGGTGCGGCCGCGTCGGAGTAGTCTCCCAAACTGTGCTTGCACCCGAACGTCGGCGCCGGTCCGATATCGTCGTCGCCGTAGCGATCGCAGTCGTGACCGTGCTCGTTCTCGGAGTTGTGTGGCTCCGAAGCGACGCGCACGGCACGACATCAGCCCCTGCGGAATCTCCTTTGCACCAAGCGAATGTGGCAACGTCGATTCCGGACGCGCTTACCGAGACTTGGCGTGCGTCGAGTCCGGTCACGTCGGCACCGGTCACCACAGGCGGTGCCGTCGTCACGGGCGACGGTGGCACTGTCACCGGTCGGGACCCGCTCGACGGCTCCATTGCATGGAGCTATAGCCGAGATCGAAAGCTTTGCGCCGTTACGGAGGCGTGGAATACGATCGTCGCGGTCTATCAGGACGCCAGGGGTTGCTCGCAGGTCACCGAACTCGACAGCTCCAGTGGTACGCGAAAAGCTCAACGTAGCAGTGACGCTGATGCGAATATCGTGCTGAGCGATGACGGAACCTACGTCACCTCTCGCGGTGACACTCGAATGGAGCTATGGCGCTCGGACCTGGTCCGAACACTCGAATACGGTCGCGTCGACGCGCCGGTCAATCCGAGTGGTCAACCCAGATCCGGTTGCACTCTACTGTCCTCCGCTTCCAACAGTTCTCGCGTCGCAGTTCTCGAGCAGTGCCGAGGTGAGTCCGGGGCGCGACTGACAACGATGAATCCAGCCCCGAAGGATGCCCAGCAGCCGGAGGAATACGGTTCTTCCGTCGTGGCGGCGTTGATAGGATCCGACGGCCCGATCGCCGGAGCATCGATTCTTGTCGCCTCGGGTGACCGTGTGGCAGTGGCTATTCCAGCACATTCCGCTCAACCATCGAGGGTTGCCGTCTTCGACGGAAACGCACAGCCCGTGGCCGAGTTCGACCTTCCTTCCGCAGTCGTCGACGAAAACCACTCCCCCACAGCCGAAGCGGTAGTCAAGGCCGCATCGGTCTTCAGTTGGTGGACTGGAAGTGGAATCGTGGCACTGGGATTGACCGATCTGGCCCCGATGTGGTCGATCCCCGGCGCACTCGGACCCGGCACGGTCATGGCGGGTCGGCTACTGGTTCCGGTACCCGGCGGAACAGCAGTGATCGACCCCGCCAGGGGCACCGTAGAACGGACCTTGGACGTCGACCGAGCCGGTTATACCGGCCCAGTGGGCATGTCGGTGATCGGCGATGTCGTCATCGAGCAGCGCGGTGAGAACCTCGTTGCACTATCGGCACGCTGAAGCGATGCTACCGAAACCGATCAGTCCGGTGTGTTCGGAGAATAAGTGGCCAATTCGGTCCCGTGCTGCCAGTGTGCCAGAAGATTCGCTGCAAGTTCGCGATATGCCTGCGCGCCCTTGCTCTTTCGACCCGAGAGCACCGTCGACCCTGAAGCCGTAGCCTCCGCGAACCGGACAGTTCGCGGGATCGGTGGCGACAGAACCGGCAGATCGTATCGATCGGATACGTCGCCGAGCACATCCCTGCTGTGAGTGGTCCGCGCATCGAACAGAGTCGGCAGTGCACCGAGCAGGGTCAGATCAGGATTGGTGATCTGTTGGATCTCCGAGACGGTCCGAAGTAACTGTCCGACACCACGATGCGCGAGAGTTTCACATTGCAGTGGAACGAGCACCGATTGGGCTGCGGTGAGGCCGTTGAGGGTCAACACCCCCAGCGAAGGAGGGCAGTCGATGATGACGACGTCGAAATTGTCGATCACCGGCGCCAGCGCTCGCTTGAGAGCATATTCTCGTCCCGGACGCATGAGGAGCAACGCTTCGGCACCGGCAAGATCGATCGTCGCGGGCAGCAGCATGATGCCCTCGTCGGTTTCGATGAGCACGTCGGAAACCTTTTTGTCGCCGGTGAGGACTTCGTGCACGGATGAATCGAGTTTGTCGGGGTTGTGACCCAACGAAAACGTCAGGCACCCCTGCGGATCGAGATCGACCACGAGAACCCGCTGGTCGAGCGCGTGGAGTGCGGCCGCCAGCGACGCAACCGTCGTCGTTTTCGCGACGCCACCCTTCTGATTGGCCACTGCTAGTACTGTCGTCACACCGCTGATCCTTGCGTACAAAACACGACAGAGCCAGGCGAATGCAAATGTGGGCTCGTCGAAACCGAATCCGATGCGCCCACATTGCGACGTTCTTGATCTGATTCGTCGGCACCACGAACATCACGGCGGTGCCGATGGACCCGCTGTCTGCTGCACGATGTTCATCGATGTCGACCCACGTGCGACCTCGTGATGGATGAGCGTCTGCAGCGAGGCAGTCATGATCGGCATCATCGTGGATCCGAGTCCCATGCCCATCACGAACAATGCGCCTGACAGAAGGACAAACGAGTGTCCCCCTGATCGGTATTCCCTGTCGCCGCACTACGCTCTCGGTTTTGCCGGCGGATCCACCGTCTGGACTGTGAAACCAGACACGGCATCATTGCGGGTATGACGATCTCCAACTCTGGCACCACCGGCCGGGTCGTGCTACTCCGGCACGGCGAAACCGAATGGGCAACAAGTGGCCGGCACACGGGACCCACGGACGTCCCACTGACAGCAGTCGGCGAGCAGCAGGCCGTCGCGGCAGGCGAACTCATCGTGGAACTCGAACTGCGCGAGCCGCTGGTCCTGTCGAGCCCACGCGCGCGGGCTCAGCGGACTGCACACCTCGCCGGCCTGACGGTCGACCGAGAGTGGGACGCGCTCTCCGAAGTCGACTACGGAGACTACGAGGGCCTGACCTCACCCGAAATACACGCAACCGTGCCGCACTGGACCGTGTGGACGCACCCGTGCCCGAACGGTGAGTCGATCGACGATTTCGGCTCCCGTGCCGATCTCGTGCTCTCCGTCGTGCTGCCGGTCTTGGTCGAGCGCGACGTCATCCTCGTCGGACATGGCCATTTTTCGCGTGCTTTGCTCACTCGATGGTTGGAACTGCCTGTCGCCGAGGGGAAACGCTTCGCAATGGCTCCTGGTGCGTACTCGGTGCTGGGCTTCGATCATTCGTATCGACAGCTCGTCGTCCACAACATCGATCCGTCGGTGCGAACCGGGAGAAAGAAGCCGTGAGCAGCATGATCCGACGGGCGAACGAGAACGATGTGGAAGCCATCACCGGGCTCGTGTACGAACTGGCCGACTATGAGAAATCGCTCGAACACTGCACGGTGAAACCCGAACAGATCGCTGCCGCTCTATTCGGACCAGCACCTTCGGTGTTCGCCCACGTCGCCGAGAACGACGGCGAGGTCGTGGGAGTGGCTCTGTGGTTCCTGAACTTCTCCACCTGGGATGGCGTCAACGGCATCTATCTCGAAGACCTCTATGTCAAACCCGCATTTCGCGGAGCGGGCCATGGCAGAGCACTACTCGCCGCACTGGCCACGGAGTGCATCGAGAAGGGGTACACCCGGCTGAGTTGGTGGGTGCTCGATTGGAACACCCCGTCGATCGGCTTCTACCGTTCACTCGGCGCTCTCGCTCAGGACGAGTGGACGACGTTCCGGATGACCGGTGATGCACTGGCTGCCCTCGCGAATACGTCCAGCTCGAGCTAGTAGTCGGGCCGACCTACCGAATGCACAGCCGAGTACGGTCGTCTACATTTTTTCGTCGAAGTCCCCGTACTCGGCGGCCATCCATCTCGACGACGGCGGGCTGAAAAGCAACACCAGGATCGCGATCACTACCAGTCCGAGCAACGCACCGTACAGCGGCTGATGCGAGTCGGTGAGCAGCGACCAGACGACCGGCAACAGGAGGAACTGTACGACCAGAGCGATGGCTCGAGCCCAACGCTTACCCGCCACCAGTGCCCCACCCGCAGCTCCGACGGCCAGTCCGACCACTGCGAACCATCCGGCGGTTCCGTAGCCGTTCGCGGCGGAATCCTCGACACCGCCGACTGCGCGGACAAGTAGAACTACGGCAACGACCAACGCTACGAGTCCTTGGAGGGCGACGAGCACCCCGGCGGACCGGAAGGTCGAAGGCGGCACCAGTGGCTGCGAAGGCGTTGACACCCGGCCAGCCTAGAACACCGCCGTCGGACCGCTAGGCTGATGCCCCGTGCGCGCGCTTCTGATCGTCAACCCCAATGCGACATCGACCACTCCTGCTGCCCGTGACCTGTTGGCGCACGCGCTGTCGAGCCGCGTTCGCGTCACGGTCGCCCACACCACGCACCGAGATCACGCGGCCGAATTGGCACGCGAAGCTCGGGAGGACGGTATGGGCCTGGTCATCGTCCACGGTGGTGACGGCACGGTGAACGAGGTCATCAACGGACTGCTCGGTGTTCCGCTTCCGACGTCGATGCGATCAGTGACGATCGGGGCCATCCCGGCTTTGGCCGTGGTGCCTGGAGGCAGTGCGAATGTCTTCGCCCGCTCCCTTGGAATCGAACCCGACCCGGTAGCTGCCACCAATCAGCTCATCGAGCTTCTTGCGTCGCGGTCGAGACGGACGATCGGCCTCGCCCACTGCGACAACCGGTGGTTCACATTCAATGCCGGCCTAGGACTCGATGCCGACGTATGTCGTGCGATCGACGCGAGCCGCAAGGACGGACGCCCTGTTTCTGCCACTCGCTACGTTCGGTCGGCCGTACGCGAGTTCTTTCGGCACAAGCGTCACGAGCCGATGTTGACAGTCGAGGTGCCGGGCCACGACCCGATCACCGGCGTGCATTACGCGTTCGTTTCCAATTCGAGTCCGTGGACCTATCTCGATGCCAGGCCGGTTCACACCAATCCCGGGACCACGTTCGATACCGGACTCGGGTTGTTCGCAATGAGGACGACCAAGGTGGTGCCCAGCCTTCTGGTGTCGCGACAACTTCTATCTGCAGGCGCGGAACCCAAGTCTCGCAATCTCTTTCGCATCGACGATGTGCCGCGAATCAAGATCACTTCGACCGAACCGATCGGCCTGCAGATGGACGGCGATTATCTCGGGGAGCGCACCGAGGCCGAATTCTTCGCAACTCCGTCTGCACTGGAAGTCATAGCCCCGCCGTCCGAATGACCCCTGCGCCGACGGGCGGAGCAGGCAGCTTCACCCTCGCTCGGTCAGACTCGTCCAGCCTGTTTCCAGCCGCGCTTACCACGGCAGCGACAACGGTGTATAGCGAGAATTCGCCGCAAGGGGTACAAAGGAGCGCAGCAGGCTTGAGGCAGCCTAACAGAGTGAGCTTGACCACGGTCACGCGGCAATCTATTGACTTCCCCTGAGTTCGTGAAAGCATTCACAAGCAACAGAGCGGAAACATTGGTTACGCACTCGCGAACATCAATGAAACGGAAAACGGTGCTTCGGCGCCCGGTAAGGAGCAGAGGATGGACTGGCGCCACAACGCTATTTGTCGCGACGAAGACCCGGAACTATTTTTCCCCGTGGGAAACAGTGGCCCGGCACTCGCACAAATCGCCGATGCCAAAGTCGTCTGCACGCGATGCCCTGTCACGGCTGATTGCCTTTCATGGGCACTCGAGTCCGGCCAGGATGCGGGCGTGTGGGGCGGCATGAGCGAAGACGAGCGTCGCGCACTCAAGCGTCGTAATGCTCGCACGCGAGCACGTAGCTCCGTCTGACGTTCCCAGGAACAAGAGCAGGCAAAAACTCGGTCCATACTCGGACCGAGTTTTTTTCTGCGCACACTCTCCAATCAGATCCTCGGACCGCGTCTGCCCAATGGCACGCGAAGCGAGGCGTCGGTTCCGCCACCTGTAGCGCGATGCAGCCCCAGCGACCCACCCAACTCTGCCGAGACGAGCGTCCGCACGATTTGCAGCCCTAGTCCCTCGGACTTCTCGAGGGAGAAACCAGGAGGCAGACCTGGACCGTCGTCGTGGACAACGACGTCGAGCCACCGCGCCGATCGGTCGGCCGTGATGCGGACCACTCCATCGGTACTTGCCACGAAACCGTGCTCCATGGCGTTCTGGACCAACTCTGCGAGCACCATGACCAGCGGCGTTGCACGTTCGGCGGAAAAGACCCCCAGCGCGCCCTCCCGCACCACGCGAACGCGCGGATTGACTGTCGCAATATCCAACATGATGGGCACCAACCGGTCGACTATTTCGTCGAGGTCGACTTCCTCGTCCACCGACATCGAGAGCATTTCGTGAACCAGTGCGATCGAGGTCACCCTCCGCACCGATTCCGACAACGCGGTGCGCGCCTCTTCGTTCTCCAGTCGTCTCGACTGCAGCCGTAACAGCGCAGCGACGGTTTGCAGGTTGTTCTTCACCCGATGGTGAATCTCGCGAATGGTCGCATCTTTGCTCAGCAGAGCACGATCGCGGCGCTTGACTTCGGTGACGTCGCGGACCAGCACTATTGCACCGACAGATTCACCACGCGGTCGGAGTGGAAGGGTTCTGATCAGCACGGTCGCGCCGCGCGCGTCGACTTCCATGCGATGACCTGCATCTCCCGAAGTGGAGGCCGCAATGTGGTCGGCCACCTCCTGGGAATCGAACGGGTCGGTGATCAAGGAACGCGTCACCGAGGCAAGATCCCGTCCCGAAAGCTCGGTCGCCAATCCCATACGGTGATACGCCGACAGCGCGTTGGGGCTGGCATAGACAACCCGACCATCGGTGTCGAGCCGAATGAAACCGTCACCGGCACGCGGAGACGAGTTCACGTCGGTTCGTTCGGCCGGCGTCGGAAACGTTCCCTCATTGATCATCCGGCAGAGGTCATCGGCACAATCTCGGTACGCGCTCTCCAGCGCGCTGGGAGGCCGCTGTTGGGCAGGGTTGATATCGCGAGTGAGAACGGCGATGACGTGATCACCACACCTCACCGGCACGCTTTCGGTACCGGAAGCACCGCCGCGGACGATGTCGCGGGTGATCAACGAGTCGATCACGGTCGGGTGTTGTAACTCCGACACGATCGACCCCACCATGTCCTCGGTGAAGGCAGTGGAAGCCGTTGTCGGCCTGCACTGGGCAACGCAGAGCACTTCGGCATCGGGACGATCGGCCGCGTTGCCGGTGCCGACCCACAGCAGCAGATCGGCAAAGGACAGGTCGGCCAGAAGCTGCCACTCCCCGACCACTCGCTGCAAATGATCGACGGCATCCCCGGGAAGGTCGGTGTGCTCGGCAAGAAGGTCACTGAGAGTCGACACGGTGAACGGCGACTGGGCTCAGGACACCACTGCGATGAGATCACCTTGTTTGATGACATCACCGACTTTGACGTCGATTTTGGTTACGGTACCCGCGATTTCGGCCAGCACCGGAATCTCCATCTTCATCGATTCGAGAACCACGAGAGTGTCGCCGTGAGCGACTGTGTCCCCCTCGGCTACCACGATCTCGAAGACAGTCGACACCATCTCTGCCCGCACGTCTTCGGCCATTAATTTCCCTCTCGTTCAGTGATCCGCACCACAAGCACCTCCAACTCATCAGGCACCCGTAGAAGGACAGCCAATCACACGTGAAAGACTGTAGTGAACATACGAGAGGAGCTACACATGGGTAAGCGTGGGCGTAAGAAGCGCAGTCGCAAGAACAACAAGGCAAATCACGGCAAGCGTCCGAACAGCTGACGCTCGGACCGAGAACCGAGAAAGGCCAGGGAGCTTGAAACGCTCCCTGGCCTTTTTCCGTTTCTATCGAACCGACTTGGTCCTGGATGCCTCAGTCGGATTCGGTCTGCCGAATCAGGACCGTTCTCCGAATCTCGATGCTGAGGCGCTCGCGCAGACCACTCGGAGCTTGATCTCCACCACACTTACGGCTGATCAGATTCTTGACCTTCTCCTCGATACCGTAAGCCGCGAAGCACGACCCGCACTCGTCTATGTGCTTCTGTAGACGCTTCCGACTGGCGTCGTCGCACTCGTCGTCGAGCATCAGCCATACATCGGCGATCACCGCCGAGCAGTCGAGATTGTCGAACTCGCTTTGCCCCGCATCGTCGGGAGTTGCCTCGGACGTCACTTCGACACCTCCTGCTCGTACGCATCGACCGCGCCGTTGCGGTTGAATCCACGCTCACGGGCCACACCAGCGAGCAGGCCCCTCAGTTGCTTACGACCACGATGCAAACGCGACATCACCGTTCCGATCGGCGTTCCCATGATCTCGGCGATCTCCTTGTAGGGAAAACCTTCCACGTCTGCGTAATACAC